>PKRI01000009.1 GCA_017577485.1 Bacillota bacterium | reverse complement strand
GTCATCAACGGGGAGCCCCGGCGGCCCGATAAAGGGTTAGGGAAGAGAACCGGGACAGGAAGCCGCGGTACTACGGCAGGGAAGCAGGTGGGCCGGTGTCGGGAGAGCGCAGGACGACGGCCACATCCCTCGATACGGTGACTGGCCGGCTGGAGGCCCTGCTGGAGTGCGTGCGGGTCCAGCAGGCGGCACTGGCCCGCGGCGACCTGGCCGAGGTGCGGCGCCAGGCCGACCGGTTCGACGAGATCCGCAGCGATCTCGGCCCAGAGGCGGCTGCGGCGGGCGGGGACCCCTCGGTGCGGTCCCTGCTGGAGGAACTGGTTCAGGAGCACCAGCGCCTGCTGACCGGCGTGGCGCTGCTCCACGAAGAAGTGGGCCAGCGCCTGAGCCAGGTCCGCCGGGGGCAGCCGGCGGTGACGGCTTACGGCCGCCAGGTGGCGGCAGCCGCCGGGGCCTCGGCGGCCACCGCCACGGCGGGGACCAGCCGCACGTCCGCCGGCGGGCGAAACCAGCCTTAAGCGGGGAAGGGGCTGGACCGTGCTGATTTCGGGACTGCTTTCGGGGATCGACTGGGAACAGCTGGTCGACGCGCTGATCGAGGCTGATCGGCGGCCGGTGGTCCAGATCCGGTCCCGCCAGGCCCAGGCCGAGAGCCTGAAGGCGGCCTGGAGCGAGGTCCGGAACTTGGTCACCGCGGTGCGGGACGCTGTCCGGTCCTTGAAGGACAGGGACTTGCTGGGGCAGCATGCCGTGGGGTCCAGCGACGCCCAGGCCGTGACGGCCACGGTGCGGGGTTCCGTGCTGCCCGGGACTTACGAGGTGACCGTCGAGCGCCTGGCCCAGGCCCACGCGGTGGCATCCGGTCAGTTTTCCGGCGCCGTGGGGCTGACGGACACCTTCCGCCTCAGCGGTGACGGCGGCGCGACGTGGGTCGACATCCAGGTGGAAGCCGGCGACACCGTGGCCGACCTGGCCCGGAAGATTAACGACGCCTTCGAGGCGGCCAGGGCCACCGATACCAGCTTCGTCGGGGTCAGGGCCACCGTCATCGACAACCGCCTGGTGCTCACCCGCAGCGCCACCGGCGCCCAGGCGATCCAGGTGGCCGGCGACACGGCGCTGCTGGAGGACCTGGGGATCCTGGCGGTGGGCGGCGGGTTCGCCAACGAACTGCGCCAGGGAGCCGACGCCCGGCTCACCATCAACGGACTGGTGGTGACCTCGTCGTCCAACCAGGTGACGGCCGTGCCGGGGCTGGCCATCGAGCTGCACCAGGCCGACCCGGGCAAGACGGTGACCCTGACCATCCAGCGCGACCAGGAGGCTGTCGAGGACCGGATCAACGCCTTCATCACCGCCTACAACAAGCTGGTCCAGTTCCTCAGCGCCCGGACCGCCCGGGAAGGTCTTCTGCAGGGCGACACGGCGGCCGTCACCCTGCTGTCTTCGCTCCGGTCCCGGGTCGGCGGCACCTTCACCGTCAACGGGCAGCCGGTCAGCCTGGCGTCCATCGGCGTCCGCACCGAGGGCACCAGCCCGTCCCTGACCTTCGACGCCGAGACCTTCTGGAAAGCCGTGGAGGAAGACCCCGGGCGGGTGGACGACCTGCTGGCGGCGGCGGCCGCGGCGCTGGAGGGTCACCTGAACGCGTACGTGGAGGGCAACGGGATCATCAAGGCCCGCACCGACGGCCTGGACGCCCGGATCAAGGCCATGGACGAGTCCATCCAGCGGCTGGAGGCCCGCCTGGAGCTGCGGCGCTCGACGCTGATGCGGCAGTACCAGGCCCTGGAGGCGCTGATGGCCCAACTGCAGGCGCAGGGCAACTGGCTGGCCATGCAGGTCCAGAGCCTGTCGGGCTTGAGCCAGCGCCCCGCCGGCCGGTGAGCGGCCGTGACCTCGGACCTGAACGAGGGGCAGTCCTGGAGGGCTGAGCGACCGTGAACGTAGCGCTGCAGTATAAGCAGCAGCAGGTGTACGGGGCATCCGGCGTCGGGTTGATCATCATCCTGCTGGACGAGGGGCGACGCCGGGTCATGGCGGCCGAGCGCGCCATCGAGCGGCGGGATGTTCAGGCAGCCCACGAGCACCTGGTGCGCGCCCAGGATATCGTCTACGAACTGCGGGGCGCCCTGAACCCGGATGCCGGTGAGATCGCCGAGAACCTGCGGCAACTGTACGACTTCATCATCGCCGGCCTGATCGAGGCCAACGTCAAGAAGTCGGCGGAGCGGCTGCCGATGCTGGCCGAAATGCTGGAGACGCTGGCCTCGGGGTGGCGGGAAGTGGCCCGGTAGCACTCCTGGCCCAGGCCGCCGGCTCCGGGAGCCGGGTGCCGGCGGCCGCGAGGGAGGTACCATCGGTGGCTGAACCGCTTCGAGCAGCGGCAGGAGCAGGGGGCAGCGACGGGATGGCCTTCGCGCTCCAGCACCGGACCGGAGCCGAGCAGGCGCCGCGGCCGGGCCGGGAGGAGGCCGCCGTGCCGGGCCGGGGGGCCCGGCCGGAGCAGCTGCCGGGGGCTCCGGAGCAGGAGTCCGACCCCACGGTGCCGATGCTGTCCCTGGCTTATCACGAGACCAGCGGCCGCTGGATGGCCGTCTATAAGGATCCCCGCACCGGCGAGGTCCTGAAGACGGTGCCGCCGGAGGAACTGCTGGATGCGGTGGGCCGCATCCGCCAGGTGCTGGGGCTCTTCCTCGACACCTACCGCTGAAGGCTATAATTGAGGCACCCCGGGTCGAGGAGGGGCTGCCTTGGCGGGCCTGCACCGGTTTCTCACCACGGCCCACCAGATGAACGTCATCCAGCGCTGGAACAACAAGCCCAACCTCCTGGCCGAAACCGTGGCCGCCCATTCCTACCTGGTGGCGGTGATCGGCTGGGGACTGGCTGCGGCTGCGGCGGGCCGCGGCCGTCCCGTCGACACCGCCGACGTCATCAAGCGGGCCGTGGCCCACGACCTGCACGAAGTCATCACCGGCGACATTTTGGCCCCCACCAAGCGCAGCGCCCGGGCCTTGAAGCGGGCCGTGGAACAGCTGGAATACCAGGCCGGGCAGGAACTGGCGGCCATGCTGCCCGGAGACCTGCGCCCCCGCCTGGAGCGCTACATCCTGGACCCCATGGACGACTCCCCCGAAGGCCGCCTGGTGAAGACCGCCGACCTCTTCGCGGCGTCGCTCAAGGCATGGCTGGAAGTTCAGATGGGCAACGGCTTCCACCGCGGCAACCTGGACCGCATCCGCGGTTTCCTGCGGGCTTCCGACCTTCAGGAAGTCCACGAGTTGATGTGGGAACTGGAGGTCTACGCCGACGCGCTGGAGCAGCGGCCCAGCCTGGCCAAGTTCCTGCGCTCGCTGTTCGTCCTCTACTACGTCAAGCGGTGGAACAACCTGCCCACCCTGGCGCCCCAGTCGGTGGCGGCCCACAGCCACCTGGTGGCGCTGATCGCCTGGGTGTTGGCCGAGGCCGAGAACGCCCGGGCGCAGACCAGCCTGCCCGTGGACGACATCGTGCGGCGGGCCCTGCTGCTGGAGGCGCCCAAGGCCATCACCGGCGACATCCTCTACGTCACCAAGACCGCCAGCCCGGACATGCTGCGGGGGGTGGAGCAGGCGCGCTCCCGGGCCTCCCGGGAACTGTTGGACATGCTGCCCCCTGAACTGCAGCCGGCCTTCGCGCCGTACCTGCGGCCGCTGCCCGGGCAGGCCGAGCGCCTGGTCCAGGACGCCAGCCGCCTGGCCGGCTGCCTGGAAGCGCTGATGGAGGTGCGCCTGGGAAACACCTACTTCCAGCCGATCCTGGACGCCCTGCGGGAGCGGGTGGACTCGCCGTTCCCCACCACCCGCGAGATCATCGAGGGCCTGGGCCTGGTAGGATGAAGCCCGTCTAGCTGCCCACCGCCTGGCAGGTTCTGAGGCGGTCGCGCCCCTCTTTCTTGGCCCGGTAGAGGGCCTGGTCGGCGGCCCGCCGCAGTTCGGCTTCCGTTTGGCCGTGTTCGGGGTAAGTGGCGAGGCCGATGCTGGCCGTCACGGGAACGCCCAGGGGCTGACCGTGCACGTCCACGAAGGGGTGGGTGCGGACGGCCGTCAGGAGCCGGTTGGCGATCTCCGAGGCGTGCCGGCTGTCGGCGCCGGGCAGGATGATGCAGAACTCCTCACCGCCGTAGCGGCACACGTAATCGCCCTGGCGGACGCCGGACTCCAGGACCCGGGCGAACTGGCGCAGCACCGCGTCGCCGGTGATGTGGCCGAAGCGGTCGTTGATGCTCTTGAAGCGGTCCAGGTCCACCATCATCAGGGTCAGCGGCTTGCCGGCCCGTCGGCTGATGGCCAGCTGCTCCCGCAGGCATTCAAGGGCGAAGCGGTAGTTGTACAGGCCGGTGTTCTCGTCGGTGCGGGCCAGTTTGACCGTCTCACCGTGCAGCCGGGCATTGTCGATGGCCAGGGCGGCGATCTCGGCCAGGCTGGTAAGAACGTACAGGTCCTCGGTGTTGAAGGCGGCGGGCTCGGTGCTCTCGATGTTGATGACGCCCAGGGCCCGCCCGCCCCGCAGCACCGGCACGCAGATCTCCGACCGGCATGAAGCGACCCCGGCGATGTAGTCGGGGTCGGTGCGGACATCGTCGATGATCTCAGCGCGCCCGGACCGCAGGCACCGGCCGCTCACCCCCAGGTCGGCGGAAAATCTGTAGCCCAGAGGCCGGTCGTAGTTATGGGCGCGGACCAGCACCAGTTCGTGGCTGTCTTCCTCGTAAAGCAGAATGGCGCTGTTTTCGTAGGTGAACACCTGGCGCAGCGCCTCGGCCAGGGTGTCCAGGACCGCGTCCAGGTCCAGGTTGGATGCCAGGCGCACCGCCGTGTAGTAGAGGGCCTCCAGGCGGTGGCGCTCGGCCCGGGGCGACGGCGCCGGAGCCTGGCGGAGACTCTGCAGCAGGGGAAGCAGGCCGTAGACCGCGGCCGCACCCCCGGTGGCGGCAAGGAAGATGAGGACCGCGGGGTGGGCCGGGGTCTCCGGGTAAACCTGCGTCAGGACCAGAAGAAGCAGCACCAGTGCGGCGCCCAGCGCGCCGGCGAGCACGCGACCCCACATGTTGGAAGCAGAATTCGCCGCGGGGCCGGCCCATACCTGCCGGTCCCGTCGCGGGCCCGCCTACCGGCTCCGGAAACCGTTGAACAGCGGCAGTCGCTGCATGAAGCGGTTGAAACTGTCCCGGTCCCGGTCCCGGCCGCGGTCGTCGGCCCGCCGCCGGCCGTCATCATCCCACCAGCGGCTGTCGTCCCACCACCAGCGGTCGTCGCCGCCGGAACGGCCGCGGCCGGGCCGGTCGTCATCGCCGCCGCCGCGCCCGCGAGGGCCGCCGCGGTCGGAGCGCCGGTCATCGTCGCCCTGATTCCGCGACCCGCGCCGGTCGCCGGAGCGGTCGTCGTCCCGCGCCCGCTCGTCCCGGCGGCCCGGGCCGGTGGACCGGGCGCGGTCGCCGTCATCGTCCCGATCCCGGTCGAGGCGGCCGCCGATGCCCCGGCCGCGCTGGCGGCGGTCGTCGTCGTCATCGCCGCCGGTGGACTGCCCGGCTGCGGTACCGCGGCCGGCCCACCCGGCATTGGGGCCCCGGCGGTCGTCGTCATCGTCGCTGCCGGTGCGGCCGCGGCTGTTCCGGAGGGCGCCCGCGCCGCGCCGGTCATCGTGGCCGCCGTCGCCGTCGTCAGAGGCGGCCCGGGGCTGGACCCGGAAGACGCGGACCTGGTACCGGTCCCGGCTCTGGCCCTGGTCGCCGGTTTCGCCCGCCTGGTCCTGACCCTGGCCCACGATCCTGGCCAGTTCCGGCACCGAGGCCGCCGTGATCTCCTCGTCGGACAGCTCCACACCCCGGGAGCGCGCCTTCTCGGCCAGCACCGCCCGGGCCAGGGAACCGCCGTTGCCCGTCTTCTGGCGTGCGCGCTTGACCTCGTCGGCCGAAACCACCTGGACCACCGCGTCGAAGCTGGTGCCGGTCTCGGCGGCGGCGTCCAGCAGGCTGGTCTCCACGGCCTGGATCACCGCGTCGTCGCGGGCTGCCGCCCGCGGCCCGGACCGGGCGATGATGCTGATGGCCAGGATTGGGTCCGGCACACCCGCCCCGGACCCAATCCCGGCGCTCCCGATCTCGCCGGTACTTCCAAGGGCGGAGCCTGTGGCGAAGGCATCGCCCAGGGGCGGGGCGGCCGGGTCGCTCACGGGACCGGACCCGCCGGGCCCGCCGGGGCTGGCCGCCTGCTCAGCCGCCGGCGCCTGTTCCGGCATAACGGCGGGGAGGTAGCCCAGGTCCTTCAGGGTCGCCACCAGGGCGCGAACCGCCTGGGGTACCGTCATGCCCTTGAGGTCCACGGCCCGCAGCACCGCCTCGCCGTCGGCGTTGCCGGCCCGCGAGCGCACCACGCGGTCGTAGGCGTTGACTTCAAGAATGACGGAGGGATTGATCTCCACGGCCACCTGGTAGACGGCCGCGGCCTGCCGGTAGAGGCTGAGGCCGGCGGTGAACAGCAGGGCCGCCGCCGCGGCGGCCCCCAGGGCCTGTACGGCCAGCCGCCGGCGCACGCCGTCGTCCCGCCACGACTGCCGGAACGAAGCCAGCAGGCGGCGCCGCGGCACCGCCGCCACCGCAGGCTCGGCCCGGCCGGCGCCTGCGGCCCCGGCCGCATCCCCGGCCGCATCCCCGGCTGCCTCCCGGGCCGTTTCCCGGGCCGGCGGCGCGGCCTCGGCCTCGGGGGCCTGGCCGCCGCCGGCGGCGAACCACTCGGGTCCCAGTTCCACGGCGACGGTGGCGCCGGCGACGACGTCACCGGCGATGTCCCGGCGAGGCACCTCCAGGAAGATGCCTTCCCGGGTCAGCACCATGACCTTGTCGGCCGTCACCTCCAGCACCAGTCCGGTGGTCGGCCGCGCCGCGGGTGTGCCTCGGTTCACGCGCCCAGATGCCCCCTCATGCCTTCGTAGTCGCCCCCCAGGATCAGGGCCAGGGCGACGATGTACCGGCGCCAGGTTTCCAGAACCTTGCGGCTGGCACCGGTGCGCATCATCAATTCCTGGATCGGCAGCCGGCGGGTCCGCAGCATCTGGCGGAAGAGCACCTCGTCGCGGGCCAGGACCCGGGCCACTTCCTGGACGGCTTCCCGGGTGTCCTGGTGCCGCGGCGTCGCCTGGGCCAGGTCGGCCAGGTCCATGCCGAACTCCCGCAGTTGGGCCCGGAAGCGGGCCACCTCCTCGGCCAGGTCGCGGGCACGCTCCGCTGCCTCGTAGCGGACCCAGGCCGCCTCGAATTCGGCCGGGTTGGCCTCCACGTCCGGGATGGGCGCCGCCTCGGGTTCAATGGACAGGTGCCGGTGCCGCTGCTCCCGCCGCATATGATCGATGAGGCGGCGGCGGATCACCATCCGGGCGTATCCTTCGAAGCGGGCGCCGTGGGACGCTTCGTACCCGTCGATGGCTTCGTTCAGCGCCAGCAGCGCCACGCTGTATTCGTCGTCATGCTCGTCCACGAAACGCCGGCAGACCTGCCGGGCCACGCGCACCGCCAGGGGCCGGTAGTGGCGCAACAGCTCCTCACGGCTGCCGTCGTCGCCGCCGGTAGCCGCCTTGAGCAGGCGTATGACGTGGGTTTCGTCCAAGTCACGCCACTCCGCTCGCATCATTCATGCGCTGCGCGCGACCGGTTTCGGGGGGTGGTCCGGCGGGAGAGGGCGGGTTCAGTCGGTGGCAGCCGCCGCGTCAACGGGCTCCAGGGCCTCCAGGAACTTGATGACCTCGCGGGTCAGGTGGCTGGGCGTCGAGGACCCGGCGGTCACGGCCACCTTCCGCGCTCCCCTGAGCCAGCGGAGGTCGATGTCGTGCACCGATCCCACCAGGTAGGCCGGGCGCCCGGCCACCTCGCGCACCACCTGGACCAGCCGGTTGGAATTGTTGGAGCGCTCGTCGCCCACCACGATCACCACGTCGGCCTCGCGGGCCTGGGTGGCGGCCGCCTCCTGACGCTGCTGGGTGGCCAGGCAGATCTCGTTGTAGACCTCGGCGTGGGGGTAGCGCTCCAGCACCTTCTCGATCAGGGCCTGGGTGTCCCACTGGCTCAGCGTGGTCTGGGTGGCGACGGCGACGGGGCCGCTGAGGTCGAGGGCGTCCAGGTCCTCGACGGTCTCCACCAGATGCACGCGGTCGGGCGCGTGGCCGATGGCGCCCTCGGGCTCGGGATGGCCTTTCTTGCCGATGTAGATGATCTGGTAGCCGGCGGCCACCTTCTCGCGGATCAGGTTGTGGGTGCGGGTGACGTCGGGGCAGGTGGCGTCGAAGCAGACGAGGCCCTTTTCCTGCGCCCGCTCCTTGACCTGGGGCGACACCCCGTGGGCCGTGAAGATCACCGTCCCCGACTCCACCTGCTCCAGCAGCGAGAGCCGGTCGGCGCCGTCCAGGGTGATGATGCCCAGTTCGGCCAGTTCCGCCACCACGTGCCGGTTGTGGACGATCATGCCCAGCACGTAGATGGGACGGGGCACATTGGGGTCCATGGCGACCCGCTTGGCCAGCGTAATGGCGTCCACGACGCCGTAGCAGTAGCCGCGGGGCGTGATCTTGAGCACTTCCATCCAGTGGACCCCTCCTCAATTCAGAAGTATACCTTCCGGGCAGCGGGCCGGGGGCCGAATCCGCGCGGCGCCGCGCGTCCCGTGTCGCCGGGCGCACGTCGAGATGGTACAATGACGCACCGGAGGGATGCGCGTTGCCGCTGTACACGCCCACCCGCAACGCCCAGCGCTATCTCGGCGACGGAAAGGCCAAGGTCGTCCACGACCTGCTGAACGAGAAGCCCGAGTGCGGCGCCCTGGACATCATCGCCGCCCGCAACGGGGAGCGCTTCGTGCCCGACAAGCTGGAGTTCGCCCTGTCGCTGGGCTACAAGGCCTGCCCTCACTGCCTGCCCGCGTACGCCCAGCCGGAGGAAGCCTCCCCCGCCGCCGGCGAGGGCGGCGAAGGCGGCGAGAAGCCCGAGGCCGGAGGCGCCTAAGCGCCGGCGTAGTGCCTTCGGATGGCTTCTTCCACCTGGGGCAGGATGTCGTGCCAGCTGGCGGACGGGTCCTTGCCCACGGTGATGAAGTTGTTGAGCAGGAAGACCATGGTGACGCCCGGGACGGCGAAGATGGCCGAGGCCAGCGGCGACTCCCGGGCGTCTTCGGCGCTCTGGTAGGTCTTGCTGCCGCCCTCGCTGACCGTCCGGTCCAGCGTGACCTTGACGCTGTTGGGGTTGGGCGTGGGCTGCACCACGATCCGCACGTCGCTCATGCCTTCGCCTCCCTGCCGGCTCCCCGGGTATTCTACCACGGCTGCCAGGGACCACCCAACGAACCCGAGAACAAGGATTCGCAGGGGGAGCCTGTGCCGTGGCGGGGGAGGATGCGCCGTGGCGTCGATGGTGGTGGGGATCGACCCAGGCCTGGCGGACACCGGCTACGCCGTCCTGGAAACGGGCGGCCCGTCGGGACCCCGGGTGGTGGAAGCCGGCCTGCTGAAGACGGAGCCCGGGCGGCCGCTGGCCCAGCGCCTGGCCGTCCTGCACCGGGGCCTGGCGGGGCTGTTCCAGGCCTACCCGGCCGAGGCTGTGGCCGTCGAGGAACTTTACACCGCGTACCGCCACCCCCGCACCGCCCTGCTCATGGCCCACGCCCGGGGCGTGGTCCTGCTGGCGGCGGCGCAGCAGGGGATGCCGGTCTACCACTACCCGCCTGCTCGGGTCAAGCGGGCCCTTACCGGCAACGGCCGCGCCGGCAAGCGCCAGGTGCAGCGGATGGTCCAACAACTGCTGGTGCTGCGCAGCCTGCCGGAACCCGACCACGTGGCCGACGCCCTGGCCCTGGCGCTGTGCCACCACCTGGCGTCTGAGGCCGGGGAGGTGGCCGGATGATCGCCCGCATCGAGGGCGTGCTGCAGGAAGCGGGCGCCGGTGAGGTGCTGGTGGCCGTCGGCGGCCTGACCTACCAGGTCCTGGTGCCCGAACCTACCAGCCGTCGCCTGGCCGAGCGCATCGGCCGGCCGGTGGTTCTGCACACGCTGTACTATATCCAGGGCATCGGCGTCGGCGCCATGCAGCCGGTGCTCCTGGGGTTCGAAACGCCTGCCGAGCGGGGTTTCTTCCAGTTGCTGACCACGGTGGACGGCCTGGGGCCCAGGGCGGCCCTGCGGCTGCTGACGGAACCCGTGGGGCGCATCGCCCGGGCCATCGAAGAGGGCGACGCCGCCTTCCTGGCGCGCCTGCCCGGCCTGGGCCGGCGCCGCTCCCAGGAGGTCATCGCCCGCCTGCGGGGCAAAGCGGCCCCTTATGCCGACGAGGGCGGGCCGGCCGCCGGCGGTGCCGGCACCGCGGCCGCCGCGGCCGCCGACGAGGTGGACGAAGAGGTCCTGACGGTGCTGCTGCAGTTGGGATACGGTCAGCGGGAAGCCCAGCGCATGCTGGCCGAGACCCGGGCCCGGCGGCCCGACCTGCGCGATGCCGGGCAGTTGATCCGCGAAATCTTCGCCCGGGCCGGTGCCGAGCGGGCGGCCCGGCGCGGGGGTGAGGCGTGATGGCGGACCGGATCAGGCTGGTGGGGCCCGAGGCCCAGCCGGCGGAAGCGGCCTTCGAGGCCAGCCTGCGGCCCCAGTCGCTGCGGGAGTATGTGGGCCAGCGGGAAGTGGTGGAGAAACTGTCCATCGCCCTGGAGGCGGCCCGGCGCCGCGGCGAGGCCCTGGACCACGTGCTGCTCTACGGCCCGCCGGGGCTGGGCAAGACCACGCTGGCCCACATCATCGCCCGGGAGATGGGCGCGGGCATCGTGGCCACCTCGGGGCCGGCCATTGAGCGCACCGGCGACCTGATGGGCATCCTCACCAACCTCAACGACGGCGACGTGCTGTTCATCGACGAGATCCACCGCCTGGGCAAGGTGGTCGAGGAGTTCCTCTACCCGGCCATGGAGGACTTCGAGGTGGACTTCGTGGTCGACAAGGGCGCCTTCGCCAAGACCATCAAGGTCACGCTGCGCCGCTTCACGCTGGTGGGGGCCACCACCCGGGCCGGCAGCCTGTCGTCGCCCCTGCGGGAGCGCTTCGGGCTGTTCTTCCACCTGGACTTTTACGAAACGGGTGAACTGGTGCGCATCATCCAGCGGTCGGCCGCCATCCTTAAAGTGGCCATCGACGACGACGCCGCCCTGGAGGTGGCGCGGCGGTCCCGGGGCACGCCCCGGATCGCCAACCGGCTGCTGAAGCGGGTTCGCGACTACGCCCAGGTCCGCGGCGACGGCCGGGTGACCCTGCCCATCACCCGCGAGGCCCTGGCCATGGAGGGCGTCGACGAGGACGGGCTGGACAAGCTGGACCGCCGCTTCCTGGAGACCATCGCCGTCGTATACCGCGGCGGGCCGGTGGGCCTGGAGGCGGTGGCGGCCACGTTGAACGAGGAGCCGTCGACGCTGGCCGAGATGGTGGAACCCTACCTGCTCAAGTCGGGTTACGTGGTGCGCACGCCCGCCGGGCGCAAGCTGACGCCGCGGGCCCTGGAACGGCTGGGCATGTTCCGGCAGACGGCCCTCTTCGAGGACGCCGGCGGCGGGACCCAGTAGCGCCGACCCGCGGCAACCCCGATGCCAGGCTGCGCAGCCGCTATCATAGATACCGGCCGCGGCGTGGGGGCCGCGGGGAAGGGGGGCAGCCATGTTCTTCACGTCCCAGCGGGACAACCAGTTCTTCGACCTGATCGAGAACGCCGCCCGCAACGCCCTGGAACTGGCACGGCTGCTGCAGCAGGCTGTCGACGACCTGGCCCACATCGACCGGCACGCCGAGGCCGCCGAAGACCTGGAGCACCGGGGCGACGACTACACCCACCGCCTCGTGGAACTGCTGAACCGCACCTTCGTGACGCCGCTCGAGCGGGAGGAACTGTTCGACCTGGCGGTGACCATCGACAGCATCTCCGACCACATCGAGGCGGCCATCTCGCGCATGGCCATCTACCGCATCGACGAGGGCAACGGCCACCTGCACCGCCTGGGCCGGATCCTGGAGGAGTCGGCCGCCCAGATCTGCGAGGCCGTCAGCCTCCTGCGGGCCAAGAAGGTGGGCAAGATCCGCGACTACGCCGTGCGCCTCAACGAGCTGGAAAACGAGGCCGACACGGAACTGCGCCATGCCCTGGCCGGCCTGTTTGCCAACCCGTCTGACCCCCTGCGGGTCATCAAGTTCAAGGAAATCTACGAGATGCTCGAGGAGGCCACCGACGCTTGCGAGGATGTGGCCAACATCCTCGAAGGCGTGGCGATGAGGCATGCCTGAAGCCGAGTGGATGATCCTGGCCGTGGTGGCGGCGGCGCTGGTGTTCGACTTCACCAACGGCTGGAACGACTCCGCCAACGCCGTGGCCACCGTGGTGTCGACCCGGGTGCTGTCGCCGCTGGCGGCCGTGTCCTTCTCGGCGACCCTCAACGTCATCGGCGCCTTCTACTCGACGGCGGTGGCCAAGACCATCGGCAGCGACATCCTGGACCCCAACGTGGTCACCCAGCAGGTGGTGCTGGCGGCCCTGGTGGGCGGCATCGCCTGGAACACGGCCATGACCCTGGCGGGGCTTCCCATCAGCGCTTCCCACGCCCTGCTGGGAGGCATGGTGGGCGCCGCGCTGGTCCACGGCGGGTCGGGCACCCTGCAGTGGGCGGGCATCCGCCTGATCCTCATCGCCATGATCCTGTCGCCCGCCGTCGGCATGGTGTTCGGCTACCTTTTCATCATGGCGCTGCGGTTGATCTTCGGCGGGGCGCGGCCTGCCCTGGTCAACGCGCTGTTCCGCCGGCTGCAGCTGCTCTCGGCCGGATGGATGTCTTTTTCCCATGGGACCAACGACGCCCAGAAGGCCATGGGCATCATCACCCTGGCCCTGTACAGCGGCGGCTACATCGACTCCATCGAGGTGCCCAGCTGGGTGATCGTGGCCTGCGCCCTGGCCATGGGTCTGGGTACCATGGCGGGGGGGTGGCGGGTGATCCGCACCCTGGGCATGCGCATGCTGCACATGGAGCCTGTGCACGGCTTCGCCGCCGAGACGGGCGCCGCCCTGGTGCTGACCTTCACCGCCGCCACCGGCGTGCCGGTCAGCACCACCCACACCATCACGGGGGCCATCCTGGGCGTCGGCGCCTCCAGCGGCTTCAACGCCGTCCGCTGGGGCATTGCCGGCAAGATCGTCTACGCGTGGCTGTTCACGCTGCCGGGGTCCGGCATCGTGGCGGCCCTCTGCTATGCGTTGCTGCGCGCCCTGACGTGACGGCGGCCGGGGCGCCGGTGGGGGGAGAGGCTCGGGTGCCAGCGCCTGACGAGTTCCACGGTTGGCGGGCCGGCGACACCACCATCGCCGCCGTGCAGGAGCGGATCGGCCGCTTCATCGAGTCGCGGGGATGGCCCGTCTTCCACGATCCCAAGAACCTGGCCATGTCCATCGCCATCGAGGCGGCGGAACTGATGGAGTTGTTCCAGTGGGTGGAGAGCGGCCGCTCCGACGAGGTGGCCTCGGATCCGGAGCACCGCCGCAGGATCCTGGAGGAACTGGCCGACGTGATGATCTACTGCTTCAGCCTGGGGCACCGGCTCGGCGTGGACGTGGCGGCCGCCCTGGACGAGAAGATCGTGCGCAACGGCCGCAAGTACCCGGCCGTGAGCGGGGACGGGCCCGGTGCGGGCTCGGGAGCGGGCGGCCTTGGCTGACGCGCTGACCGCGGCTGAGGTGCGGGAAACCCTCGACATCCTGGCCGGGCTTTATCCCAGCCCCCGCACGGAACTGATCCACCGCAACCCGTTCGAGTTGCTGATCGCCACCATGCTGTCGGCCCAGAGCACCGACGCCATGGTCAACCGGGTGACGCCGGCCCTGTTCCGGCGCTGTCCCACGCCCGAGGCGTTCCTGGAACTCAGCGCCGAGGAACTGGAGTCCATGATCCGCACCATCGGCCTGTACCGTTCCAAGGCCCGCAACATCCTGGCCGCCTGCCGCATCCTGGTGGAGGAATACGGGGGCCAGGTGCCCCGGTCCCGGGAAGCGCTGATGCGGCTGCCGGGCGTGGGCCGCAAGACCGCCAACGTGGTGGTGAGCAACGCCTTCGGCCAGCCTGCCATCGCCGTCGACACCCACGTCTTCCGGGTGGCCCGGCGGCTGGGCCTGGCTTCGGGCAGCACGCCGGACCAGGTGGAGCGGCAGTTGATGGAGCGGATCCCCGAGCGGCTTTGGACCGACGCCCACCACTGGCTGATCCTGCACGGCCGGCGGGTGTGCCACGCGCGCCGGCCGCGCTGCGGGGAGTGCCCGCTCAGGCACCTGTGCCTGACCGGCCGCCGTCAGCCCGAGGCTGCCGGCGACGGTTCCGGCGTGACCTCGGTCAACTCCAGGCGCACCTCGTAGCGGCGCTCGGGCGCGCCGGCTTCCAGCAGGGCCCGCAGGCCGGCCAGCCGCCGCGACAGGGTTTCGGCGTCGTAGACGCCCTGGAGGTTCAGGGTGAAGGGGGCGGAGGCGTCGGGGCCCGCGGCCCTGGCGGCGCCGGCGGCGGCGCCCCCTTTGCGGTCGGGCGATTCCAGGTAGACGTTGCCGCCCCGGTCCTTCTTGATGCCGAGCCGGTAGCGCAGGTTGCGCACCTGCCACTGGCTCATGCCCAGCAGGCGCCCGATCTCCTCGTCGCTGCGCCCGCCCTCGATCAACGCCACCAGGCGGCGGCGCTGCTCGGCGCGGGGCAGGCTGCGGAAGTCCTCGGGCACCGGCTGCGCCGCGGGCACCGCCTGCCCGCCGAATACCCTGGCCAACGCCGGATCGTCCATGGGCATGCTCCTCTCGCCGTGGGAGGTGGTTTTGAAGCGGTCCTGTGGGGATGTGTACCCCGTCTGCTGGCGGTTTATGTATGCGTTGGCCCGGGTGCCCTGCCGCCTGTCGGGGCGGGAGACGTTTGTGGACGGTGACCAAACGGTCGGCAGGGTCTTTGCCTTCCTTCGGCCAAAGGTTAGGTCGTGCAGGTAGCAGAAAACGAGCGTCGAGGCCATGCTCCATGTGAGGTGATGATTTCCGGTGCAGATCCAGGGTTCGGTAACCTTTGACGCACCGCCCGAACGGGTCTGGGAACTGTTCAACGACCCGGAGGCCCTGCGGCGGGCCACGCCGGGGTGCGAGCGCCTGGACAAGGTGGGGGAGGACAGGTACGAGGCCGTCATGTCGGTGGGGGTGGCGGCCATCAAGGGCACCTACAAGGGTACCATCGAGATCCGCGACAAGGAACCGCCCCACCGCTACCGCCTGGCCATCGAGGGCAGCGGCAGCCCCGGCTTCGTCAACATCGACGCCTCCATGGAGTTTGTGCCCGCCGGCGGCGGCACCCAGGTCAACTACTCCTGGGACGTGCAGGTGGGCGGCCCCGTGGCCGGCGTCGGCCAGCGGGTCCTGGGGGGCGTGGGGCGCTGGCTCATCGGGGAATTCTTCAAGAAGATGCAGGCCGAATTGAGGGCTGATGCATCGTGAAGCCTCCGCGGTTCCGTTACTTCGCTCCCACGTCGGTCGATGAGGCCGTCGAACTGCTGTCGACCCACGCCGATGCGGCCAAGGTGCTGGCCGGCGGGCAGAGCCTGGTGCCCATGCTCAACCTGCGCCTGGCGCGGCCCGAGGTGCTGGTGGACATCAACCGGATCGAGAGCCTGTCTTACCTGCGGGTGGAGGACGGGCACCTGGCGGTAGGAGCCCTGGCCCGCCACCGCATGGTGGAGAAGGCGCCGGAGGTGGCGGCCCGGGTGCCGGTGCTCCAGGAGGCCGTCCGCCACGTGGGCCACGTGCAGATCCGCAACCGCGGCACCGTCACCGGCAGCATCGTCCACGCCGACCCGTCGGCGGAGATGCCCGCGGTACTGGCCCTGCTGGACGGCTCGGTACGGGTGGTGGGGCCCTCGGGCACCCGCGACATCCCGTGGCAGGAGTTGTTCCTGACCTACTTCACCACCACCCTGGGTCCCGACGAACTGGCGGTGGAAACCCGCTTCCCGCTGCCGCCCGCGGGGGCCGGGTGGTCCTTCATGGAGGTGGCCCGGCGCCACGGCGACTTCGCGCTGGTGGCCGTGGCCGCCCTGGTCACTGCCGACGAGACCGGCCGCGTCAAGGAGGCGCGCCTCAGCCTGGCCGGCGTGGGCGGGACGCCCGTGCGGCCGGAGCGGGCCGAGGCGCTGCTGGCCGGCCAGGCCCTGGAGGACGACGTGCTGGCTGCGGTGGCCGACGCGGTCCGCGAGGCCATCGAACCCGAAAGCGACATCCACGCCTCGGCCGAGTACCGGCGGCACGTCGCCGGCGTGCTGGCCGGGCGCGCCCTGCGGGCCGCCATGGAGCGGGCCCGCCGCGGAGGTGAGGGCTGATGCTGCCTGAATCGTCCCGCCACCGGATCCGGGTGACGGTCAACGGGCAGGTGTACGAGCGCGAGGTGGAAGCGCGCCTGCTGCTGTCGGACTTCCTGCGCTACGAGCTGGGCCTCACGGGCACCCACGTGGGCTGCGAGCACGGCGTCTGCGGCGCCTGCACCGTCCAGCTGGACGGCCAGCCGGTGCGGTCGTGCCTCATGTTCGCGGTGCAGGCCGACGGCCGCGAGATCCGCACTGTGGAGGGCCTGGCGCCCGACGAGGAGCGGCTGCACCCGATCCAGGAGGCTTTCTGGGAGGCCCACGGGCTGCAGTGCGGGTTCTGCACGCCGGGCTTCCTGATGACCGTCGAGGCCTTCCTGCGGGAGAACCCCGATCCCACCGATGAAGAGATCCGCGAGGCCATCTCGGGGAATCTGTGTCGCTGTACAGGCTACGTGAACATCATCAAGGCCGTGCGGCTCGCGGCTGAGAAACTGCGCGCCGGTCGCTGAGGGGAAGGTTGAACGTTGGCCACGCGCTACTTCGGCCAGCCCATCAAGCGCAACGAGGATCCGCGGCTGCTGCGGGGCCGGGGCCTCTACGTCGACGACGTGCAGTTGCCCGGCATGCTGCACATGGCCCTGGTGCGGAGTCCCTACGCCCGGGCCCGCATCCGCCGCATCGACACCAGCAAGGCCCTGGCGGCTCCGGGCGTGGTGGCGGTCATCACCCACGCCGACCTGCCGGCCAACCTGCAGGGCCCGCTGCCGCCGCTGATCCCGCACCCGACGTTGAAGCACCACAAGACGCAGTTCGCCCTGGCTCCCGGCCAGGTGCGCCATGCCGGCGAGGCGGTGGCGGCGGTGGTGGCGGAGAGCCGCTACGCCGCCGAGGACGCGGCGGAACTGGTGGAAGTGGAGTACGAGCCGCTGCCCGCCGTGGTGGATATGGAAAAGGCCCTGGAACCGGGTTCGCCCCTGGTCCACGAAGACATCGGCACCAACGTGGCCGCCCACTACACCCAGGTGGTGGGCGACGTGGAAAAGGCCTTCGCCGAAGCCGACCTGGTCTTTGAAGAGGTCTTCCGTCCCGACCGCGGCCAGGCGCAGCCCATGGAGACCCGCGGCGTGGTGGCCGTCTACGACCGGAACCTGGAAACCCTGACCATCTGGGACTCCACCCAGGCGCCCATCCGCATCCGCAGCGGCCTGGCCGAGCTGTACGGCATGCGGGCCAATCAGGTGCGGGTCATCGCACCCAACGTGGGCGGCGGCTTCGGGCCCAAGATCATGATGTTCTACCCGGAAGAGGTGCTGGTGCCCTGGCTGGCCATGAAGCTGGGCCGGCCGGTCAAGTACATCGAGGACCGGCGGGAGCACTTCTTCGCCACCAACCAGGAGCGCGACCAGATCCACCGCGTTCAGGTGGCCGTGCGCAAGGACGGCACCATCCTGGGGATCAAGGACGTGTTCCTTTACGACACGGGTGCCTACATCCCGTACGGGCTGATCATCCCCATCGTGGCGTCGTGCACCCTGCCGGGTCCCTACAAGATCCCCAACTACCACGCCGAGTTCAAGGCGGTCTTCACCAACAAGACCATCTGCAGCCCCTACCGCGGCGCCGGGCGGCCCCACGGCGTCTTCGTCATGGAGCGAATCATCAACCGCATTGCCGAGGAACTGGGCATCGACCGGGTGGAGGTGCGGCGCCGCAACCTGATCCAGCCCGACGAGTTCCCCTACGACGTGGGGCTGATCTACCAGGACAACGCGCCGCTCCGGTACGACAGCGGCAACTACCCCGGGCTGCTGGACAAGCTGCTGAAGCTGATCGAGTACGACCAGTGGCCGGCCCGCAAGGAGCAGTACCGCAAGGAAGGCCGTTACGTGGGCCTGGGCCTGGCCCTCTACGTGGAGGGTACCGGCGTCGGCCCCTACGAGGGCGCCAGGGTGCACGTGGAGCCGTCGGGCAAGGTCTGGGTGGCCACCGGCGTGGGCACCCAGGGCCAGTCCCACCAGACCACCTTCGCCCAGATCGTGGCCGAGGAACTGGGCGTGCGGGTGGAAGACGTGGAGGTGGTCACCGGCGACACCGGCGCCTTCCACTGGGGCACCGGCACCTTCGCCAGCCGGGCCGCCGTGGTGGCGGGCAATGCCGTGGCCCTGGCCGCCAGGGACGTGAAGGCCAAGGCCCTGGAGGTGGCGGCCAACCTGCTGGAGGCGTCGGTGGAGGACCTGGAACTGGCCGACGGCCAGGTGCGGGTCAAGGGCGCGCCCCAGCGGGCGGTTTCCCTGGGCCAGGTGGCGGTGGCGGCCAACCCGCTGCGGGGTACCATCCCGCCGGGCCAGGAGCCGGGCCTGGAGGCGGCGCGCTACTTCAACCCGCCCCAGTCGGCCTTCTCGGCCGGCGGCCATGCCGCCATCATCGAGGTGGACCCGGCCACCGGCATGATCAAGATCCTCAAGTATGCCGTGGTCCACGACTGCGGCCGCCTGATCAACCCCATGGTGGTGGAGGGCCAGATCCACGGCGGCGTGGCCCAGGGCATCGGCGGCTCGTTCTACGAGCGGCTGGTCTTCGACGAGAACGGCCAGCTGCTCACCACCACCTTCATGGACTTCCTGATCCCGACGGCCATGGAGGTGCCCGACATCGCCATCGACCACCAGGAGACGCCGTCGCCGCTCAACCCCCTGGGCGTCAAGGGGGCCGGCGAGGCGGGCGTCATCCCGGTGCCGGCGCTGTTCGTGGACGCCATCGAGGATGCGTTCTCCGGCTACGGCCTGCGTTTCCGGGAAGTGCCGCTGGATCCCAACCGGCTGCGGCAGGCGCTGGCCGAGGCCGGGGTGCCCGGCGCCGGCAGCACCGCCGCGTAAGCCGTGGATGAGGCGGCGACCGGCGGCATCGCCTGGGCCGGGCGCAGGGCTCTGGACGCCCTGGCCGCCGCCGGGACCCACCGGGTGCTGGCGGTGCACGGCCGCGGCTTCTGGGTGGAGACGCCCGCCGGGGTGGTGGGGCTGCTGCGCCTGCCGGCGCCCCGGAGCCCCCGCCTGGTGGGCCTGGAACCGGCGCTGCCGCTGCCGCCGGCGAGCCTCGCCCGGCCGCCGGAACTGGAGGTGAACGGCTCCCGCCTGGCCTGGACGGGGCCCGGCGGGAGCCGTATTGTTGCGGACCTGGCCGCTGCCCCGGTCTGGGACCCGCCGCCGGTGGTGGCGCCGGCGGAGCCCCCCGCCGGTCTGGCGGAGCGCGCCGCCCAGGCAAGCAGGCTGCTGCGGCTGCTTTCTTCGCGGGAACTGGACGTCCCGGCGGCCGCCGTCCAGGCCCTGGCGGCCGCCGCCCGTTCCGCGGACGAGGCGGCGCTGGCCCTGGCCGTAGCCGGGCTGGCCGGGCGGGGCGCCGGGCTCACGCCGTCGGGCGACGACGTGCTGGCCGGTTTCGCCCTGTTGAGCCCGCCTGACCTCCGGCGACGCCTGCGGCACCTGGCCCGCACGGCGGCCACCACCCGCCTGAGCCGCGATCTGCTGCTGGATGCCTGCGGCGGTCATTCGTTCGAGCCGGCGGTGGACCTGGCCCGGTGGCTGCTGGGCCGGGAATCCGGCCAGCCGGCGCAGCTGCTGTCCCGCCTGCTGCGCGTCGGCCACCTGAGCGGCCTGGGCCTGGCCACGGGCATGCTGGCCGCCGCCGGCGCCCCGGCCGGCGGCCACGACGGCGGCCGGGGCGCCGGCACGGGCCTGGCCGGCCCAACCTTGGATAGTTAAAACAGATACTTTTCGCGGAGATTGGTAAGGGTCGCTAGCGGGAAACTGGCGGTGCGGCGCGAACAAGGGAGAGGCGCGGCACAGGGGCCCCCACGGCCCCTTTTGCGCGTCAGATGGGCGATTCCCGGAAAGGGGGAGGAGTGCCGGTGATGCAGGCCTTCAGGAAACCCAGCGCTCGCCTGGCGGTCCTGCTGGTGGCGGCGCTGCTGCTGCTGACGGCGTGCGGCGGCGGTGGCGGCGGCCAGAGCAGCCAGGGCGGGCAGGGCGGCCAGCCCGGCCAGTCCAGCCAGGGGGGAGGCGAGACCGGCGGCGGCGGAACCGCGGCTGAGTACAAGTTCGCCATGATCCTCCCGGGCACGGTGGAGGACGCTGACTACAACTTCGTCGGCTACGAAGCCCTCAAGGACATCGAGGAAGCCTTCGGCATGACCACCGCCTACCAGGAGCGGGTGGCGCCCGCCGACGCCGAGCGGGTGGCCCGGGGCTTCATCAACGACGGCTACAACATCATCGCCTTCCACGGCGGCCAGTTCCTGACCACCGTCACCAAGCTGGCGCCGGAATTCCCCGACGTCACCTTCATCGCCGAGACCGCGGGCGACATTCCGGACCTGCCCGACAACGTGTGGAACATCGGCCGCAAGTTCTACCAGGGCTTCTACGCGCTGGGCGCCCTGGCGGCCCACGCCACCCAGAGCGGGAAGATCGGCATCGTGGTGGGTATCGAGCTTCCCGACTTCATCGCCTCCATCAACGCCATCAAGGAGGCGGTGGCCGCGGAGAAGCCCGAGGTCGAGGTGGTCTACACCTTCGTCGGCGACCAGAATGACCCGGTCAAGGCCCGGCAGGCCGCCGAGGCCCAGATCAACTCCGGCGTCGACGTGATCATCCTGGTCGTCAACCTGGGTGCCTTCGGCGTCATCGAGGCCGTTCAGGGCAAGCCGGTGCTGCTGACCACCTACTACACCGACAAGAGCAACCTGGCCCCCGACAACTTCGCGTCCTCGCTGCTGCTCGACTTCGGCGTTCCGTACAAGAACGTCGTGGGCCGGATCATCGAAGGCCAGCGCAGCGGCTACGAGGAGATGCGGCCGGGCAACGGCATGAGCCTGGCGCCGGTCACGAACGTGCCCGCCCAAGTGGGGCAGCGGGTGCAGGAGGTCTTCGACCAGATCGCGTCGGGCCAGCTGCAGCTGGAAGAGAAGAGCGATGCCGTCATTGACTGAGACCAGCGGGCGGGGGGCGGGTCCGTCCTTCGGGGCGGAACCGCCCTTTGTCCACGCCCAAGGCATATCCAAGCGCTTCGGCGCCATCCAGGCCCTCGACGGCGTCAACTTCGAGGTCGCCCGGGGCGAGATCCACGTGGTCCTGGGCGAGAACGGCGCCGGCAAGACGTCGTTAATGTCGGTTCTGACCGGCCTGTACCAGGCCGATGCGGGCGAGATCCTGGTGGACGGCCGGCCGGTGCGCATCACCAGCCCGGCCGATGCCCTCCGCCTGGGGATCGCCATGGTCCCGCAGCACGTGGAGCTGGTCAACAACCTGACGGTCTGGGAGAACGTCATCCTGGGCCGGGAGCAGGGCGGGTTGTTCCTGCGCCGGGACCACCAGCGGCAGCAGGTGGCCGAACTGGCCCAGCGTTACGACCTGCCCATCGATCCCGACGCGGTGGTGGCCAGCCTGGCCGCCGGCCAGAAGCAGAAGGTGGAGATCCTGAAGATGCTCCACCGGCAGGCGCGGCTCCTCATCCTGGACGAGCCGACGACCTACCTGACGCCCCAGGAGGTCGACAGCCTGTTCGGCACCCTGACCAGCCTGGTCCAGCGCGGGATGACCGTGATCCTGGTGACCCACAAGCTGCGGGATGCCCTGCGCATCGGCAACCGCCTGACGGTGATGCGGGGCGGCCGCGTGGTGGCCGCGGGCGTCCCGGCCTCGGAAACCGACGAGCTGCAGCTGGTGCGGTGGCTCATCGGCGGCCAGGACGAAACCGGCCAGTTGCTGGAGGCCGAGCCCCTGCCGCCCCTGGGGTCGGAAGCCGCCCCGGTGCTGCAGGTTGAAAACCTGTCGGTGCAGGTGCCCGGGCGCGTGGCGCTGCGGGACATCAGCCTGACGGTGCGGGCGGGTGAGATCGTAGGCCTGGCCGGTGTAGCCGGGAGCGGGCAGCGTGAGCTGGCCGAGGCGCTCGTCGGCCTGCTGCCGACGGCCGGCGGCCGGGTCCTGCTCAACGGGACGGACATCACCGCCTGGCCGGTGGCGCACCGCCTGGATGCGGGCCTGGCCTGCATCCCGGAGGACCGCCTGCGGGAGGGCATCCTGCCCTCGATGCCCATCGTGGAGACGTTCGTGCTGGGCCTGCACCGGTACCTGTTCCCCGACGGGCGCTACCGCATCGGCAAGGCGCTGGAGGCGGCCAACCGGGTCATCGACGAGTACAAGGTCAAGACCCCCCATGCCTGGTTCCCGACGGCGGCGCTGTCGGGCGGCAACGTCCAGAAGGTCATCGTGGGGCGGGCGGTTCAGATGTGCAGCTACCACCGGCACCCGGCGCTGGTGGCCATGAACCCCACCCGGGGACTGGATGTGCGCACCGTGCGCGACGTGCACCACCGCCTGCGCCAGGTGGCGTCGCAGGGGGGCGCGGTGCTGCTGGTTTCCGAAGACCTGGACGAGTTGATGGGCAACTGCCACCGCATCGCGGTGATCTACCAGGGTCGCGTCGACGCCGTGTTCGACGGGCCCGACTACGACCGGTACCAGATCGGCGAGTACATGCTGGGCCGGCACGAACGGGAGGCGGGATGAATGGAGGGCGCCGCGAGAGACTGGCGCTGGAGCGTGCTGGCGTACGCCCTGGCGCTGGCGCTGACCCTGGCCGTGACCACGGTCATCATCGTGGCCCTGGGCCACGACCCCATCCCGGCCTACCGGACGGCTTTGAAGGACTCGGTGGGCACCATCGGCGGGCTGTCCCAGACGCTGAACCGCATGACCCCGCTGCTGCTGGCCTCCCTGGCCTTCGCCCTGGGTTTCAAGGCCGGCGCCTTCAACATCGGCATGGACGGCCAGATCTACGCGGGCGCCATCCTGGCCACGGGCGTGGGCTTCCTGCTGGCCGATCTTGAGGTGGGCCGCATCGTCGGCCTGCCCGTGGCCCTGCTGGCGGCCGGCGTGGGCGGTGCCCTGTGGATCCTGCTGCCGGCCGTGATGCGCGTGGTCTGGGGCGTCAACGAGATTTTCACCACGGTGATGCTCAACTTCGTGGCCACGCTGCTGGTGGAGTACCTGGCCACCGGTCCGTGGAACGACCCCATGGCCGGCGAGGCCATCACCTTGCCGGTGCCCCGCGGGGTAACCCTGCCCATGCTGCTGGCGCGGGGCGGCGCCCACAGCGGCGTCATCCTGGCGTCGATCGTGGCCCTGGCGGCCTGGGCCTTCCTCTACCGGACCCGGGCCGGGTATGAACTGCGGGCGGTGGGCAGCAACCCCCTGGCCGCGCAGATGGCGGGCATCTCCCTGCGGCGGGTCCACCTGCTGGCGCTGCTGCTGAGCGGCGCCGCCGCCGGGCTCGGGGGCGGCATCGAGGTGGCCGGTGTCCATCATCGCCTGCTGCTGGGCCTGACGCCGGACTACGGCATCATGGGCATCCTGATCGCCGTGCTGGCCGGCTTCCACCCTGTGCTGCTGATCCCGGCCAACTTCGCCTTCGCGGTGCTGGTGGCGGCCAGCGACTCGCTGCAGCGCACCGTGGGCTTCCCGTCGGCAGCCGTGTTCATGCTGCAGGCGCTGGTCGTCATCATCGTCATCGGCGTACAGGCCCTGCAGCAGCGGCGCCGCCGCTTCGTGATCTGACCACATCGCTCGGGGGAGGGACGCGCCGATGGATTGGTCGGTTCTCCTCAGTGCCGACGTGCTGGGGCAGATGCTGTTCTTCGCCACGCCGCTGCTGCTGGCCGCCCTGGGCGAGGTCATCACGGAGCGCTCCGGCGTGCTGAACGTGGCCATCGAGGGGCTCATGGCCCTGGGGGCCTCGGTGGGCTTCCTGGCGGCGTACCTGGCAGCCAGCAACGGGGTGGGCATCGGCGCCGCCATGGCCGCAGGCGGGCTGATCGGCCTGCTGCTGGCCTACGGAACCATCAGCCTGCAGGTTTCCCAGCTGACGCTGGGCCTGGCGCTTCACGTGTTGTGCGTGGGGCTGGCCTCGCTGCTGTACCGCCTGGTGGTGGGGCTGCAGTTTGTGCCGCCCCAGATCCAGACCTTCCGGGGCAAGGGCGGCGACACGCTGTGGCAGGTGCTGACAGGGCTGCCGGGACCGGTGTATGCGGTGCTGCTGCTGGCGGTGGTGGTCCACGTCATCATCTTCCACACGCCCGTGGGCCTGCGCCTGCGCGCCTGCGGCGAGAACCCGCGAGCGGCGGACCTGCTGGGCGTCAACGTCTTCCGGATCCGTTACCTGGCCACCGTGGTGGGCAGCATGCTGATCGCCGCGGCCGGCGCCCTGCTGCCCATGATGCTGACGGCCACCTACAGCGACCGGATGATCGGCGGCCGCGGCTGGATCGCGCTGATGCTGGTGATCCTGGGCCGGTGGCTGCCTTTCCGCATCGTGCTGGGCGGCTGGCTGTTCGGCTACGTGGAGGCCCTGCAGTACCGGTTGGGCCTGCAGCTGGTGACGGTGCCGCCGCAGTTCCTGTTGATGCTGCCTTACGTGTTCGTGATCCTGGTGGCCATCCGCGCTTACGGCGGCGCGGCCGGGCCCCAGGCGCTGATGCGGCCGTACGACCGGGAGGCCCGGGGTTAGCCGGGCGGTTGAGATCGGCGGCCTGGCGGAGAACGCCGCCAGGCAAGGCATTCTTCGCGCCCTAATTCCCACGGATGCGGGGGGTGGCCGGGAGATAGGGCATCCCGAACGCCCTAATCGGCCCCACCGGACCTGGCGGAGGGTCGTCAGGGCGGAAATAAGGCACCTGGGACGCCCTGACCTTCCCGGAGCCCCCCGCAATGGGCCCATTTAGGCACCTGAGATACCCTATTGGGTCCGCCGGGCGGCCGCGGCTTCCCAGCGGCACCTTCCCTGCCTGCGAAACGCCTGAAGAAGGTCGACGTTGAACCACAGGTGGGAAATGGTGACCTGCGGCGAATGCCCCCACCCGCCTGCCTCGGTAGGGAAAACATTAGCGGGGCCGCGCACCCTGCGGCCCCGCTGCAACATCCGCGGCCGGCCCCGGTCACCAGACCGGTGTCGCCGGCGACGATACCGCTACTCCTTGATATACGGCTGGCCCAGGGCCTGCGGCCTGGCGGCGCCCCAGCGGCGCCGGAACCAGCCGGTGGAGATCACCACCAGGATCAGCATGGTGGCGATGAAGGGCGTCGTCCGCCACAGGTAGCGGGAGAGGACGCCGACAGCCAGCAGTTCGGGGTTCAGCGACAGTTGCCACAGCAGGCCGAACAGCACGGCACCGCCGAACAGCACCACCGGGTTCCACATGGAGAAGAACACCAGCGCCAGGGAGATGAAGCCCCAACCCATGATAAAGTTGTAGTTCCACACCGGGTTGTAGTAGAGGGCGTACAGGGCGCCGGCGAAGCCCCCCATCAGGCCGCCGAAGGCCGTGGCCAGGTAGCGCAGCCGCGTCACGTTGATGCCCGACACCTCGGCCACGGCAGGCGTTTCACCGGCGGCCCGCAGCGCCAGGCCCAGGCTGGTCCGCTGCAGGACGAACCAGGTCACCAGCGTCAGCGCCACGGCCACGTAGACGAAGGGCGAGATGCCGAACAGCGTCTGCAGCCGCTCCATGCCCAGGGGGCCGGCATGGGGGGCGCCCAGGTAGGTGGTCACGCCGAAGCCGAAGATCCAGATGCCCATGCCGCTGACCACCTGGTCCACCCGCAGCGTGATGGAGAAGAAGGCGTGCAGCAGGCCCAGCAGCAGGCCTACGGCCGCCCCGGCCAGAAAGCCCGCCACGTAACTGCCGCTGCTCTGCGCGACGATGAAGCCGACGGTGGCGCCGAACAGCATCATGCCCTCGATGCCCACGTTGAGGACGCCGCTCCGCTGGTTCACCAGTTCGCCCAGCCCGGCGAAGGTGAAGATCATGGCAGCCTCCAGGCTGCGCAGGAAGAACGGCAGCAGCATGACCTACGCCTCCGATCCCCGGCCCCTGGCCTCGGCCGCAGCCTCGGCGCCGGCCGGGGGCGTCTCAACGCCCACAGCCCGGAAGGCCAGGCGGTAGCGGTACAGGAACTGGAAGCCCACCAGTACGATCATCAGCACGCCCATCAGGGCGAAGTCCAGGCCGAAGGCCAGGTGCAGCTTGCCCTGGGCGGCCCGGCCGCCGATGGAAGCAGCGGCGAACAGCAGGGCCACCGGCAGCGACGCCAGCGCGTTCCCCTGGGCGATCAGGCCGCAGATGATGCCGAAGAAGGCGGTGTCGCCCACGATCTCGTAATCTCGCGGGATCTTGTACACGCCGGGAACCGCCGCGAACTGGTGGTAGGCGGCCAGACCGGCGATGGCGCCGCCCAGCAGGAAGACCAGCAGGCCCATGCGGTGGGTGCGGATGCCGGCGTACTGGGCAGCCCGCGGCGACATGCCGAAGGCGCGGATCTGGAAGCCCAGGCTGCTGCGGGTGAACAGCAGGTGCAGCGCCACGGCCAGCACCGCCACAAACAGGGCGGTGAAGGGGATGTCGGCGAAGACCGGCGCCCGCAGCGAGGTGGGAAGCGGGAAGCCCTCGCTGCCGCCGCCCCGGTTCATGAAGGGCCCGCCTTCCTTGGTCATGTGGGAAACGATGAACGAACCCACGAAGTTCAGCATCATCGTGACGACGATCTCGTTGACGTCCCAGCGGTCCTTTAGGAAGCCGGCGATGGCCGCCCACAGGGCGCCCGCCGCGGCGGCCGCGGCGATCATGGCCGGCAGCACCAGCCAGGCCGAGACCTCCAGGTTGGGGTTGGTCTTGCCGCCCAGCAGGTAGACCACCCCGTAGGCCGCCAGGCCGCCCATGTACACCTGCCCGGTCATGCCGATGTTCCACAGGCCCGCCCGGTACGGGATCAGGAACGCGAAGGTGCACAGGGCCAGGAAGATGAAGCGGTTCAGCACCAGGCGGAAACCGCTGGGGCTGAGGAACGCGTAGCCGAAAATCTCGCGATACGCGGTCAACGGGCTCACGTCGGACACCACGAACACCAGGCTGAAGACGATGAGCCCGACGATCACCGAGACCGTCGAAATCAGAAAGGCCTGCCATCCCGAGATCGTGTCGCGGCGCACAAAACCGATGCGCCGGGAACCCACCTTCACCCCGCCGACCTCCTAACCTGGCCGCCGGCGATGAGCGTGCCCACCGTCTCGCGATCGGCCTCCTCGGCCTTGAGCAGGGCCATGATCTGCCCCTCGTACATGGGGGCGATGATGTCGCTGAGCATGAGGATCTCGTCCAGGTCCTCGGAGATCAGGATGATGGCCGTGCCCTGGGACCGGGCCGCCAGCAGCTGCTGCTGCACGAACTCGATGGCGCCGATATCCAGGCCCTGAGCCGGCAGGTTGGCCACCAGCAGGCGGGGTTTGCGGGCCAGCACCCGGCCCATGATCACCTTCTGCAGGTTGCCGCCCGACAGGGTCTTGCCCCGGGCTTCGGGCCCCGCAGCCACCACCTTGAACTCGTCCAGGATGTTGCGGGTCAGCGACCGCAGGCGGCCGTAATCGAGGAAGCCGGACCGCACGTACTGGCGGTCCCAGAAATGGTTCAGCGCCACGTTCTCCACCAGGCTGAAGTCCGGGATCGACCCTACCTCGGTGCGCTCGGCCGGGGTGTAGCCGATGCCCATGCGCCAGCGCTCCAGCACAGGCGCCCGGGTGATGTCCTGGCCCCGGAAGAGGATCCGCCCGCTCTCCACGGGCCGGAGCCCGGCGATCACCTCGGCCAGTTCATGCTGGCCGTTGCCCAGCACGCCCGCGATCCCCAGGATCTGCCCCTCCCGCAGGGTGAAGGACACGTCCCGCAGGGCCGGCGTACCCTTGTCGCTCAGGGCGGATACGTTCTGCAGTTCCAGGACCGGCTCGCCCGGCTCCTGGGGCGGCTTCTTGACGTCGAAGATCACGTCCCGCCCCACCAGCAGCCGCGCCAGTTCCCGCTCGTTGGTCTCGGCCGTCTTCAGCGTGGCCACGATGCGGCCCCGGCGCAGGATGGAAACGCGGTGGCTGATGCGCAGCACCACCGGAAGCTTGTGGGTGATGAAGGGCACGACCCCCAGGTTGCTGCTGGTCATGCGCTCGATGGCCTGAAGCAGCTGCTCGGTTTCCGTGGGGGTCAGCGCCGAGGTGGGTTCGTCCATGATCAGGATGTGGGCGCCGCGGTACAGCGCCTTGATGATCTCCACCACCTGGCGCTCGCCCTCGGTAAGCTGCCACACGTACGCCTTAAGATCGATGCGAAACCCGTAGGATTCGGCCAGGGCGGCGATCTCCTCGGCCGCCCGGCGCTCGTTGATGACGCCCCGGGCCTTGGGATGTCCCAGGATGATGTTCTCCAGCACCGTGTGGGCCGGGACCAGCTTCCGGTACTGGTGGACCATGCCGATGCCGTGACGCAGGGCGTCCTGCGGCGAGTTGAAGCGGACAGGACGGCCGCGCAGGTAGATCTGACCCTCGTCCGGCTGCAGGTAGCCGAACAGGATGTTCATCAGGGTCGTCTTGCCGGCACCGTTTTCGCCCAGCAGGGCGTGGACCTCCTGGGCGCGGATGTCGAAGTCGACGTGGTCGTTGGCCAGTACCCCGTTGGCGAAGCGTTTCGTGATGCCGCGGGCAGCCAGGAGCTCCTCTCCGGGCTGGATGTTGGCCCAGAGATCGGTGTCCACGCTGCGGCCGCCTCCTTTCCGGACTCGTCGCGACTGGAGCCGGCCCGGAGGCCGGCCCGGCCGTGATGAGGGGATGCGCCCCCCACAGCGCGCGGCGGCGCTGTGGGGGGCGCGAGTCAGGCAGAGTTACTCCAGGATCGTGACGCCGTGCAGGTCGAAGTTCAGCTGGCCGAGGATCCACTCGGTGGTGGGCATCTGGCCGGCGGGCTTCACGACGGTACCGGCCGGCGGCACGGGCAGGTTCTCCAGGTCGAGACCGGTGCCGTTGCTGACCAGCTCGTGGTGGAAGAAGGGATCCCAGACGCCCTTGATCATCTGATCCCGCCGCGCCTCGACCAGGTCGAGGATCTCCTGCGGGATCTGGGCCCGGGCCCTGGGGCTGATGGCGTCGATGCCGACCTTGCCGTCGTTCATGATGTCGACGGTGGGCACCAGGGTGCCGTCGGCCAGGACCATGTGGTCGGCCATGCCCATGAACAGCGGGTTGATGGGCGACCGGTCGCCGGCGAGCCAGTCCTTGATCATGCGGTCGTAGATGACTTCCCACCGCGTGTCGAAGGAGATGGCCACGGTGTCGGTGGTGGCCCAGCCGTACTCGCCGACCACGTCCATGTCCTTACCCACGAACCAGATGCCGGCCTCCGTGGCCGCATCCAGCGGGGCCACCGAGTCGGTCTGCTGGGTGATGACGTCGACCCCGTACTGGTCGATCAGGGTGCGGGCGACGTCGCGCTCTTCCGACGGCAGGTACCAGTCGCCCACGTACTTGATGTACACGTTGACATCCTTGTTGAGGATCCTGGCGGCCTCGAACACGCCCAGGACGAAGCCGGCCTGCCGGTGCAGCACCTGGACGGCCGGGAAGGCCGACACGATGCCCACGTTGCCGGTCTGGGTCAGGGCGCCCGCCACCAGGCCTTCCAGGTACAGGGCCTGGTACTGCTTCGGGTAGAAGCGGATGAAGTTGGCCCGCGAGGACAGGTCGCTGTCGATGACCGTACCGAAGTACAGGTCGGGATACCGGTCCGCCAACTCGATCAGCGGCAGGCCCATGAACTCGGCGTTGCCGATGATGATGTCGGCGCCCTCGCTGGCGATCATGTCTTCAGCGAAGGGGTTGGTGCTGTCCGGCCCGACCTCCTCACGGTAGATGTAGCCCACGGTGTTGGGATACTTCTCCACGAGCCGCTGCGCCGCCCGGTGATGGGCCCCCGACCATGTGGTGCCCTCGATGACGCTGAAGTGCTCGATGGCCAGCGTCACCTTGGGGCCCGCGGCGGGCGCCTCGCCCGACGGCTGCTGGGACTGGTCGGATCCCGACGGCGCCTGGCTGTCGCTGCCCGATCCCGAGGACGACGAGCACGCCGCAGCCAGCAGGGCGACCGCCAGCAGGGCCGCCAGGATGTGCCAGCCTTTCCGCTTCGAGCTGACCGCTACCCGCATGTACCGCGCTCCTCCCTTTGCGGAATCCCGGGGTTCGGCCCCGGAACCGTGCCTAATTTTGGCCGGAAACGGGGCGAATCCTGTCGAACGGGCCCGGCGGCTCCGGCCTCAGTCTTCCACGAACGCCACAACGCGGCAGAAGGCCGCCTCCCCGCCCTTGAACAGCCAGGGGAAGACGCCCAGGGTCAGCCGCCGGTTGTGCAGTTCCTTGCGGCCGATGTCGCCGCCCAGGTTCTCGACGTGCATGCAGTCGTGGGGGAACAGGGCGTTGTGGGTCAACTGGTACGCCGACTCGGGGAACAGCTCGTCCAGCTTGTCGCCGAACTTCTTCTCGCAGAGCTCCCGGACCTTACGCCACTGCTCCAGGCCGCCCTTGCCCAGGAAGCGGCCGATGGGCAGGTTCAGCGGGTGGTCGGTGGAGATCATGTCGACGCCCCAGATGTGGATCTTCTTCTCCAGCAGCCAGGGCACGATGCTGTGATGGGGTCCCGGGTGGCGAAGGATGTACTTCTCCTCGTCGGGCGACTCACCGAACTGAGCGTACCGGTGCCACCCGGTGTGGATCAAGAGGATGTCGCCCTCACGGACCTCCACCCGCTCTTCGATCATCTCGGGCGTGAAGATGTCCAGTTCGTCCAGGACGTCGCTGAGGTCGACGATGACGCCGGGGCCGTAGAGCCACTCCAACGGGATCTCGTCGATGGTCTTGCCGTTGGTGACGAAGTGGCGGGGGGCGTCCAGGTGCGTGCCCATGTGGTTGGAGGTCATGATGTACTGGGCGTTGACGCCGTGTTCCGCCTTACGCTTGATGTATTTCACCTCGAAGGGGGGGTAGAAAGGCCAGAACGAGCAATCCTGGTTCAGCGGCTGCGACAGGTCGTAAAGCTTGACCATGCGGCAGGACTCCCTTCCGAACGATAGTGTCGTCCTGTGCGGACGCGGGTGCTGCTAAGGTGCTTCGCCGCCGGAGGTAACATGCCTTTGTGCTGAATCTACAAGCCGCGCCGGCGGCTCGCCGCGGCCGCCGGCGGCGGTTTTTCCCGGCGCCCGCATCCCCAAATCCTGTTGCTTACGCGGATTCCTGCAGGAGTGCCGTGCGGGCGGCCGAATCCCAACGGTGCATCTGGTTTGTCGCAACCGCACAAGGCTGAGGGGCAGGGATGGGCAGTGGACTCGGGGCCTGACGTGACCGTAGCAGATCTGCTGGAACTGCCCGTGCTGCGCGACGCTTCCGTGGTGGCGGGTCACGCGGGGCTCGCCCGCGTGGTCCGCGGCGTCAACGTGATGGAAGTGCCCGACGTGGCCCAGTGGGTGCGGGCGGGCGACGTGCTGTTGACCACCGGCTACGTCCTGCGCGACGACCCCGATCTCACCGGCCGCCTGCTGCCGGAACTGGCCGCCAGGGGCGTGGCTGCCGTGGGCTTCAAACCCGGGCGTTTCCTTTCGGCCATTCCCGAGGTGATGGTGGCCGAGGCCGACCGCCTGGGCATCCCGCTGATCGCCATCCCCTTCCATCTGTCCTACAGCGACCTGATCCACCCGCTGATGCGGGAACTGGTGAGCCGCCAGGCGTCGTTCCTGGAGCAGTCCGACCGCCTGCACCGCCACCTGACCGAGGTGGCGCTGGCGGGCCGCGACCTGGCTGCGGTCGCGGCGGGCCTGGGCCGGGTGACGGGGAACCCGGTGCTGATCGAGGGCGACGGCTCCGGCCTGCGGGCGGCGTACCCCAACGAGCAGGTGGTCCAGCGCCTGGTCCGGGGCCGGGTGGTGGAGCCCGGGCGGCACGCGGCGGCCGCCCAGGAGCCGGCGCCGCCGCCGGGCACCGACGCTCCCTTCGAGCACGACTGGGTCCAGGTGGACGACCAGGTCATCCTGCGCGTGTCGGTCCCCATCCTGGCCGGGGGCGAGCGGTTCGGGCGGATCATGCTGTGGGCCCTGGAGCGACCCTTCCGCCGCCTGGACTACGTGGCCGTGGAGCGGGCCCTGACCATCGCCGCCTTCGAGATCGTCAAACAGCGGGCGGTGGCCGAGGTGGAGCGGCGCTACCGCAATGTGCTGCTGGACCAGATCCTGTCGGGCGCCGAGGTGCCGGCCCTGGGCCTGGGCGACGAGCCGCCGCTGCTGTCTTCGACCCTGGCGGGCGGGGAGATGGTGGTGGCCGCCGTCGGCGGGCCGGCGCCGTCCCAACGGGTGTACGAGCGGGTGGTCCGCTCGCTGAAGCCCGAGCGGTACGGTGACCGCCTGGTGGTGGGGGAGAAAGCGGGATGCGTGGTGCTGATCGGCGACGCCGCTTTGTTCCGGGAGCCGGCGCCCTGGCTGGACGACCTGTGCCGCGACCTGGAGCCCCTGGACGTCAGGATCGGCATCGGCCGCCCGGTGCGCGACCTGGCCGGACTTCGGCTCAGTTACCAGCAGGCGCTGCAGGCGCTGGACGTGGGCCGCTTCCGCGGCGGCGGCTGCAGCGTGGTCCGCTTTGACGAACTGGGCGTGCTGCGCCTGCTGCACCTGATCCGGGACCGGGGCGAGGTCAACCAGTTCCTGGCCGAGACCGTCGGGCCCCTGCAGGCCTACGATGAGGAGCACGGCACCGACCTGGTGGGCACGCTCCAGGCCTACTTCGCCGAGCACGGCAACGCCCGCCGGGCCGCCCAGCGGCTGTACGTCCACTACAATACGGTACTCTACCGGCTGCAGCGGATTACCGACATCACGGGCCTCTCGCTGGATGACGCCGACGCCCGGCTGAACCTGCAGGTGGGCATCAAGCTGCTCAGGCTGGTGAAAGAGGAACGGGGCACGGCCTGATCCCCGGCCGTGCCCCGCTGCGTTCCTTACTTAACCCAACTTGTTGCGTGCCGGCCCGGCGCCCGGCACTTCAGCCCAGCGCCTCGGCCATGGCTTCCACGGCCTGGATGAAGCACTCCATGGGCGGCTGGACCAGGCCCGCGCCGATCTGGCCGATGCCCGGCTCCTTGTGGGCGATGCCCGTGTTGATCCTCGGGACGATGCCCGTCTCCACCACCTTGCGGATGTCGATGCCGGTGGGTGTGCCGCGGAAGTTCAGGTGCGGGATGCCGAAGGCCTCGTTCTCGCCCAGGGTGATCTCGTACATCTCGTGGGTGGCCTCCAGGGCCATCTCCGGCGTCCCGCCGATGAACTGGACGATGGCCGGCGCCGCCGCCATGGCGAAGCCGCCGATGCCGGCGGTCTCGGTGATGGTGCTGTCGCCCACGTCGGGGTTGGCGTGCTCGGGCCCGAAGCCCGGGAAGTAGAGGCCGTCGGGCACCTTGGACGGCGCCGTGAACCAGCGGTCACCCAGGCCGCTGACCCGGATGCCGAAGTCCGTGCCGTTCCGGGCCATGGCGGTGACCATGGTGCTGCCCTCGATGCCGTGGGCGGCGTCCATGGTGGCCTTGCACGCGGCCATCACCGGATTGAGGAACGTCAACTCGTTGCCGGCCATGAACTCCAGCACCTGGGCCGCCGTTTCGGCGTCCGGGGCATTGCGGGCGATGGCGCCGGCCAGGGCCCGCAGGAACAGGGCCGACCCCGCCTTGTTGCGGTTGTGGCCCTCGTCGCCCATGTGGATGGCCTGGGCCATCATGGCCTTGAGGTCGATGCCGCCCACGGCCTCGATGGCGGCCTTCAGCACCGGGGCCATGGTGTTGGCCATCCAGCGCAGGCGGTTGAGGACTTCCTCGTCGTAGGCGCCGTAGCGAAGCACCTTGCCGTAGCCCTCGTTGAGGGTGGCGTAGGCGCGGTTGCCGTAGGTCTCGTTCTCCACCACGTAGACGGGCATGGACGGCGAGATGAGCCCGGCCATGGGGCCCACGGCCTGGTGATGATGGCACGAATCAAACCGGATCTTGCCCGACGCCGCCAGTTCGGCCGCCTCTTCGGGGGTTGACGCCCGCCCCTCCAGCAGCAGCGCGCCGATGACGGCGCCCCGCACCGGGCCCGACATCCGGTCCCAGGTGATGGGCGGCCCGGCGTGGAGCAGCGTGTTCTCGTCCATGCCCGGGATCACGTCGCGGGCGATGGCGATGGTCTTGAGGACGGGCCGCGACTTGAGGACCCGCTCCAGGGCCTCGCGGTTGGCTTCGTCGATCCGACTGGACATGAAGCGTCTCCCTCCATGTGCGGAATCAGCGCAGCCGATCCAGCAGCGAGCGCAGGCGATCGTCGCCGGCTGCCGGCGGGCGCCAGTCCATGTCCACCACCGGCACGCCCTGAGCGGCCAGGGCCTCGGCGAAGGTGCCGACGCCGGCGTTGACCGCCACGATCTTACCATTCATCGCCTGGACAAAGGCTTGCGGCGCCTGAGCCTGCCCGGAGCCCGAACCGGCCGGGAGGGCGGCTTCGCCGGCCTCGCCGGCGCCGGCGGCCTCTTCAAGCCGCACAGGGCGCCCGGCCTGCTCCAGGACGGCCAGCGCCGTCAGCACCGCCTGCTCGTGGCTCCACTGCACCAGGGCTCCCGCCCGGGCCAGGGCCTCGGCCTGGGCCGCCGCCGGCTGCGGGTCCTCGTCGGTGCCGCAGATGGATACCACCACCGCCAGGTCGCGGCCCTCGCGCCGGGCCAGGCTGCGGGCTTCGGCCACCGCCGGCGCCAGCACCGAGGCCGGGTCGGCGTGGGCGCCGTAGCCCAGCACCACGTCCAGCAGGATGACGGCCGTTTCAGGGTCGGACGCCTCCTGCACCAGCCGGCGGGCGCGGGGCTCGGGATCCATCATGGGATGCAGCCGGCCCACGGTGAAGGCGTCGTCGCCCAGGTCCAGCAGCGTGTCCTCCCGGGACGGGCCCAGGCCGTCCATCTTGTAAGCGGCGTCCAGCGGCGTGTTGGTCCAGGGATGGCCGAGCCGGGACGCCAAGAGCGCCACCGCCTCGTAGCACAGGGTTCCGCCGCTGTAGAGGCCCCGCAGGTACCGCTGCCCGGGGGCGAAGCGGAACTGGGGCACGTCGCCGGCCTGGATGCGCTCCGGCGCCTGGCGGGAACCCGCCAGCGCCGCGGCCACGGCTGCAGTTTCCCGCAGGGTGGCGGCGAAGTGGAGGTTGTCCTGCCTGCCTCGCCGCTGCTCCCCCAGGAAGTGGACCACCACGGGCTTGCCGGCGGCGCGGGCGTCGGCCAGCACGGCGGCCGCCACCTGGGGCGACGGCGGCTTGGAGATGAGAACGATGATTTCGGTGCCCGGGTCGGCGGCCAGGGCAGCCAGGGCGGCCCGGAAGGAAGCGCCGCCCACGGCGTCGCTGAGGTCGCGGCCGCCGGTGCCCAGGCCGTGGGAAACCCCGGTGCCGTACCGGTGCAGCAGGACCGAAACTTCCTGCAGCCCCGTCCCCGAGGCGGCCACGACGCCCACGGGGCCGCGCCGGACCACGTTGGCGAAGCCCAGGCCCACGCCGCCCACCAGGGCGGTGCCGCAGTCGGGGCCCATCACCAGCAGGCCTTTCTCGGCGGCCTGGCGCTTGAGGTCGATTTCCTGGTCCAGGGGGACGTTGTCGCTGAAGAGGAACACCGACAGCCCGGCGTCCAGGCACTCGCGGGCCAGGCCGGCGGCGTACCGGCCCGGCACCGAGATCAGGGCCAGGTTGGTTCCGGGCTGGGTGCGCAGGGCAGACCGCAGGGTCTTGGGACGGTAAGTGGACACGCCCGACGACTCCACCCGCCGGGCCAGGAGTTCGTCCAGGCGGCCCAGCGCCTCGGCTGCGCGGGCCTCGTCCACGGCCCGCACCACCACCACCAGGTCGTCGGGCCCTGCGTCGCGGGCTTCGGGCGTCAGCAGGCCGTTGTCGGCCAGGATCTGCTGGTTGTGGGGCGTGGCCATGACCACGCCGGCTTCCTCAATGCCGTCCATGTCACGCAGGGCCAACTGGACCTTGAGCAGGGTGACCGAGTCGTAGTAGGCGCCGCGCCGGACGACGGTCTGGAGGACAGCCACGCTGCATCCCTCCCACAAGGTCGTTACGGGACCCGGATGCCCGTCCCTTTATGGCATGACCATAACTTAACGGCCAAACCTTTGGTGTTGGTTGGGTTATCCTGCGGCGCACGGGGCGGGAGCGGGGCAGCGGCGGCGCGGCGGCTGCTGCGCGCGGGGCGGGGGACACGCGTGCGCCGGCGGCTCGGGTTCCGGCCGGCAGGCGGCCGTTGGCCCGACTGGGCGCCTATCCCAGGTTGGTTCGATCTTGACACCTATTTCGGGGGCACGGGGCCCCTTCGGCCGAACCAGGTGGCGTTTCAGGCATAGTTATGTCGCCTGGCCCCGGTGTGCGGGCTTTCCGTCAACTCCCAGGTTTGATTTCGGGCCTCCTTTTCCGCGCAGGCCCGCGGCCGCCCGAAATAGGGCTGATCTTGTCCCCGCGGTCCCGGGCCTCCGGCATGCCGGGCCTGGCAGCCCGATGCCCCGGGCGCCGGAGGCAGGGCGGCCCGGTCCCCGGTACCTGCTATGTTGACACTCCCAGGGAAAATGGCACTTCTATTGTTGGTATCCAACAAAGGACACCCCTGCGGCGGCGGTGAAGTCGGCGCCCAGGGATCTCGCCTGAGCCTGCGGGGAGCGGGCGGCATCCCCAGCGCCGCACTGGTCGAGGAGGGCTGACGTCATGGCAGCAGACGCTGCGGGCGACGCGTCACGGTCCCGCGACGGCCGCCCCACCTGGGTGGTGGCCCTGGGCGGCAACGCCATCCAGCGCCCCGGCACCCGGGGGACCTACGCCGACCAGATGGACGCCGTCCGAGAGACGGCCCGGGTGCTGGCCGGCATCATCGGCAGCGGCCGCGCGCGGGTGGTCATCACCCACGGCAACGGGCCCCAGGTGGGCGCCATCCTGCTTCAGAACGAACTGGCGGCGGACCAGGTACCGCCGGTGCCTCTGGATGCCTGCGGCGCCCAGAGCCAGGGACTGCTGGGGTACCTGCTGGCCCAGGCCCTGACCACGGCGTTCGGCCCGTCGGGCCCGCCGGTGGTCAACGTGCTGACCCGGGTTCAGGTGGACCCCGGCGATCCCGCCTTCGCCAACCCCGAAAAGCCCATCGGCCGCTACTACAGCGACGCCCAGGCCGAGGAGGGGCGGCGGCGGGGCTGGACCATGCGCCATGACGCGGCCCGCGGCGGCTGGCGCCGGGTGGTGGCGTCGCCGGAACCCCGTACCATCCTGGAACTGGACGCCGTGCGGACGCTGCTGGACGCCGGCTTCGTGGTGGTGGCCGGCGGGGGCGGCGGCGTCCCTGTGGTCCGGGACGGCGATGCCTGGGCCGGTGCGGAAGCCGTCATCGACAAGGACCTGGCGTCCGCGCTGCTGGCCGACGCCCTGGGGGCCGACGGCCTGTTCATCCTCACCGACGTCGAGGCCGTGGCCGTGGACTTCGGCAAGCCCGGCCAGCGCTTCCTGGGCGAGGTGGGCATCGAGGAACTGCGGCGCCACCAGGCCGACGGCCAGTTCGCCGGCGGCAGCATGGGTCCCAAGGTGGAGGCGGTCCTGCGCTTCGTCCAGGGCGGACCGGGCCGCCTGGGGGTCATCGGATCCCTGGATGCCGCTGCCGAGGTGCTGGCCGGCCGGGCCGGCACCCGCGTCCGCAGTGAGGGTTGAGGAGCGACGACCGTGAGCGACCCGCGCCTGCTGGTGGAACGCAGGGAAGGCTCGGCGTGGATCACGCTGAACCGCCCTGAGGTGCACAACGCCATCGACTGGTCCATGTGGCGGCGCCTGCGGGAGATCCTGCTGGAACTGGACGCCGACCCTTCGGTGCGCGTGGTGGTCCTGCAGGGCGCGGGGGACCGCGCCTTCTCCGCCGGCTCCGACCTGGCCGAGTTCGCCCGCCTGTCTACCGATGAGGTCCGGGCCTGCTTCCGCGACATGGAGTTGACCATCGCCACCGTCGAGCGGATTTCCGTGCCGGTGGTGGCGTCGGTCCAGGGCTACGTGCTGGGCTCGGCCCTGGAACTGATGCTGGCCTGCGACGTGCAGATCGCCTCGCGGCGGGCTCGCTTCGGCATGCCCATCGCGCGCCTGGGGATCATGCTGGAACCGCCCTTCGCCGGTCGTCTCGTGCGGGTGATCGGTCCTGCCCGCACCCGCGACCTGCTTTTCAGCGGCCGCCAGCTCAGCGCCGCCGAGGCCGCCCGTGCGGGCATGGTGGCCCGGCTGGTGGCGCCCTCCGCCTTGAAGGCCACCGTCGACGAGTACGTGGCCACGGTGCTGGCAGGTTCGCCCCGGTCCATCGAGGCCGCCAAGCGTTCGGTGCGTACCGTGCAGGACCGGTGGCTGCCCGGGCCGGACGGGGCGGAGGAACCCTACTACATCGACGAGGCTGACTTCCGCGAGGGCGTCAGCGCCTTCCTGGCCAAGCGCAAGCCGCAGTTCGAAGGGCGCCGCAACGGAGCCGAGGGGCACCACGGCGGCGCCGGCAGCGGCACCCGCTAGCGCCGGCGCCCGGTAGGGGCGCTCATCCCCGGCGCCGAACAACACAGGCCGGCGAGGGGGCGGCGCCATGCGGGACCTGCTCCATGTTCACCCCGAAGTGGCCGAAGCGCTGGCCGCCGGGCGGCCGGTGGTGGCGCTGGAGTCCACCCTGATCGCCCACGGACTGCCTCGCCCCCGCAACCTGGAGGTGGCCCGGCGCCTGGAGGCCGCCGTGCGCAGCCAGGGCGCCGTGCCGGCGGTGATCGCCCTCCTGGACGGGCGTGTCCACGTGGGCCTGGACGCTGCCGGCCTGGAGCGGGTGGCCGCGGGGCGGCTTCCCAAACTGGGCCTGCGGGACCTGCCCCTGGCCGCCGCCAGGGGAGGAAGCGGGGCCACCACCGTGGCGTCCACGGCCGCCGCGGCGGCCGCCGCCGGCATCCGGGTGTTCGCCACCGGCGGTCTGGGCGGCGTCCACCGTGCGTTCGGCATGCCCGGCGGCCGGTGGGGCGCAGGTACGGCGCCCCGTGCCGCCGGCCCCGCTGCCCCTCCCGCGAATCCCGGCCCGCCGGCGCAGGACCCCGACACCGCCGCCGCCGCGTGGGACGTATCCGCCGACCTGCCGGTGCTGGCCCGCACCTCCATCGTCGTGGTCTGCTCCGGGGTCAAGTCCATCCTGGACATCGGCGCCACCCTGGAAGTGATGGAAACCCTTTCGATCCCGGTGATGGGCTGGCGCACCGACCGCTTCCCGGCCTTCTACCTGCGGGACAGCGGCTACGCCCTGGACTGGCGCGCCGACCGCCCCGAGGACGTGGCCGCGGCCTTCGCCGCCCTGCAGGCGGCGGGGCTGTCGTCGGCCCTGGTGCTGGTGCAGCCGGTCCCGCCGGAGTTCGAACTGGACCCGCACCTGCACGCGGAGGCCCTGGCGCGGGCCCTGGAGGAAGCCGCTGCCCAGGGGATCCGGGGCAAGGCGGCCACCCCCTTCGTGCTGGCCCGTTTCGCTGAATACACCGGCGGCGCCAGCGTCGATGCCAACGCGGCGCTGGTGGAAGCCAACGCCCGCCTGGCGGCCCAGGTGGCTGTAGCCCTTGCCGGCACGGGGCCGGCCCTGTTGTGAGGGCCGTTGTTGAACGTCGAGAACCGCTTTCATACCTCATTCCCGCGGGAAGGATCAGAATTGGCAGCCGGAACGATAGAGAAATGTCGTTCAGCGCCACCGACCGGTCCACAATACGGCACGAGTCGCGGTGAGCACGCCTTGGGGGTGCAGACGTTGCAGAGAATGTAGTACCGGACCTCGCTGGTGAAGATCGTGGCCGCGGTCACCTGCGCGCTGTTGGTCCTCGCGGCCTGCGGCCAGAGCCAGAATACCGGCCAGACCAGCGATGCGTCCCAGACGCCGTCGACGTCATCGGGAGAGGATGCCGCCGCCATTGTCGTGGTGCAGGCGGCACCCTTCGACACCCTTGATCCTGGCTACGCCGAGTCCGGGGACGACCTCCGGCTGGTCTATCACCTGTTCGAAGGCCTGGTGAAGTACAGCCTGGACGGTATCGAAGTCGAGCCGGGCCTAGCGCACTCGTGGGACTCTTCCGAAGACGGGCTGGAGTGGACCTTCTACCTGCGGGAAGGCGTGACGTTCCACGACGGGACGCCCGTTAACGCCGATGCCGTCGTCTTCAGCTACCAGCGACTTATCGACCCGGAGCACCCCTACTACCAGGTCGGCGGCAGTTGGTCCTACTTCGACTACCTTCTCGGGGGAGAAATCGAAACGATTGAGGCCGTCGACGACCTCACGGTTCGCATCGTCCTGAAGCGGCCCTTCGCCCCGCTGCTGACCCACCTGGCCTACTTCTCGGGCGGCATCATCAGCCCGACGGCCCTGCAGGAACTGGGGGAGGACTTCGGCAAGCACCCGGTGGGCGCCGGGCCCTTCAAGCTGAAGGAGTGGCGCAGCGACGGGACCGTGGTCATCGAGGCCTTTGAGGACTACTGGGCCGGCCCGCCGCCCGCCAGGACCATCGTCTTCCGGCCCGTTCCTGAAGCCGGCACGCGCCTCCTGGAACTGCGCAGCGGCAGCGCCGACGTCATGGTGGCCGTGCCGCCCGAAATGCAGGAGACGGTGCGCTCCGACCCCAACCTGGAGCTGGTCGAGGTGGCCGGGGCCAACTTCTCGTGGATCCTCATGAACCCCGAGGCGGAGCCTGCCTTCCAGGACGTCCGCGTCCGCAAGGCCCTGGTCCATGCCGTCGACGTCGACACCATCGTGGAGGAACTCTGGGGCGGGATGGCCGTCCGTGCCGTCAACCCGTATCCCCCAACCATGGCCTGCTGGAACGACGAACTGGAGCCTTATGCTTACGATCCGAACCTGGCGCGGCAGCTTCTGGCCGAGGCCGGGTACGGCAGTGGTCTAGACCTGGTGCTGCACTACTCCAACACGCCGCGGCCCTACCTCCCGGATCCGGCCGGCGTAGCCCAGGCGGTGGCGGCGCAACTGCAGGCGGTCGGGGTGAACGTCACGCTCGAGGAGCATGAGTGGACGGAGTATCTGGCCCTGACCGGCGAGCGGCAGTTGGGCTTTAGCATCAACGGCTGGTACGACGTGCCGGAACCCGACAACTTTACCCGGGCCCTGCTGGTCAACACCGACTACTCCCGCGGCGACTTCGGGCCCCACATGGCCGGGGCTGTTCGGCAAGTCGTGGGGCGGCTTCAACGGCCTGCAGATCGCCGCCCGCCGGCCCCGGGCGCTGAAGGCGGTCATCACCCTCTACTTCACCGACGACCGCTACGCCGACGACGTGCACTACATGGGCGGATGTGTCCTGGGTATCGAGATGCAGCCGTGGGCTTCGGTGATGTTGGCCCACAACGCCCTGCCACCGGACCCGGCCGTGGTAGGCGAGCGGTGGCGGGAGATGTGGCTGCACCGGCTGCAGGGCATGAAGCCCTGGGTCGAGGACTGGCTGACCCATCAAACCCGTGACGATTTTTGGAAACACGGGTCGGTTTGTGAGGACTTTGGGGCCATCACCTGCCCGGTCTACGCCATCGGGGGGTGGGCCGACGCGTACAGCAACGCCGTATTCCGCCTGCTGGCCGGGCTGAAGTCGCCGAGGAAGGGCTTGATCGGGCCCTGGAGCCACCAGTTCCCCGACGAGTCCAGGCCGGGCCCCACCATCGGTTTTCTCCAGGAGTGCCTGCGCTGGTGGGATTATTGGTTGAAGGGCATTGACACCGGCATCATGGACGAGCCCATGTTCCGGGTGTGGATGCTGGACAGCGTGCCGCCCCAGGTGGACCGCGAGGCCTGGCCCGGCCGTTGGGTGGCCGAGGAAGTGTGGCCGTCCGGCCGCATCCAGGAGCGGGTGTACTACCTCGGTGACGGCACCCTGGCTTCCGAGCCGGGGACTCCGGCCCGGTTGCAGTTCGTGGGGCTCCAGACCACCGGCCAGGACGCTGGCGCTTGGTGTTCCTTCGGCGCCCCAGCCGACCTCCCGCCCGACCAGAGGGCCGAGGACGGGCGCTCCCTGTGCTTCACATCGGAGCCTCTGGCCGAGCCCCTGGAGATGCTGGGTTTTCCCGAGGTGGAACTGGCCGTCGACGTAGACCAGCCGAATGCCCTGCTGGCGGTGCGCCTGTGCGACGTGGCTCCGGACGGGTCGTCCCGCCTGATCACGCGGGGCCTACTGAACCTGACCCACCGGGACGGTCACGAGCACCCGCAGCCGATGCCGACGGGCCAAGTGGTCACGATTCGCGTGCGGCTCAACGGGGTGGCCTACAGGGTGCCCCAGGGGCACCGGCTCCGGGTGGCCGTTTCGCCCACCTACTGGCCCCACGCCTGGCCCTCGCCGGTGCCGGTGACGCTGGGCGTGCATGCGGGGACAGGCAGCCGCCTGCTGCTGCCGGTCCGCCCGCCAAGCCCCCTGGATGAGACCCTTGCTCCCTTCGCCGAGCCCGAAAATTCCCACCCTGTGGACCACGTGGTGGTGCGGACCGGCCGCCAGACCCTGGAGACCCGTACGGTGCTGCCGGACGGTACCCTGGAGATCCGGCGCATCAATGATGAGGGCCGCACCCGCCTGGTGGAAGACGGCCTCGAGTGGGAATGGGTGAACGAGGATCGCTTCGAGATCCGCGAAGGAAATCCGCTGACGGCCCGGGTAACGAGTACCCGCCAGGTTTCGCTGCAGCGCGACGACTGGTCGGTGCGGGTGGAAACCTTCAGCGTCATGACCAGCGACCGCGACAACTTTATCGTGACCAACACGGTCGATGCGTACGAAGGCGACGTCAGGGTCTTCAGCCGGACCTGGCACCGGGTAATCCCGCGGCACCACGTGTAAGCCCGGCGACCCGCGGGTCCTACATCCTAGCCAGCGAGGACCGGGAGGGTGGCCATGAACGCCATGCTGGACGCCGTGCAGGGGATCCGGGGTAGGGTGGCCACTGGGGTGGCGGCCCAGGTGGCGGCCCACCGGCACCGTCCTGGTCTGGCAGGACCTGTGGGAGGATGTCGCGCACCTGATTCTGACGGGGTACGCCTTCGCCTCGCCGGGGTCGCGTCCCACGGCCCGCCGGCTGCTGCCCAACGCCGCCGCGGCGCTGTGGCTGGCCGGCTTCCGGGATGGTCACCCGGCGGGCGACGTGCGGCAGGCGGCCGCCGGGCTGGCGAGCCGCTGGCCGCTGGTGGTGGTCACGCTGGGCGAGGAAGGAGCCCTGGTGGCCCGTCAGGGCCGGGAACCGGAAGCGGTGGCCCCGGCCCGGCCGGCCCGGGTGGTGGACAGCACCGGGGCCGGCGACCTGTTTGCCGCAGCCTTCGTCCATGCCTGGCTGGAGGGAGCCGGTCCTGTGGAGGCGGCGGCCTACGCCAATGCCTGCGCGGCACGGCTGGTGGGGCACGAGGGAGCCCGGCCTCCCCTGGACCTGCCGGCATGGCCCCGGGCAGCGACAACCAGCAGGGGAGGTTCGGTAACATGAGCGCCATCCTGGACGCCGTGCAGGAGATCGCCGGGGACGTCCGCGCGTGGCGCCGTCACCTGCACAGCCACCCGGAACTCAGCTACCAGGAGCACGAGACCACGGCCTTCGTCGAGGCCAGGCTGCGGGAATTCGGCATCGAGACCCAGCGGCCCACGCCCACCGGCGTGGTGGGCATCATCGACGGCGCCGGGCCCGGCCGAACCGTGGCCCTGCGGGCCGACATCGACGCCCTGCCCATCCAGGAAGAGAACGACGTTCCCTACCGGTCGACCCGCGACGGCGTCATGCACGCCTGCGGCCACGACGCCCACACGGCCATGCTGCTGGGCGCGGCGCGGGTGCTGGCCCAGCACCGCAGCCGGTGGCGCGGCCGCATCAAACTGCTCTTCCAGCCTGCGGAAGAACTGCCGCCGGGCGGCGCCGTCCAGTTCATCGAGGCGGGCGTGCTGGACGGCGTGGACGCCATCGCGGGGCTCCACGTCATGTCCAACGTGCCGGTGGGCAAGGCTGCCATCCGGCCCGGCACCGTCATGGCCCACGCCGACAAGTTCACCATCGAGATCGAGGGCAAGGGCGGCCACGGCGCGGCGCCGCACCAGGCCTGCGACCCGGTGGTGGTGGCGTCGCAACTGGTGCTGAACCTGCAGACCATCGTCAGCCGCCGCGTCAATCCGGTGCAGCCCGCCGTGGTCACCGTGGGCGCCATCGAGTCCGGAACCACCTTCAACGTGATTCCCGGGTGGGCGCGCCTGCTGGGCACCACCCGCTGCTTCGACGACCAGGTCCGGGAACTGCTGCGCCGGGAACTGGAGCGGATCGCCCAGCACACGTGCGCCATGGCCGGGGCCACCTGCCGCGTCGAGTACGAGTACGGTTACCCCGCCCTGGTCAACGATCCGGGGGTGGCCCAGGTGCTGCGCGACGCCGCGGCCGCCGTCCTGGGACCCGAGAACGTGCTGGACCAGGAGCCCATCCTGGGCGGCGAGGACTTCGCCCACTACACCCGCCGGGTGCCGGGCGCGTTCCTGTTCCTGGGCGTGGGCAACGAGGAGATCGGCGCCGCCTACCCCCACCACCACCCGCGGTTCAATCTGGACGAGTCGGCGCTGGCGTCGGGGGTTAAGATTCTGGTGAAAACCGCCCTCGATCTTCTGTGATACAATGGCCCTGAACAGCGCCCGTCCCGGGAGGTGAGCGACTGTGGCCGATGTCAGGGAGATGCAGGACGAGCAGGAGACCAGGGAGCGCATCGAGCGCATCATCGAGCGCATCCGCCCTGCAATCCAGGCCGACGGCGGCGACGTGGAGTTCGTCGACCTGGAGGACGGCGTCGTCCAGTTGCGGCTCATGGGTGCCTGCGTCGGCTGTCCCATGTCGACGATGACGCTCCAGGCGGGCATTGAACGCATGATCCGGCAGGAAGTGCCCCACATCAAGGGCGTCATTTCCGTCTGACCGGACGGCACGGCGCCCGCTGAACCGAAGCCTGCAGGCAGCGCTTCCCACGGGAAGCGCCGCCTTTGCTTTCGCCGCAGTGGGAGGTGCAGGGTGGCCGACACGCCGTCGCCATCCGGGGCCCGCACGGGCGGTCCCCGGGAGGAGCGCTACGAACAATTGCTTCTGGCCGCGGCGTCGGCCTACGCGGAACTGGGCTACCACCGGACCTCGGTCAAGACCGTGGTGGACCGGGCCGGCGTGGCCACCGGCACCTTCTACCTGTACTTTCCCACCAAGGAAGCCTCGGCCCTGGCCATCATCGACCGCCTGTACGAACTGGTGATCGGCGCGGTTGTCAAGGCGCGGTCGTCCCACGCCACCAGCCTGGCCAAGCTGGCCGCCTCGGTGGAGGCGGTGCTGGCGGCCTTCAGCGGCCACGAAGCCCTGGCCAAGGTGGTGCTGGTCCAGGCGCCGGGCGCCCACCCCGATTTCGACCGGCGGCTGCAGGCCATCCATGCGGAGTTGACCGGCCTGGTGGCCCGCGACATCCAGGAAGCCGTGGACGAGGGACTGGCTCCCGCCCAGGACGCCGCGCTGTCGGCGCGGTGCGTGGTCGGCGCCGTCTACGAGATCCTCAACGGCTGGATGCGCGACCGGCAGCCGCCCGATCCCGTGGCGGCCGCGCCTCACCTGCAGGCCTTCATCCTGCGGGGGATCGGCGCAGGAACGCCCGCCTCCGGCTGGGCCGGAGCCGGCGGGGTCACGCCTTGATGCCCTGCGCCACGGCGGCGGTCTCCTGGTCCAGCGCCAGCAGCCGCCGCCGGGCCAGAACCAGGACGGCCAGGTAGCAGGCCAGGGCCGCCAGGAAAGGGTAGCGGGGCACGGCCTGGTAGACGGCCCCGGCGGTCAGCGGGCCCAGCACCCGTCCCAGGCTGTCGAAGGCGCTCTGGATGCCCATGGTCAGGCCCTGGCCGTGGACGGCCCGGCGCGACACCGCCGAGGCGATGGTTGGGCGGATCAGCGACCCGCCGGCGGCCACGCCGGCCACGGCGCCCAGGATGGACGCCGCCCGGCCGGCGGCGGTCAACCCGGTGAAGCCCAGGGCACCCAGTGCCAGGCCGGCCAGGATGACCCGGCCCTCGCCGAAGCGCTGCCCCAGGGTGCCCACCAGCAGGCCCTGCACGGTCGCGCCCACCACGCCCAGCACGGTGAAGGCGGTGCCGGCCAGCGGGCCCTTGTCCGCGAAGCGCTCGGCCAGGTAGAGGCCCAGCATGCTGAACATCTGCGACTGGCAGAACGTGACCACGAAGGCCAGCCAGAAGAGCACGGCGTGGGGGCTGGCCGCCGCCTGGACCATGGCGGCCAGCGCCGGCGGCCGGCGGTCGCGCTGGCGGCGGGCCTCGGCGGGAGGCTCCCGAAGGACCGCCGCGGTGAACAGCGCCGTCAGCAGGGCCACGGCACCGGTGGCGAAAAAGGCCGTGCGCACGCCCAACACCGCCAGGGTGCCGCCCAGCATGGGGCCCACCATGAAGCCCAGGTTGGTGGCGGCGCCCATGTGGGCCATGGCGCGGCCGCGATGTTCGGGCGTGGTGGCGTCGCCCACGTAGGCCTGGGCGGTGGGCATGGTGGCTGCGGCCAGGACGCCGCCCACGATGCGGACCAGGATGGCCGTCCAGATGTTGCGGGCGAGGCCCAGGGCGAAGAAGGAGAGGCCCAGGCCCACCAGGCCGAGGACCAGCACCGGTTTACGGCCGATGCGGTCGGAAACGTTGCCCCAGACCGGTGCCAGCAGGAACTGCATCATGGCGTAGCCGGAGACCAGCAGGGCCATGTGCATGGACCCGGCTCCCAGTTCCAGGACGAATTGGGGCAGCAGGGGGAAGACGATGCCGAAACCCGCCATGGTGAGGAAGAGCACGGCGTAAAGGGCCGTCAACTCGCGGGCCTGCAAGGGGTCGCCTCTTTTCCTTGATTCCCGAACATTCCGTATGCCTAACATTATAGGGCGGCGGTGCGGCCGGGTCCAGCGCCGCCGCCCCGCCGGGCGGCGCCTCGCCGGCGCGGCCGGCGGGCGGGCTTGCGCGGCGCCCGGCCGTGCTAGAATGGTGGCTGTGAGCCGGGGGTGGTTCAGTGCTGGACCTGGTCATCGTCGGCGCGGGTCCCTGCGGGCTGGCCGCGGCAGCGGCGGCCGGCAAGGCGGGCCTGGACTACGTGGTTCTGGATCGGGGCTGCGTGGTCCACACGCTGACCCGTTTCCCCACCAGCATGGTCTTCTTCAGCACGGCGGAGAAACTGGCCATCGCCGGCATCCCGTTCATCTGCCCGCGGGCCAACCCCACCCGGCAGGAGGCGCTGGACTATTACCGCCAGGTCACCGACGCCCTGGACCTGAACGTGCACCAGTACGAAGAAGTGACCGGCATCCGCCGCGAACCGGCCGCTGATGGGTCCGGCGGCCCGGAGCAGGCCGCCGGCGTATTCCGGGTGGAGACCCGCCAGGTTCGCGATCCCTCGGCGCCGCCGCGCACCTACCTGGCGCGGGCGGTGGTGCTGGCCACCGGCTACTTCGATAACCCCAACCGCCTGGGCGTCCCCGGCGAGGACCTGCCCCACGTGTCCCACTACTTCACCGAGGCCCACCCCTTCTACCGGCAGCGGGTGGTGGTGGTGGGCGGCCGCAACTCCGCGGTGGAGGCCGCCCTGGAACTGCACCGGGCCGGCGCCCGGGTTACCCTGGTCCACCGCGGCGACGACCTCAGCGACCGGGTCAAGCCCTGGATCCTGCCCTTCATCCGCAAGCGCATCGAGGCCGGCGACATCGCCGCCCGCTTCCGCACCAGGGTCAAGGCCATTGAACCGGCCGGGGTGATCCTGGAGCAGGAGGGACAGGAGGTGCGCGAGCCGGCCGACTTCGTGTTCCTGCTGACCGGCTACCGGCCCGACCACACCCTGGCCCGGAGCCTGGGCGTGGCCGTGGACCCGGAAACGGGGGTGCCGGTCCACGACCCCGAAACCATGGAGACCAACGTGCCCGGCGTGTACGTGGCGGGCGTGCTGGCCGCCGGGTACGACGCCAACCGGATCTTCATCGAAAACGGCCGCTTCCACGGGGAGCGCATCGTGGCCCACCTGCTGAGGCGCCGCGGCGTCCCGGCGGGCGAGGCCGCCGAGCGGGCCCGCTTTGCCGCGCCGGCGGCCATGCGCACGGGTGCCGGCGGCCAGGTGGACTTTTGAGCCGCCTGCGGAGGCTGCAGCCGCTGCTGCTGGTGGCTGTGGCCGCCTTCTTCTGGGAGTTCGGCTTCGGCACTTACCGCACCGTGTTCCAGAACTATCTCAACCAGGAACTGGGCATGGGCGGCGGCGCCCTGGGCTGGCTGGAGGGGATCCGGGAGATCCCGGGCCTGCTGACCGTGGTCCTGACCGCCGCCACCATCACCATCGCGCCGCCGGTGCTGGGCACCTGGTCCATCCTGCTGCTGGCGCTGGGGCTGGGGCTGCTGGCGGTGACCGACTCCTTCGCCGGCCTGGCGGTGGTCACCCTGATCTTCAGCACCGGGTTTCACCTGCTGTTCCCGGTGCAGAACACGCTGATCCTGCGCTGGGCGCGGCCCGAGGAGCGGGGGCTGCGCCTGGGGCAGGTGGAGGGCGTGGGCGTGGCGGCGGAGCTGGCGGCCATGGCCGTGGTGTTCGCCACCGGCAGCCTGCTGCCGCTGCGCAGCTACTTCGTGGTGGGCGCGGTGGTGGCGGCACTGGGCGCGCTGGCCATGTGGGCCTTGCCGCGGGAGGGGGCGCCGGCGGCGCGCCCGGACCTGCGCAGCCGCTTCCTGATCCGCCGGCGCTACAGCACCTACTACTGGTCCACACTGCTGAACGGCGCCCGGCGCCACATGTTCCTGACCTTTGCGGCCTTCAACCTGATCGCCGTCTACGGGGTCGGCGTCCAGACCGTGGCGCTGCTGATGGCCGCCGGGCACGTGCTGTCCATCCTGGGCCGGCCGCTGATGGGGATGGCGGTGGACCGCTTCGGCGAGCGGCCGGTGTTCGTGGTCTGCTACGCCGTGGTGGGCGCCATCCTGGTGGGGTACGCCGTCCTGGACTGGTTGCCGGCGCTGTACGTGCTGTTCTGCATCGACAACCTGTTCCGCTTCGAGATGGTGGTGACGGCCTACCTGGGCCGCATCGCCGACCCCGACGACGTGCCCCAGACCCTGGCCACCGGCGGCACCATCAACCACATCGCCGGGGTGGCGGTGCCGGTGCTGGGCGGCCTGCTGTGGGAAGCCGTGGGTCCCCACGCCACCTTCGCCGCCGGCGCGGCGGTGGCCGCCGCCGGATTGGTCTACAGCCTGACGATGCGGTCTCCGGAAACCACGCCCACGGCGTCCACCGCGTTGATGCGCAGGCACCAGTCCACGTCGGCGCCGTAGCCCTTGTCCAGCAGGCGCCGGGCATGGTCGCCCTGCAGCAGGGGCTGGGGCCAGTCGGGAGCCGTCGCCGTGTAGGCGCGGATGGCGACGCGGGCCGCGTCGCGGGGGCGCAGGTCCGGCACCTGCAGGCTCAACTCGCGGGCCATGAGGCCGGCGCAGACGGTGTCCTCCAGGGAAACGCGGCCGTCGGAGCCGGCGGCGTAGAGCAGGATGCCGGCCGCTGCGTCGGGGTCTTCCCGCAGGGCGGTGACCACCCGGTCCAGGTTGACGAAGGCGCCCACGTAGATGCGCCGGGCGCCCATGCGCCGGGCCCGGTCCACGGCCAGGGTGCCGTTGGTGGTGGTCAGGATGACCTCACGGCCTCCCACAGTCTCGGGCTTCATCTGGCGGGGCGAGTTGCCCAGGTCGAAGCCCGGCGGCGGGTCGCCGCCCCGTTCCCCCGCCAGGACGGCGCCGGCGCCCTCAGCCCGTAACCGGTCCCGCAGCGCCAAGGCGGCGTCCACGGTGGCCACGGGCCGGATGCCGGCGGCCCCGGCGGAGAGGGCGGCGGCGATGGTGCTGCTGGCCCGCAGCACGTCGATGACGCAGACCACCCGGCCCCGGATCTGCTCGGCCCGGGCCGAGGCGGCCGTCAGGGCCACGTCGATTTCCACGGCTCAGCCCTCTTCCACGATGGGCGAGAAGTAGATGACCGACACGGTGGTGTCGGGAGTCACCGTCCGCCCGTAGATGGTCTCCAGGAAGCGGACCACGTCCTGGATCGACTGCATGTCGGGATTCTCGGAACGGATGTCCCGGTGGCTCAATTCCCGCACCGTTTTCACGTCGACCCGGTCGATGACGGCGGCGCACACCTTGCGGCGCGGTTCGAAACGGTTGCCGTAGGTGACCCAGACGATGTCGCCCTCGGCGTACTTGCCCGACTTGTCGCCCAGGCGGATGGTGCAGCGCTTCTCCCGGGCGATGAGGTTGGCGTGGTAAACCGCCGAGTAGAAGTTGAGCGCCTTCACCCCGTACCTCCCTCCGCCCGGAAGATGCGGCGCTCCCGGGCCAGGCGCTCCACCAGGTCCTCCCGCACCGCGTGGCCCAGGCCGGGGCCCTCGGGCACGCGGATGGTCCCGTCGCCGTCCACGCTGACCGGCGGCTCGATGATGTCCTCATGCCAGTAGCGGTCGCTGCCGGCGGTGTCGCCCGGTAGGGTGAAGCCCGGCAGGGTGGTCAGGGCCACGTTGTGGAGGCGCCCGACGCCGGTCTCCAGCATGCCGCCGCACCAGAGGGGCACGCCCCGGGAGCGGCAGAAGTCGTGGAGGTCCTGCATGGCGGCGTGGCCGCCGATGCGTCCCACCTTGACGTTGATGATGCGGCAGGCGCCCAGGTCCAGGGCCCGGCGGGCGTCGTCGACGCTGTGGATGCTCTCGTCCAGGCAGATGGGCGTCTGAAGCCGCGCCTGCAGCCGGGCGTGGTCGACGATGTCGTCGTGGGCCAGGGGCTGCTCGATCATCATCAGCCCGAATTCGTCCAGGCGCTGCAGGTGGTCGGCGTCTTCCAGGGTGTAGGCCGAGTTGGCGTCCAGCATCAGGGGGATGTCGCCGAAGGCGCGGCGGATTTCCCGGGCCACCTCCACGTCCCAGCCAGGCTCGATCTTGACCTTGATGCGCCGGTAGCCGGCCGCCAGGAAGCCTTCGATCTCCCTGAGCAGGTCCTCGATGCGGCGGCTCTGGGGGATGCCGATGCTGACGCCCACGGGCACCCGGTCCTTGTCGCCGCCCAGGGCCCGGGCCAGCGGGATCCCCTTGAGCCGTGCCCAGGCGTCCCAGCAAGCGGTCTCCAGGGCGGCCTTGGCCATGTAGTGGCGGCGGACGGCCCGCCAGGCCCCTGAGACCTCCCGCGGGTGGCCGAAGGTGCGGCCCAGCACCAGGGGGATCAGGTGCCGCTCCAGGATGATCAGGGCCGTCTCCACCGTTTCCTCGTTGTAGAGGGGTTCCGCCATGGCGGTCAGTTCGCCCCAGCCTTCGGCACCGCCGGCCTGGACCCGCACCAGGACCACGTCGCGGGCCGTGGTGGTGCCGAAACTGGTGGTGAAGGGCTTCTTCAGCGGCATGGCCACGCGGATCAGTTCTACCTGCTCGATGTACAGCGAGGCGCTGCGGCCCGCGGCGCCTGCGGCGGGTTGGGTGCTCATCGGCTGCCTCCCCCGGTGTCGCGGCGTGTGAGGATGTAATAGGCGACGGCGGCTGCATGGGGTGCTGCTTCCGCTGCTGCCGGTGCTTCCCCGGTCCCGGCGGCGGTAATGGCCTCGGGCGGCTGGAAGTCCACCGCCCGGTAGCCGGCGGCGAAGGCACCGGTCAGCGCCTCCCGCAGGCTGAGCCGCCAGGCGGCGGCCACGTCGGGGGCGCTGCGGCGCAGGTGGCCGGTGTGGGCGGGCACCGCCACCCGCAGCACCGGCTCGGCGCCCAGCAGGCTCTGGTCCAGCGGTCCGGGACGGGCCACGCCGTCCACCACCGCGGCGGGGTTGAGGACCGGCGCGGCGTGCGCGCCCGCCGGCATCGGCGGGCGGGGTTCGTCGCCGGGGCCGAAGCGCCAGTCGGCCAGCAGCCGGTCCGACGGCAGGCCCCGGTTCAATTGGTCCCGCATCTCGCCGTAATGATTGACGGAGTACTTCTCCACGAAGGCCCCCAGTTTGTGAAGGTTGAGATAGGCGTTGCGGGCCTCCAGCGGATCGAAGGTCCAGACCATGCGG
>PKRI01000008.1 GCA_017577485.1 Bacillota bacterium | reverse complement strand
GTCATCCACACCGAATACCTGTTAGCATGCGGCCCTCGGCGGACGACAGAGTTCGACAATTTTTTTTTTTTTTAAAGAGACGGCCACCACCAAAAATCAACACGGGGTGGTGGGCGGGAGGCGTGGGATGTTTAAAAGAGCCGGCGCCGGGCCCGGGACCCCCCCCGCCCGCAGCACCGGCGCCGGCGCCCGCCCCTCCAGCTCCCCCTGCAGCGCCGCCGAAAGCTCCCGCTCCAGCAGCGCCAGCTTCTCCTCCAGCGTCATCGACTCCCGGTCCGGCGCGATCATCGCCGCCGGGGGCGGCGCCGGGCGCAGGTCCCGGTGCCGGGCCACCGGGCACCGCCGGGACGCCGCCGGGGGCGGCGCTGGGGGCAGTGCCGCCCGCGGTGCCGGCGGGAGGGCCGGGGGCGCGGCCCGGCCCATCGTCCGGTGGGGCGGCAGGGGCAGCGCCGGCCGCCGTTCCTGGCGCGCCCGGCGCGGGACCGGGCTCCACCGGCGGCGATGCCGCGGGTACCAGGGTGACCTCCACCGGTACGGCGGCGTCGGGTCCCGGCGGGGTCCCGGCTGCGTCGGCCGGAAGCAGGCGCCACCCCACCACGGCACCTGCCGGCACCGCCAGCGTCACCACCTCGCCTGGGGTCCGGGACCGGGCGGGCCCGGCCAGCCGGCGGCCGGTGACCGGGTCCAGCGCCCAGGCTGCCAGCAGGCCGCTTCGGGGCTGCAGGGAGACGGTCCACCCGCCCGCGCTGCCGGCGGTGGCGCTGCCGCCGGCCGCTCCACCGTCGGGCGCGCCACCGCCGCCCGTGGGCCTCAGGTAGCGGGGCTCCCCGGCGGCAGCCTGCACCACCCGCCGCACCGGGCCCGGTCCCGGTGCCGCCACCGTGACGACCTGCTCCCAGCGCTCCAGTTCGTCCACCACCCGATCGATGACGGCGCGGTGCCGCGGCAGCGAGGCCGGGTCCACGCCCCACCACCCGTCCACCACGTGGACCAGGTCGTCGACGTCGGCCGGCCAGGGCAGGTCGGCGCCGGCTTCCAGCAGTTCCGGCTGCGGAAGGAGCAGGACCAGCGGGCCCGCCAGCCGCCCGCCGATAGCCACCACCCGCGGGCCCTGGGACCGCGCGCCCCAACCGCCGGGCAGCCGCACCGCCTCCAGCCAGAGGTTGTGGTCCAGGGGCTCCAGGCGCCGGACCGGTGCCGCCAGCGGCGACGCCCCCGCGGCGCTGCTGAACAGGGCTTCCAGCGCCGCGTCACGCCCGTGGGCCAGCCACGGCGGCCCGTAGGTCCTGAGCAGGTGGGCCGCCCGCCCGGCCAGGAAGCGGGCCAGGGCGGCCCGCCACCCGCCGGACAGGTCGCCGAGGTCTGACTCCCAGTCCTCCAGCAGCACCTCGCCCACCGGGCGCAGGCTGTGGTAGACGGCCCGGGCGGCGTCCAGGGCTGCCTGCTCGTAGTAGGCGCGGGTCAGGTCGGTGCCGGCCTTCCAGAGCGGCGGCCCACCCGGCACCGGCGGGTCCCGGGAGAGCAGCACGGCCGCCAGGTCCGGATCCCGGTCCTCGAGCCAGTGCCAGAATTCCGGCGAGGGGTGCGGGTCGTCCGGCGGCCGCAGGAACCACGCTTCCCGCACGAAGTGATGGTAGGCCGGCTCGTAAAAGTCGTAGGCCCTGGAGACCACGTAACCGGCCTCGTCGAAAGCGGGCCCGGGTTCCAGGCCTGCGTAAGGCTGGGCCGGGCCGGTGTTGCGCGGCAGCCCCTCTCGCCGGTGCCGCTCCAGCAGCGCCGAGCGCAGGGCGGCGGCCCGCACCGCCGCGGCCCCTTCGTGGCCCGCCGAGAACGGCGCGATCAGGATCAGGTGGCGGATGGCCGGCAGCGGCTGGGCACCCGGCGATCCGCCGCGAGGGTCCGCGCCGCCCGGCGCCGCCCCACCGGCATGGAGCAACTGCTGCACCAGCAGGGCGCCGCTGGTGTGGGCCACCACGTCCACCGCCGGGGTCCCGGCGGCCGCCGCAGCCCGGCGGAGCAGCGGCGCCAGTTCCTCGTGGGCGGCGGTCACCGGGTCTCGCCAGGGTCCTGCCTCCGACCAGAACAGGGTCTGCCCGGGCTGATAACCCGCGCGGGCCAGGCGGCCCAGCAGCCCGTCGCCGCCGGGTTCGCCCCAGGTTTCTCGGGCCGGCCGGATGCCGTGCACCAGCACCACGGGCACCCGCCGTGCCCGGGTGGCCGGGTCGGGGACTTCGGGCGCAGCCAGGGCGGCCGGCGCGGGCCAGGCCCCGTTTGCACCGCCGGACGGGCCGGCATACGCGGCGGCCGGCCCGGCAGCAGGCCCAGGGCCGCCGGGGACCACCGCCAGCAGCGCAGCCACCAGCAGCAGTGCCAACGGATGGCGCGCCTTCACAGCCCCTCACCCCCGGAGGCTTCCACCCGCCACCGCCCGTGGTGGAGCAGCCGCAGCACCGTGACCGGACGGTCCTCGTCCAGCGCGGCGGACAGGTGCCTGGACCACTCCCCCGCGTCGACTTCCACCACGCCGCCGCCCTGGGCCACCCGGGCCGACGCCCAGGCCTGCCCTTCCTCCAGCCGCAGGACGCGGCCGTCCAGCTCCAGGTCTACACCGCCGGCGGGATCAACGCCGGTGATCGCCAGGGACCGGGGCAGCAGCCGGGCAGAGGAATCGCCTGCTGCAGGCGGCGGAACCACCGGCAGCGGGAATTCGGCAACCGGGGTGAACGCTTCACGGACCAACCGGTCATGGTCGTAGACGCCGTAGCGGACCAGCAGGGCCGGGGCCGCGCCGCGGGGGGTAAGGGCAGCAGCGTCAAGCCGCAGCACCCGGCGGGCTTCGTCCACCACCGCGGGCGCGCCGCCCCCGGGATCCGGCTTCGTGCCGTCAGCGCCGCCGGGCACGGCCGCTTGGCCCGGAGGCAGCAGGCGGTTGTTGATCTCTTCAATCCAGAGCAAGGGAAGTTCGGTCCACAGGAGGGGAAACTCCGCAGGCTCGCCGGCGCCGCCCTGCCCGCCGCGACCCGGCGGGGAAGCCGGCAGGCGCCACAGGAGCACCGCGGCGGCGACAACCAGGGCCGCCGCCAGCACCGCGCGCCGTGTCACCATAGGGGCCACCTCCCGACGGAGATGGCCCCTGCTTCTCCCTCAGATTACCAGTTTCCTGCCAGGAACTGTAAAAACCTCAGGCCCCGCCCTGGGCCTCGCGGCCGGCACCCTCCTGCCCGGCTCCCGCCTGGAACCGGTGCTGGCGCCCGGGTTCCACCTCGGTGGGCTCTTCGGTGACGTCGCGGACGGCCTTGCGGAATTCCCGGATGCCCTTGCCCAGCGCCTGGCCGATCTCGGGCAGCCGCCGCGGTCCGAAGATGACCAGGGCGACGCCGGCAATCAGGATCAGTTCCCAGAAGCCCGGTAGCTGCATGGGCTGCACTCCTCGTCGCTGGGCCCGGCGCCTGCGGCCCCGCGGCCGGCGCCCGGTCCTGAATCATCTTCATCCTACCCCATGCCCGGTCCCTTGACCAGCGGCGGGCGGCGCCGGGCGGGCTCCCGCGCCGCCGCATCCCGCCCCAGGTCCCGGCGGCCGCGTGACCGGCAGCGGCCGCGTGACCGGCGGCGGCCCCGGGCATAGTAACGCTTGAACGCCGTGCCCCCGGGGAGGTTGGCCGGCGATGCCGTTCTCGGCCTGGGACGCATTCCTCCGGACCGTCTTCTTCTACTTTTTCCTGCTGTTGATGGTCCGGCTCACCGGCAAGCATAGCGTCGGCCGGCTGAGCCCCTTTGATTTCGTCGTCACCATCATGCTGGCCGAAACGGCCACCATGGCCATCGAGGACCAGAGCAAGCCCCTGGCCGCCGGCGTCGTCCCCATCGTGACGCTGGTGGGCCTGGAGATCGCCCTGGCCTACGTGATGCTGAAGGTGCCGTGGCTGCGGCCCTGGATCAGCGACCGGCCCACGGTGGTGATCCGCCACGGCCGCATCGATGAGCAGGCCCTGCGGCGCCTGCGCTTCAACCTGGACGACCTCATGGAAGAACTGCGCCTCAAGAACGTCACCAGCGTCCAGGACGTGGAGTACGCGGTCTGGGAGCGCAGCGGGGAGTTCAGCGTGGTGCTGCGCCCGCCGGCGCAGCCGCTGCGGCCGGTGGACCTGGGGCTCGAAGGCACCGCGGGCGGCCTGCCCATCGTCCTGGTCGAGGACGGGCGCTGGAACCGGTCGGGCCTCAAGGCTGCGGGGGTGGACCACCGGCGCCTGGAGCAGCGGCTGGAAGCCGAGGGCGTCCGGGTGCGAGACGTCCTGCTGGTCACGGTGAACCAGGGGGGCGAGGTGTTCGTCCAGCTGAAGCAGCGCGCTGGAGGCGGCCAGCACCGCCTCCAGCTGGATCCGGAGGGGTGAGGACCAGGGCCGGGCCGGCAGGCCGCCGCGCGTGTGAAGAGGCCGCGCCTGCCGGCCGCGGCGCCTATTCTTCCATGTGCCTGGCCAGGAAGCCCGCCGCGGTTTCCGCCAGTTTCTGCTCGGTCGGCCCTACGCTGCGGTCCTGGTCACGGGTGCAGAGGATCACGGCGCCCAGCGGGTCGCCGCCCACCACCACGGGGGCGATGACTTCCGAGGTAAAGGGGCACGGCGCCTCCTCGTCCTCGCCGATCAGGGGGCCGGGGTGCCGGTGGTCCTCCCTGGTGAAGGCCACCGGACGGCGGTCCTCCATGGTCTGGATCACCACGGGCCCGATGGGCCGCTGCACGAATTCCCGCGGGCCGGCGCCGGCGGACACCACCACCCGGTCCCGGTCGGTGATCAGGCAGATCATGCCCGTGGCCTCGTGGAGGGTATCGGCCATTTCCTTAACAAAGTCTTCCATGTCGGCGATGGCGCTGTACTTCTTGAGGATGACCTCGCCGTCCTTGTCGACGAAGATCTCCAGGGGATCGCCGTCGCGAATCTTCATGGACCGCCGGATCTCGATGGGAATGACGATCCGGCCCAGATCATCGATGCGGCGGACGACGCCGGTTGCCTTCAAAGGTGTCACCCCTCCTGCGAGGGTACCGGCCGCCGGCCGGGCAAGCCGGCCGCAGGCGGGCCGCTGTGGCGCGGTTAGTATGTGCCGCGCGCATACCCGTATACCGGCGCGGGCGGAGGCCGCTGTCACGGCCGGACCGGGCCGTCACGAACGCTGTTCCTGCTGCTCCCGGTTCAGGTCTTCCAGGTAGGCGCGGAGCAGTTCCTCGATGACCTCGTCGCGCTCCAGGCGCTGGGCCAGGCTGCGGGCGTCGCGGTGAGCGGTGATGTAGGTGGGTTCGCCCGTCAGCAGGAAGTGGGCGATCTGCCGGACGGGGTCGTAGCCCTTTTCCCGCAAAGCCCGGTAGATGGCGGCCAGGGCTTCGCGGGTCGAAAGCTGTTCGCCGCCGCCGGCACGGCTGCCGAGGATGCGGGTGTGGTCGCTCCTTTCCAACGGCGACACCTCGCCGTTTCCTTCCATCAGGACGCAGCCATCTCCTTCAGCGGGCGGCGCCGCCCGGGATCCGTTTCCCGCCGGGCGGCGAGGGCAGCGGCGGCATGGCGCCGGCCATCGGCCGTCAGGCCGGCCGCCGGGGTGCCGCCAGCGCCCTGTCAACGGCCGCCCACGCTTGGGGCGTGCCGAAACCCAGGCGCCAGAAGGCCAGCCCGCCCAGGTCGTGGCGGGCCACCAGGCCGGCCTTGGCTTCCAGCGATGGGGCGTCGTCGATGTACAGCACCCAGGGCCGCCCCCCGGCATCGGTCCAGGCAACCCGCCGGCCGCCCGAGGCGCGGTCGGGCTGTTCCTCCACGGCCTGCGCGCCCTCCAGCAGGCGGCCCGCATCGGCCAGCGGTACCAGGCGGCCCGCCGCGTCCCCCGCGCCGCCGGGGTCCGGGTCAGCGTCCTGCCCGCCCGCAGGCCAGGCGCGGCCGTACAGCGGCAGGGTCAACACCAGCCTGCGGGCAGGGACGTGCAGCAGCGCGTGGTCGATGACGCTCTCCAGCCAGCCCTGAGGGGCCACTGCGCCGGGTCCGCCCAGCACGTGCAGCCGCCCGGCGGCGTCGCGGCGGATCCGGGGGCGGACGGCGTAGTCGCGGGTATCGACGATAAATAGGTCCGCGTACACCGCCAGCGCCCGGTAATCGAACGAGGCGGCGCGGGCCTGCAGCCAACCTCCCGGGTCCGCCAGGGGGTCGGGCGCCGCTGCCGCGGCCGGGTCGGTCACCTGGGGCGGCACCACCAGCGCCAGGCGGGCGCCGCTGGCGTGCAGCGCCCAGGCCAGTTCCTCGACGAAGGCTGAAAAGGCGTCGCGGCCTTCCGGGAAGGCGCCCGCCGCGGCCAGCGTCACGCCCGGCAGGCCGCCGTCCCTGCACAGGCGTTGGACGGCGTCGGCGGCCCGGCGGCGGCCCTGCTCGTGGTCCAGCAGGGACCGAAGTACCGCGCCGTCGTCCTCCGGGGTGCCGATGACCGGCCACACGGCGATGCCACGGCGCCGCCAGGCCTCCATCCGGCCCTGAGCCCAACCGGCAGGATCCCGGAAACCGGACGGTTCCGGCGAGCCGTCCGGTTCCTGTGCGCCGGCGGGATCCAGCGAGCCGCCAGGGCCCGCGGGGACCTCGTCCGGCCGGGGCTCCAGCCGGCCCTCGGCGTCCAGGACAAACCAGCAGGGCGCAACGTGGGTGATACCGGCGGCAGGCGTGCCGGCGTCGGCCAGCGCGGCGGCCTCGTCCCCGGCCACCCAGCCGAAGCGCACGTAGCGCGGGTCAGGCAGGTTCGTCATCGGCGTCAGGGTCGTCGCCGCCGGCGGCGTCGCGGCTCCGCACGTAGTCCTGGAAGGCGCGCAGCCACTGGGGGTGGCGGTTCATGAACTCCACCAGTCGGCGCAGGGCGTTCATGGTGGTGAGGCTGACGTGGTGCTCGATGCCCTCGACGTCCTGCTGGATGATGTCCTCATCCTCGACGCCGATCAGCCGCAGGAACTGCTCCAGCGTGCGGTGGCGCCGGCGCATCTGCCGCCCGATCTGTTCGCCCTTGGCGGTCAGCACCAGGCCGCGGTACCGCTCGTAGACCACGTAATTCTGCTCGTCCAGTTTCTGGACCATGCGGGTCACCGACGACGGCTGCAGGTCCAGGGCGGCCGCGATGTCGCTGACCCGCGCGTAACCCTTTTCCTGGATCAACTCGTAGATGGTCTCCAGGTAGTCCTCCATGCTGGCGGTGGGACGCGCCACGACGCCACCTCGCTTCCGGGCCTCCATTATAGCCCGTGCAGGCCGCCCTGGGCTCGCGGCCCAGGGGCTTTGCCCTTCTCCGAGAATTTTTCCCTTGACCAAGAAAGTTGTACTCATATAATTTTCTTACACCTGACCAAATTTGCGAGGAGCGCGACAAGAGATGCGACGCCCAACCCGTTTTCGCAACGCCGCCGTGCCGGCGGCAGCGGCGCTGGTCGCCCTGCTGCTGGGTGCCTGCAGCGGGGCCGCTTCCACAGCGGCCCCGGCCGGCCCCGGCCAGGTCGACGACAGCCGCCTGCGCCTGGTCACCACCTACTCCATCGTCTACGACCTGGTCCGCCAGGTGGCGGGCGACCGGGCCGTGGTCACCAGCCTGGTGCCGGTGGGCCAGGACCCCCACACCTACGAGCCCAAGCCCGGCGACCTCCAGGCCGTGGCCGAAGCCGATGCCGTCTTCTACCACGGCCTGAACCTGGAACTGTGGTTCGATCGCTTCATTCAGAACGCCGGCGGCCGGCGGCCGGTCTACGTGGTCACCGAGGGCATCGAGCCCCTGCGGGTGGAGGCCGGCGCCTACCGGGGCCTGCCGGACCCCCACGCCTGGATGGACCCGCGCCTGGTCACCCGCTACGTGGAGAACATCCGCGACGCCCTGTCGGAACTGGACCCCGGCGGCGCCGAAACCTACCGGGCCAACGCCGCCGCTTACGTCGAGGAACTGGAAGAACTGGACGCCTGGATCCGCGACCAGGTGGAGCGGATCCCGCCCCAGCACCGCAAGCTGGTGACCAGTGAGAACGCCTTCCGCTACTTCGCCCGGGCCTACGGCTTCGAGATCCTGGGCTTCATCTACAACCTGGCCCCCGAAGACGAGCCGTCGGCTCGCCACATCTCCGAACTGATCGACGCCATCCGTGAGGCTGACCTGCCGGCGGTGTTCGTGGAGACGACCCTGGACCCGCGGATCCTGCAGCGGATCGCCGACGAAACCGGCGCGGCCATCGGCGGCGCGGTGTACGTGGACTCCCTGGGGCCCGAGGGCAGCGAGGCCGACACCTACATCAAGATGATGCGCGCCAACGTCACCCGCTTCGTCGAGGGACTGGGGGGCTGAGGCGGCCGTGACGAGCAACGGGCGGATCGGTGCAGCGCAGCCGGCGACCCCGCTGCTGGAGGTCAGCAACCTGACGGTTTCCTACCAGCGCGAGCCGGTGCTGCGGGCCGTTTCCTTCAGCTGCCCGCCGGGGGCCGTGGTGGGTATCATCGGTCCCAACGGCGCCGGCAAGTCGACCCTGATCAAGGCGGTGCTGGGCCTGGTGCCGCGGGAATCGGGAGAGGTCCGCGTGGGCGGCCTGCCCGTGGACCGCGCCCGGGACCGCATCGCCTACGTCCCCCAACGGGAGGACGTGGATTGGGACTTCCCCGTCACCGCCCTGGACGTGGTCCTCATGGGCCGCTACCGGCAGGTGGGGCTGTTCCGGCGGCCGGGACCCCGGGACCGCGCCCTGGCCCTGGAACTGCTGGAGCGGGTGGGACTTGAGGGCTTCGCCCAGGCCCGCATCGGCCAGTTGTCCGGCGGCCAGCAGCAGCGGGTGTTCGTGGCCCGGGCGCTGGCCCAGGAAGCCGACCTCTTCTTCCTCGACGAGCCCTTCGTGGGCGTGGACGCCGCCACCGAGCGGATCATCCTGGAGTTGATGGCCCAACTGCGGCGCGCCGGCCGGACCATCGTCATGGTGAACCACGACCTCGGCGTGGTCCAGGACCACTGCGATCTGGTCCTGCTGCTCAACGGGGCCGTGGTGGCCTTCGGGCCGCCCGGAGAGGTGTTCCGGCCGGACCTTCTGCGCCGCACCTACGGGGGCCGCCTGGTGGCTTTCGAGCAGGGCGGCAGCCGGGTGGTGGTGGGACCGTGACGGCCTGGCTGCTGGCCCCCCTGGCCTACGAGTTCATGCAGCGGGCGCTGCTGACGTCGGTGCTGGTGGGCGTGATCTGCGCCGTGATGGGGTCGTACCTGATCGTCAAGCGCTGGGCGCTGCTGGGCGACGCCATTTCCCACGCGGTCCTGCCGGGCGTGGTCATCGCCTACATCCTGGGGATCCCCTACTTCGCCGGTGCCGTGGTCACCGGCCTGGCCACGGCCCTGGGCATCGGCTACGTGGAGCGCAACACGCGGATCAAGTCGGACGCCGCCATGGGGATCATGTTCATCGGCGCCTTCGCCATGGGCCTGGCGCTGATCAGCCGCGTCCCGGGCCACATCGACGTCCACCACATCCTGTTCGGCAACGTGCTGGGCGTCCGCGACGGGGACCTGTGGCTGGCGGCCGCCACCGGCGGCCTGGTGCTGGCGGTGGTGGCGCTGCTGTACAAGGAACTGCTGATGTGGTCCTTCGACCCGACGGCAGCCCAGGTCAGCGGCCTGCCGGTGCGGGCGCTGCACTACCTGATGATGCTGCTGCTGTCGGTCACCATCGTGGCGTCCATGCAGGCGGTGGGCATCGTGCTGGTGGTGGCCATGCTGGTGACGCCGGCCAGCACGGCGTTCCTGATGACCCGGCGGTTCAACGCCATGATGGGCCTGGCGGTGGTGCTGGGCGTGGCGGCGTCGGTGACGGGGCTGTACCTGTCGTACTACGCGAACGTGGCCTCGGGCGCCGCCATGGTGCTGGTCAGCACGGCCATGTTCATGCTGGCGATGCTGTTCTCGCCGCAGGAGGGGCTGGTCTGGCAGGCACTGCAGCGGCGGCGCCGCGCCGGGCGGATCCAGCAGGAGGATGCCCTCAAAGCGCTCCATGAGCTGGAGGAACGGGGCACCCGGGCCGACGCCGGGGCCCTGGCGGCGTCGCTGGGCATCGAGCGCGGCCGGGCGCAGGCGCTGCTGCGGCGGCTGCGGGCGGCGGGGCTGGTGGCTCTGGCGCCCGACGGCAGCGCGGCCCTGACCGGCGCAGGCCTGCGCAAGGCCCGGGGTCTGGTCCGCACCCACCGCCTGTGGGAGCGCTTCCTCACCGACGCCGGCGGCCGCCCCTGGGACCTGGTCCACGACGAGGCCCACGGCCTGGAGCACTACACGCCGCCGGAGGTGGCCGAAGAACTGGCGACCCGGTTGGGCCATCCCCGGCACGACCCCCACGGTGCGCCGATCCCGTCGGTGGAGGGCATCCTGGACGCTCCGGCCGACCGGCCGCTGGTGGAAGCGGAGACCGGAGCGGAGGTCCGGGTGTCGCGCGTCGACGACGAGAACCCGCGGGTGCTGCGGACCCTGGCCCGCCTGGGCATCGGCCCCGGCACGGTGCTGACGCCGCTGCCCGGCGGCAACGGGCGGGTGGTGCTGAGGGTCGGCGGGGAGGAACTGGAGATCGACGCCGAGACGGCCCGGCACATCCGCGTGGAGGTGCGGCCAGGGCCCGCACAAGGTATCTCAGGTGCCTAAACGGGTCACCTTCAGGGGGTTCCAGGCCGGTCAAGGCGCCCCCAGCGCCTTATTTCCGGTCTCCCGGTCTCCCAACAGGTGGAGCGGGGCCGAATAGGGCGTCTCGAACGCCTAAGGTCCGGACCGCCCCCCGCCTCCCCGGGAATTAGGGCGTCAGGAATACCTCTTTGGGCGGTGCGGGGGGCGGCGCGGCGCCTTTACCCGGATTCGAGGGCGCCGTGGGCCTGGCTGCGGATCAGTTCCAGGTCGTCGAGGCAGATGTGGACCCAGCCGCCGGGGTCGTCGCCGCTGCGTTTCAACGCCAGCACCGGAAGGTGCCTGCCGCAGAAGTGGCAGCGGTCGTCGGCCAGGACCAGCCAGAGACCCGGCGCGTCCTCGCGGGTGGGAAACATGCGGCGGATCCGCTCGGCGTCGCCGGGGTCGTCAAGGGAGCCGGTGCCGTCCGTTGCCGTGCCCGTCGCCAGATCGGTGACCGGGGCCGCCGGCGGCACCTCGAGACCGGCCACCTCCTCCGCAAACTCCTCGGCGAACAGCGCCTGCAGCCCGCGCAGGTACCCGGCAGCGTCGACCAGGCCGGCATGGAACCGTTCGATCAGGCGCTGGGCGCGCCGCTGCCGGTGCGGGTCCGGCCGCCCCACCGTACTGCTCCCCCAGAAGCCGCTCACCGGCCGGGCACCTTCTCCCGCGGCCCGGGCACCTTCTGGGTACGGCGGGGCTCGCCCCCGCCCGGCACCTGCTCGGGGCCGCCCGGCGGTTCCCCGGGATCATAGACTCGGGCGTCCAGGGCGCCGGGGTCGACCCGGGCCTGCTCACCGCGCCGGATCTTCTCGCCCAGCATCAGGACCGCGTGCATCAGCGCCTCCGGGCGCGGCGGGCATCCGGGGATGTAGACATCCACCGGCACCACCTTGTCGACGCCGGCCACCACGTTGTAGCCCTGCCAGTAAGGGCCGCCGGCCGAGGCACAGGCGCCCATGGCGATGACCCAGCGCGGCTCGGCCATCTGGTCGTAGAGCCGCTTGACCACCGGGGCCATCTTTTCGGTGACCGTGCCCGCCACGATCATCAGGTCCGACACCCGGGGCGATGCGCGGAAAACCGAGCCGAAGCGGTCCAGGTCGTAGCGGGGACCGCCGGCGCCCATCATCTCGATGGCGCAGCAGGCGATGCCGAAGAGCAGGTACCAGAGGGAACTGCCCCGGGCCCACCTCAGCAGGTCCTCCAGGCGCGCGGTGACCACCCCCGGGAAGTGCTCGGTCACCCCGGGCAGGCGCTGGACCACCGACTCCAGGGCGACCTGCACGCGCGGGTCCGCGGCCTGGCTGCGCGCGCTGCCGCCCGGGCGCCGGCCTGCGACCCGGCTGCGCCCGTTGCCGTCCTGCCCGGGGCCGGTTGGCCGGCCGCCGGCTGCCCGCCCGGGTCTGCCGGCCCGGTCCTGCCGGTCATCCACCTGGCCAATCATCCTTTCCTTGCTGTCGCCTCCTGCCCGTCGCGCCGCTCCATCCGGCCGCCGAAGCCGGCCATCCCTTGCGGCCGCACCCTTGTGGGGCAGTACGGCTCCCTCCACCCCACAGGCTGTCCCGGCGGGCACCGGCGTCAAACGGCGAGCCGCCCGGCAACTTGAACCGTCCGGATGAAAGCCGCAGGCGCTGCCCACATTAAGCAGGGTCAACCGGAAGCAGGGTCAACCGGCGGCAGGTGCGGCGCCCGGGGGCGAGGTGCGGCGCCCGCGGCCGAGGTGCGGCGCCCGGGGGCGAGGCGCCGCCGGCGAGAGCCGCCGGCGGCCGGCGGGGGTGCTGGGCATGGAATGGGACTGGACGCTGCCCGGCCAGCGGAGCGGGGACGACCGTGCCGTCCGCTGCCGGGAAACCGGGTGCTACTACCACGACGGCGAGGCCTGCCGGTTCCCGTGGATCGATCCCCCGGAACCCGGCGAACTGGACCGGGGTCTGTGCGCCACCTACCTGATCGAGGAGGACGGCCAGTGGCTGGCCAGGATCCACGCGGTCCACTGAGGCGCCCCTCAGACCTCCGGCACGGTTGGCCGTTTCCGGGAGCACTGCGCTTCCGCGGTTTCCCCGGGGCAGGGCGGCTGTGGAGCCTCAGGCAGGGGCTGCGGGCCCGCCGCCGGCCCCCGCTGCGCTACCTGCTGCTGGGCGGCTGCTGCTGCGCCGTGGAACTGGCACCCCTGGCCCTGGACCGGTACCGGCCCGACCACCTGGGCATTCAGCCCGCGCGCTCCGCCGCCGACGCCGAGGTGCTGGTGGTGGCGGGGCCGGTCACTGAGAAGAACGCGCCCATCATCAGCCAGGTGTACCGATCCATGGCGGAGCCGCGCTGGGTCATCGCCCTGAGCGGCTGCAGTTGCGGCGGCGGGCCTTACCACCAGGGCGCCACGGTGCTGGACGGCGTGGACACCGTCATCCCCGTCGACGTGTACGTGCCGGGCAGCCCGCCGCGGCCCGAAGCCCTGATCCATGCCCTGCTGCAGGTCCAGGACCTCAAGCGGTTGGGCAGCCATCCCCGCAGCATCGATGTAACGCCGTACGGCTAACGGACCAGCGAGCGGCGGGGACCTGCCGTCCAGGGACCGGGCCGGGCCACCGGGACGGGCAGCCGGGCCGGGATCCCCACGGCGGGACCGGCGCGGAACCGGCTGTGCGGCTGGCCGCGGGGGACCAGCCCGAAGCCGGCCGGGGCACCGGCGGCCCGGAACGCGACTCTCTGCCCGCCCGACGAAGGGGAAGCGGTCCATGACGGTCATCGTCTGTGCGGCCACGGAGTGCATCCACAACGACGGCGGCATCTGCTGCAACGACGAAGTGACGTTCACCTTCGTGGGCGGCAGCCACGTGGAGATGACCTGTGAGTCCTTCGAGCCGCGGGGCCCCGGTGACCCGAAGGTCTGGCGGGGCGACACCTACGCCTACGACAACCGGGTGGAGGAGCGTTCCGAGTCGGTGGCCCCGTCGCACCAGCGGGGCCGGGCGGAAGCACACCCGGGGGAACCGGCGGAAGCACACCCCGGGGAACCGACGGATGCGCAACCGGAGGGCGCGGCGCACCCGGGGGAGCGGGCCCGGCGGCCGGCGCGGGGTCCCGGGGACCGCCCGCGCGGGGAAGAGCGCCCATGAAGAAGCAGACACGGCTGCCCTTTGCTGTGCTCTGCTCCGTCCCCTTCGTCATGGTGCTCAGCAACTCCATGCTGATCCCCGTCCTGCCGCTGATGGGACAGGCCATGAACGTGTCCCAGGTGCGCATCGCCCTGGTGATCACGGCCTTCTCCATCCCCGCCGGCCTGGTGATCCCCCTGGGCGGCCTGGCTTCGGACTACGTGGGCCGCAGGACCGTGCTGATCCCGGCCCTGTTCCTGTTCGGCCTGGGCGGCCTGGTGGCCGGCCTGGCCCCGCTGTTCACCGATAAGCCGTACGGCATGATCCTGGCAGGCCGCATCCTGCAGGGCATCGGCGGCGGCGGCACCTACCAGGTGGCCATGGCCCTGGCCGGCGACATCTTCCAGAGCAGCGAGCGCACCAAGGCCATGGGGCTGCTGGAGGCGTCCAACGGCATGGGCAAGGTGCTGAGCCCCATCCTGGGGTCGGCGGTGGCTCTGCTGACCTGGTACGCGCCCTTCTTCGTGTACCCGGCCCTGGCCTGGCTTTCGGCGGTGGGCGTGTGGACCATCGTCAAGGAGCCGGGCGGGTCGCCGCGCCGCCAGCGGGCCTTCGGTCAGTACGTCAACGACCTCAAGACCATCCTGGCCGACCGCGGCACCTCGTTGCTGGTGGCGTTCACGCTGGGCGCCGTGGTGCTGTTCATGCTGTTCGGCGTCCTCAGCTGGTTCTCCGACGTGCTGGAGCAGGAGCACGGCGTCACCGGTTTCGCCAAGGGCCTGGTCATCGCCGTGCCCGTGCTGGTCATGGCGGTCACCGCCTGGCTCACCGGCACCTACCTCCAGGACCGGCTGACCCGCTGGCTCAAGGCGGTGGCCGTCATCGGGACCGCGCTGATCACGGCCGCCCTGGCGGGCCTGTATGCCGTCAGCGGCCCCGTGGCCGTCACCGCCATCGCCTCGGTGCTGGGGTTCGGCAGCGGCCTGGTGCTCCCGGCGCTGAACACCCTGATCACCAGTTCGGCGGAGCGGTCGGAGCGAGGCCTGGTGACCTCCCTCTACGGCTCCGTACGCTTTTTCGGCGCTGCCCTGGGACCGCCGGCTTTCGGCATGCTGGTGCAGGCCGGGCAGGCGGTCATGTTCCTGTCCCAGGCGGCCGTGGCCCTGGCCGCCGGCACGGCCGCCGTCCTCTGGCTCAACCAGCGCCGGCTGCTGCCGCCGTCCATGCGGCGCGGGGCCGACAGCCGCCGCCGGGCGCCCAAAGTCGCGCCCAGGGGACCGAAGATCCGCCTGGGCGGCGCCGGCGAGCGGTAGCGGGCAGCACGCGGCATCGCCGCCGGCCAGCGGTGACGGTGCCACCAGCCGTCAGGGCGCCGCCTCCCGGTAAGGGCCCCGGCCGCGCAGGTATGGCCGCCCGCCTCTCGAACTGGAATCCACGTCCTGCGGCAAGACACCCGGCGCGAGGAGTGGTGGTCCGGTCATGGGGACCACGACCCTGGGCGTGCTGCTGATCATCGCCGGCGGGCTGCTGCTGGCCGACCGCTGGGGGTACGTGGACTTCCGCGCCCTGGCGTCGACCTGGTGGCCCCTTCTGATCGTGGTGTCGGGCCTGGCCCTGATGCGTGACCGGAGCACCCGCTGGCTGGGCGCTCTGACGGCTCTGTTCGGCCTGCTCTGGCAGTTGAACCGGTTGGGCCTGCTGCCCGGCGGGTGGGCCAAGGCCTTCTGGCCTGCGGTGCTGATCCTGCTGGGGGTTTACCTGGTGCTGCGGGGCGCCGCGCCGGGGCGCGAGGCCTACGAGGCCGGCACGACCTTCACCGGCGCCACCCTGTTCGGCTCGCGCAGCCACGTGGTCAGGTCCGCCGGTTTCCGCCGGGCCCAGGTAACCACCCTATTCGGCGACACCGCGCTGGACCTGCGCGAGACCCGCCTGGACCCCGACGGCGCGTACCTGGACCTGGTGGCCGTGTTCGGCGACATCGACGTGGTGGTGCCGGCCGACTGGCAGGTGGTGGTCAGGACCGCGTCGATCCTGGGCGAGGTCCATGACCGGCGGGCTCCGAAACCGCCGGGACCGGGACCGGTGCTGACCATCGGCGGCGCCGCCGTCTTCGGCGACGTGGAGATCCGGAGTTGAGCCCCGTGCCCGGGATGCGGCCCGCTGAGGGCGCCTCGCATGACGAAACCGCCGACGGCCTGCCCCTGGCGGCGGTGGTGCTGGCGGCGGGCCAGGCCCGGCGGTTCGGCGGGACCAAGCAACTGGTGCCCGTCGACGGCGAGGCCATGGTCACCCGGGCCGTACGGGCGGCGCTGGCCTCGCCGGCGGCGCTGGTGGTGGTGGTCACCGGCCACGACGCCGACCGCGTCCGGCCCGCCGTGCCCCAGTCCCCACGCCTGGTCTTGGTCGACAACCCGGATTATGCCCGCGGGCAGGGCGGGTCCCTGCGGCGGGCGGCGGAAACGGTGCGGCGGCGCCTGGGCGCCGCCTACGTGGCTGTGCTTCTGGCCGACATGCCGCGGGTGACCGGCCGGCACGTGGATCAGGTCCACGCCGCCCTGACCCGGGCGCGCCGCCGGGGCGCCGGTCACCGGGCGGCCCGGGCCGTTCACGATCCCAGCGGCACGCCGGGACATCCGGTGGTCTTCGCACCGGAGGCGCTGGACGCCCTCTGCCGGCTCCCCGACGGCGACGACGCGCCCCGCAACCTGCTGCGGTCCCTGGACTGCCTGCAGGTGCCCTTCGACGACGACGCGGTCATCTTCGACGTCGACACGCCCGGCGACGCGGCGCCACTTATTTAACGTTGACCCGCCTTCGTTTAATATCGCCCACGAGTTGACCGGTCGGCGCCGCAACCGCCTGTTCGTGTACTCACGATACCTCGCCGTCCTGAACGAAGGCATCGACTCCGCCGGCGTAGGGGCGAACGCCCGCCCCTACGCCCGGCAAGTGCCGCCACAGATCAAACCGCCTCAAATGACGCCGCGGCTGCGCAGGCCGGCGATGGCGGCCTCGTCGTACCCCAGTTCCCTGAGGATTTCGTCGGTGTGCTGGCCCAGCAGCGGCGGCGGGTCGGTGATGGCCCCGGGCGTCTTCGAAAACTTGGTCGGGATGCCCGTCACCGAGATGCGGCCCGCCGTGGGATGGTCCAGGTCCACCTTCATCTGCCGGTGCAGCACGTGGGGATCGCTGAACAGTTCCGACAGCCGGTAGATGGGACCGGCCGGCACGCCGGCCTCGTCCAGCAGGGCGATCCACTGGGCGGTGGTGCGCTGCTTCATGCGCTCCTCCAGGATGGCCAGGAGCTCGTCCCGGTGCTGGACCCGGTCGGAGTTGGTGGCGTAGCGGGGATCCTCCAGCAGGTCCTCGAACCCCGCCGCCTGGCAGAAGCGCCGCCAGAGGCCGTCGTTGCCCACGGCCAGCATCACGTGGCCGTCGGCGGTTTCGAAGGCCTGGTAAGGGACGATGTTGGGGTGGGCCGAGCCGTACCGGCGCGGGTCGCGGCCCGAGGCGAAGAAGTTCCCGGCCACGTAGGTCAGCCAGGCGATCTGGCCCTCCAGCAGCGACACGTCGATGTACTGCCCCTCACCCGTCTTCTCCCGGTGCAGCAGGGCGGCCAGGATGGCGTACGCGGCCCACATGCCGGCGCCGATGTCGGCGATGGCCACGCCGGCCCGCACCGGCGGGGCGTCCTCGGTGCCCGTCACGCCCATGATGCCGCCCATGGCCTGGGCGATGGCGTCGTAGCCGGGCTTGTCCCGGTAGGGACCGTCCTGGCCGAAGCCCGAGATGGAGCAGTAGACGATGCGGGGATTGATCTGCCGCAGCTGCTCGTAACCCACGCCGATCTTGTCGGCGGTGCCGGGCCGGAAGTTCTCCAGTACCACGTCGGCCTGCCGCGCCAGGCGGTAGATGATCTCCCGGCCCTCTTCCTGCTTGAGGTCCACGGTGATGCTGCGCTTGTTGCGGTTGACGCTGAGGAAGTAGGCCGCCTCGCCGCCGACGAAGGGCGGGCCCCAGGCCCGGGTGTCGTCGCCGGTGCCGGGACGCTCCACCTTGATGACGTCGGCGCCCAGGTCGGCCAGCATCATGGAGCAGTAGGGCCCGCTCAGGACCCGCGACAGGTCCAGGACCTTCAGGCCGCTGAGCGGTCCGGGACGCGAGCCGCTTCGCTTTGTGGTCTCGTTCACCGCCATCCCTCCGGCCCTGTTGTTTGGCGGGTGGCGGCGGCGCTCCTGCCCGGCCCTACGGGACCCGGGCCCCCCACCAGGCATCTCCGGTGCGGGGGTCCGGCGGGCCCGCCCTCTGCGCCGTGGCGCCGCCGGGCAGGCCGGTTTCCGCGGGATCCGGGGGAAGGTGCGGGTCCAGCAGCGTCCCCAGGGGCACCGGTTCCAGGCCGTGCCGGCGCAGGCCGCGGATCATGTCGGGCAGGGCGTCCACGGTCACCGGCCGCGGGTGCATCAGCACCAGCGCCCCGGGAACGGCCCGGTCCAGCACCCGGGCCAGCAGGGTGCCGCGGTCCGGGTCCTGCCAGTCGATGGTGTCCACGGTCCACAGGAACAGCCGGTAGCCCAGGTCGCGGCAGGCCTCCAGCAGCGCCGGGCTCCACTCGCCCCGGTGGGGACTGAACCAGCGCGGCTCGCGGCCGGTCACCTCCGTGATCACCCGGTGGGCCCGCTCCAGGTCCGCCCGGGCGGCCTGGTAGTCCAGCGACCCGATGGCCGCGGCGTCGGAGTAACCGTGGCTGGCGATCTCGTGGCCCCGCTCCGCCACCGCCCGGGCCAGGTCCGGGTAGCGTTCGGCCCAGCGCCCTACCAGGAAGAAGGTGGTGCGCACCCCCTCGGCGTCCAGGATGTCCAGCATCTGCGCCAGTTCCTCGTTGCCCCAGGCCACGTTGATCATCAGCGTGACCTGGCGGCGCTGGGGGTTGCCCTGGTAGACGGGCGCCAGCGGGAAGTCGGCCATGGTGACCTCGGGTTCGATCCAGTCGAAGCGGGGCTCCACCGCCGTCCCGGCCGGCGCGGCCAGGACGGCCTCCAGCGTGGCCGCCACGTCCAGCCGCGCGCCGGCCAGTTCCGGGATCACGCCGCGGGTCACCGGGTCGATCCGGGCCGGCACCGGGTCCCGGCGCAGCCCGGGGGCGAGCGCGGTGAGCCACTCCGCCACCTGGGCCCGCGTCCACCCGGACAGGTCGTGGTCCCAGAGGCGGACGCCGGGTGCCACCCGGTCACCGCCGCCCGGCGGCGAGGCGGGGCCGCGGTCCCCATCGTCCGGGGGCGGATGCCGGCCGCCGCCGGGCAGCCAGGTAGAAAGCGGCGCCAGCAGGGCTGCCGCCGTCCCCAGCACCAGCACCGCGGCCAGCGCCAGGGCGGCCGCCCGCACCGCGGGGCGCAGGTTGAGGGTCAGGAACGGGGTCGCAGGCCGCCGGCGCGGCGGCCGGTGGCTCGGGTTCATGGGGGATGTTTATGCAAGAGCCGGTGCTGCCTTGTCAGGAGCCCGCCCCGCCAGAAGCGGCGCCAGGCCGGTGCAGCCCGGCTCAGAAGCCCAGGCCGTCATGCCGGTAGGCGCCCCCGCCGGGCGCGAACATCATGGGCAGTCCCTGGACCACGACCCGCACCCGCTGGCCCGGCCGGAAACTTTCCATTCCCACCACCCGGGCCTCCACCGTGGTGCCGCGCGGCAGGCGCACCGCCACCAGCTGGTCGTGGCCGAAGAAGGCGCTGGACGTGACCACCGCCTCGCCGTCGTCGGCGGGCACCAGCTGCAGCGCCTCGGGGCGGAACATCAACTCCAGCGGCCCGTTGAGCCAGGCGGGCGCCGGGAAGGTGCCCAGGTCGCAGGTGGCGCGGCCGCCGGCGGCGGTGGCGGGCAGGAAGTTGGCCTCGCCCAGGAAACTGGCCACCCGGCGGGTGGCCGGGTAGTGGTACACGTGACGCGGCGGCCCCGCCTGCACGATGCGGCCTTCCCACATCACCGCCAGCCGGTCGGCCACGCTGAGGGCTTCCTCCTGGTCGTGGGTCACGAAGATGGCGGTGACGCCGGCCTGGCGCAGGATCTCGCGGACGTCGCGGCGCAGGCGGCGGCGCAGGGCCAGGTCCAGGTTGGAGAAGGGCTCGTCCAGCAGGATCACGTCGGGAGCCGGCGCCAGGGCCCGCGCCAGGGCCAGGCGCTGCTGCTGCCCGCCCGACAACTCGTGGGGCAGGCTGTCGGCCCGGTCCGACAGGCCCACCAGTTCCAGCATCTCGTCCACCCGGCGGCGGATGTCCCGGCGGCCGTTGTCCGCCGACCACCGGCCGTGACGGCCGCTGCCCTTAAGGCCGTAGGCCACGTTGTCGCGCACCGTCAGGTGGGGGAACAGCGCGTAGTCCTGGAACACCATGCCCACCCGCCTCGCCTCGGGCGGCATGTGGACGCCGGGGCCGGCCACCAGGCGGCCGGCGATCTCGATGCGCCCGTCGTCCTGGCGCTCCAGACCGGCCATCAGCCGCAGCAGCGTGGTCTTGCCGCAGCCGCTGGGCCCCAGCAGGCACAGCAACTCTCCGGCCTGGACCTCCAGGTCCACGCCGGCCACGGCGTCGACGCCTTCAAACCGCTTGCGCACGCCGCGGCACGAGACCGCCGTCCCCGCCGGCTGCGTCATGCCGTCGCCTCCCCCGCCGGGCGGTCCACGGTGCCCACAGGGCGCCGGGCCGCGCGTCAGCCAGCAAAAAGGCCACCGACAGGAACGATACCATCATGAGGACCAGCGCGGCAGGTGCCGCCCGGCCGTAGAAGACCTCGCTGGTGGTGGACCAGACCACCGTGGCCAGGGTGCGGAACCCGGTGGGACCCAGAAGCAGCGTGGCCGGCAGTTCCTTGATGGTGGTGAGGAACACCAGCGCCGCCGCAGCCGCCGCGCCCGGTCCCAGCAGCGGCAGCGTCACGGTCCGCAGGGTGCGGCCGCTGCCGGCGCCCAGGGTGCGGGCGGCTTCCTCCAGGTGCGGGTTGATCTGCAGGAAGGAGCTGCGCAGCGCACCCACGGCCTGGGGCAGGAAGAGGACCACGTAGCCGAAGATGAGCATGGTCAGGGTCTGGTACAGCGGCCAGGCGGCGTGGATGCCGAAGAAGACCAGGCCCAGGGCCACCACCACGCCGGGCAGGGCGTAACCCACGTAACTGGCCGACTCCACCACCCGCGCCCAGGGGCTGGGGCTGCGGGCCGCCACCCTGGCCACCGGCAGGGCCATCAGGACGGTGGCCACCGCTGCCAGGGCCCCCGCCAGCAGCGAGTTGCCCAGGGCCTGGCGGGCCAGGGACCAGCCGAGGGGGTCGGAGCCCAGGAACAGCCAGTAGAAGACCACGATCAGCGGCAGGCCGATGCCCAGGAAGGTGACCATGCCGCAGAAGATCAGCGCCGGCACCCGCCAGCGGCCCAGGGAGACCACCGCCGGCGTGCGCTGCAGGCCCGGTCCAACCCGGTCGTGGCGGGCGCGGCCCCGGGTCCATGCCTCACCGGCCAGGACCAGCGCCGTGCAGGCCACCAGCAGCAGGCTCAGCACCGCGCCGTACGTGCGGTCGAATGCCGCCAGGTACTGGGTGTAGATGGCGCGGGTGAAGGTCTCGAACTGCATGAACGACACGGCGCCGAAGTCGCTGAAGACGTAGAGGGCCACCAGCAGGGCGCCCGAGGCGATGGCCGGCCGCAGGTTGGGCAGCACCACCCGCAGGAAGGTGGCCAGGGGCCCGTGCCCGAGGCTGCGGGACGCCTCCTCCAGCGCCGGGTCGGCCCGCAGCAGCGCCCCGCGCACCGTCAGGTACACGTACGGGTAACTGAACAGCGTGAGCGCCAGGGCGGCACCGCCGAAGCCGTACAGGTCGGGCAGGCGCTCCAGGCCCAGGAACCGGCCGGCCAGTTGCTGCAGCATGCCCCGCGGTCCCAGGGCGGCGATGATGGTGTAGGCGCCCAGGTAACTGGGCACCGCCAGCGGGACCGCCAGGGCCACGGTCCAGAAGCGGCGGCCGGGCAGGTCGCTGCGGGTGGTGAGCCAGGCCATGGGCACCGCCAGGATCACGGCCGCGGCGGTGACCGCCAGGGCCAGCAGCAGGGTGTTGGCCAGCAGCCGCAGGGTGCGCGGGTCGGCTACCAGCCGCCAGATGTCCCGGTCGGCCGCGGCCGCCCGCAGCACCACCCACACCACCGGGATCAGCACCAGGGCGGCAACGAGCCACGCCAGAAGCCAGGCCAGGGCGCCGGGGGCGGTGACGCTGCCCCCGGCACCCCGGCGCACCGTCCGTGATGCGGCTCCAAGGCTCAGCGCGCGTTCACCTCTCGTGGCGTCCAGGCGCCCGGCCCGCTAGAGCGCCCCGACCTCGCGGAGCAGTTCCAGCGTGCCCTCCAGGTCCCAGAGGTCGCTGAGGTCGATGTCCGGCGAGGCCAGCCCTTCGATGGGCGGCAGGCCGGCGCCGGTCTCCACGCCGCTGATCAGCGGGTACTCGTACGTCTGCTCGGCGAAGTAGCGCTGGGCCTCCTCCGACAGCAGGAAGTCCACCAGCCGCATGGCGGCCTCGGGGTTGGGGGCCGTCTGCAGGACGCCCACCCCGGCCACGTTGATCAGCGCGCCGATGTCGCCGTCGGGCAGGTAGTAGTTGGCGGCCGGGTAGTCTTCGCCGTACTGGGCCTTCAACTGGTAGAGGTAGTAGTGGTTGACCAGGCCCAGGTCGATCTCGCCGGCGGCCACCGCCTCCACCTGGGCGGCGTTGTTGGGATAGACCCGCGGCTCGTTGGCGATGAAGCCTTCCAGCCAGCGGCGGGTCTCATCGTCGCCGTAAACCACCCGCATGGCGGTGACGAAGGCCTGGAGCGAGGCGTTGGTGGGCGCCCAGCCCAGGCGGCCCCGCCACTTGGGGTCGGTCAGGTCGAAGATGGACCGGGGCAGGTCGCTCTCAGCCAGCCGCTCCGGGTTGTAGACCAGGGTGCGGGCACGGCCGCTGACGCCCACCCACAGCCCGTCGGGCGACCGGAACCGCTGGTCCACCCGGTCCAGCAGGTCGGCCGGCAGCGGCCGCAGCAGGCCCTCGCGGGCCACGGCGCCCAGCGCCCCCGCGTCCTGGGCCAGGAACACGTCGGCCGGGCTGCGCTGGCCCTCCTCCAGGAGCGTGGCGGCCATCTCGCTGGTGGACCCGTAGCGCACCTCCACCTGGATGCCCGTAGCCTGCTGGAACCGCTCCAGCAGGGGACCGATCAGGTTCTCGTTCCGCCCGGAGTAGACCACCACGCGGGCCGGTTCCGTGGACGCGGGCTCGGCGGCCTCGCCGGCGTCCTCGGACGTTTCGGCGGCACCGCCGCTCCCGCCGCCCGATGCGCCGCCGGGCTGCTGGCCGGGCCCGCCGCACGCCGCCAGCAGGACGGCCGCCAGCACCAGGCTGGCAAGGACCGAGAAAAGGCGCTGCATTCTCGCCACGCCCATTCTCCTCTCCTGAAAATGATTGTCATTTTCAGTCCTTGCCAATCGTACGTTGGAGGGCGGGTGCTGTCAAGGGAAAAGCCCTATTTCATGCGGGTTTCAGGACGGGACAGGTCTCTAAGAAGAGTGGTTCCAAATTTCGCGGGTCCGGGGAACTGCGGGCTGCTCCGATATCAACCCTATTCGTGTCGAATCGCGCCATTTTTCCGGCACCAGGGCCAATTTTGGACCTGGGGGACGGCCAAAGCGGTGCGGAGGCTGCCAGGTTGACATAAGTAGGGACAGGATCATCCCTGAACGGTGCGGACGGGACCTGAAGCCCGCAAACAGGGACGATACTGGACTTCGTGTCCCCGCCCGGGGCTCCGGGGCGGAGTTGTGCCCCCGCGACAGGGGCCGAACCCCCGGAACAGGTGCCGGCTGTTCCTTACAGGGGAACATGGGAGCGGCTGCCCGCGTCCCGCCGCGCCCGTCGTCACCGGTGGGCGGCGTCCCGGCTGCAGCGCCTGTGCCGTCCCCCGGCGCCGCCCTCCGCCTGCGCCGCCCGCACGGCGCCGCCCTCACCCACCGGCCGCGCGGAACAGCTCCCGCAGCTGGGCCGCCCGCCGGCGCACCCGCTCCGGCGCCGGCCCGCCGGGCAGGCTCCTTGCCTGCACCGCCCGGCGCGGATCCAGCCGCTCCAGGGCGTCGGGACCGAAGGCCTGATGGGCCCGCGCCAGGGCCGCGGCGTCCACCCGCTTCAGCCCGTCGGTCTCGGCCACCAGGCGCCCCACCACGTGGTGGGCCTCCCGGAACGGCACGCCCCGCTCCACCAGGTACTCGGCCAGGTCGGTGGCCCCCAGGGCCGGGTCGGCGGCGGCGGCCGCCATGCGGTCCGCGTGGAACTGCGCCTGGGACAGGGCGTCGGCCAGGATCGACAGGCAGGCCTCGCAGGTGTCCGCCGCGTCGATCACCGGCGGCTTGTCCTCCTGCAGGTCGCGGTTATAGGAAAGGGGCAGGCCCTTCAGCACCACCAGCAGCGCCACCAGATCGCCGTAGACGCGCCCGGCCCTGCCCCGCACCAGTTCCGCGATGTCGGGGTTCTTCTTCTGCGGCATCATGCTGGAGCCGGTGGCGTAGGCGTCGCTGAAGGTCATGAAGCCGAACTCCTGGGTGGACCAGAGCACCAGCTCCTCGCCCAGCCGCGACAGGTGCATCATGAGGATGGCCGCCGCCGCCAGGAACTCCACGGCGAAGTCCCGGTCCGCCACCGCGTCCAGGCTGTTGGCGGCGACCCCCTCGAAGCCCAGTTCGGCGGCGGTCTGCTCCCGGTCGATGGGCAGGCTGGTGCCGGCCAGGGCGCCGGCGCCCAGCGGGCTCTGCCCCATGCGCCGGGCCGCGTCGGCGAAGCGCTGGTCGTCCCGGGCCAGCATCTCCACGTACGCCAGCAGGTGGTGGCCCAGGGTCACGGCCTGGGCCCGCTGCAGGTGGGTGTAGCCGGGCATCACCGTCTCGGCGTGCTGCTCCGCCAGGTCGCAGAGCACCACGGCCAGCCGCGCCAGCGCCCGCCGGACGTCGGCGGTGCGCCGGCGCAGGAAGAGGCGCAGGTCCAGCGCCACCTGGTCGTTGCGGCTACGGGCAGTGTGGAGGCGGCGGGCCGGCTCACCGATGCGCTGCTCCAGCAGCCGCTCCACGTTCATGTGGACGTCCTCGAGGCGCGGGTCCAGCTGGATCCGTCCCGCCTGCCAGTCGGCCAGGATCCCCTCCAGGCCCTGGACGATGGCGCGGGCGTCGTCCTCGGAGATCAGCCCCCGGGCCGCCAGCATGCGCGCGTGGGCGATGCTGCCGCGCACGTCGTCGACGAACAGCGCGGCGTCCTGCCCGGTGGACTCGGTGAAACGCAGCAGCGCCTCGGCCGGTTCCTGGCTGAAGCGACCGCCCCAGGGCGTGGCGTGGCTCATCGCCGCTGCTCCCGCTCAACGGCGCGCGACCTGCGCTACGGTGCCGGCGGGCGCCTGGCCACCGGCGGCCTGGCGCCGCTGGGCCAGGCGCGCCCGTGTGGCCAGCGACAGCGTGAACAACCGGATGAACCCGCCCGCGTCGGCGTGGTCGTACTCGACACCCTCGCCGAAGGTGGACAGTTCCGGATCATAAAGGGCGTCGTCGGACCGGGCCGCCACCGCCATGGCCGAGCCCTTGTACAGCCGCACGCGGACATCGCCGTTCAGCACCCGGGCCAGCGAGTCCACCGCCGCGTCGATGGCCTCGCGGGTGGGCGTGTACCACAGCCCGTCGTAGACCAGGCGCGCGTAGCGCCGGCCCAGTTCGGCCCGCAGGTCCAGGGAATCCCGGTCGTAGGTCAGCCGCTCCAGGGCCCGCAGCGCCTCGAACAGCACGGTGCCGCCGGGGGTCTCGTACACACCCCGCGACTTCATGCCCACCAGGCGGTTCTCCACCATCTCGACGATGCCGACCCCGTGGGCGCCGGCCCGCTGGTTCAGGTGCGTCAGCAGATCCACGGGACCCATCCGCCGGCCGTCCACCGCCACCGGCACGCCCTGCTCAAAGGTGATCATCACCTCTTCGGGCTGGTCCGGCGCCTGCTCCGGCGGCACGCAGTACATCAGCACCTCGGGACGGGGGGTGTTCCAGGCGTCTTCCAGGTCGCCGCCCTCGTGGCTGATGTGCCAGAGGTTGGCGTCGCGGCTGTAGATGGACTGGCGCGTGGCCTCCACCGGGATGCCGTGGGCCTCGGCGTAGGCCAGGGCGTCCTCCCGGGAGCGGATGTCCCAGAGGCGCCAGGGAGCGATGACCCGCAGGTCGGGCGCCAGGGCCGCCACGGCGGCCTCAAACCGCACCTGGTCGTTGCCCTTGCCGGTGGCGCCGTGGGCCACGGCGTCGCAGCCGTGGGCCCGGGCCCGCTCCACCAGCACGCGGCCGATCAGCGGCCGGGCCAGCGAGGTGCCCAGCAGGTAGCGGTCCTCATAGAGGGCCCCCGCCTTCAACGCCCGGAAGGCGAAATCTCGCACGAACTCTTCCTTCACGTCGACCACGTCGCAGGCCGCGGCGCCGGAGGCCAGGGCCTTGCGGCGGACGGCGTCCAGGTCGTCCCGCTGCCCCACGTCGGCCACCACGGCCACCACCTCACAGCCGTAGCGCTCCCGCAGCCAGGGGATGATGACCGACGTGTCCAGACCTCCCGAGTAAGCCAGCGCCACCCGCTGCACCGAACCCGCTCCTGCGGCCATGACCGCTCAACGCCACCCTTCGCCTCGATACATGCGCATGCCCGCGCGCCCATGCGCGCGCGGGTGCTCTCGCGTGAATCGCCGCTGCCGGGCCTCAACGCCGGCAGGCCGCCGCCGGGGCCGCACGGGCCGTGCACGGCGGGCCCTGCATAGCGGCCGGCGGCAGCGGGCATCATACCATGCTCCGCATAATTATGCAACGCGCCGGCAAAAAAGAGCCGCTCCGCGGGGCTGCCCGGGGGCAGCCGCCCGGCGCGGCTTCAAACGTACGGGCACGGCACGATCACACGAGCGTTCCCACGAGCGTTGGCGTCACGGGCGCCACAAGAAAGTCAACTGGCCTTGGAGGCCAGGAACACCCGGCGCGTTTCCTCGGCGTCGAGGTTGAGGCACTCGCAGAGCGTGTCGAACCAGCCCGTCTCGACAAAGGCGCGCGCGTCCCGGTAATCCTTGGCCGACACGTCGTGACCGTTGCCCCTCGGACCCGACGCCAGGTCCCTGTACGTCCGCTGCAGTACGGCCGCAACCAGCGCGCGCAACTGGGGATCCACCGGCAGCACCTCCAGCAGCCAGCCAGGGCGTTGGGGATGTGAATGAGTTCACAAGCAACCATAACGCAAGGGTTTCGGAGGGGCAATGAGGCCTGCACCCGATGTCGAGATCGGGCGAAGACCCTAGACCGCGCGGCCCGGATTCCGGCGGCGGGGGACATCGGTTGAGGGGGCTGAAAACGCTGGTGTACGATGGTCCAGGCGAGGAGGGTCCCCGTTGGGTGAAGTCTACCTCGACAACAGCGCCACGACAAGGGTGGATCCCGAAGTCGCGGAAGCCATGGTCCACGCGGCGTCGGCCGCCTACGGCAACCCGTCCTCGCCGCACCGCAAGGGACTGGAAGCCGAGCGCCTGGTCCGCGCTGCGCGCCAGGCCGTGGCCCGGGCCCTGGGCGGCGTCGAGGAACGCAGCATCATCTTCACCTCGGGCGGCACCGAGGCCAACAACCTGGCCGTGCTGGGCGCCGCCCGCGCCGCGGCCCGCCATGGGCGGCACGTGATCACCACCGCCGTGGAGCACTCGTCGGTGCTGGAGGCCTGCCTGGCCCTGGGCCGCGAGGGCTTCGACGTGACGGTGCTGCCGGTGGACAGCGAGGGCCGCGTCGACGCCGCCGCCGTGGAAGCGGCGCTGCGGGACGACACCGTCCTGGTCTCCATCCAGCACGTCAACAACGAGGTGGGCACCGTGCAGCCGGTGGCCGCCGTCGGCGACCTGATCCGCCGCCGGCGGGGCCGCGGGCGCTATCCCCTCTTCCACGTGGACGCGGTGCAGAGCCTGGGCAAGTTTCCCCTGCGCCCCCTGGACTGGGGCGTGGACATGATGACCGTCAGCGCCCACAAGATCCACGGTCCCAAGGGGATCGGCGCCCTGTTCGCGGCCGAGGGCGTGAGGTTGGCGCCGCTGCTCTTCGGCGGGGACCAGCAGGGCGGCCTGCGGCCGGGCACCGAGAACGTCCCCGGGATCGCCGGCTTCGGCCGGGCCCTGGACCTGACCCTGGAGGCCATGGCCGCCGGCGCCCCCGACCACCTGGCCCGATTGCGGGCGCGGCTGCTGGACGGCCTGCGCCGCCATTTTCCCGACGCCCGCGTCAACGGCCCCGCCGACCCTGACGGCGCGGCACCCCACATCGTCAACGTGTCCTTCCCTGGGGTGCGCGGCGAGGTGCTGGTCCACGCCCTGGCCGAGCAGGACATCTACGTGTCCACGGGTTCGGCCTGCCATTCCCGCCGGGGCGTCACCAGCCACGTGATCCGGGCCCTCAAGGTGCCGGACCGCTACGCCCAGGGCACGCTGCGCATCAGCCTGTCGCGCCACTCCACCGAGGACGACGTCGACCGCCTGCTGGAAGCCCTGGGCCGCCTGGTGCCGGCGCTGGCCGCGCTGGCGGGGCGGCCGTGACCGGTGAAACCACCCTGGTCCTGATCCGCTACGGGGAGATCGGCCTCAAGGGACGCAACCGCCCGGCCTTTGAGCGCCGCCTGGCCGACCGCGTGCGCCTGGCGCTGAAGCCGATAGGCGGCCGGGTGTGGCGGGAGCACGGGAGGCTGTTCGCCGAGGCGCCGGTGGGCTGGGCGGAGATGCAGCGCCGGCTGGAGGGCGTCTTCGGCATCGTGTCCTTCAGCCCGGTGCGCCGGGTCCCCCTGGACCTGGACGCCGTCATCGCCGCGGCCCGGGACGAACTCCGGGGCGCGCTTTCGGACCGGCCGCCGGGCCCGGCCACCTTCCGGGTGGCGGCCCGCCGCGCCAACAAGCGCTTCCCTTACCAGTCCATGGACATCAACCGCCGGGTGGGCGCGGCCCTGCTGGCCGACCCGCCGCCGGGGCGCGGCCTGGCCGTGGACCTCGGCGACCCCGACGTGACGGTCCACATCGAGGTCCGCGACGATGCGGCGTATGTCTTCGCGCGGACCGCCGCAGGCCCGGGGGGCCTGCCGGTGGGCTCCAGCGGCCGGGCGCTGGCCCTGCTGTCGGGCGGCATCGACTCGCCGGTGGCCGTCTGGATGATGATGAAGCGGGGCGTGCAGGTGGATGCCGTCCACTTCCACAGTTACCCCTTCACCAGCGACCGGTCCCGGGAGAAGGTGGTGGACCTGGCGCGGATCCTGGCCCGCTACGGCGGTCCCCTGAACCTGCACGTGGTGCACTTCACCGACGTGCAGACCGCCATCAGCCGCCACTGCCCGCCCCAGTGGATCGTCACCATCATGCGGCGGATGATGTTCCGGATCGCCGAGCGCCTGGCCGCCCAACACGGCGCCCTGGCGCTGGTCACCGGGGAAAGCGTCGGGCAGGTGGCCAGCCAGACCCTGGAGAGCCTGCAGACCATCGGCGAGGTGGCGGCGCTGCCCGTCCTCAGGCCGCTGGTCGGCTTCGACAAGACGGAGATCGTGGAGATGGCCCGGCGGATCGGCACCTACGAGACTTCGATCCTGCCGTACCAGGACTGCTGCGCCCTCTTCGTGCCGAAGAATCCCGTCACCCGACCGCGGCCGGAACAGGCCCGGGCCGTGGAAGCCCCCCTGGATATCGAGCCGCTGATCGCCGGCGCGCTGGAGCGCACGGAGACCCTGCGCTTCGCCCCCTGACGCCGGCGCGACGCGGGGCGCCGCCTCCGCCGCATGGGGCGCAACACCCCTGGCGGCTGCCCGCCGTGCCCGGCCCGCCGCTTACGGGCGCCCCTGCCCGCCGCCGGGGAGCACGCCCTCCGCAGCCGCCAGGGCCGCCCGGATCTCCTCCCGCACCCCGGCGTCGGATTCGGCTTCCAGGGCCCGGCGCAGGGCGTCCAGCGCCTCGCCGCCGCCGATGCGGCCCAGGGCCCAGGCCGCCGCGCCGCGGATCTCGGGGCGCACATCGTCCAGCAGCATCCGGGCGATGAGGCCCACCGCCGGGGCCGCCGCGGGACCGGCGTTGCCCAGGGCGATCAGCGCGTTCCGCTGCAGGGTCTTGCGGCCCCGCCAGCCCGAGGCCCGGCGCCCGTACAGGTCCTCGAACTCCCGCTTCGACAGCGTCAGCAGCCCCACCAGGTCGGGGTGGGTTTCCCAGGGTGAGGCCGGCACGAAGCCGGCGTCGCCCAGTTCGGCCAGGTCGCGGTTCCTGGGACACACCTGCTGGCAGGTGTCGCAGCCGTAAATGCGGTTGCCCATGGCCTCACGGAAGGCCGGCGGCACCGGTCCCGGCATCTGGGTCACGTAGGACAGGCAGCGGTGCGGGTCCAGCTCGTGGGGACCCATCAGCGCGCCGGTGGGACACGCCCGCAGGCAGAAGTCGCAGTCGCCGCACTCGCTTCCCGGCGGTGCCGCCGGCGGGTCCGGCGGCAGGTCCGCGGTGGTGACCAGCGTGCCCAGCACCACCAGCGAGCCGGCGCCGGGCACGATCAGGGAGCAGTTGCGGCCGATCCAACCCACGCCGGCCCGCTCGGCCACCGCCCGGTCCACCGCCGGCCCGGTGTCGACGAAAGCGCGGCACCGGACCCCCGGAACCTCCCGGGCCAGCCACGCCTGGATCCGGTCCAGCTTCCCGGCCACCACCGCGTGGTAGTCGCGTCCCCAGGCGTGGCGAGAGATCCAGCCCCGCAGCGGTCCCCGCGCCAGGCGTGCCCGCGGCGTCCTGGCCGGGCGGCCGGCCCGCGCCGTCCTGGCCGGCGGCGTGGCAAAGGGAGCGGCCACCCGGTAACTGACCGCCACCGAGATCAGCGAGCGGGCGCCGGGCAGCCAGCGGGACGGGTCGCAGCGGTACCCGGCGTCGCCGGAGGGCTCGAAGGGGCTGGCCAGGCCCGCCGCCTGCCGCGCCCGCAGCAGCCAGGCCAGGGCATCGAAGGGCTCGGCGGTGGTGACGCCCAACCGCACCACCCCGATGCTGCGGGCGAACTCCTTCAGGCGGGCCTTCAGGGCTTCACCGGCGGCGTTCATAAAACTCCCGTCCCCGGGCAATCTACGCCCGAACGCATCCAGCATCTCACGTCTGATGGGAGGCCCACGCCATCGCTTCCTTACCCATCGGGCAGGTCATCATCGTCGGCCTGGCCGCGCTGATTTTCCTGGGCGTCGCCCAGCGGGTCCTGGACCGCATGCGCCTCACCGACACGGCGGCGCTGGTGCTGCTGGGCGCCATGTTCGTGGCGCCCTTCATCCCCAACGTCAACCTGGGGGCGGGCATCCGCGTCGACCTGGCCGGCTTTCTGGTCCCCCTGGGCGTCGCCGCTTACCTGATCATAACCGCCGACCAGGCCTACGAGAAAATCCGGGGGGTCACGGCGGCCCTGATCACCGGCGCGGCGGTGTTCGCCGCCGAGCAGCTGCTGCCGCCGGAGCCCACCCAGGAGATGCTGCTGGACGTGGACCCCCTGTGGCTGTCCGGCCTGGTGGCCGGCGTGGTCGGGTACCTGAGCGGCCGCTCACGCCGCGCTTCCTTCATCGCCGGCGTCGGCGGCGTGGCGCTGGCCGACATGGCTTATGCGATCATGGCCGCCGCCCGCGGCACCCGGGGCGCCTACGCGGCCCTGGGCGGCGGCGGCGCCTTCGATTCCACCATCATCGCCGGCGTCCTGGCCGTGGCCCTGGCGGAACTGGTGGGCGAAACCCGCGAGTACTTCGCCCGCCGCCGCGGCGGGGCGCCGGCACCTGAAGGCGGCCAGGCCCGCCGGGCGGGGGCCGGCGGTGAGGCCGGCGGTGAGGCCGCCGGCGAGGGAGCCGCCGCCGGCGGCAGCGTCTGGACCGCCTCGTTCCTGGGCCTGGGCATCTCGGCGGCGCTGGTGGCCGGCAGCGTGGCCGCCGCCGCCCGCGTCTACGGCCCCGAACTGCCCGAACACATCGGCGACCGCATCTACCGGATGATCGACGAGACGGGAGACCCCGTCACCGCCTCGGCGCTGCCCATGTCGGCGGGCGACCAGTGGATCGACGCCGACAACCGGCTCTATGAGGTCATCCGCGTGGTGGGCGACACCGCCGTGGCCCGGGACCTGGGCCCGGTGGCCCCGGTGCCCGGGGACGCCGTGACGGCCTCCGCCGCCGGGGACACCACGGACGCAGGCCCGGGGGACCCCGGGGCCACGTCGGCCGGGCTCCTGGACTGGCTGGCCAGGGCCCTGGGCGGGGGCGAGGGTTCGGACGGCGGTCGGGGCCGCGTCGCCCTGATCATCCACAGCCACAACGACGAGTCGTACGTGCCCAGCGACGGCACCGCCATCACCAACGGCGCGGGCGGCATTCACAAGGTGGGCGCCGCCCTGGCCAGGCACCTGGAGGAGCACGGCTTCAGGGTCATCCACGACGAGACCCTGCACCTGCCCCACGACCGCGGCGCCTACCGCCGGTCCCGGCGCACCATCCTGGAGCACCTGGACCAGCGGCCGGCGGTGGTCATCGACATTCATCGGGACGCCATCCCCGACCCCAACTTCTACGCCGGGGAGATCGACGGCCAGGGCGTGACGCGGCTGCGGGCGGTGGTGGGGCGCCAGAACCCCAACCGGGCGCAGAACCTGGAGTTCGCCCGGGAACTCAAGGCCATCGCCGACGAGAAGTACCCCGGCTTCTTCCGGGGCATCTTCAACGCCAAGAACAACTACAACCAGGACCTGGGCCCGCGGGTGATCCTCTTCGAGGTGGGCACCCACACCAACGCCCGGGAGTCCGCCGAGCGGGCCATGAAGTACCTGGCCGACGTCATCGCCACCTATTTCGAGCGCCACGGCGACTGACGGCGCCGTGCCGCTCAGTTGCGGGCGTTCTGCGTTTCGAAACGGAGGCTGGTCTGGACTTGGTCCCAGGTTCGCTCGACCCCGGCGTCGTCGCGGTGCTCGGCCGGCACCGTGTGGGCGACGATGTAACCGAAGCCGTTGCTTGCTTCCAGCACCATCAGGCGGGCGAAGTAACCGTCCGCCTCGGGCTGGGCCGACGACCGCAGCCGCATCTCCACGTAGTGGGCGGTAGCCCCCGGCACCCGGGTGAACTCGATGGTTTCCAGCGACCGGTCGTCGAAGGCGTCCTCGTCGGCCCCCAGCGCCCCCAGCGCCGCGGCCAGCAGCCGGGCGGCGTCGGGCTGGCCGCCCTCCTTCCAGGCCACGGTCAGCACACCCTGTTCCGGACGGGACGACTTGAGGATCAGCAGCGAGCGCGACGTTCCTTCGGCTTGCTGAAAATCTTCAGGATAGTCGAAGAGCAGTCCCTGGGCGTCGAAAGAGCCGCCGCCGCAGGCGGCCAGCAGCAGGGCCAGCGCGACCGCGGCTGCCCGCCAGGCGCGGCGGAAGACCATCGGCTGCAACACCGCAGCACCTCCCGGGTTTCGAATCGGCTGCCCCGACCGGTAACGACGCCGCCCGGAGGCTCACGGTTCCTGTGAACAACAGGTCTTTCGCCCGGCGGGCCGCGGCGGCCTCCCTGGCGGCGGCACTGGCTTTCGCGCTGCTGCTGTCGATCAAGCCTGACCCGGCCTGGACCCAGCAGCGGCCCACCCTCTACTGGGGCAGCACGGGACAGGACGTAAGGGACGTCCAGTGGCGCCTGCGCTCCTGGGGCTACTACCAGGGTCCCATCGACGGATATTACGGCGCCGAGACCTACCGCGCCGTGGTCTATTTCCAGCAGCGCAACGGCCTGACCCCCGACGGCGTGGTGGGCCCGGCCACCTGGGCCGCCCTGGGCCTGGCCCGGGGTGCCGCCCAGGCCTACAGCGGCTCCACCCCCACCGCTCGCGACGGCAGCCTGGATCTGTTGGCCCGGGTGGTGGCGGCCGAAGCCACCGGTGAGCCTTTCGCCGGCCAGGTGGCCGTGGCGGCGGTGATCCTGAACCGCGTCCGGCACCCCCAGTTCCCCAACACGCTGAGCGGCGTCATCTACCAGCCCCACGCCTTCGAGTCGGTCAGCAACGGCCTGATCTGGCGCCGCACCCCCAGCGCCGAAGCCTACCGGGCTGCCGAGCAGGCCCTCAACGGATGGGATCCCTCGTGGGGCGCCCTGTACTTCTGGAACCCGTCGAAGCCGGTGAGCCCCTGGGTGTGGACGCGGCAGATCATCGTCCGCATCGGCAACCACGTGTTCGCCCGGTAGCGCAGGCCGGCAGCCGGCGCCGGGCGGCCGGGAGCGGTGGGCGGATCCGGGCGGCCGCCCGGGGGCAGTGAGGAGGCATCGGGTCACGTGACACGGCAGCGTGCAGCCTGGATCGCGGCGGCAGCCCTGGCGCTGACCGCGGTGCTGGCCGCGCTCTGGGGGTTCCAGCAGCGGGACCAGGCCAGCCGGGCCGCCAACCAGCTTGAAGCCGGCTACCAGCGGGCCTTCTTTGCCCTGGTGGAGCACGTGGAAAACCTGGAGACGCTGCTGGCCAAGGCCCTGGCCAGCGGCAGCCCCATGCACCAGGCGGTGATCCTGACCCGGGTCCAGACCGAGGCTCAGGCCGCCCAGGAAGCGCTGGCGGCGCTGCCGGTCGGCCTGGAACTCCAGCGCAGCCATCAGTTCCTGGCACAGGCCGGGGACTACGCTTACGTGCTGGCCGAAGGCCTGGCCGCCGGGCAGGCCCCCGGCGATGAAGCGTGGACCACCCTGGCGGAACTGAAGTCCCAGGCCGCGGGCCTTATGGAGGACCTGGCCCGCATCCGCCGCCGGGCCCTGGAGGACGGCTTCCGCTGGACCGAAGCCGCCGCCGGCGACGGCACCGCTTCGGCCCAGACGGCCTCATCGGTCCCCGGCAGCCTCCAGGAACTGGACCGGGAACTGCAGGAAGTGCCGGCGCTGATTTACGACGGCCCCTTCTCGGAGCAGAACCTGCGGCCGCAGCCCCGCAGCGACCTGGGCCCGCCGGTGGACGCCGACGAGGCCGCCCGCCGGGCGGCGGAGTTCCTGTCGGGCCCCGGCGGCGGGCGCTGGCGGGCCACGGTGGAAAACGACCTGGTCCCGGGACCGGTGCCCGCCTACGCCGTCACCCTGGAGCCCCAGGACGACGGGCCGGCGCCCACGGCCGGCCTGCGGCGGGTGCTGGCCTACGTGTCCCGGGCGGGGGGCCGCGTGCTGTGGTTCCTGGCGGAAACGGGACAGGAGGGCCCCGGCGAGCCCGCCGGTACCGGCGGCGCGGGCGATCAGGGGCGCCCAGGCGCCCCGGGTGAAGCCGCCGGCGCCGACCCCGGCCGCCTGCGGGACCGGGCCGCTGACTTCCTTAGCCAGCGCGGGTTCGACGGGTTCGTCGAAACCGGGTGGGTGTGGGAGAGCGGCCGGGTCACCTTCTCGCTGGTGCCCGAGCGCGGCGGGATCCGCTTCTACCCCGAGTTGGTCAAGGTCACCCTGGACGGGGAGGGCCGGGTGCTGGGCTACGACGCGTCGGCCTACTGGCTCAATCGGGACCCCGGCCGGCGGCTGCCCGAGCCGGCCCTGAGCGGCGACGACGCCCGGGGCCTGGCCGGCCCGCTGCTGCAGGTCCAGGGTGTGCGCCAGGCGGTAATCCCCCTGCCCTCGGGACGCCACGTGCTGGCCTGGGAGGTGCTGGGCACCCTGGGCGAGGACCGGTTCCTCCTCTACTACAACGCCGTCACGGGCCGCGAGGAGATGATCCTGCGGCTGGTGGAGACCGACCGGGCCCGGATCACGTTCTAGGCGCCCCGCGTGCTGCAGGCGCCCCGCGGGGCCGGCGCAGGGCCTGGGCAGCCCCGGCTAGCGCATCACCTGGCCCACCGAGGTCCAGTAGGCGTCCACTTCCTGGCCCATGCGCCACATGACGAAACCGCCCAGGCCGTACTGGTCCACCAGGCGCAGTTTCGCCGCCACGCCCTCGGCCGGGGTGAACCACACCACGCGGCTCAGCCCCTGGTCGTCGACGTAGTTGAAGGTGGCCTCGGCGGCCGAGGCGTCGTAGCGGGGCGTGATGCCCCTCAAGGCCAGAAGGTTCTCGATCTGCCGCACCGTCAGCGCCCGGCCGGTGCCGCCGCCCGCGGGCCAGTCCCTGCCGTAGGCGGGCAGGCCCAGCAGGATCTTCCCGGCCGGGATCTGGGTGACGGCGTAGTCCAGGACGCTGCGCATCCAGTGCAGGGGGCCGATGGGACCGGCCGGCCCGCCGTTCCAGCTGTAGTCGTAGGTCATGATGGCGATGTAGTCCACCAGGCGGCTCAGGGCGGCGTAGTCGTAGGCGCCGCTCCAGTCGCTGCTGCGGTTGTCGCTGGTCTTGGCCGGCACCGACAGGCTCAGGTGGGCTCCCCGGGCCTTCAGGGCGCTGCTGACCCTGGCGACGAAGGCCGTGAAGTTGTCCCGCTGCGACGCCGACACGTACTCGAAGTCCAGGTTGACGCCGCTGTAGCCCTTGTCCAGCAGGCCCTCCAGGTGGCGGATGAAGCGGGCCTGCGCTTCAGGGTCCGAGAGGAACGCGTCGTTGATGGCCCGCTCGTGGGCGGTGATCAGGGCGATGAGCGGCTTGCCGGTGTCGCGGGCCCACGCCATGACCCGCATGCGGTCGCCGCCCTGCACGGTCCCGCCGGCGTCGGCCAGGCGGTAGGACCAGAAGATGACGCCGTCCAGGCGGTCGCCGTGGCGCTGCAGCATGGTATAGCCGTTGTCGTCGTCGATGTAGTAGACCAGGGTGGCCGCCCTGCTGGGGATGGCCACGGGCCGCGGCTGCGGCCGCGGCAGGCCCAGCACGCCGATGCGGATCTCCACGAAGCGGACGATCATGGTGGCGGCCTCGCCCCGGGTGGCGGCGGCGTGGGGATGGAAAGCGAACACGCCGTTGACGTACGTGCCCTGGATCACCCCCGCCTTGACGGCGGCGGTGGCGTCGGAGGCCCATTCCGGAATCCGGTCGCCGTCGGGGAAGATGGCCCGGTAACGGTCCTCAGGCTCATAGCCCAGGGGGATCAGCGCCCGGCCGAAGATGAGGGCCATCTGGGCGCGGGTCAGGGTCTGCTGGGGCCCGAAGGTGCCGTCGGGAAAGCCGGTGATGAGCCCCGCCTCCACGGCCGCCAGCACCCTGGGCCGCAGGTCCTCGGGCACCCGATCCCAGTCGCGGAAGGGAGCCTGGGCCGGATCGCCCTGGGGCTGCAGTTCCATGGCCCCGGCCAGCCATGCGGCGAAGTCCGCCCGGGTCACGGGGTCGTTGGGCCGGAAGCGCCCGTCCTCGGGGACGCTGATGACACCGGTGTACAGCAGGTTGCGTACATAATCCGCCGACCAGTGGTCGGCGATGTCCGTGAACTCGCTCCAGGCCGTCTGGGCCCCGGCAGGCCCCGGCAGCGCGGCCAGCCCCAGCGCCAGCACGGTCAGCAGCACCGCGCCCCGGCGCAGCAGGCCCCGCGCCCTGATCCTCACGGGCATGGCGGCTCCTCCCCTTCCCACCGGCATAGATCGGGCACTGGACCAGTCGAAGCCAGCCCTTCTGGTTCATGCCGGTAGGGGCAGGTCCTGCCGCCGGCCGGGACCTGTCACGAACCTGAAATGCCGCGGCCCCCGAGGAAGTAGATGGTATCCAGCCGCACCCGGCGGGCCGCGGCCGCCACCTGCTCCGGCGTCACGGCTTCCAGCCGGGCCAGCGCCTCCTCCAGGCCGTCCACGCGGCCGCCGATGCGGCCCACCAGGTTGGCCATGATCATCTGGCCGGGGCGGTCCTCTCGCTCCTTGAGCCGCCGCATCAGGGTGGCCCGGGAGGCGGCGAACTCGCCGGCGTCGATGTTCCCCGCAGCCAGGTCCGCCAGTTCGGCCAGCATCATCTCCTCGGCCTGGGCGCGGCGGGCCGGGTCGACGCCCGCCACGGCCAGCATCACGCCCTTGCTGGCGTCATAGGAGGCGCCGGCCGCGTAGGCCAGGCTGGCCCGCTCACGCACCTTGAGGAACAGCCGGCTGTGGGTGGACCCGCCGTAGAGGTCGCTGAGCATCAGCATGGCGTAATAGTCGGGATCAGCCCGCACCACGCCGGTGCGGAAGCCCAGCACCAGCCAGCCGCCGGCCATGTCTTCCCACTCCTCGACCCGCCGGGGCTCGGCGGGAGCCGGCACATCGGTGGCCGCCGGCGGCAGGTCCACCAGCACGCCGCCCCTGAGTTCGGCCCCTACCTGGGCCAGGCGCCCGGCCACGGCGTCGGGGTCGTCGAAGGGACCGAAGGCGTAAAGGGTCAGAGGATGCCGGGCCAGCAGGTCCTGGTGGTAGCCCGTCAGGAAGCCGGCGTCCAGGGCGGCCACGCCCTCCTCGGTGCCCAACTCGGGCACGCCGTAGGGCTCACCGGCGCACATGACGGCGATGCAGCGCTGCTGGGCCCAGCCCATCTTGTGGTCTTTGAGGGAACGGATCTCCCGGGCCAGTTCCCGGGCCTCCTGGCCCACGTAGGCGGCCCGCAGGCCGCCGCCGGGGTCGCGGGCGGGACGCGCCGCCGCCTCGGCCAGCAGGGCCAGTCCCCGATCGTAGAGCCCCGGCTCGGGCACGTAGCGCTGGGCCGGCAGGGTGAGCCACAACATCACCAGGTGCCGCTCCCCCACCTTGACGACGCCGGCGTCCAGGGAGGCGCCGTACAGTTCCTCCTGGGCCCGTTCCAGATCCAGCGTCTCGGGGTAACTGGCGGTGCCCCGGCGCAGGACCCGGGGCAGCAGGGCGGTGGCTGAGGCCAGGTCGGGCGCCAGCCGCTGCTCGATGAACAGGGCGAAAGTGGTCCGGTGGAAGCGCTGGCTGCTGCGCACCCGCACTTCCACCCCCGGCGCCGGCCGGCTCACGGCAAAGCCCATGGCGTCGGTCACGGCCGCCCATCCTCCTTCGGTTCCACCACGGCCACGGCCGCCCGCCCGTCCCGGCCCAGTTCAGCCAGGACGGCGCCGGCGCCGCCGGCATCCAGATCCCTCAGCAGTTGCGCCGTGCGCAGGAAATCGAAGCCCAGCAGCCGGTCCCGGACCAGGAGCCCGTTAAGGGCGTCGGCGTCGTCCAGCACCGACAGGAAACTGCCCAGCCGGGCCCGCCGCACCCGCTCGAAATCCGCCGGGTCCACGCCCTGGCCGGCGGCGGAGCGCAGCCGCTCCAGCACTTCCTCGCAGAAGCGCCCGGGCTGGTTGGTCCGGCCCGACACCAGCACGTGGGCCGCGCCGGGCTGCACCTCCACGTTGTAGCCGAAGGCGTCGGTGAAGACGCCCTCGTCGTAGAGCCGCTGGTAGAAGGCCGAGGCCGGGCCGATCAGCGCGTCCAGCGCCAGCTGCAGCAGCAGCACCCGGCGCTGGGCTTCCGGGGCCGGCGCGCTGCCGTCCACGGGCACCGGCGGCGCCAGCTTGAAGCCCACCGCCGCGTAGGCTTCGGCCGTGGCCATGGCCCGCCGGGACTCGGGCCGGGCCACCGGCTCGGGCTCGTCGGGGTAAACCCGCCGGACGGGTTCGGGCGGCCCGTAGGAGCGCCCCGCCAGGTCCCGCTCCACCTGCTCCACCACGGCCGCCGGGTCCACGTCGCCGATGACCGCCAGCAGCATGTTGTGGGGATGGTAGAAGGTGCGGTGGCAGGTGTTGAGCAGGTCCACCGTGATGCGGCGGATGTCCTCGACCGTACCGATGACGGGCACCCGGGCCGGGTGGGCCTGGTACAGGGCCTGCATCAGGTCTTCGTAGACCTGGACATGGGGATAATCCTGGTAGATGCGGATCTCCTGCTCGATGATGCCCTGCTCCTTGGCAACGCCCGCCTCGGTGAAAGCCGGCTCCTGGACGAAATCCAGCAGGATGTCCAGGGCCTGCTCGAAGCCGTCGACGGCCGATACGTAGTAGACGGTGGACGTGCTGCTGGTATAGGCGTTGGGGCTGGCGCCCAGGGCGCTCAACCGCTGCAGCACGCTGCCCTCGGGCCGGTCGAACAGCTGGTGCTCCAGAAAGTGGGCGATGCCCGACGGCGTGCGGACGGGCTCCGTGCCGCCCCGCGGCACGAACTCCAGGTCGTTGCCCCCGTACCGGGTCGAGAAGGCGGCGTAGCGCCGCTGGAAACCCGGGCGGGGCACGACCAGCACCGTCAGGCCGTGCACCTGGGCCCGGAACACGTCGATGTCGATCTCGGGGTACTGACGGCGCTCGATGGTCAAGTGGTCGACCCCTCCCCTGAGGGTAGGTTTGCCCCGGCGCCGCCGGCACCTACCGCCCTGCCGGGCAGGGAGCCGACTTTTCGCCGCAGAAGCCTGTGGCGCGAACCTGAACTGCCGGGGGAATGTTCATGTCGGAGGTCCTCGTCCTGGATCACCCGCTGATCCAGCACAAGCTGGCCCTGCTGCGGGACAAGCGCACCGGCCCCAAGGACTTTCGCGAGCTGCTGGACGAGCTTTCGATGCTGATGGCCTACGAGGTCACGCGCCACCTGCCGACCGAGGAGGTGGAGGTGGAAACGCCCGTGGGCGTGGCCCGGTGCCGGGTGGTGACGGGCCTGCACCTGGCCCTGATCCCCATCCTGCGGGCGGGGCTGGGCATGGTCAACGGCATCCTGCGCCTGGTCCCCACCGCCAAGGTGGGCCACATCGGCCTGTACCGGGACCACGATACGCTGCAGCCCGTGGCCTATTACTGCAAGCTACCGCCGGACCTGGCCCAGCGCGAGGTCATCGTGCTGGACCCCATGCTGGCCACCGGTGGGTCGGCCGCCGAGGCGGTACACCTCATCCGCCGGCAGGGCGCCCGGAGCATCCGTCTGATGTGCCTGGTGGCGGCGCCCGAAGGCATCGAGGTGTTCCACCGCGCGCATCCCGACGTCCCGATCTATACCGCGGCGGTCGACCAGTGCTTGAACGAAAAGGGCTACATCGTGCCCGGCCTGGGCGACGCCGGCGACCGCCTGTTCGGCACCCGTTGATGAACGGGCCCGCCGCCGGGCCGCCCGCCGCGGACCGGCCTGCGCCCGCCGGGGACCTGCCCACCGCCGAGGCGGTGCTGCCCCTGCTGGGCGACTGCCCCATCGGCCGGCCCTACACGTTCGTGCCCACGGTGGACTCCACCAACCTGCTGCTCCGCCGCCTGGCCGCCGAGGGCGCTCCCGAGGGCACCACGGTGGTGGCCGACCAGCAGACCGCCGGCCGCGGCCGCCGGGGCCGCTCCTGGGTTTCGGCGCCGGGGTCCGGCATCTGGATGTCGGTGCTGCTCCGGCCGCGGCTCGACCCGGCACGCTGGGGCCTGCTGGCGCTGGCGGCCGCCGTGGCCGTGCGCGAGACCGCGGCCGCCGCCGGGGTCGACGCCCGCATCAAGTGGCCCAACGACCTGCTGGTGGGCGACCGCAAGGTCTGCGGCATCCTGGTGGAAGCGGGCGGCGCCGGCCCATCCCGCTGGGCGGTGGTGGGCATCGGGCTCAACGTGAGACCCCCGGCCGGCGGCTTTCCCCCTGAAGCGGCGGCAGCCGCCGTCACCCTGGAAGAGGCGGCGGGACGCCGGGTCGACCGGCCGGCCCTGGCGGCGGCCCTGTGCCGGGCGCTGGCCCGCTGGTACGGCGTGCTGGAGTCCGGCCGGCCGGAGGCCGTCCTGGACGCCTGGCGCTCGGGGGCATCCTGGCTGCTGGGGCGGCGGGTGCAGGTGCTGGCCGGGGCGGCGCCGGACGTGCTGGAGGGCACGGTGGTGGACGTGGCGCCCGACGGCGGGCTGATCATCGCGACGGCGTCAGGCACCCGCACCCTTCACGCCGGCGACGTGTCCCTGCGGGTCGACGGCGCGGGTGCCGCCGGGCAGCAGGCGTAGACGGCCGTGGAACGGAGGGGTTCCCCCATGCCCGGCGCCGTGCCCTTCGATGCCCGGCGGCCGCCCGCGAGCCGGGTCACCCGCATCGCCCTGGGGACGGCGCTGACCGCCGTGTCCGCCCAACTGGCGGTGCCGCTGCCCATGACCGAGGTTCCCTTCACGCTGCAGGTGTTCGCCATGCTGGCCTGCGGCCTGATCCTGGGCCCTGCGGGCGGCGCTTCCAGCCAGGCGGTCTACCTGGCACTGGGCGCCGCGGGCGTGCCGGTCTTTGCCGGCCTGGCCTCGGGCATGGGCGTGCTGCTGGGGCCCACCGGCGGCTACCTGCTGGCAGCGCCCCTGGCGGCCGCGGCAGCCGGCGCCCTGGCGGGCCGCCCCGGCCCTACCGGCTACCGGCGGCTGCTGGCGGCGGCCCTGGCGGGACTGGCCGTCATCTACCTGGGCGGGGTCGTGGGGCTGTGCCGCTACTTCGGGTACGGGCCCGGCCCGGCCGTGGCCCAGGGCGTGCTGCCCTTCATCGGCTTCGACGCCGTCAAGGCGTCGCTGGCCGCGGCGGTGGCCCTGCGGGTGCGAGGGGCGCTGCGGTCCCGCTGATCCGTCAACCCAGGAGCCGGAGCCCCCACTGCAGGGCGGCCAGCGCCGCCGCCACCGCCGCGCCGGCCCACAGCGGCCGGTCGGTGTAGGCGGCGAAACCGAAGGCCACCAGCACCGCTTCCCACAGGCCGAAGGGGTCCACCGGCAGCGCTGCGGCCAACCCACCCGCGCCGCCCAGGGTGGCAGCGGCATCCACCAGGACCCGCGGCACTTCCGGCACGCAGCAGACGGCGGCCAGGCCCACCCAGTGGCCGTAGGGGCGCCGCCGGCCGAAAAGCATCCCGGCGCACCACAACACCAGGCCCCAGGCCAGCAGGGCGGCCAGCAGCCACAGGGAGCCGAAGAACGGCAGCGCGGCGGTCAGGGCGCCGGCGGCCGCGGCGGGCAGGCCAGCGCCGCCCGAGGCCAGTCCCGTCCAGCGCAGGACCTGGGCGTAGGCCAGCAGGGCGGCAAAGTAGAAGAGCAGCAGGCTGAACAGCGGCAGGGAAACCGGGTCGATCTGGCGGTGGGCTTCCAGGAACCTCCGGAAGCCGGCCCGCGGGCTGACCACCGGAGCCAGCAGCAGAGCCAGGGACTGACGCATCAGGCCTTGCCCTCGAGGTACCAGCGGCCGGCCCGGCGGAAGAGCCGGTAGTCACCGTCGTCGGTGCTGACGTGAAAGACCCGCTCCGGCTCCTCGGGGCCCCCGACGGCCGGGACCACCACGACCTGCCGCACCCGCAGGAGCCGGCCGTTGAGCCAGATGCTGGCGGGCAGGTCCTCGTCCACGTGGAACCCGACCTCCACCGGGCGCACCGGCGGCGGCGGGACGGCGGCCCAGGGCGAGGCATGCGTGCCGTTGCCGCCCTGGCCGTTGGCCGCCTGGCCGCTGCTGCCCTGGCCGGCACCACCGGCCGGCGCGCCGCCGGGCTCCGGTGCGCCGGGCACCGAGCCGTCGGGCAGCCGCACCGTGTCGCGCCCCGCCGCCTTGGCCTGGTACAGGGCGCGGTCGGCGGCCTCCACCAGGGGCTCGGCATCCAGGGCGTGGGTCGGGAACTCGGCCACACCAAAACTGAGGGTGACGGGGATCCGGTCATCGCCGCGCAGCCGCTCCTGCAGCCGGCGCACCACCGCCAGGGCCCCGTCCAGGTTGGTTTCGGGCAGCACGATGACGAACTCTTCCCCGCCGATGCGGAAAGCCAGGTCGGGCTCCCGCAGTTCCCGCGTGAGCATGCGGCCCAGGCGCTTCAACAGCTCGTCGCCGGACCGGTGCCCGTGCCGGTCGTTGTAGTCCTTGAAGTGGTCGATGTCGAACATGATCAGGGTGAGCCGGCGCCCGTAGCGGCGGGCGCGGCTCACCTCCTGCTCCAACCGGGGCTCGAACGCCCGCCGGTTGGGCAGGCCCGTCAGCGGGTCGCACAGGGCCTCATGGCGTGCCCGGGCGTACTCGCGTTCCAGTTCCTTGAGCAGGTCGACGATCAGGTCGTGGAGCCGTGCAAACCGATCCTCGTCGGCGCCAGCGGTCATTGAGCAAACTCCCCGGCCCTATTCCAACCTCGCCAGCAGGTCAGCGCTCAACTGGCCCGTGCAGACCTCCTCCACGGGCCCGGTCAGGGTCAGGCTCAGGTCGTCGCCGATCTCCACCGTCAGGGTGCCGCCCTCCATCTGGACCTCGACCCTGCCGCCCACCCTGCCCCTCCGGTGCATGGCGGCCGCCGCCGCGCAGGCGCTGCTGCCGGAAGCCAGGGTGTGACCGGCGCCCCGCTCCCAGATCAGCATGCGAATGGCGGCGGGGCTCAAAACCTGCACGAACTGTACATTGGTCCGGCGGGGGAACCTCGGGTGGGTCTCAAGGGCCGGGCCCAACTCGGGCAGGTTGACCTGTCCCAGGTCGCTGACTTCGACGACGCAGTGGGGATTTCCTACCGATACCGCCGTGATTTGGAAAGCCTGTCCCAGGACGGTGATGGGCTCGTCCACCACCTCGCGGTCCGGCCCCTCCACCGGGATCTCCCCGCTGCGGAAGGTGGCGCGGCCCATTTCCACCGACACCGCCCGCACCCGCCGCCCTTCCAGCTGCAGGCGGGCGCGGACCACGCCGCCGAGGGTGGCCACGGTGAACTCGGTCTTGTCGGTGTAGCCGTGGTCGTACACGGCCTTGGCCAGGATGCGGAGGCCGTTGCCGCTCTTCTCCGCCTCGCTGCCGTCGGGGTTGAAGATGCGCACGCCGAAATCGGCCTGGTCCGAAGGCATCAGCAGCAGGATGCCGTCGGAACCCACGCCCAGGTGGCGGTCGCAGATGAGCCGGACGTTGGCGGGGGTCAGGGCGAAGGGGGTTTCCCGCCCGTCCAGCACGATGTAGTCGTTGCCCAATCCGTGGCTCTTGACGAACCAGGTCAACCTTCGTCGCCCTGCTTAGCGCCGCCCGGCCTGCCGTGGTTGAAGGTCAACTTCTCCGGGTCGTAGTTGATGAACTTGTCGATGAAGCGGCGGAACTGGCGGCGCACGTCCAGGTACTGGATGTCGCGCTCACGGCTGGAGAAGGTCGGGTTGTAGGTGGTGATCAGGCGCCCGTCCCGGAACAGGGCCACCGCAGGCAGGTGGTCCAGGTCGTACGCCTTGTAGCCCTTGTCGCGGCGGTACTGGTCCAGCAGGTCCTGGTACTCGTCCACGTCGATCCGCACCAGCGGCAGTTGCTGGCCCATCTCGCGCAGGACCTCCTGGATCCCCTGGATCACGTGGGGATAATCCTGGCCGCGGCGGTGCAGTTCGACCAGCACGGGACCCTCGGCGCCCAGCACCTCGCGCTCGAAGTCCTGCCGCGGGATGGCCCGCAGGGCGGCGCCGCGGCCGGCAGCGGTGGCGGAAGCCATGGCGTATCCCTCCATACCGCGATGGAAACTGACGCGTCGATACCAGGATACCACAGGGACACCCCGGCAGGCGGCGAACCCAGGCACCGTGAGGTGACTGCCGTGAACACACCGGAGACGACCGGCGTCCCCGCGCAGGACCTGACGGGCGACTGGCCGCCGGCGGACCTGGAAGCCGCCGGCGCCGAGGTCCTGCGGCTGATCCGGCGCCACTTCGAGCGGATCGACCAGGTGCCCGTGTCCACCGGCGCCGACGCCGCCACCCTGCGGGACCTGCTGGACGCGCCCCTGCCCCAGGAACCCGAGCCCTTCCAGCGCATCCTGCGGGACACCGAGGAGCGGGTGATCCCCCACCTGACCCACTGGAACCACCCGAACTTCTTCGCCTATTTCGCCACCAACGCCGCGGCGCCGGGCATCCTGGCCGAACTGCTGACCGCGGCCCTGAACGTCAACGCCATGTTGTGGAAGAGTTCGCCGGCCGCCAGCGCCCTGGAGCAGGTGGTGCTGCGCTGGCTGGCCCAGCTGTGCGGGTATGAGGTGGACGCCGACGGCGTGCTGGTCAACGGGGCCTCGCTGGCCACGTTCTACGCCCTGGCCGCAGCCCGCGAGGCCGCCGGGCTGGACATCCGGCAGCGGGGCATGACGGGCCGCACGCTGCCGGTGCTGCGGGTCTACGCCACCGAGCACGCCCACAGTTCCATCGACAAGGCGGTCATCGCCCTGGGCCTGGGCCTGGACAACCTGGTGAAGATCCCGGGCGACGAGGAGTTCCGGGTGCGGGTGGACCTGCTGGAGGAGGCGGTCCGCGCCGATGTGGAGCGGGGTTACCGGCCCCTGGCCGTGGTGGCCGTGGCCGGCACCACCTCCACCGGCGCCGTGGACCCGCTGGACGACGTGGCCGCCGTCTGCCGGCGCTACGGCATGTGGCTGCACCTGGACGCCGCCTACGGCGGCTTCTACAACCTGGTGCCGTCGGTGCGCCGGGAAGTGGGCACCTTCGAGGCGGCCGACTCCATCGTGGTCAACCCCCACAAGACGCTGTTCACGCCGCTGGAGGCCACGGTGCTCTACTGCCGCCGCCGCGGGGCGCTGGTGAACGCCTTCAGCCTGGTGCCCGAGTACCTGCGCACCAACCGCGAGGACGGCACGGTGGATTACATGGACTTCAGCCTGCAGCTGGGGCGCCAGTTCCGGGCCCTGAAACTGTGGTGGATCATCCGGTCCTTCGGGGTGCAGGGCCTGCGGGCGCGTATGGAAACCCAGATCGCCCTGGCCCGCTCCCTGGCCCAGCGGGTGGACGCGCACCCGGATTTCCAGCGGGTGGGCCGGTCGCCGTACCCGCTGGTGTGCTTCCGGGCGGTGCCGGCGGACTGGCGGGGCGGCGCCGGGACGCCGGCGGGCGCGGCGGCTGCGGCAGGCGCGGCCTCCGGTACGGCGGGCGCGGCGGTTGCGGCGCCGGTGGCCGCGGCGGACGTCGACGCGCTCAACCGCCTCAACGCGGCGCTGCTGGAGCGCATCAACGCCTCGCGGGAGCGGTTCCTGTCCCACACCGTGGTTGACGGGCTCTACACGCTGCGGGTGTCGGTGGGCAACCTGCGCACCGGGCAGCGCCACATCGACGCCCTCTGGCAGGCGGTGGCGGAAGCGCTGCCGGCGGCCCGCCGGGACGCGGGGCTCTAAGAGGCTTTAAGAGGGTCCTCAGAACCGGATCAACGCGTGCACCTGGACGTCGTCGATGCGGGCGCGGCCCCCCAGGTCCGTCAACTCGATCAGAAAGGAGGCGCCCACCACGGTGGCGCCGGCGCGGCGGGTGAGGTCCATGCTGGCGGCGGCGGTGCCGCCCGTGGCCAGCACGTCGTCCACGAAGAGGGCCCGGGCGACGTCCCGGTTGGCGAAGGCGTCCTCGTGGATCTCCAACACCGCCTCGCCGTATTCCAGCTGGTACGCCCGGGAAATGGTGCGGTAGGGCAGGCGGCCCCGCTTGCGCACCGGCACGAAGCCCGCATCCAATTGCGCGGCCACCAGCGCGCCGACGATGAAGCCGCGGGCCTCCACCCCCACCACGTGGGTGACCCCCGCGTCGCGGAAGGGCTCGGCCAGTTCCCGGGCCGCCCGCTGCAGCGCCTCCGGTTCCGCCAGCAGCGGCGTGATGTCGCGGAAGAGGATGCCCTCCACGGGGAAATCGGGAATGGTGCGGATGTACCGGGCCAGTTCTTGCACCCACGCTGCCTCCGTTCCTAGCGGCCGAGGGATCGGCGCTCGCCGCTCAAGATCCGGGCCAGCAGCGCGGCGCCCTCGATCAGGCGCGGCCCGGGCCGGCCGAACAACTCCTCCGGCAGCACGAAGATACGGTCTTCCCGGACCGCGCGCAACCGCTCCGCCCACCCGGGCCGGGAGCGGACCCGCCCGGCGTCCATGACCTTCTCCAGGGACCCCTGCCAGCACAGGAGGATGACGTCGGGATCCCGGGCGAACACGTCGTCGTCGCTGACGGGCCGCGACGGCGCGTCGATGTCGGCAAACACGTTGCGGCCGCCGGCCAGGTCCAGCTGATCATTCACCCACGACCGCCGGCCCGGCGTGATCAGCGGCTTGGGCCACCACTCCAGGTAGACGTCCAGCGGCCGCGCCCCTGGGCCGGCCGCCTCCTCCACCGAAGCCCGGATCTCTTGGGCGCGGGCCCGCAGGTCTTCCACCACCGCCTGGGCCCGGTCCGGCACCCCCGCCAGCCGTCCCACCTGGAGGATGTCGGCGTAGACATCCTCCAGGCTCAGCGGGTTGAGGGCCACGTGGGGCAGGCCCCGGGCGGCCAGGCCCTCCACCACCCGCTCCATGCCGGGGACGCTCAGGGAGGCCAGCACCAGGTCCGGCTTCAGGGCCTCGACCTTGTCCAGGTCGATCTGCAGTTCGGGACCCAACCGCGGCAGCAGTTCCACCGTTTCGGGCGGGTAGTCGGACCAGTCGTCGACGCCCACCAGCCAGTCGTCCAGCCCCAGGGCGTGGACGATCTCGGTGTTGCTGGGCGCCAGGGACACCAGGCGCACGGGGACCACCTCGCCTGCCGGGGCCGCCGCGGCGCCGCCCTCAGGCGCCGGCGGACAGGCGCCCGTCCAGTTCCAGCACGGCGGCCGCTTCCTGCAGCGCCGCGATCACGTTGGCGATGTGCTCGTCCAGGGGTATGCCCAGTTCTTCGACGCCGCGGTAGACGTCCTCGCGGCTGACGCCGCGGGCGAAGGCCTTGTCCTTGAGCTTCTTCTTGACCGAACTGACCTTCACGTCGAAGATGCTCTTGCTCTCGCGGACCAGGGCCACCGCGGTCACGAAACCGCTCAACTCGTCAACGGCGAACAAGGTCCGCGCCATCAGCGTGTCCCGAGGCACGCCGGTGTGGTTGCCGTGGCCCAGCACGGCCCGGATGATGTCCTCGGGCCAGCCCCGCTCCCGCAGGATCTCGGCGCCTCGGAAAGGATGGTCGTCGAGGCTGGGATACTTCTCGTAATCGAAGTCGTGGATCAGGCCCACGATGCCCCAGCGTTCCTCGTCCTCGCCGAACTTGCGGGCGTAGTAGCGCATGGATGCTTCGACGGCCAGGGCGTGTTTGATCAGGCTGGGCGACGTGGTGAACTCGTTGAGAAGGGCCCAGGCCTGTTCTCGCGTAGGTTCCAACGGCCAACCCTCCCGATCCTGAGCATACCACGAGCGGGGGAGCGATCGCCGATGATCCGCGTCGGCACCTGTGCCTGGGCCGACCACGCGCCCTTCTACCCGCGGGGCCTGAAGCCGGCGGACCGCCTGGCCTACTACGCCCGCTTCTTCTCGCTGGTGGAGGTGGACGCCACCTACTACCACCTGATGCCCGCCCGCAACTTCCAGGCCTGGGCCGACCGCTCCCCGCCCGGCTTCGTGTTCAACGTCAAGGCCCACAAGGCGATGACCCGCCATGAGCGCTCGCAGCGGGACCGCACCAACCTGCCCCTGGAGGAGATCTTCGCCCGCTTCCGCCACAGCCTGGAGCCGCTGCGGCAGTCGGGCAAGTTGCGGGCCGTGCACTTCCAGTTCCCGCCCTGGTTCACCTGCTCCCGCGAGAGCGTGGCCTACCTGGAAACGGTGCGCGAGGAGATGGAAGGCTACCTGGTGTCGGTGGAGTTCCGCCACCGCTCGTGGTTCGTGGACCGGTCCCGCACCGAGGCGACGCTGCGCTTCCTGGAGGCCCACCAGTTCGTCCACGTGATCTGCGACGAGCCCCAGGTGGGCAGCGGCTGCGTGCCGCCGGTGCCGGCGGTGACCCACCGGCAGCTGGTCATCTTCCGGTTCCACGGCCGCAACGAGAAGATGTGGTACGCCCGGACCGCCCACAGCGGCGAGCGGTTCAACTACCTCTACAGCGAAGACGAACTCCGCGAATGGGTGCCCGTCATCCACCAGCTGGCCGAAACCGCCGACGAGGTCCACGTGCTGATGAACAACAACTTCGCCAACTACGCCGTCCGCAACGCCTACCAGATGGGCCGCCTTCTGGGCCTGGACCTGCGAGACCCCCTTCCGGAGCAGCAGGGCCTGCTGCCTCCGGACGAGGGCTGAGGTCCCACCGCGATTTGGCATCCCGGTGCCGTGGGGCACAATGTGCTTGACGGCAGGCCGGCGGCCCGCAAGGGCGCGGGCGGGCACGCCCCGGTGGAACCCGCCGCACCCCGCCGGCCCTCCGGGAAGGAGCGGTTGACCGTGCAGGACGGCGCCAGCGCGGAAGTGGTGGTCTACACCCAGCCCGGCTGCGGGCCTTGCGCCGCGGTCAAGGAGTTCCTGGCGTCCCACGGGGTCGACTTCGTGGAGCGAGACATCCGGCAGGACCCGTCGGCCCTGGCGGACCTGCGCCGGTTGGGCGCCCTGGCCACGCCCACCGTCATCGTGGGCGACCAGGTCATCGTCGGCTTCGACGCCGAGCGCCTGCGGGAAGTCCTCCGGCTGGACGGCTGAGGGGACGCTCCACCCGCGCGAAACCGGCGCTGTGGCGCGGCGGGCGACAATCTTGCCGGTATCGGGAAGGACTGTCCTTCTCGGCGTCGAAGGAGCCCGTTTATTATCCAGGACACCCAGGAAAGGGAGAATCCAGTCATGCCCCAGGTCGCCGTTGAAGGGTTTGCGTGGATGGACGGCCAGGTCATGCCGCTGGCCGAGGCCCGCGTTTCGCTGGCCACCCACGCCCTCCACTATGGTACCGGCTGTTTTGAGGGGATCCGGGCCTATTACAACCAGTCCGAGGACGAACTCTACGTGCTCAAGATGGCGGAGCACTATCAGCGGATGGCCCATTCCTGCCGGATCCTCCGCATCAACCCCGGCCTGACGCCGGAGGAGATGGGCCAGGCGACCCTGGACCTGCTCCGCCAGGCCAACCTCAAGACGGATCTCTACATCCGGCCCCTGGCCTACAAGGCCGGGCTGGGGCTGGGCCTGGGCCTGACCGGGGTGGCCGACGCCTTCGCCATTTACTGCGTGCCCCTGGGCCACTACCACACCGCCGAGCGGCCCCTGCGCTGCTGCATCTCGTCCTGGATCCGCCCCGACGACAACGCCCTGCCGGTCCGGGCCAAGGTGACGGGCGCCTACATCAACTCGTGCCTCGCGTCCGACGACGCCAAGATCAACGGCTTCGACGAGGCCATCCTGCTGACCGCCGACGGTCACGTGTCCGAAGGAGCATCGTGCAACCTGTTCATGGTCAAGCGCGGCCGTCTGGTCACGCCGCCGGTCACCGACGCCATCCTGGAGGGCATCACCCGCAACACCGTCATCGAGCTGGCACGGGACCTGGGTTATGCGGTAGAGGAGCGCAAGATCGACCGTACGGAGCTTTACACCGCCGACGAGCTCTTCCTGACCGGGACCGCCGTGGAGATCCGGGCGGTCGGCGAGGTGGATCACCGCCCCATCGGCGACGGCGCCGAAGGCCCCATCACCCGGCACATCCGGGAGACCTATGAAGCCGCCGCTCGCGGCCGCGATGCCCGGTACCGGTCCTGGGTGACGCCGGTGTTCGCGTCCATGCCCGCCGCGGCCAATTCCTGAGAGCCGATTCAGAGCCGGCACCGGCCGGCAACCCGCAGTCAAGAAGGAAGCGGCGCCCCTCCGGGCGCCGCTTCGGTATTCCCCTACGCGCGTTGGCCGTGCCCGCGCCGCTGCCGGCCGCTCAGGCCGTGTCGCCGTCGTCGCAGGGCTGGGGACGTCCCTGCCCCTTGGGCGTCTTGAAGGACTGGCCGCAGCCGCAGGTCTGGGAGGCGTTGGGGTTCTGGATGGTGAAGCCGCCCCCCATCAGGTTCTCCACGTAATCGATCCGGGCGCCCTCCAGGAACATGGCGCTGACCGGATCGATGATCACCTTGACCCCGTGCTGTTCGATGACGCGGTCGTTCTCGCCGGGGTTGGACTCGAACTTCAGGCCGTACGCGTAGCCGCTGCAGCCGCCCTCCTGGACGAAGACGCGCAGGCCGGTGGCCTCGGGATCCTTGTTGCGCTCCAGCAGCAAGGCACGGATCTTCGCGCCCGCCTCAGGCGTCAGCGTGATCACACCCGGCACCTCCTTCACCGCCTGGGGTCCCATCCATCGTACCACATCGAACGCCCGGAACCGCATCAGTCCGCATGCCCGGCACCGTCGCCGGCGGCCTCCGGCGCCTGTCCCGACGCACCGGCGCCCGCGGCCGGCTGCCCAGGAGCGGCGCCGGCCGGCTGCAGCCGCTCCACCTTCACGCCCGCCTGGGCGAAGAACTCCTCCGCGATGGGGTCGTGGTAGGGGTCTCGGTACACCACCCGCTCCACCCCGGCGCCGATCAGCACCTTGGCGCAGTGCAGGCAGGGGAACGACGTGCAGTAAACCGTGGCGCCCTTGATGCTGACGCCGTGCAGCGCCGCCTGGACCACCGCGTTCATCTCGGCGTGGACGGTGCGGACGCAGTGGCCGTCCACCATCAGGCAGCCCACGTCCAGGCAGTGGGGAAACCCGGGCGGGCTGCCGTTGTAGCCGGTTGCCAGGATGCGCCGGTCGCGGACGATGACGGCGCCCACGGCCCGTCGGGTGCAGGTGGACCGGGCGGCCACGGCGTCGGCCAGCCCCAGGAAGTACTCATCCCACGACGGGCGCCGGTGGGACGGCGGCCGCCCGCCGTTCCCGGGCTTCCCGGTGGTGGCGTCCATGGCGGTCACCCCTCGACGTCGGCAGATGTGCAGCCGGCCGAATCCCGGCGTGCGGCCGGGCACCGTGCGGGAGTTACAGGTGCTCCACCGTCTCCCGCACGATCACCCACTGGCCGTCCACCTGCCGCCACACTTCGATAGCGTGCTCGACACCGCTGACTCCCCCACGTGGAATGTCCCACCCGCTCACCGGCACCGGGTCATCCTCAACCCTGGGAACCGGTCGGCTCCGTCATGCTGCGCGGGTCCAGCAGCCGGTCCAGTTCGTCGTCCGGCAGCAGCCCCTGCTCGCGGATCAACTGGCGCACGGTCTTGCGCTGCTCGTAGGCCTCGCGGGCGATGCGCGCCGAGGTGTCGTAACCCAGCACCGGCACCAGCGACGTGACCATGGCCATGCTCCACTCCACCAGCGACTCGCAGCGCTGGCGGTCGGCCTCGATGCCGTCCACACACTTCTCGGCGAAGGTGCGGGCGCCGTTGGCCAGGATGTGGATGGACTCCAGCACGTTGTGGGCCATGACCGGCAGCATCACGTTCAGCTCGAAGTTGCCGTGCTGCCCGGCAATGGCGATGGCGGCGTCGTTGCCGATGACCTGGGCGCAGACCATCATCAGCATCTCGCTCATCACCGGGTTGACCTTGCCCGGCATGATGGACGAGCCCGGCTGCAGCTCGGGGATCAGGATCTCACCGATGCCGCAGCGGGGCCCCGAGCCCAGCCAGCGGATGTCGTTGGCGATCTTCATCAGGCTGACGGCCACGGTGCGCAGGGCGCCGCTGGTCTCCACGATGGAGTCGCGGGCCCCCTGGGCCTCGAAGTGGTTCTCGGCCTCGCGCAGGTCGAGGCCCGTCCACTGGCTGAGCCGGGCGATGGCGCGCCGGGCGAACTCCGGGTGGGTGTTGATGCCGGTGCCCACGGCGGTGCCGCCCAGGGCCAGTTCACCCAGGTGCGGCAGCACCGCCCGCATCCGCCGGACCCCGTGGTCCACCATGCTGGCGTAGCCGCTGAACTCCTGCCCCAGGCGGATGGGCGTGGCGTCCTGCAGGTGGGTGCGGCCGATCTTGATGACGTCGTCGAACTGGCGGGCCTTGGCCGCCAGCGCGTCCCGCAGCCGCTCCAGGGCCGGGATCAGCCGGCGCTCGATCTCCTCGTACGCGGCCAGGTTGGTGGCGGTGGGGATCACGTCGTTGGACGACTGGCCCTTGTTGACGTGGTCGTTGGGGTGGACCGGCGTCTTGGTGCCCCGCTGGCCTCCCAGCATCTCGATGGCCCGGTTGGCGATGACCTCGTTGGCGTTCATGTTGGTGGAGGTGCCGGAGCCGGTCTGGAAGATGTCCAGCACGAACTGGTCGTCGTGCTGCCCATCGGCCACCTCCTGGGCCGCCCGGGCGATGGCCTCACCCAGCTTGGGGTCCAGCAGGCCCAGTTCCACGTTGGTCTCGGCGGCGGCCCGCTTGATCAGGCCCAGGGCCCTGATGAACGGGCGCGAGAAGCGGATGCCGCTGATGGGGAAGTTGTCGCGGGCGCGCTGGGTCTGGGCACCGTAGTAGGCGTCGGCGGGCACCCGGACCTCGCCCATGAAGTCTTTCTCGACCCGAAAGTCAGCCATGGCCTCTTCCTCCTCGGCGCGCCTCATGCTCCTCGGCGCAACTGGTCGACGATGTGGCGAATCTCCGGCAGGATCAGCCGTTCCACGGCCAGCCGGACGCCGTTGGGCGACCCCGGCAGGCAGGCGACGAAGCAGGCGCCGCCCGCGCCGGCCGCGGTGCCCGCCAGGGCCCGGGACAGCATGCCGGCCGGCCCCACCTCGTGATAGCTCAGCATGCGGAAGATTTCGGCGAAACCCGGCAATTCCCGGTCCAGCAGCGGCCGCACCGCTTCGGGGGTCACGTCGCGGGGGGCGATGCCGGTGCCGCCCGTCAGCAGCACGGCGTCCACGCCGGGCCGGTCCAGGGACTCCCGCAGGGCGCCGCGGATGGCGTGGATCTCGTCCCGGACCCAGTGCCGGGCCACCACCCGGTGCCCGGCCTCTTCCAGCAGGCGGGCCATCAGGTCGCCGCCTTCGTCGCTGCCCGGCCTGCGGGTGTCGGACACGGTGATGACGACGCAGTGGACGACGCGCTGCTGCGCGTGGCGGCGGTGTTCCTCAACGGCCACCGGTCTCGCCTCCTCCGGGCCCAACGCCGGGCCCAACGCCGGGTTCGCCGGCAGGCCCGCCGCCGGATTTCCCACCGGTCCCGCCGCCGGGCCGCCGGCCCCGCGCCAGCAGGGCCAGGCCCTCCAGCCTGGGCCAGATGTCCACCGCCTCCAGCCCGGCCGACTCCAGCAGGTGGGCCAGCGATTCGGGGTCGTCGCGACGGCGGCGGGCAGCCACGCGGCTCCACTGGACCAGGGATTCGGCGTCGAAGCCCTGGAACCCGCGGCGCCGCGCCAGGCCGGCGGCGCTGTCGGGTGAACAAAGGTTGGACGGCACCAGCACGGCCGCCCGCCCGCCGGGGGCCGTCACGCGGGCCAGCTCCGCCGCCGCCGCGGCCGGGTCGTCCAGCAGGAACAGCACCAGCGACGACACCGCCAGGTCGAAGGTGCCGTCCGCGAAGGGCAGGCGGGCGGCGTCGCCCTGGACCCAGCGGATCCGCTCCAGGCCCGCGGCCCGGGCGTTGGCGGCGGCGCGGTCCAGCATGCCGGGGGAGATGTCCAGGCCCACGGCCTCATCGAAGCGCGGCGCCAGCGCCAGCAGCAGGTGGCCGGGACCGCAGCCCACGTCCAGCACGCGGCCGCCGGGGGGCAGGTCGCCGGCCGCCCAGACTGCGAAATCCTGCAGCAGCGGCCCATACCAGCGCGACCGCGCCATGGCGTCGAAGAAGTCCACCAGTTCGTCGAAGACCCGGCCCTGGTCGGGGCGCTGGTCCCGGCCGCCGCTCACGACCTGTCCCCCGGGCCTCCGGGCCCGCCGCCCGTACCGCCGGCCCCGTACAGATCTGCCCGCAGCCACGGCGCCAGCGCGTAGGCCAGGGCGTCCTCCCAGGCGTGGCGCCGGTCCCGCAGGCCGCCGGTCAGCAGGCCGATGGCGCCGTAGACCTTGCCGGTGCCCGGGCGGCCCGCCAGGCTGTCGATGATCGGCGCCAGTTCCGCACCGGAGGCGGGGCTCAGTTGGGCCGCCACCCGCTCCGGCAGCGGCATGGCGGCGCCCAGGGCCAGGGATTCCCTGCCTTCCGCGTCCACCACGGCGCACCAGCAGGTGACGTACAGGCATCCCGCGCGGTCCTCGAGGCCGCCTTCCATACCCACGCCCAGGTGGCCTCCCGCCGCCAGCGCCCGGCGCGCCCGGTTCAGGGCGCCGGCCCGGGTTTCCGCCTCGCCCCAGGGCTGCGCCGGGACGCCGGAATCGACCTCCACCGCCTCGACCCGGCAGGACGGATCGACTTGGGCCATGACGGCGCGCACCGCCTCCACCTTGCTGGGGTTCTCCGAACCCACCACCACCCGCCAGCCCCGCGGCCTGCCGTCGGCCCAGAGCACCCTGGGCCGGAGGAACCGCTCCAGGCCCGCGCGGACCTCCTGCGGCAGCGGTGCGGGGCGGCCGTCGGGTCCAACCCAGACCATCACGTCGCGCCCCTCGGCGCACAGCGTGCCGCCGGCGCCGTACACCCGGTGGGACATGCGCACGCTGCTGGTGCCCAGCGCCGTCACCGTCGAGCGGACCCGCACCCGGTCGCCGTAGCGCAGGGGAGCCTTGTAGTCGCAGGCGGCGTGGACCACGTAGAAGTTGCCGTCGGGCCGGTCCAGGCCGGTGCCCGACGCCGCCAGCACGCCCAAGCGGGCCACCTCGAAATAGGTGAAGTAACTTCCGTAGTAGACCACGCCCTGGGCGTCGGTTTCGGCGAAACGGACGCGGATCTCCGTTTCCAGGCAGGGACCGTCTTCGCTGTCAATCACGCGTTGGGGATCCACCGGCATCCCTCCGTGCGATGACGATCATGCGCGGCGTGTCCACGTCGAACGGTTCGGCGTCCCAGCTGCCGTACACGGCGGTGACGGCGGCGCCGGCCTCCTTCAGCCAGGCGTGGATCTCAGGCAGGGTGTACCAGCGCACCCGCGTCTGGCGGTACTGGGGCGGGCCGCCCGCCTTGGGCACGTAGGTGTAGTCGGTGACGGCCGTGCCCGTGCCGCTGTCGAACCGGAACGAGCACAGCACCCAGTGGGTGGGCGTTTCGTCCCAGTAGGCGGGCGGCACCTGGCTGACGTACGCGTCGCGGTTGGGCAGGTCCAGCAGCAGGCGGCCGCCGGGCCGCAGGGCGGCGACCATGCCCGCCAGGGCGCGGCGGTCCTCCTCGTCGCCGAAGTATCCGAAGCTGTTGAACAGGTTCACGACGGCGTCGAAGGCGCCTTCGAACGGCAGCCGGCGCATGTCGCCCAGGACCCACCGGACGGTGACGCCCCGCGACCGGGCCCGGGCCTGGGCGCGCTCCAGCATGCGCGGCGACAGGTCGAAGCCGGTGACGTCCATACCGCGGGCGGCCAGTTCCACGGCGTGGCGGCCGGACCCGCAGGGCACGTCCAGCACGCGGGATCCCGGCGCCAGGTCCAGCCAGGCCACCACGCCCGCCACCTCGATGCCGGTGGTCAGGTCCTCGATCTCGCGGTGCGTGTCGTCGTAGAACTCATCGAAGAACTCGCGGAACCACTCGGACCCCGGCGCCACCCCGCGGCACCTCCCGGCAGCCGTCGCATAACCCCTCGGTGCGGGGTGCAGGTTACCCGTAGCGAACGTAGGGGGGATGCTCGTTGTCCATCTCCGATAGTTTCCACCAGTGGCTGGCGGAACTCAACCAGCGCATGGAGGGGGCGCGCAAGATCGGCGTCTCGGACCTGAAGAAGCGGGCCGAGGACGTCGGCGACTTCCTGGCCAAGTACGTGGACCCCAGGACCCCTGAGCAGGCGCTGCTCAAGGAGATGTGGGAAGTGGCCGACGAGCAGGAGCAGCAGGCCATCGCCAACTGCATGTTCAAGTTGGCGGAGCGGGTGGGCAGCGGGGTCCGGTGACGGGCCCGGGCCGCGCGGCTTCCCGCCTCACCGTGCGGCCGCCATAACCTCAGCCGAAGGAAAGGGGCCCGGCTGTGGTGCCGGGCCCCTGGTCGTGCCGGAGCGGCCGAAGGGTGGTCAGCCGCGGGCGGCGGCGTACCGCCGGGCCACCTCGTCCCAGTTGACCACGTTCCACCAGGCCTGGACGTAGTCCGGCCGGCGGTTCTGGTACTTCAGGTAGTAGGCGTGCTCCCAAACGTCGAGGCCGAGGATGGGCGTGTCGCCCTGCATGAGCGGGCTGTCCTGGTTGGCCGTGCTGTAGACCTTGAGCCCGCCCTGGGCATCAACCACCAGCCACGCCCAGCCGCTGCCGAAACGGCCGATCGCCGCCTTGGAGAACTCCTCCTTGAACTTCTCGAAGGAGCCGAAGGTCTGGTTGATGGCGGCGGCCAGCTCGCCGGTGGGCTCCTTGCTGCCTCCGGGCTTCATGATCTCCCAGAACAGCGTATGGTTGGCGTGACCTCCACCGTTGTTGCGCACCGCCGTACGGATGGCTTCCGGCACCCGGTCGATGCCCCGCAGCAGTTCCTCGATGCTGAGGGCCGCCAGGTCCGGATGCCCTTCCAGCGCCGCGTTGAGGTTGTTGACGTAGGCGGCGTGGTGCTTGTCGTGATGGATCCGCATGGTCTGCTCGTCGATGTGCGGCTCCAGGGCGTTGTAGTCATACGGCAGCGGCGCCAGTTCGTGGGCCACGTTGATCCCCCCTTGTCCATAAAGGATGTGTCAGGTGTGGCCGGCATTACTCTTCGCGGCAGCGTCCACCATCCCTGGTGCCGGGCGCACGGTAATCTTCAGCCGGCTCCGGATGCCTGCTGAGCGTTGGTTAGGGCGTTCCCGACGCCTTAGCCTGGCCGGTTCGAGGGGGTCCGCCCGAGTTGAGGAACCGTGAATGCCTTATCTGCGCCGGTTCGGGCCGTCGCGGTGGGTGAGGCGGTTGAATAGGGCGCCCAGGGTTCCTTAAAGCGCCCGCAGCCCCGTCGTGTCCGGGAATAGGGAACCACAGGCGCCTTATGGTGCGTCGCCACCCCCGGCGGTCCGACCGCGGGCGGGTCCGGTCAGAACCCAGCGGGCCAGGGTTTCGTCGTCCACCTGACCGCCAAGCCACTCCCGCCACCACTGGCGGACCAGCACCGGGTCCAGGGGCGCTGCCGCAGGGTCGGGCCGCCCATACGCCCGCAGTCCCTCCGCCGCCGACCGCTCCAGGTCGTCCAGCAGCCGGGCGGCGGCGGCCGCCGGCAGTGGCGGCGCCGCGCGCCACCGCTCCAGGGCCGGGATATGGGCCGGCAGGGCCAGCAGTCGCGCCACCGGCGCCTCGGCCTGCCAGGCGGACAGGTGCCGCGCCAGTTCCACGGCCAACTGCGCCCGCACCGCCTCATCGGGACCCGACTTGCGCAGGACGGCATAGGCTCCGGCCGACAGCACCGGCAGGCGGGCGGGCGCGCCGTCCACCGCGGGCGGCGGCACCAGTTCCAGGGTCCGGCCGTCGGGTCGGCCCCGCCCCGACAGCGGCGGCGACACCGCCCAGTGGCCCAGGGCCGGGCCGAACCCCGCCGCCAGCCCGAAGTCGGCCTCCGCCAACCGCCGCCCCGGGTCGGCGGCCGTTTCGGTCAGGAGCACCCGCAGCCGGCCCAGGGCCCCGGCCAGGGCGGTCACGGCCTCTTCCCCGACACCCTCGACGCCGGGCATACCACCGCCCTCGCCGGCATCCCCAGGCGGCGCCGGAGGCGGCAGCGTGCCCGCCGCCAGTTCCAGCAGCAGCCCGCCGCTGGCGGGCGGGGCCAGGAAGCCGGCGCCGGCCGCCGCCAGGGCATCGGCCAGCGTCCAGCCGCCGGTGGAGCCTGCCGCGGCGCCGCTCCCCGCCGGGTCCGTCGCGGCCACCATGGCCCGTGGCGCGATCCAGTAGTGCAGGGCGATCCAGCGCGGCCATCCCCAGTACACGCCGCCCGACTCCACCAGCGGCCAGGCCGCCGGGTGGTACTGGGCCATGATCTCCGGCGTCAGGTAGCGGTTGAGCGCAACCACGTCACCGGCCGCCGGCAGGGAACCGTCCCACCAGACGGCCACCACGTCGGGTGATGCACCGCCCGGCCCTGCCGGTCCTGCCCGTCCCCCCGGTTCCACGCCCCCGGCCGCCGCCGCGAAGGGCCGCACCTCCACCACCACCTCCACCCCCGGGAAGCGGCGCTGGAAGGCGGCCACCGCGGCGTCCAGGCGCTGTGCCCAGGTTTCCGCCTGCTCACCCTGGAACCGGTTCGGGTCGGCGAAGGGGTCCGGGTGGGGCCAGGCGTGGTCGTGCACCACCAGCCGGCCCCGCACGTCGGGCGGCAGTTCCACCGGGAAATAGGGATCCGCAGGTTCCTGCCGCTGCCCGCCCGGCCGCAGGCCCGGCCCGAACACCACCCCCGACCCAAGGGCCGCCGCCAGGCCCACCGCCAGGGCCACCGCCGCCGTCAGCGCCAGCCGCCGCCACCGCCGCATCAGGTCACCGCCGAGCCATCGGGGGATACCGCCGCCGTCGTCGGGGATACAGCCATCACCTTGGACGTCGCCATCACCGGAGCACCGCCGTCACCGGGGCACCGCCCTCACCGGGGATACCAGAGCAGGGCCTGCTGGTCCCGGGTCACCACCCCGGTGGGCTCAAAGCCGAACAGCACCTGGAAGTCGCGCACCGCCGCCGCCGTAGCCGGCCCGAAGCGGCCGTCCAGGGCGCCGAAGTCGAACCCCGCCTGCCGCAGCCGGAACTGCAGGACCGTCACCGCCTTCCCCGACGCGCCCTCCTCGAGGACCGGCCGGGCCGCCACCTCGGGCAGGTCCCCGGTGATGATCACCGGCGTCCGCAGCGGCACCACGTCCCACAGCCGCTCCACGTCATGGTTGAAC
>PKRI01000064.1 GCA_017577485.1 Bacillota bacterium | reverse complement strand
CCCTGGTGGCGGCCCGGCCCTTGCTCTTGCGTCAGCTGGCCGTTGCGGCTGCCGCTACTCCGTCCGGATCGTGGCGCTGCCGTCGGCGGCCACCTCGGTGCGCGGCCCCAGTTCGATGCCCATCCCCCTCAGCAGCGCCACCACGGCCCTGGTGATGAGCACGTCGACGGTGTTGTGGATTGCCGTGCCGACGCCCACCACCACGCCGGCGTCGTACAGGTTGTAGCCGAAGGGCACCACGATCAGCGCCTCGCCGATGGCGTGAATCAACATCACCGGCACGAACAGCGTGAACCAGGGATTGGCACCGTTCCGGATCATCACGGCGCCCACGTAGCCCCAGATGACGTGGATGAACGCCCGGGCGGCGATCACCGGTCCCGTGGCGATCAGGAAGCCCAGGGTGGCGCCCAGCCCGACCAGCACGGCCACCGCCGGGCTGATGAACACGGCCAGCATGCTGGGCACGTGGGACGCCAGCGTGGCCGTGAACGGCGGGATGCTCACGCGCAGGAACGTGAAGACCGTGGGAATGATGATTGCGACGGCGGTGAGCAGGATGGCCAGCGCCAGGTCTCGCGGCTTCATCATCACAGGTCCACCCCTTCCACAGGGTCGCGGATCGACCGATCTCCCCTGACTGTCCGGCGCAACCCAGGCGCAGCCAGGCTGCTGCCCCCGGCCGCCGGCGACCGCGCCGCCACGGCCGGGCAGCGTGCGGGCGGGTTCAGGGCAAGCGCTCCTACCGGCCCTTCACAGGCCGGCCCACACCAGCATCACCCCCCATGCCACCGAGACGGCGGCCGCCACCCAGTCGCGGGCTCCGGTTCGGAGCTGCATCCGGGAGGTGCGGCCCACGCCTCCCTGATAGCACCGGGCCTCCATGGCCATGCCCAGTTCGTCCGCCCGGCGCACCACGTTCAACAGCAGCGGCACCAGGATGGCGGTCACCTTGCGGCCGCGCTCGATCAGGTTCCCCTGCTCGAACACCACGCCGCGGGCCATCTGGGCCTTCTTGACCTTGTCGGCCTGCTCCAGCAGCGTCGGCACGAAGCGGATGGCGCCCGACAGCACCAGGCCCACGTCGTAGGAGTTGACGCCCACGCGCCGCAGCGGCCGCAGGAGCCGGTCCACCGCCTCGGCCAGTTCCACGGCCGACGTGGTCAGCGTGAACAGCAGCACCACCAGAACCACCAGCAGCAGGCGGAAGCACATGAAGAAGCCCTCCACCACGCCGCGGTCGGTAACGGTAAGGATCCAGAGGTCCAGGACAGCACGGCCTTCACGCACGAACACCAGCTGAAACAGGAAGGTGATGACGCCGAAAAAGACCATGGGGCGCATGCCGCGGGCCAGGTAGCGGGGCGGGATCCGCCCCACGGCGGCCAGCGCGGCGGTAAACGCGAAGTACAGCGCGTACCCGGTCCAGGTGTGCACCACGAACACCAGGACCGCCAGCAGCGCCGACAGGATCATCTTGGTGCGCGGGTCCAGCCGGTGCAGGAAGGAATCGCCCGGCACGTACTGGCCCAGGATGATGTCGTCAAGCACGCCGAACCCCTCCCGCCGCCCTGGCGACCTCGTCGCACACTTCGTCCACCGTGAGGCAGTCGGTGCGCACCGGCAGGCCGGCAGCGGCGAAGGCCTGCATGGCGGCCACCGTCCCCGGCGGCCGCAGCCCCGTCGACGCCAGCAGCGCCGCGTCCGACACCACCCGGCGCACCGGGCCGTCGGCCGCCACCCTTCCCTCGGCCAGCACCACCAGGCGCTCAACCATCCGCGCCAGTTCTTCCAACTGGTTGGAGATCATCACGATGGTCAGCCCCTGCCGGTGCAGCGAGGCGACGAGTTCCAGCATCTCCTCGCGGCCCAGCGGATCCAGGCCCGCCGTGGGCTCGTCAAGGACCAGGGTGCGGCAGCCCTTGGCCAACACCCCCGCGACGGCCACCCGCCGCTTCTGCCCGCCGGACAGGGCGTGGACCGGGCGTCCCCGGAACTCCTCGAAGGGCATCCCCACCGTTTCCAGGGCCTCCCGCACCCGGGCCTCCACGTCGGCCGGGTTCATCTTCATGAGCCGAGGCGCGTAACCCACGTCCAGTTCCACCGTCCGCTCGAACAACTGGTCCTCGGGGAACTGGAACACCATCCCCACCCGGGTGCGCACCGCGGCGATGTCGGCATCGGGGGCGCCGGTGTCGATGCCGTCGATGACCACCATACCCGGCTGCCGGGGCCGCAGCAGGCCGCCCAGGTACTGGGCCAGGGTCGACTTACCTGACCGCGACGGGCCTGCGATGCCCACGATCTCGCCGTCGCCCACCTCCAGGTCCACGCCGAACAGCACCTGGCGCGCGAAGGGCGTATCTGGATCATAGGTATGGATCAGTCCCCGGACGCTGATCGGCATACGGACTGGACCACCTCCTCCAGGAACACCGCGTCGGCGGGCACCGGCAGTCCCCGCTCCCGCAGCCCCGCGGCGATGCGGGTGACCAGCGGCACGTCCAGCCGCAGCCGGCGGATCTCCTCGGCCTGCTGGAACACCTGCCGCGGCGTGCCGGCCATGACCACCTGGCCGCCCTCCATGACCACCACCTGATCGGCGTGGACGGCCTCTTCCATGAAGTGGGTGATCCAGACGACGCCCAGGCCTTCTTCCCGGTTGAGCCGGACGATGCAGTCCAGAACCTCGGCCCTCCCGGCGGGGTCCAGCAGCGCCGTGGCCTCATCCAGGACCATGTAGCGGGGACGCATGGCCACCACGCCGGCGATGGCCAGCCGCTGCTTCTGGCCTGCCGACAGCCGGTGGGGCGGCTCGTGGCGCAGGTGCTCGATACCCAGCAGCCGCAGGGCCTCGTCGATGCGCTGCTCGATGACCTCCACCGGCAGGCCCAGGTTCTCCAGGCCGAAGGCCACGTCGTGCTCCACGGTGATGCCGACGATCTGGTTGTCGGGGTTCTGGAACACCATGCCCACCCGCCGGCGGATGGCCATGCGGGCGGCGGGGTCGCGGGTGTTGAGGCCGTCCACCCAGACGTCGCCTTCGGTGGGCTGCAGCAGCACGTTCAGGTGCTTGGCCACCGTCGACTTGCCGGAGCCGTTGTGGCCCACCACGGCCACGAACTGGCCGGGGGCGATGTCCAGGTCCACGCCCCGCAGCGCCGTCACCTCGTGGGGCGTGCCGCGGCCGTAAGTATGGAACACGCCCCGCAGCCGGATACCCTCGGCGGGCACCTGCCGGCTCAAGGGCCGGGGTTCGGGAACTGCCGCGGTCATGCGCTGGATCCCACCTTTCGCGACACCTGGCCTGGGGCGGCCGCCCAGCGGCGGACGGCCTCGGGCGTCAGCGGCAGGCGGTCCACCGCCGCACCGGCCAGGGCGTCGGCCACCGCGTTGGCCACGGCGGCTCCCGCCCCGGTGCAGCCCCCCTCACCCACCCCTTTGACCCCCAGGGGGTTCAGGGGGGTGGGAACGCCGTCCACCACCAGCCTGACGTCCGCCGGGACCTCGGCGGCGGTGGGCATCAGGTAGTCCATGAAGGTGCCCGACAGCAGCTGGCCGCGGTCGTCATAAGCCAGTTCCTCCAGCAGGGCGCCGCCGATGCCCTGGCCCAGGCCGCCCAGCAGCTGGCCCTCGACGATCATGGGGTTGATGACGCGGCCGGCATCGTGGGCGATCACGTAGCGCAGCACCTCCACCCGGCCGGTTTCCACATCGACGGCCACCACCGCGGCGTGGACGCCGAAGGGATAGGTCATATGCTCAATCTCAAAAACATGTTCCGCCGCCAGGCAGCCGTCCTGCCCGTCCCGGCCGTCGCCCCCCGCCCTGGCGACAATCTCCGACCACGATACCCGGCGCGCCGCCGCCCCGCGCACGGCCACGCCGCCGGCCGAGACCTCCAGGTCCCCCGGCGCCGCCTCCAGCAGTTCCGCGGCCACGTGCAGGGCCTGTTCCCGCAGGCGCCGTGCGGCCTCGAGAGCGGCGCTCCCGGCCACCACCATGCTGCGGCTGGCCCAGGACCCCATTCCCCGCGGCACCAGGTCGGTGTCGCCGCGGATGACGCGGACGTCAGACGGGTCCAGGCCCAACTGGTCGGCTACCACCTGGCTGAGGGCCGTCACGATGCCCTGGCCCAGTTCGGCGGCGCCGGTGCGCAGGACCGCCCGGCCGCTGCCGTCGACCTCCACCCGCGCATACTCCCAGGGCCCGGTGCCGGACTTTTCCACGTAGGCGGCCAGGCCCACGCCCAGCCGGACGTGCGCGGCGGCGGGGCCGGAGGCCTGCGC
>PKRI01000063.1 GCA_017577485.1 Bacillota bacterium | reverse complement strand
TCCCTTCTTCATCGGGACCCAGTTCCACCCCGAGTTCCGGTCGCGCCCCAACCGCCCGCACCCGCTGTTTGCGGGGTTCGTGGGCGCCGCCCTGGAGTACCGGCGGAAGCGGCAGGCTGAAGTGGGCGCCGGCGCCCCCGGTGCCGCGGCCGCCGGCCCGTCGTCGCCGGCCGTCGACGGGAGGAGCCGCGCCTGATGGCATCCGCCGCCGGCCGCCGCCTGGCGGTCGTGATCCTCCTGCTGGCCTTGGTAGCAACCGTCGCCATCGCCCTGTGGGTGCCCGCCGGCGGCGGCCGCCGCGGGCCGCGCTTCGCCACAGGCGCCGGCAACATCGTGGGCATCATCCGCATCGAGGGGCCCATCACCGGCGGCGCCTCCACCAGCGGCCTGCTGGGGTCGTCGACGGGCTCTGACCACATCATCCAGCTCCTCAACGAAGCCCGCGAGGACGACCGGGTGCGGGCGGTGGTCCTTCGCCTCAACACCCCCGGCGGCAGCGCCGCCGCGGCCGAGGAGATCGGCGTCGAGTTGCGGCGGCTGCGGGAGGCGGGCAAGCCGGTGGTGGCCTCCATGGGCGACACGGCCGCGTCGGGCGGCTACTGGATCGCCGCCCTCACCGACCACATCGTGGCCAGCCCTGCCACCCTGACCGGCAGCATCGGCGTCATCATGGAACTGACCAATCTTGAAGGGCTCTATGAGCGCCTGGGCATCGAGGTCGAGACCATCAAGAGCGGCGAGCACAAGGACATCGGCAGCCCCACCCGGGAACTGACCGAAGAGGAGCGCGCCCTGCTCCAGGGCCTGATCGACGACATCTTCGACCAGTTCGTCACGGTGGTGGCGGAGGGACGCGGCCTCTCCCGCCAGGAGGTGCTGGCCCTGGCCGACGGCCGGGTCTTCACCGGCCGGCAGGCGCTGGCGGCCGGGCTGGTGGACAGCCTGGGCAGCCTGAACGACGCCGTCGAGATCGCCGCGGAACTGGCGGGCATCGAAGGCGATTACACCATCCGGGAACTGGGGACGCCGGCCACGCTGGGCGAATTGCTGCGGCGGCTGGGCGCCGGCGGCCTGCTGCCGCTGGGCGTGCCCCAGGAGTTGAAGTGGATCCGCTGGGAGCTTTACCCCCAGGCCCGGTAGCGTCCCGGCGCAGCGCCAGGGAGGACCGCCGATGCACCACGAGGGACCGCAACAGACGCAGGATTGGGAAACGCCGCCCCCCGGCTGGCTCGACATCCTAGCAGGGGTGCTGTTCAGCCCCCGCGCCACCTTCGAGCGGGCGGCCCAGCAGCCGCCCCTGGGCCTGGGCGTCCTGGTCCTCGTCCTGGTCTACCTGGTCAACAGCGTGGTCCAGATCCGCGGCGTCACCGGCAGCCTGGCCGGCGACCTGACGGGGATCCCGGAGATGCCGGGCTTCGCCCTGGACCCCGGAGCGCTGGCCGGGCCCGTGATGCTCTTCATGCTGGTGGCCGGCGGCCTCATCGCCTTCACCACCATCGCGCTGATCCACCTGGGGGCGGGCCTGCTGGGCGGCACGGGACACGGCCGCGCCATGACGGCCCTGGCCGGCCTGGCCTTCCTGCCGGTGGCCCTGGAAGCGCCCGTGACGCTGCTGGCCGAAGCCGGCGTGCGCGGGCTGTGGCCGGCCAGCCTGGCCATCTACCTCTGGAACGCCTACCTGCTCTACCGGGCCGTCCGGGCCGTCCACCGGCTGCCGCGGTGGCGGGCCGTGGCGGCCCTGCTGACGCCTTTCGTCATGCTGCTGCTGGCGCTGGTGCCGGCGCTGTACCTGTTCGGGGCCGTGTTTGTCGAGGTACTGCAGCAGTTTGGCGATCTTCCCCTGCCGTGATCCTGCACCGCCCCGCCCGGGCGCATCACTAAAAAGTTCCGAAATCATCCCGATAAAGGGGGTGCATCGTCGCTTCTTCGTCATGGGGGGAAGGCGTCCATGCCGTCGGATCCCGGGTGGGACTCCAAGGCGAGCCTGGTGATCGACTCCCTTCACGAGGGCCTCATCGTCGTCGATAGGGACCTGATCATCCGGGCCTTCAACCACGCAGCGGAGCGCCTGACCGGCCGCTCGGCCGCCGAGCGCATCGGCCGCAGGGCCGAGGTCATGAGCGTGGAGGACTCCCCCATCTTCGAGGTGCTGCGCACCGGCCGGCCCCTCTTCAACGTGGAGCAGCGGCTGCAGGACGGCCGCACCTTCCTGCTCAACTTCGTGCCCATCGTGGAGAACGGCCAGGTGACCGGCGCCATCCAGTCCTTCCAGGACATCACCCAGTGGAAGTCCATGGAGCGCCAGCTGGTGGCGGCCAAGGAGGAACTGGACGAGGCCTTCGCCCTGACCCTGCCCAACACCCGGGTGGAGCGGCGCCTGCGCAGCACGCCGGAGTACTGCGACGTCTACGACCCCCAGACGGGCCTGATCACCATCACCGAGGTCATCCCCGACGGCACCTACCGCCACGTGGTCAACGCCCTGAAGGTGGCCGCCGACCTCAACCGCCAGGGCGTGTTCCACCAGGTGGCCATCGACAAGGACACGCTGGTCCAGGCCATCCTGTTCCACGACCTGGGCAAGGTGCAGCCGCGGCTCAAGGTGGGCGACCGCGTGGACCCCGCCCAGGTCTTCGAGCCCAGCAAGCTGCATGCGGCCCGCAGCGCCGACATGGCCGCCAACTTCTACAACGTGCCCGAAGAGGCCATCTGGCTGATCCGCTACCACCACCACGCCGAGGACGAACTGCCGCCCGAGTTTCCCCGGCACCTGCTGCCGATGCTGCGCCTGCTGCAGTTGATCGACGGCCTCAGCGCCTCCATCACCCGCCGCTCGGGCTCGGTACGGCTCAAGGCCGACGGCAACCAGATCGAGATCGACGAGCGCAACGCCAGCCACCCCGGCTACAACCGCCGCTGGCGGCTCTGCCTCTACACGGGCAGGACCGAGGTGCTGGAGCAGTACGGCACGGTGGTGCCCTTCGAGCGCAGCACCGGCGGTCAGACGTCGGGTTCGAACAGCCTGCCCGCCGAGGCCGGGAGCCGCACTGCCCTCTGGTGACCGCCGGACTGACCCAGCGTGCGCCGGCCGCGGGCCACCGGTGGGGCGCAGCCCGGGATTACATCTTTGTTACAGTATCCTTTTCGGGCCAGGGTTGGCTGGGGGATCCAGTCGAAAGTGGCCGCGCTGGGGGCCCACAGGAAGGCGGTTACAGCGCCGTTACAGGCGGGGCCCGTGCATTGCCCGCCCTGGGACCCGGGTCCTATAATCGCCGTGGAATCCCTGGCAGGGGTTTCGGATTTCGGCGGCGGCAGCCACCGGCGTCGAAGACCGGCAGCGGTGCCGGTTTGAGCCGGACGAGCCGCAGGCCGAGCATCGGCTCCACCGGCCCAGAGGGCGGGGAGCCAGATCATCACCACCAAGAAGGGGGTAGAGCGGAGGATGAGCAGGCGTTTGCGCGTGCTCGTCGCCCTCGCGACCGTGGCCGCGATGCTGTTGTCGCTGGCCGGGTTCGCGAGCGCTCAGTTCAGCGACGTCGACGCAGACGCGGACTACGCGGATGCCGTCGAGTTGCTCGCTGAGCTGAAGGTTGCGCAGGGCTACCCTGACGGCACCTTCGGCGTGAACAACAATATGACGCGCCAGGAGTTCGCCGCCTTCGTAGTCCGCGCCATGGGTCGGGAGGCGATGGCCCAGAGCTTCAGCAACGCCCGGACGGCGTTCCGGGACGATGCTGAGATCGCTCCGTGGGCTCGCGGCTACGTGTACGTGGCTACCCAGGCCCGGATCATCAACGGTTATCCGGATGGTACCTTCCGGCCCAACGGTCAGGTGACCCAGGCCGAGGCCATCACGATGATCGTGCGGGCCTTGGGCTTCAGCGCCTACGCTGAGAAGCTGGGTGCCTGGCCGACCGGCTACCTGCTGGCTGCGGAGGAGCTGAGGGTCTCTGACGGCCTGACCGTCGTGGCGGGCCTGCCGATGACCCGCGGCGAGATGGCCATTGCGCTGAAGAACGCGCTGGCCGCCAGCTACCGGTACAACGCCAACAGCAACGAACTCGAGCAGGTTGCCAACGGCGAGAATTCGTGGCTCCGGAAGGCCCACGGGTACACCGCCGCGCAGTGGCGCGAGGTCGCCGGCGATGTGACCAAGGTCACCGGCGAGTTCAAGCGGACCCGAGCCGGTAATCGGATTGAGCTGGCCAACGGCAACGTGTATAAGCTGCACGTCGACAGAGGTGCTGTCGATGTCAGGGTCACCTTCAACGACGGCGACCCGCATCTGGCCACCGACGTCGGGCCGTGGGACCCCGATGCCGATAAGAGCATCGAAGAGGGCGATCGGGTCACCCTGACC
>PKRI01000062.1 GCA_017577485.1 Bacillota bacterium | reverse complement strand
ATCCTGAAGGACTCCGTCCACCGGCGGCTGGTCGCCTACGTGGAACAAGAGCTGGACCGCTACATCGACACCATCTGTGCCATCTGCCAGATCCCTGCCCCGCCTTTCGGCGAGGCCGCCCGCTCCCGCTACGTGGCGGACCGCTTCCGGCAGGCGGGCTTCCAGCAGGTCACCATCGACGAGGCCGGCAACGTGGTCGTGCCCTACACGGCCGGCGCAGGGAGCGCCCCGGGCCGCGACGCCCTGGTGGTCAGCGCCCACCTGGACACCGTCTTCCCCGCCGGGACCGACGTCCGCGTCCGCCGGCGGCAGGACCGGCTGATGGCACCGGGCATCGGCGACAACTCTGCCTCGGTGGCCGCCCTGCTGTTCCTGGCCGAGGGCCTTCGCCGCCTGGACTGGCAGCCTCCCCACGACCTGATCTTCCTGGCCAACGTGGGCGAGGAAGGCCTGGGCGACCTGCGGGGCATGAAGCACTACTTCCGCAGGGGAACCCCGGCCCGCCGCCATACCCGGGCGGTGCTGGTGCTGGACGGGCCCCTGGGCATGGTCAGCCACCGGGGCGTGGGCAGCCGCCGCCTGGAGGCCGTGTTCCTGGGTCCGGGCGGCCACTCCTGGGGTGACTTCGGGCGGCCCAGCGCCGTCCACGCGCTGGGCCGGGCCGTGGCGGCCATCGACGCCCTGGCCGCCCACCTGCCGGCCCGCCCCCGCACCACCCTCAACGTGGGCCTGGTCAGCGGCGGCACCTCGGTCAACGCCATCGCCGAGCGCGCCACCATGGTGGTGGACCTGCGGTCGGAGGACCTGGCGGCGCTGCGGGATCTGGAAACCCGGGTCCGCGGCGCCATCCGCATGGCCCTGGAGCCGCGCCTGGACGTGGAGATCAACGTGGTGGGCGACCGGCCCGCCGGCGCCATTCCCGAGGATCACCCGCTGGTGCGCCTGGCGGTGGCGGCAGGGCAGGCGGCCGGCATCGAGGTACGCTGCGTGGCGTCCAGCACCGACGCCAACCTGCCGCTGTCGCTGGGCATCCCGGCGGTGGCGGTGGGCACTAAGCGCGGCGGCGGCGCCCACACCCTGGGCGAGTACGTGGAAGTCGACTCCCTGGTGCCGGGATTCGCCTACGGCGCCGCGGTGCTGCTGGCCTTCAGCGCCTGGGTGGCCTCGTCCGCGGCGGCGGCGCCGCCGTCCGGCGCGGGCACGAAGGCGCGGTAGGCAGGTCCGGTCCCGGCAGGGCGGTTCAAACCACCTCGATGGTTCCGGGGGGCAGGTCGCGGGCCACCTCACCGATGACCGCCCGGCTGAAGGTGCCCCGCCGGGCCAGGGCCCGGCACAGGTCCTCGGCCTCGGCCCCGGGCACGGCCAGGAGCAGGCCGCCGGAGGTGACGGCGTCGGCCAGCAGCAGGCGGTCGACGGCGTCGATCCCGTCGCTGAACCGGGTGTGGGGCTCGACGGCGGCCAGGTTCTTCCGGGTGCCCCCGGGGCAGATGCCGCGGGCGATGAGGTCGCGGGCCCCGGGCAGCACCGGCACGTCGGCCAGGCGCAGGCGGAGGCCCGCCTCGGCGCCCCGGGCCATCTCCAGGGCGTGCCCCAGCAGGCCGTAGCCGGTCACGTCGGTGGCGGCGTGAACCGTGAACTCCAGGGCCGCCTGGTAAGCGTCGCGGTTGAGGCGGGCCATGACCTCCACGGCCCGCTCCGCCTGTTCCGGCGGCGTATCCCCCGTCTTGATCCCCTGGGTGAGGGCGCCGATGCCGATGGGCTTGGTCAGCACCAGCACGTCGCCCACCCGGGCGCCGGCATTGCGCCAGATGCGCTGCGGGTGCACGATGCCGGTCACCGCCAGGCCGTACTTGGGTTCGGCGTCGTCGATGGAGTGGCCGCCCAGCAGGGTGACGCCGGCCTCCCGCAGGGCATCGCTGCCGCCCCGCAGGATCTCGGCCAGGATACCGGTGGAAAGCAGCGCCTGGGGGAAGGCAACCAGGTTCAGGGCAGTAAGAGGCCGTGCCCCCATGGCATAGATGTCGCTCAGCGCGTTGGCCGCGGCGATGCGCCCGTAGGCGTACGGGTCGTCCACCACGGGGGTGAAGAAATCCACCGATTGGACCAGGGCGATCTCGTCGCTCAGCCGGTACACGCCGGCGTCGTCGGCGGTCTCCAGGCCCACCAGCAGATCAGGATCGGGAATTCCGGGCGGCAGTTGGCGCAGGACCTGCGCCAGATCGGCAGGGCCGATCTTGCACCCTCAGCCGCCCTTACTGCTCATCTGCGTGAGCCGCAGCGGCTCCCGGGGTTCCCCGGCCACGACCTCACCCCCTTCCCGCTCACCGGCATGGTTTCACAAGGCCCGTCCACGTCCTGCAGGACCAGTGGGGTGGGCGGCCGGCCCGGCGGGCGCTCAGTAGTACGGCCGCAGCAGCAGGTAGACCAGCACGCCGGTCACCGACACGTAGAGCCAGATGGGCAGCGCCCAGCGGGCCACGCGGCGGTGGGCGGCGTACCGGCGGCCGAATCCCCGCCAGAGGCTGATGGCGGCCAGGAAGGGCACCGATGCCGCCAGGATCGTGTGGCTGCCCAGGACGAACAGGTAGATGGCCCGGTCCAGCCCCTGCCCGCCGAAGTACGTGGTCCCGTGCAGGAAGCGGCTGACCAGGTAGGAAGCCAGGAAGAGGGTGGATACCACGGTGGCTCCCACCATCATCTGGCGGTGCCGGTCAATGTCCTTCCTGCGGATGAAGCGGTAGCCCAGCAGCAGCAGGATGGTGCTGATGCCGTTCAGGGTGGCGTTGACGGCGCCGAAGTCCCCTGCGTCCATGCCGGTCACCTGCCTGAAGGGATGGTGCGTCGTGAACCTCTACAGCCATGCAGGTCATACTCCCACGGTGGCCCCCGACGCCTTCGTGGCTCCCGGAGCCCACCTGATCGGACGGGTCGAGATCGGCCCCCAAGCCAGCGTGTGGTTCAACGCGGTGCTGCGGGGCGACGTGGAGCCCATCCGCATCGGTCCACGCTCTAATGTACAGGATGGGACGGTCATGCACACGGATGCCGGCTTCCCGCTGTGGGTGGGCGCCGGCGTGACCATCGGTCACGGCGTGATCCTGCACGGGTGCACCATCGAGGACGAGGCCCTGATCGGCATGGGCGCGGTGGTGCTCAACGGCGCCCGCATCGGCCGCGGGGCCCTGGTGGGCGCCGGCGCCCTGGTCCCTGAGGGCGCGGAAATCCCGCCGGGGGTCCTGGCACTGGGGGTGCCCGCCCGGGTGGTGCGGCCCCTCACCGACGCGGAGCGGGAACGGATACGTCACGGCGTGGAGCACTACGTGGAGCGGGCCCGGGCTTACCGGGAAGCGCTGCAGGCGGGCCGCTGAAGGGACCGTGGCCCGGGTCCCGCCGGGAGCCGAGCGCCGCGGCGCCGAGCCGGGCTAGCCCAGCAGCGCCACCAGCAGCGCCGTCAGCACGTGTCCCACCACGGCAGCGCCGGCGGAGCCCGTGCGGATGTAGGCGTAGCCCAGGACCAGGCCCGCCACGGTGGCCCGCGGCGGTGGGATGATGCCCACCGCCCCGAGGCCCGACAGGAACGCGCCGAACAGGATCGCCCACCGGTCGGCCATACCCGTCCGCAGGAACAGCCGGGTAAGCAGGCGGCGGTAGAAGAGTTCGTCGGCCACAGGCGCCACCAGCAGGAAGGTGGCGCCGAAGGCCAGCGCCGCCGGGACGCCTCCGCTCTCTACCAGCACGCCCCAATCCACCGGCACCGTCACCTGCGACGGCGCCGTCACCTGGGGCGCGTTCAGCAGCCGGGTGACCACCCAGTCCGCGCTCCAGCCCAGACCGTAGGCGGCGGCCGCCGCGGCGGCGCCTGCGCCCCACACCCGGGCCGGCGGCTGCAGGGCGTCGGGCGGGCCCTGCCACTGGATGCCCTCCCGGGCCAGGCCCCACAGGTAGGCCAGGGCCATGGCGGCGGTAGCCGCCTGCATGATCAGGACGGCCCAGGTGACGGCCTCGGGACCCGCCGGTTGGGAAGCGCCGAGACCGAAGGCGGCGGAGGTGATCCCGCGGATCAGCCACAGGCCCGTAAACAGCAGCAGCAGGTCTTCCGGTTTGTACGGACGGGTCAGCCACCGCCGGAAACGGACCCGGAAAGGTTCCGCCTGGGTCCGGGCCTGCTGGCGGCGGGCCTGCAGCCGCTCCCGCATGCGGCGGCGCCGGGCCGCGGCCCGCTCCGCCCGCTGCACCCGCATCTTCTCCTGGCGCTTCAACTCCCGCCGGTACTGGCGGTTCATGCCGTTCATGCCGTGGCCTCCACCCGCCCCGGCCCCCACCCGGTCAACGGGCGACCAGGGACCGCCACTGGCCCGACCGCAGCAGTTCCCCCCCCCCCCCCCGGGGGGGGTGGCCCTCCTCCGGGCTCTTATAAACATTCCCCACCCCCCGGAACCGTACAAGATCGCTTATACCCTTTT
>PKRI01000007.1 GCA_017577485.1 Bacillota bacterium | reverse complement strand
TTTTTTCTAAAGAAAATACGGCAATCCGTATTTTGTTCCGTCGTGGTGGCGCGGGGATGTGTATAAGAAGCCGGCGTTCACCTCGCCGCAGGGTCCTCCGGGTTGGCCGGCAGGGACCCGTTTGAGCGCAGACTACCGGTGAGCGCGCCGGGAATCCTGCCGGTCCCGGGCACCACCTTGCGGCGGGCGCGGTGATGTACATTAATGCCAATATGAGAATTCTGGCAGTGGCGGATCTACACGGAAATCTCAGGGCGCTGGACGCCATCCTGGCCGAGGCCCCGCCGGTGGACGTGGTGGTCCTCGCCGGCGACATCACCCACTTCGGGCCGGTGCGGGTGGTCGACACCCTGATCCGGCGCTGCAGCCGCCTGGGGCCGGTGGTGGCCGTGGGCGGCAACTGCGACGGCCCCGACGTGGCGCTGCGCTTGAAGGAACTGGGGGTCAGCGTCCACGCCGACGCCCGGGAGGTGCTGGGCGCCACCTTCTACGGCGCCGGCAGCGCCCAGCGCTGGCGGTCGCTGACCTGGGAGGTGGGCGAGGACGTGCTGGCAGGATGGCTGGCCCAGGCCCGGGCACGCGCCGAAAGCCTGGCAGGCGGCGGGCCGCGGGTGCTGGTGAGCCACGCCCCGCCGTACGGCGTCTGCGACCGGTCCCATGCGGGGCATCCGGGCGGCAGTACCGCCGTGCGGAACGCCGTCGAGACGGACCACCCCGACCTGGTCATCTGCGGGCACATCCACGAAGCGGCCGGCGAGGCTGCCTGCGGGGCGACCCGCGTCGTCAACTGCGGCCCGTCGGTGGAGGGTTGGTACAGCGTGATTGAACTGGGCCAGGAGATCCGGGTGTCAAGGGCCCGCGGCCGGGTGGGCCGCCGGTGAGCACCGTCATCTCCAACCTTCCCGCCGAAATCAGCGATCTGCTGGCGACGCCGGTCCGCCGCCTTCTGAGGCGGGGACCGGTGACCTGCAGCCCCGACACGCCGTTGGCCGAGGCGGCCGCCAGGATGGAGGCCGCCGGCGTCGGCTCCATCGTGGTTCTTTCCGAGGATCAGGTGCCCATCGGCATCGTCACCGACCGCGACCTGCGGGCGCGGGTGGTGGCCGTGGGCCGCTCGCCGTCGGACCCGGTCAGGACGGTGATGAGCAGCCCCCTGCAGACCATCGACGCTGACGAGACGGCCGGGGAAGCCCTGGTCCGGATGCTGCGCCACAACATCCACCACCTGCCCGTGCTGGGCAGCGCCCCGGATGAGGCCGCCGCGCCCGGCGCGGCGCGGGGCCGGCCGGTGCTGCTGGGCGTGGTGTCGTCCCAGGACTTCCTGGCCTTCCGCCAGGTCCACCCGCTGCGGCTGCTGCGTGAGATCGAAGAGCAGGCCGACGTCGCCGGGCTGGCCGCCGCCTCCGCCCGCGTCCACGACGTGGTGACCTTCCTGTACGGGGAAGGCGTGCCGCCCGTGCAGATGTGCCGCGTCATCTCGGAGCTTCACGATGCCGTGGTCCGGCGGGCGCTGCAGTTGGCCCAGGCAGAGCTGGCGGAAATGGGCCTGGAGCTCCCCGGCACGGCCTGGTGCTGGCTGGCGCTGGGCAGCGAGGGGCGGCGCGAGCAGACGCTGCGCACCGACCAGGACAACGCGCTGGTCTACGCCGACCCCGGCGCCGGCCAGGTGTCGCCCGCATCGCTGGAACGCATGACCCGGCGGGTGACCGACATCCTGGAGGCCTGCGGCATCCCTCGCTGCAGCGGCGGCATCATGGCCTCGGAGCCCAACTGGCGCATGTCGGAGTCGGGCTGGATGCAGCTGGTGGCCGACGCCCGGCGCGACCCCTTCGGCAAGCTCTTCGTTCGGGCGGCCGCGCTGCTGGACGCTCGCCCCCTGGCAGGCGATCTGGAGCTGGGACGCCGCCTGGCGCGGCGGGTGCGGGAAGAACTGGCGGCCGACGGGTTTTTCATGCGGCGCATGGCCGAGGAAGTTGCCCGCGTGCCGCTGCCGCTGTCGCCGCTGGGCGGCCTGGCGGTGCCCCGGTGGGGCCCGCAGCGGGGACGGCTGCCCATCAAGACCCGGGCGCTGAACCCGCTGGTGGCCGGCGTGCGGGTGATGGCCCTGGAGCACGGCGTGGAGGCCGTCAACACGCTGGAGCGCATCGAGGCGTTGACGCGGCTGGGCGCGCTGCGGCGTGTGGGCCTGGCGGCCGACCTGCCGCAGGCTTTCGAAACGCTGCTGGGCTACCGGATTGTGGCGGAACTGGAACAGCAGGCCGCGGAAACGCCGGCGCACCCCGGGGAACCGGCGCAGCGGGCTTACCCCGCGTATGCGCGCCTGCCGTCGAAACCGGCGGCGGTGCCGCAGGGAGCGGCCCTCAACGTCCGGCGGCTGTCACCATCGCAGAAAGCGGCGCTGGTTTCGGCGCTGAACACGGTGCGGACCCTGCAGGAGGTCCTGCGCAGGGCTTACGCCATCTGAAGCGGCCTGCTGTGGAGCGGATGGGATTCGAACCCACGACCTCACGGATGCGAACCGTGCGCTCTCCCAACTGAGCTACCGCCCCATGGGCAAACTCGCCTCCTGATTCTAAGGCAGCCCCCGGTGACCGTCAAGCAGGGCGGGGCGCCGCCGCGCGGCATCCCCCACCGCCGAATCTTCGGCCAACCCGTCAATTTTTTTCTTCACGACAGGGAGGAATGGACCCGATAGGGGAGAACAGGGGCGGTAAAGTGGGGGATAGTGGGGAGAAGTGGGTGATCCGGCCGCGGCGGCGCGACGGCCCCAGCCGATTCGGGTAAACCCCAACAGGCGGAGCCCCCCAGGGTCGTGACGACCACGCCTGAAACCGCGGCACGGCGCCGCGGCCGAGCCCGAAGCCCCTCAGGACGTTTCGCGCCGGAGGCCGGCCCGCTTCTCCCCATCCCCGCACCCAGGGAGAGACGCGGCGGGTGCTGATCGGGGAGTACCAGCACACCATCGACGCCAAGGGCCGGCTGATCATGCCGGCCAGGTTCCGTGAGGAACTGGGGGAGACGTTCATCGTCACCCGCGGCCTCGATCGGTGCCTGTTCGTCTACCCGATGGACGAGTGGCGGACCCTTGAGAACAAGCTCAAGTCGCTGCCCATGACCCAGGCCAACGCCCGCGCCTTCGTCCGCTTCCTGTTCTCGGGCGCCACCGAGTGCACCCTGGACCGCCAGGGCCGCATCCTGCTGCCCAGCCACCTCAGGGAGCACGCCGGCATCACCAAGGACGTGATGATCATCGGCGTGTCCACCCGGGTGGAGATCTGGGCCCGGGAGCAGTGGCAGGCTTACGTGGAAGAGGCGGAAGTGTCGTACGACCAGATCGCCGAGACCCTGGTGGACCTGGGGATCTGATGGAGCTGGCGCCGGTGGCGACGCTGCACGAGCCGGTGATGCGGGCGGAAGTCCTGCACTTCCTGAGCCCCCGCCCGGGCGGCACGTATGTGGACGCCACGGTGGGGGCCGGCGGCCACAGCGACGCCCTTCTGGAAGCGGCAGGCGGCAACTGCCGGCTCATCGGCATCGACCGGGACCCCGAGGCCCTGCAGGCCGCCCGCCGGGTTCTGGGCCGCTGGGGGGGCGCGGTGCACCTGGTCCACGCCTGCTTCGACCGGCTGGACGCGGTGCTGGACGACCTGGGCGTTGGCCTGGTTGACGGCGTGCTGATGGACCTGGGCGTGTCGTCCATGCAGCTTGACCGGCCGGAGCGGGGCTTCTCGTACCAGCACGACGCGCCGCTGGACATGCGCATGGACCCCACCCGGGGCCCCACCGCCGCCGACCTGGTGAACAGGCTGGACGCCCGGGAGCTGACGCGGATCCTGCGCGAGTTCGGCGAGGAGCCGTGGGCGGCGCGCATCGCCCGGTTTATCGTCGAGGCCCGGCAGCGCGAGCCCATCACCACCACCGGACGCCTGGCGGAGGTGGTGCGGGCGGCCATCCCCGCCGCGGCCCGGCGGCGCGGCGGTCACCCGGCGCGGCGCACGTTCCAGGCGCTGCGCATCGCCGTCAACGACGAGTTGGGCGCCCTGGAGCGGGCCATCGAACCGGCGGCCCGGAGGCTGGCGGTGGATGGGCGCCTGGTGATCATCACGTTTCACTCGCTGGAGGACCGCATCGTCAAGCGGGCCTTCAAGCGTTTGTCGCAGGGCTGTTCCTGCCCGCCCGGCGAGCCCTGCCGGTGCGGGGGAGCGGCCCTGCTGGAGGTCATGACTCGCCGGCCGGTGACGCCCGGCGAAGACGAAGTGCGGCGGAACCCGCGGGCGCGCAGCGCCAAGCTGCGGGCGGCGCGGCGTATAGCCGCCACCGGGAGCGAATAGAGATGGCCAGGAACTCCGCAGCGGCAGCGGTTCGCGCAGCGTTGCCCGACGCCCGCCGGCAGGCCCGGCGCCGGACGCAGCGGCCTCCCCACCCGGCGCCGCGGGCGCAGCGGTCCCCCAGCATCCGGGGACTCGTGCGCCTGGCGGCCACCGCCGCGGTGATCGCGGCGGCCCTGCTGGCGCTGGGCGTCCGCCAGGCGGCCATCACCGCCGTAGGCTACCAGATCGACGCGACCAAGCGGCAGTTGGCCGCGGCCCGGGCAGAACTGGAACGGCTGGAGGCCCGGCTGGCGCTGCTGGCGGCTCCCGATCGGGTGGAGGGCGGCGCCCTGGCCATGGGGATGACCGGCGCGGCCGAGGTGCGCGTGGCTTCGGTGGCGCCGCTGGTGGCCGGCGATGCTGAGCCCGTGGAGGCGGTGGAGGCCGGCACCGTGGTCATCCAGCTGCCGGCCGCGGGACCGGAGGCGGGCGCGCCGCAGCACGCCGGGAGGCCAGGGGAGGCGGGCGACGGGGCCCAGGACTCCCGAACGCTGGCCGAAGCCGCCGCCGACCTGCTGCTGGGGTGGCTGGGCGGCCGCCGGGCGGAGGCGGAAACGCTGCGCTGATGAGCCCCAAGGCTGGCTCGGCCCGCCGCCGCCCGCCGACGGGAGCGATGGCCGTGATTCCCGGTGTCGGGCTGCGCCGGCGCATCCTGGTGCTGTTCCTGGGCATGGTGCTGGCTTTCTGCGGCCTGACGGGGCGGCTGGCCTACCTCCAACTGGTGCGCGGCAACCAGCTTCAGGCCGAAGCCCGGGAGAACCGCCTGTGGGACGTGGCGGTCCAGCCCAGGCGCGGCGCCATCGTCGACCGCAGCGGCCGGGAACTGGCCATCAGCGTCCACGCGGATTCGGTTTACGCCGTACCCGGCGAGGTCACCGACCCGGAGTCCACCGCCCGGCAGCTGGCGGAAATCCTGGGCATGTCCTATGTGGACGTCTACCAGCGGCTGACCAAGGCCGCGTCCTTTTCCTGGATCCAGCGCAAGGTGCCCGACGAAGCCGCCCAGCAGATCCGCGCCCTGGATCTGCCCGGGATCTACTTCACCCAGGAGAGCCGGCGCCTGTACCCGAAAGGGGAACTGGCCGCCCACGTGCTGGGCATCGCCGGCATCGACAACCAGGGCCTGGAGGGCATCGAACTGGTCTACGATGAGGTGCTGGCCGGCGTCCAGGGCTGGATCAGGGTGGAATACGACGCCCGCGGCCGGGAGATCCCCTTCGCCGTCCAGCACTACGTGGAGCCCCAGGACGGGCACACCCTGGAACTGACCATCGACGAGACCATCCAGTACATCGCCGAGCGGGAACTGGACCGGGCCATGCTGGCGCACCAGGCCGAGGCCGGCTACGTGCTGGTGATGGATCCCCGAACCGGGGAACTGCTGGCCATGGCGGTGCGGCCCACCTTTGATCCCAACCGCTTCGCCCAGTACCCCCTCGAGATCCGCCGGAACCGGGCGGTGTCCGACACCCTGCCGCCGGGGTCGGCCTTCAAGCCCCTGACGGCGGCGGCCGCCATCGAGGAGGGCCTGGTGTCGCCCGACACGGCCTTTTACGACCCCGGGTACTTCCGGGTGCCCGGCCACACCATCCACAACTGGAACCGGCAGGGGCTGGGCGCCACCACCTTCGCCGAGGGTTTCGAGCAGTCGGCCAACACCATCTTCGCCCGGGTGGCGGTGGACCTGGGCGCCGAGACCTTCTACCGGTACCTGGACGCCTTCGGTCTGACGGGGCGCACCGGCGTGGACCTGCCCGGCGAGGCCGCCGGCATCTTCCCGCCCCGGAGCCAGGCGCGCACCGTGGACATCGCCGTGATGGGCTTCGGCCAGACGCTGACGGTCACGCCGCTGCAGATGATCACCGCCATCTCCGCCATCGCCAACGACGGCGTGCTGATGAAGCCGCACATCGCCCGGGCCGTCCGGAACGCCGACGGGGAGGTCATCCGGACCTTTGATCCCCAACCGGTGCGGCAGGTGGTGTCGGCGGAGACGGCACGCACCGTACGCGCCCTGATGGAGCGGGTGGTCACCAACGGCACCGGCACCCGGGCCCAGGTGGAGGGATACCGGGTGGGCGGCAAGACCGGCACCTCCCAGAAGGTGGTGGAGGGACGGCTGGTGCCGGGCCGGTACATTTCCTCGTTCATCGGCATCGTGCCCGTCGACGACCCGCGCCTGGTGATCTACGTGGTTATCGACGAGCCCAAGGGCATCTACTACGGCAGCTGGGTGGCGGCCCCGGTGTTCGCCCGGGTGGCGCGGGACGTGCTGCACTACCTGCAGGTGCCGGCCACCGAGCAGAATGAGGTGGCCGACGGGCCGCCCCCGCCCGACCCGGCCCTGGTGCCCAACGTGGTCAACCTGAGCGTGGACGAGGCGGTGCAGATCCTGCGCTACGCCGGCTTCGTGCCGCGGGTCCAGGGGGAGGGGCCTCAGGTGACGGCCCAGTTCCCCGGCGCCGGGGTGCGGGTTGTGGCCGGCACCACCGTGGTGGTGGCTGCCGGCGGTGAGATTCAGGGGGTGGACCGCCAGGCGGTGGTCACCGTGCCCGACCTGGCCGGCCTGGACCGCCGCGGGGCCGCCGAACGCCTGGCCGAGGTGGGCCTGAGGCTGGATCCCCACGGCGACGGCACCGCCGTGGCCCAGGATCCGGAGCCGGGCCGGCGGGTTCCGGCGGGGACCTTCGTGCGGGTGGAGTTCGAACCTGAGGACGAGCCGCCGGCGGAAGCGGAGGACGGGTCCGCCACGGGCCCCTGATGCAGTTCCCGGCCGGGGGCACATACTATACTGTATCATGCGCCCGGGGACGGCCCGGGCCGCCGCGACGGCACCGCTGCCGGGCCGTCGCGGCACCGCTTGCCGGTTGGGGGAGGAACGCCGCGTGAGCCGGCCAGATCGCCGCACCGTCCGCCTGCACCGCCTGCTGGCGGTCCTCCACGACGCGGAGGTCCGCGGGCAGGGTGACCCCGAGATCACCGGCATCGCCTACGACTCACGCAGCGTCCGGCCCGGGGACCTGTTCGTGCCCTGGCGCGGCGGGCGACGCTTCGGCGACGGCCACCGCTTCATCCCCGACGCCGTGGCCCAAGGCGCCGCGGCGGTGGTGGTGGAGCGGGAGACGGCGGGCGACGTGCCTCCCCTGCCCGGGGCCGTTCCCGTCATCCTGGTGGACGACAGCCGGCGGGCCCTGGCCCGCCTTTCCGCGTGGTTCCACGACCTGCCCGCGGGGCGCCTGCGGCTGGTGGGGGTCACCGGCACCAACGGCAAGACCACCGTCACCCATTTGATCCGGGACCTGCTGGAGAGCGCGGGCCGGCCCGCCGGCCTCATCGGCACCGTGGGCTACGTGGTGGGGGGCGAGACGCGCCCGGCCGACCGCACCACGCCCCAGGCTCCCGACATCCAGGCCATGCTGGCGGAGATGGTGGAGGCCGGCATGACCGCCGCGGTCATGGAGGTCACTTCCATCGCCCTGGTCCAGCACCGGGTGACGGGGTGCGAGTTCGACACGGCCGTGTTCACCAACCTGACCCAGGATCACCTGGACGACCACGGGACCATGGAAGCCTACGCCGCCGCCAAGCGGCGCCTGTTCGAAATGCTGGGCCGCGGCCCCCTGGACGGGGAGCCCATGAAGCCGGGCCCCAAGGCGGCGGTCATCAACGCCGACGACCCCTGGGGCGCCTTCATGGCCGGCGCCTGCCGGGTGCCGGTGGTCACCTACGGGGTGGACCGCCCCGCCGACTTCCGGGCCGAGGACGTCCGGGTCAGCCCCCAGGGCACGTCCTTCCGGCTTTGCACCGCCGGGGGGGCCTGGGAGGTGCGGATGCCCCTGATGGGCCGGTTCAACGTGTACAACGCCCTGGCGGCGCTGGCGGCGGCTCACGTGGAGGGAATCCCCGTGGACGCGGCGGTGGACCGGTTGGCCCAGGCCGCCCCGGTGCCGGGCCGGTTCGAGCGGGTGGAGGCGGGGCAGCCCTTCCCCGTCATCGTCGACTACGCCCACACGCCCGACAGCCTGGAGAACCTGCTGGCCACCGCCCGGGACTTCACCCCGGGCCGCCTCATCGCCGTTTTCGGCTGCGGCGGGGACCGGGACCCGGGCAAGCGGCCGCTGATGGGGCAGATCGCCGCCCGGTGGGCCGATTTCGTCATCATCACGTCGGACAACCCCCGCAGCGAGGAGCCGGCGCAGATCATCGCCGACATCGAGGCGGGCATCGCCGCGTCCCCCTACCGGGAGCGGCCCCGTCTCCATGTGGTGGACCGGCGGGAAGCCATCGGCCGGGCGGTGGCCATGGCCGGGCCCGGCGATACCGTGGTCATCGCCGGCAAGGGGCACGAGACCTACCAGATCTTCCGCGACCGCACCGTACCCTTCGACGACCGCCTGGTGGCGGCGGAAGCGCTGCGGGCGCGCGCCGGGAGCGGTTTGTGATGCGGTACCGGGCGGGTGAGGTGGCCGCCGCCTGCGGCGGCCGCCTGGCGGCGGGGGCGCCGGAGGCGCCGGTCACCGGTGTTTCCATCGACTCGCGGACCCTGAGGCCGGGCGAGGCCTTCGTGGCGCTGCGGGGCAGCCGGGTGGACGGCCACCGCTTCGCTGCCGAGGCGGCGGCGCGGGGCGCCGCGGCCCTGATCGTGTCCCGGTGGCCCCTGCCGGAGCCCCTGCCGCGGCCCGTGCCGGTGATCGTGGTGGACGACACGCTGGCCGCGCTGACCCGCTGGGCCGAGGCCCACCGGCAGCGGTTCGACGTGCCGGTCATCGGCGTGACCGGCAGCGTGGGCAAGACGACCACCAAGGAGATGATCGCCGCGGTGGTGGGCCGGCGCTGGCGGGTGCTGAAGAGCCACGGCAACTTCAACAACGAGATCGGCGTGCCCCTGACGGTCCTGTCCTGGGAGCCGGCCCACGGCGCCGCCGTCTTCGAACTGGCGGCCAGGGCGGCCGGCGACATCCGCCACCTGTGCGCCGTGGTCCGGCCGGCCGTGGGCGTCGTGACCAACGTCCGCGAGGTGCACCTGGAGAACCTGGGCAGCCTGGAGGGCGTGGCGGCGGCCAAGGCGGAACTGGTGGAGGCCCTGCCCGCCTCGGGTGCCGCCATCCTCAACGCCGACGACCCCCTGGTCATGGCCATGGCGGGAAAGACCCGCGCCCGGGTGGTCACTTACGGCCTGGCTTCCGGTGCCGCGGTCAGGGCCGAGGACCCGGCTTTCCACGATCCCTTCCGCATAACCTTTACGCTGGCATGGCCCCGGGGCCGGGCGCAGGTATCGATCCCGGCCGCCGGCGGCCACCTGGTCCACAACGCCCTGGCCGCCGCCGCCGTGGCCCTGGTGCTGGGCCTTCCCGCCGGGGATGTGGTGGACGGGCTGGCCGCCTTCCGGGCGGGCGACCGCCGCCTGGAGATCCACGAGGCGGCGGGGGTGACGGTGGTCGACGATTCCTACAACGCCAGCCCTGCCTCGCTGCGGGCGGCCCTGGACGCGGCGGCCCGGCTGCCCAGGGCCGGCCGCCTGGTGGTGGTGCTGGGCGACATGCTGGAACTGGGCCCGGCATCCCGGCGGGCCCACCTGGACGCCGGCGCCTGGGCGGCGGAGGTTGCCGACGTGTTCCTGGCGGTGGGCAACGGGATGGCCGAGGCGGTGGCGGAGGCCCGCCGCCGGGGCATGCCGCCGGAAGCGGCGCGCCACTTCGCCGGGCGTGAGGAACTGACGGCGGCCCTGAAGGACCTGCTGCGCGAGGGCGACGTGGTGCTGATCAAGGGCTCCCGGGGCATGGCCATGGACCGGGTGGCCGACGCCGTGCTGGCGGGCTTCGACGCACCGGTGGAGACGGGGTCGTGAGCGTGACGGCGGTGGTGTATGCGGCCCTGGCCGCCTTCGCGCTGGTGCTGGCGTCGGGGCCCGTGGTGATCCCGGCGCTGCGGCGCCTTCGCGTGGGACAGGTGATCCGCCAGCAGGGGCCGGCACGGCACCTGGCCAAGGCGGGCACCCCCACCATGGGCGGCCTGATGTTCGTGGGAGCCTGCGTTCTGGCGTCGGTCTGGTTCGGGCCCCGGACGCCGACCCTGTGGGTGTCTCTGGGAGTGATCCTGGCCTATGCGGCCATCGGCTTCGCCGACGATTTCGCCAAGGTGGCCAGGCGCCGCTCCCTGGGCCTCAGGGCCCGCACCAAACTGGCGGGCCAGGTGGTGGCGGGCCTATTGCTGTATGCCGTGGCCGCCCGGCAGGGCCTGGGCACCTGGGTGGAAGTGCCCTGGTTCGGCTACGTGATCGACCTGGGGCCGTGGTACCCGCTGCTGGTGATCCTGGTGCTGGTGGCCAGCGCCAACGCCGTCAACCTCACCGACGGCCTGGACGGGCTGGCGGCCGGCAGCGCCGTCATTGCCCTGGCCTTTTACCTGCTGGTCGCCCTTCAGGGAGGCCATGCCGAACTGGCCGTCATCAGCGCTTCCCTGGCGGCGGCCACGGCGGGGTTCCTGTTCTTCAACGCCCATCCGGCTCAGGTGATCATGGGGGACACGGGTTCCCTGGCCCTGGGGGCCGCCCTGGGTGTGCTGGCGGTGCTGACCAAGACGGAACTGCTGCTGCCGGTGGTGGGCGGGCTGTTCGTCATCGAAGCGCTGTCGGTCATCGTACAGGTTGGGTACTTCCGCCTGACCGGCGGCCGGCGGCTGCTCAAGATGAGCCCCCTGCATCACCACTTTGAACTGTCGGGCTGGTCGGAGCAGCGGGTGGTGTCGGCGTTCTGGGCCCTGAGCGTGCTCTTCGCGGCGCTGGGCTTCATCAGCCTGCGGGAACCGGGCGGGTGAGGGCGTGTACAGGCGTCGCAGCATGGACCTGAACCTGGTGGCCGTGGTCATGATCCTGCTGGCCATCGGCCTGCTGATGGTGTTCAGCGCCAGTTTCGTCCGGGCGCAGCAGTCCCTGGGCGACCCCTACTATTACCTTAAGCGCCAGGCCCTGTGGGCGGTGGTGGGGCTGGCGGTCATGGGGCTGGCCAGCCAGGTGCAGTACTGGCACTGGCGGGCCCTGGCGCGGCCGCTGATGTACGCCACGCTGGCGGCGCTGGTGCTGGTGGTCCTGCCCGGGGTGGGCCAGCTGGAAGGCGGCGCCCGCCGCTGGCTGGGCATCGGCCCCCTGTCGTTCCAGCCGTCGGAGGTGGCCAAGGTGACGCTGGTGGCGTTCCTGGCCCACCACTTCGCCCGGCTCCAGGGCCGGATGAACCGCGTCGGTCCGGTGCTGCTGCCGTTCCTGGCCGTGGTGGGGGTCACGGCCTTCCTGATTATGCTGCAGCCCGACCTGGGCACCGTGGTGGCCATCGGCGCCACGGCCATGGTGCTGCTGTTCGTGGCCGGGGCCCCGCTGGCCTACCTGGCCGGGCTGGGGCTGGCGGCGGTGCCGGTGGTGGCCTACCTGATCTTCAGCGAGGAATACCGGATGCGGCGCATCCTGGCCTTCCTCAACCCCGAGGCCGACCCCCAGGACGCCGGCTACCAGATCATCCAATCGCTGTACGCGCTGGGCTCGGGCGGGCTGTTCGGCGTGGGGTTTTTCGAAGGCCGGCAGAAGTTTTTCTACCTGCCGGCCCAGCACACCGACTTCATTTACGCGGTGCTGGGCGAGGAGCTGGGTTTTCTCGGGACGGTGACCGTGGTGCTTCTGTTCGCCGTCCTGGCGTGGCGGGGGTACCGCATCGCGGCGGTGGCTCCCGACGCCTTCGCCAGCCTGCTGGCCGCCGGGCTCACCACCATGATCGTCCTGCAGGCGGTGATCAACATGGGCGTGGTGACGGCCAGCCTGCCGGTCACCGGCATTTCCCTGCCCTTCGTCAGTTACGGGGGGTCGTCGCTGGTGGTCTCGCTGGGGGCGGTGGGAATTTTGCTCAACATCTCGAAACACGCCCAGGGTTGACCGCCGTGGACGCCCAACCGCTGCGGGTCCTGCTGACCGGAGGGGGGACGGGGGGGCACGTTTACCCGGCCCTGGCGGTAGCCTCGGAGTTGCGGCGCCTGGTGCCGGCGGTGGAGTTCCTCTACGCCGGCACCCGCGAGGGCCTGGAGGCTCGGATCGTGCCTGCGTCGGGCCTGACCTTCCGCAGCATCCGGGCCCGGGGCTTCATCGGCAAGCGGCCCCTGGACGCCGCACGGGCCTTGCTGGAACTGGCCCGAGGCTACCGGACGGCGCTGGCCCTGGTGCGCGCCTTCCGGCCCCACGTGGTGCTGGGCACCGGGGGGTACGTCATGGTGCCGGTGGTGCTGGCCGCGGCCCGCTGCCGGGTGCCGGTGGTGCTCCACGAGCAGAACGCCCTGCCCGGCGTGGCCAACCGCTGGCTGAGCCGTTACGCCGCTGCGGTGGCCGTACCGTTCGAAGAAGCCCGGGCAGCGTTCCCCCGCGCCGGGCGGGTGGTGGTGACCGGTAATCCCACGCGGCCCGAACTGCTGGAGGCCGGCACCGCCGCCGCCCGCAGGGAACTGGGCCTGGACCCCGACCGGCCCGTGGTGCTCATCACCAGCGGCAGCCGCGGGGCCCGAAGCATCAACCGGGCCGCCGTGGAGTGGATTGCCGCCGGGCCGGTGCCGGCCCAGGTACTCTTAAGCACGGGCCACGGCTACCACGCCGAGGTGGTCCGCGGCCTGTCGGCGGCCGGCCTCGACGCCCGGGCCCTGGCGGAGCGCGGCGTGACGGTGGTGCCCTACATCGACCGCATGGACCTGGCGCTGGCGGCCGCCACCCTGGCCGTGACCCGGGCCGGCGCCCTGACCATCGCGGAGTTGACGGTGCGGGGGGTGCCCGCCATCCTGGTCCCGTCGCCCAACGTGACCCACGACCACCAGCGCCGGAACGCCGAGGTGCTGCAGCGGGCCGGCGCGGCGGTGCTGCTGCCCGACGCCGAGCTTTCGGGCGACCGGCTCGGGCGGCTGGTATCGGAACTGCTGGCCGACGGGGCACGGTTGGAAGCCATGGCCCGGGCCGCCCGGTCCCTGGGCCGCCCCGACGCCGGGCGGCGGGTGGCCCGGCTGCTGCTGGAGGCGGCGGGAGGGCGGGACCGGTGACGGGCGCGGCACGCTGGTCGGAGGAACTGCGTAGCATGGTGGGCGGCAGCGTCAAGGTCAACGAGCCGCTGCGGGACCACACCACGCTGCAGATCGGTGGGCCGGTGGACGTCATGGTCTTCCCCGCGCGGCCCGACGACCTGGTGCGGGTGGTGCGCTGGTGCCTGGACCGGCGTGTGCCCTACAGTTTCCTGGGCTTCGGCAGCAACGTCCTGGCTCCCGATGAGGGCCTGGAGGGCGTCCTGCTGCGCACCAAGCCGGCGCTGGACTTCATCCGGTTCGAGGGCACCCGCGTGGTGGTGGGCACCGGCGCCAGCGTGGCCAGGCTGGTGGCCCAGGCGGCCGCCCGCGGCCTGGAAGGCGTCGAGGGCCTGGCCGGTGTGCCGGGGTCGGTGGGCGGGGCGCTGGTGATGAACGCGGGCACCCGCATGGGGGAGATCGGGCGGTCGGTGGTGTGGGTGGACCTCATCGACGAGGCCGGCCGGACCCGCAGGCTGGAGGCCCCCGAGCTGGAGTACGCCTACCGCAGCAGCCGCCTGCAGCGGGAGCCGCGCTGGCTGGTGCTCCAGGCGGAACTGCGGCTGGTGCCGGGGGATCCCTCCGCGATCCGCCGCCGGGTGGACGAGGCCCTGCAGTACCGGAACCGCACCCAGCCGCTGCACCTGCCCAGCGCGGGGAGCGTCTTCAAGAACCCGCCGGGCCACGCGGCCGGCCGCCTGATCGAGGAGGCGGGCTGCAAGGGGCTGCGGCGCGGCGGCGCCCAGGTGTCGGAGCAGCACGCCAACTGGATCGTCAACACCGGCGGCGCCACGGCCGAGGACGTGCTGGGCCTCATGATCGAGGTCCGGCAGCGGGTGCTGCAGCGGTCGGGCATCGCGCTGGAACCGGAGATCCGGCTGCTGGGCCCGCTGCGGGAACGGTGGCGCCGGGCCACGGCCGCCACGGCGTGACGGGCCGGTTCCGCCCCGCGGATTCGTTGACCCGCTGAGGAGGGGTCACGTGCAGGGATTCTTGATCCGGGGCGGCCGGGCGCTGTCCGGCAGCGTGCGGGTGGGGGGAGCCAAGAACGCCGCGCTGCCCCTGCTGGCGGCGACGGTGCTCAGCGGCGGGGTCTTCCGCTTCCGCCGTGTGCCGGACATCCGGGACGTGCGGGTGATGACCGGGATCCTGCGCTCCCTGGGCGGTGAGACGACCTACCACCCCGCCGGGCCCGGCGGCAATTCCGAGCTGGTCGTCGATACCCGCCACCTCGAGGGCACCGAGATCCCCGAAGCGCTGATGCGGGAGATGCGTTCCTCCATCGTGCTGCTGGGGCCGCTGCTGGCCCGCTTCGGCCGCGCCACGGCCAGCTATCCCGGCGGCTGCGTCATCGGGCCGCGGCCCATCGACCTGCACCTGCGGGGCCTGCGGGCACTGGGGGCCGAGATCGAGGAAAGCGGCGGCTACATCTGGGCTCGGGCCGGCCGCCTGCGGGGTGCCGACATCCACCTGGACGTGCCCAGCGTCGGGGCCACCGAGCAGCTGATGATGGCCGCCACCCTGGCCGAAGGCCGCACCGTGGTCCGCAACGCCGCCAAGGAGCCGGAAGTGGTGGACCTGCAGCGGCTGCTCAGGGCCATGGGCGCCCGGGTCCACGGCGCCGGCACCGACACGGTGGTCATCGACGGCGTTGACCGCCTGTACCCGGCCGATCACGAGGTCATGCCCGACCGCATCGAGGCCGGCACCCTGCTGCTGGCCGGGGCGGTGACCGGCGGCGAGGTGGAAGTGCAAGGGGTGGAGCCCGACCACCTGGCGCCGGTGCTGGCCAAACTGCGGGAGGCCGGCGCCGACGTGCAGGTGGGGCCGGACCGGGTCCGGCTGCGGCAGGTCGTCAGGCCGGTGGCGACGAACGTCAGGACCCAGCCGTACCCGGGGTTTCCCACGGACCTGCAGAACCCGTTCCTGGCGCTGATGTGCACCGCCGAGGGCACCAGCGTCATCGCCGAAACCATCTGGGGCAACCGATTCAAGGTGGCCGAGGAACTGCGCCGCATGGGCGCCGACATTCAGACCGAGGACCGCATCGCCATCGTCCGCGGCGTGGCCCAGTTGACCGGCGCTGAGGTCCAGGCCACCGACGACCTGCGGGGCGGCGCCGCGCTGGTGCTGGCGGGCCTGGGAGCCAGGGGTGAGACCCGGGTGCTCGGGGCGGGGTGCGTCGACCGTGGATACGAGCGGCTCGAGGAGAGGCTCCAGGGCCTGGGCGCCGACATCTGCAGGTTCTAGCGACGGCGCGCGGCCGCGCGGCCGGGCCGGGCGGCGCAGGTCCCGCCGGCGCCCGGGGGCGCGCCTGCTGACGGTGCTGATGCTGGTGGTGGCCCTGGCGGCCGCTTTTGCTTTTCTGCGCTCGCCCTACTTCCACGTGACCGAGATCCAGGTGGACGGCCTGCGTACCGTCACCGCCGCCGAGGTGGCGGCTTACAGCGGGTTGGAAGCCGGCGTGTCCATCTGGGCCGTGGATCCCACGGCGGTGGGTCGCCGCATCGAGAGCCACCCGGCGGTGGCGGGCGCCTGGGTCACCCGCCGGTGGCCCAACCGGATCCACGTGCAGATCATGGAGCGCGAGGCCGTGGCCCGCATCGGCGGCGGAACGACCTGGTACCTGGTGGACGGCCAGGGGGTGCCCTTCCGGGTGGTCGAAAGCCCGCCCGAAGGCCTGCCGGAGATCCGGGCCCCCGACGGGCCGGTTCCGGTCCTGGGACAGGCCCTGCCCCGTCCCCTGGACGAGGCCGCCCGCCTGGCGGCGTACCTGCACCAGTACGGCATCGACTGGGTGGAGGCCGTCCAGGCCCAGGCCGGGGACCTGATCCTGTGGCTGGAGGGGCAGGTGCCCGTCTACTTCGGGCCGGCGGGCCTGGAGCCGGAGCGGAAACTGGCGGTGGTCAGCGCCCTCTGGGCGGCCTGGCGGGACGACGCCGGGCGGGTGCGCTACATGGATGTTCGCAATCCCGATCACCCCGCGGTACGAACCGACACCGAGTGACGGCGACCGCCGCGGGCCCGGGACCTTTCGGAACTTGTCGGAAGGATTCGCTCCCCGGGGCTGCGAAAGGTTGGCGTTCGAGAAGGCAAAGGAGGGTGGCCCGTTGTTGGAACTGGATCTCGAGCCCAACCGCTTCGCCGTGCTGAAAGTGGTCGGGGTGGGCGGCGGCGGCAATAACGCGCTGAACCGCATGATCGCGGCGGGTCTTCAGGGCGTCGACTTCATCGCCATCAACACCGACGCCCAGGTCCTGGCCACCTCCAAGGCGCCGGAGCGGATCCAGATCGGGGCCGAACTCACCCGGGGCCTCGGCGCGGGCGCCGATCCCGAAATCGGGCAGCGGGCCGCCGAGGAAAGCCGCGAGGAGATCGCCCAGCGGCTCAAGGGAGCCGATATGGTCTTCATCACCGCCGGCATGGGCGGCGGGACCGGCACCGGCGCATCGCCGGTGGTGGCCGAAGTGGCCAAGCAGCTGGGCGCCCTGACCGTGGGCGTCGTGACCAAGCCCTTCTCTTTCGAGGGGCGGCGCCGGGCCCGCCAGGCCGAGGCCGGCATCCAGGTGCTGCGTGAGAAGGTAGACACCCTCATCGTCATCCCCAATGACCGGCTGCTTCAGGTGGTGGACAAGAACACCTCGTTCCAGGAAGCCTTCCGCATCGCCGATGACGTGCTGCGCCAGGCGGTCCAGGGCATCTCGGACCTGATCGCCATCCCCGGCCTCATCAACCTGGACTTCGCCGACGTGCGGACGGTGATGCTGAACACCGGTTCCGCCCTGATGGGCATCGGCTTGGCGTCCGGCGAGAACCGGGCACAGAAGGCCGCCAAGGAGGCCATCTCCAGCCCGCTGCTGGAGACCAGCATCGACGGGGCCCGGGGCGTGCTGCTCAACATCACCGGCGGCCCCGACCTGGGCCTGTTCGAGGTCAACGAGGCGGCCCAGATCGTCACCGAGGCCGCGGATCCCGACGCCAACATCATCTTCGGCGCCGTCATCGACGAGTCTCTGGGCGACGCGGTGCGGGTCACCGTCATCGCCACCGGGTTCGACGCCCGCGGGCGGCGGGACCGCTCCATGGACGAGGTCCTGGACGGCCTGGAGATCAGACCCCTGGTGGACGACAACCTGGAAATTCCAGCCTTCCTGCGCCGGCGCAACCACGGCGACTGAGTCGTCGACGGCCGTCTCGAACCACGGCCGGATTTGCCTCACGGCCCGGGCAGAGCCCGACAGGGTTCGCCCGGGCTTCCTGCTTATAATGCGGCCCGCGGAGGATGAGGCGGGCCGCATAGGGCTTCCCGAGGACACATAAGGATGTTCCGGCGGTCGGGACCACCGGTGGTCCGGGGGGAAACGCGGTGCGGGTCTACGTGGACCTCTTCGTCCTGGTCAACGTGGTCGTCAACGGCCTGCTGCTTTACGCCACGGCCGTCCTCACCGGCACGCGGCCGGCGCGCTGGAGATGCCTGGCCGCCGCCCTGCTGGGCGCCGCCTACGCCACGGCCGCCCTCTGGCTTCCTTCCTGGCGCTCGTGGACCGGCGTGACGCTGGCCGCCGCCGCCATGCTGGCCACCGCCTTCTGGCCGGTGCCGGCCCGCACGGCCCTGGCCCAGGCGGGGGTCCTGGCGGCACTGTCGGCGGCCACCGCCGGGCTGGCCCTGGGCTGGGCGGGCCTGGTGGGCCGGCCGCCGGCGGCTGCCGGCCCGTGGGCGGGAAGCGGCATCTGGCTGGCGCCGGCGGCGGCGTCCCTGGCGGCGGTAGGGGCCGGCCGGCTGTGGGCGTCGGTGGGCCGCCGGGGGCGCCAGGCCGCGGGCGCCGTCCACGTGGAGGTGGAGGCCCGGGGCCGCCGGGCCGTCCTGCGGGGGCGCCTGGACACCGCCAACGACGCCGCCGATCCCCTGAGCGGCCGCCCCGTGGTGCTGGCGTCGGCGGAGCGCCTCCGGCCGCTGGTGGGAAACCCCAGGTCCCTGACCAGCGATCCCTTCTGGGCGCCCCGCTTCCGCCTGATCCCGGTGCGGGGGCTGGGCGGCCCGCCCATGCTGCTGCCGGCGGTGCGCGTCGACGTCGTCCGCTTCCGCGCGGGAGAAGCGCGTTTGGTCAGCCCGGGGGCGCTGGTGGCCCTCTATCCCGGCCGCATCGACGCCGCCGGCGGGTGGGACGCCGTGGTGCCGCCGGTGCTGCTGGAAACCGCGGCCGCCGAAGAGATCATCCCGTGAGCCTGTCGTAGGGAGGCCCTGGCCCGATGCACCTGCTGATGCGTATCCGCGTGGCCGTCATGCGCCTGGTCGCCGGCCTGCTCTGGCGGTTGGGCTGGATCGACGCCGTCCACTACGTGGGGGGCAGCCAGGCGCTGCCGCCGCCGCTGACCCACGACGAGGAGCGCAGCCTGCTGGACCGCCTGGAGGAAGGCGACACCACCGTCTGCGACACGCTGATCGAGCGCAACCTGCGCCTGGTGGTCTACATCGCCCGTAAGTTCGACAACACGGGCATCCCCATCGAGGACCTGGTGTCCATCGGCACCATCGGCCTGATCAAGGCGGTGCGCACCTTCGACCCCAGCAAGCGCATCAAGCTGGCCACCTACGCCTCCAAGTGCATCGAGAACGAGATCCTGATGTACCTGCGGAAGAGCAGCCGCACCCGGTCCGAGATTTCCCTGGACGAACCCCTCAACGTGGATTGGGACGGCAACGAGCTGCTGCTCAGCGACGTGCTGCCGGGTTCCGACGGCGACAGCATCTACCGGGACATCGAGGCCCGGGTCAACCGCAGCCTGCTGCGCCAGGCCCTCCACCGCCTGAGCCGCCGCGAGCGCCGCATCATGGAACTGCGCTTCGGGCTCAACGACGGCATCGAGCGCACCCAGAAGCAGGTCGCCGACTGCCTGGGCATTTCCCAAAGCTACATCTCGCGGCTGGAAAAGCGCATCATCCGCCGGCTTCGCCGCGAGATCGGGCGCATGGAGTGAGGCCGGGCCGCCCGCCCCGCCTGCAGCGGCCGCACCGGCCGGCATAAGCGGTCCCCCACCCGGAAACACTGCCTCCAGGGCACAGCGGCGGAGGGGGACCCTACGTGGCCCAGAAGGTCGAGATCTGCGGCGTCAACACGTCGGAACTCCCCGTGCTCAGCAACGAGGTCATGCGCCGGCTGTTCCGGCGCATGCAGGCCGGCGACACCGAGGCCCGCCAGCAGCTGGTGCAGGGCAACCTGCGCCTGGTGCTGAGCGTCATCCAGCGCTTCAACAACCGCGGCGAGCACGTGGACGACCTGTTCCAGGTGGGCTGCATCGGCCTGATGAAGGCCATCGACAACTTCGACCTGGGGCAGAACGTCCGCTTCTCCACCTACGCCGTGCCCATGATCGTGGGCGAGATCCGGCGCTACCTGCGCGACAACAATCCCATCCGCGTCAGCCGGTCCCTGCGGGACGTGGCTTACAAGGCCCTGCAGGTGCGCGATACGCTGACCCACCGGCTCGGCCGCGAGCCCACGCTGACCGAGATCGCCCGCGAGTTGAAGATGCCCAGGGAGGAAGTGGTCTACGCCCTGGACGCCATCCAGGAACCCATTTCCCTCTTCGACCCCATCTACCAGGACGGCGGCGACCCCATCTACGTCATGGACCAGGTCAGCGACCCCGACAGCGAGGACGAGACCTGGCTGGAAGGCATCGCCCTGCGGGAGGCCATGCGCAAGCTCAACGAGCGGGAGCAGCGCATTTTGCACCTGCGCTTCTACGAGGGCAAGACCCAGATGGAAGTCGCCGACGAGATCGGCATTTCCCAGGCGCAGGTGTCGCGCCTCGAAAAGGCCGCCCTGCTGCGCATGCGCAAGTTCATGTGAGGAGGGCCCGTGGTGAAGGGCGGCGGCGCGGCGGGGCGCGTGCTGATGGCGGTGCTGTGCGTGGCGGCGGCTGCGGCGCTGGTGGCGGCCCGGCCATGGCTGGCCGGCGCGGGACCAAGCGCCGCGCTGCGGCCCGACGACGTGGTGCGCCTGCACGTGGTGGCCCACAGCGACGGGGAATTCGACCAGGACGTGAAGCGGCAGGTCCGGGACCGGGTGCTGGCGGTCCTGTCCGAAAGCGGCGCCGCAGGGGGGTTCGCGTCGCCGGACCAGGCGCTGGCCGCGCTGCGGGACCAGGCGCCGCGCCTCGAGGCTGAGGCCCGCCGGGTGCTGGCCGCCGCCGGGGCCGGTTACGGCGTGCGGGTGGAGGTGGGCTATCACCGGTACGGGGAACGGCGGTACGGGGACCTGGTCCTGCCCGCCGGCACCTATGCGTCGGTCCGCGTCATCCTGGGCTCGGGCCGGGGGGCCAACTGGTGGTGCGTGCTGTATCCCATCCTGTGCAGCATCGAGCCGCCGCCGGCGGCGTGGGTCGCGGCTGGTTGGCCGGTGGACGGCGGCGGCGAGGCGCTGATCCCGCTGGCGGCACCCGCGGCCCAGGGCGGCCTGATTCATGCTGCCCCGCCGCCCCTGGAGATGCGCGTGGCCCTGCTGGAGTGGGCCCGGCGCACGCCGGCCCTGGCCGGGGCGGTCCGGCGCCTGGAAGTCCTCTTGGGCCGGGCGCAGCCCCAAGCGCGGCCCGAACCCCTGCCTGAAGCGCCCTGACCCCCAGGCAGGGCCTGTCTTCCCTCCGGCGAACCCTGCTCCAACTGGGGCACCACCTGGTCATATACTGCACTGACCGGAGAGGGTGCCCCATGGATAAGCTGTCCGACCTCACCCGGCGCGACGTCATCAACTTTGTGGACGGCCGCCGCCTGGGTTACGTGGACGACGTGGCGTTTCATCCCGATGACGGCCGGATCACCGCCATCATCGTCCCGGGACCGGCCCGGTTCTTCGGCCTGTTCGGCCGCGACCGCGACCTGGTCATCCCCTGGGAACGGATCCTGAAGATCGGCGAGGACGTCATCATCGTCGAGATCGGGCAGCGCCGGCACCCGCGCCGCTCCCGCCGGTGGAGGGACGAGGATGACGACGAGTCGGTTCCTTGAGGTGGAACGGGATGGCGTCGGCCTGATCCTCTGGACTTCCGACCGCTTCCCGCCCGGTACGGTGGCGGCCTTCTCCACCCGAAGGGGCGGCGTCAGCACGGGACCCTATGCGACCCTCAACCTGTCCCTTTCCGGGGGGGACGAGCCCCGGGCGGCGGCCGAGAACCACCGCCGGTTCCGGCAGGCCGCCGGGGTCAGGGGGCCCGTCTACTGCGCCCGCCAGGTCCACGGCAACCGGGTCGTGGCCGTGGACGACCTTGCGGGTGAACCCGCCGCCGCCGGCCTGCGCCGGGCCGGCGAGGCCGACGGCCTCCTCACCGCCCGGCCGGGCCGCTTCCTCCTCACGTTCCACGCCGACTGCCTGCCCATCTTCCTGGTGGACCCCGAAGCCCCCGTCGCCGTCCTGCTCCATGCGGGGTGGCGCGGCACCACCGCCGGCATCGCCGTGGAGGGGGTCAGGGCGGCGACGGCGGCGGGCGCCCGTCCGGACCGGATCCTGGCAGGCATCGGGCCGGGCGTGGGCCCCTGCTGCTATGAGGTGGACGGGCCCGTCATCGATCGGGTCCGGCAGGTGCTGGGAGACGGCGCCGCGGCCGTGCTGAAACCCGCGGGGCCCGGGCGGGCCTATCTGGACCTCTGGGAGACCAACCGGCGGCTGCTGGCGGCGGCCGGCGTCAGGGAGGAGAACATCGCCGTGGCCGGCATCTGCACCTGCTGCGATGCCCGCCGCTTCTTCTCCTACCGGCGGGCCCGGGGAGCACCGCTGGGCCAGATGGCGGCGGTGCTGGGGTTTTCGGCCGGGGCGGGGGAGGCCGGGGCCGCCTGATGGGCGGCCGCTGGGGCGCCGCGGCGGCGGCGCTGGCGGTCACGGCACTGCTGCTGGCGGCGGCGCGGCAGGCCGTTTTCACCCTGGTACCGGCGGTGGAGGCCGGGCCGGCCGAAGTGCCCGTCACCTCCCACGGCCAGGCGCTGCTGGGCTACGAGGAGCACGTCCTGGTGGCCCCGGTGGGGGGAACCCTGGAACGGCAGGTGGCGGAAGGCGCGCGGGTGGCCCGGGGAACGCCGGTGGCCCGCATCGCAGCCGGCGGGGGGGCCGGCCCCGAGGAACTGCAGGCGCTCACCCTGCGGCTGTCGGAACTGCGGGAAGCGATCCTGCCCGGCGCCGACCAGGAAGCCGCGGCGGGCGCCGAGGCCGTGGCCTCGGAACTGGCCCGCCTGCGGCAGGGACTGGAGGCGGGCCGGGGCGACGCGGCCCCCCTGTGGCGCGCGTACCGGGCCTGGAACGATGCCCGCGAGCGGCGTGAGCGCCTGCAGCAGGAGGCGGCCAGGCTGGAGGCGCGGCTGGAGGAATTGCGCCGGCTCCGTGACGCCGGCACGGCCCTGCTGCGGGCGCCGGTCTCGGGCCCCGTCACCTTTGCCGCCGACGGTCTCGAGGACCTGCTGGACGGGGAGCGGTTCCTGGAAACGGCACCGGCGCTGCTGCTGGGGGGCGACTCCGTGCCCATCGGCCTGCCTGCGGCGGCCGTCGGCCCGCCGCAGGGCGCCGCAAGCCCCGTCCAGGATGGGGCCGGAGAGGCGGCCGCCCGCCCGGTGGCCGCCGGCCAGGTGGTGGCCCGCATCCTGGACTCCTGGACGGCCCACGTGGCGCTGCCGGTGCCCGCCGAGGCGGTCCGCCGGGGGTGGGTGGCCGCCGGCGAGCGCATCCAGTGGGAGGTGGACGGCCGGCCGGTGGCGGCCGACGTGATCAGCATCATCCCGGCCGCCGGCGACCGGGCGGTGGCGGTGGGCCGCGTCGCCGTCGGCCTGCCCGTCCTGATGCCGCGCAGGACCGTACCCTTCACGTACACCTGGGGAGCGCTGTCGGGGCAGGCGGTTCCGCCTTCGGCGCTGGTGGAGTCGGCGGGAGGCGCCTGGGTCGCCGTCGTCGAAGCCAGAGGCGTGCGCTGGGCGCGGGTGATGCCGGTGGCCCGCGACGACCGGGCCGTCCTGGTGGAGGGCATCGAGCCGGGCACCCGGGTCCTGCGGGTGGGGCGGCTGGGCTTCTGGCTGACCTGGGACCGGCCCGGTTGAGCCTGGGTGCCGGCGGGGGCGCGGCCCGCCGGCGGCATGGGGAGGGCTTGAACTGGAGCCGTCGCTGTCAGACCGGGTGGAGGCGCTCAGGCGCCGCCTGGAAGCCATCACGGAGCGGGTGGAGGACGCCCTGGCCCGGGCCGGGCGCCCGCCGGGCAGCGTCACCATCGTCGGCGTCAGCAAGACGGTGCCGGCGGAGGTGGTGGAGGCCGCTTTCGCCGCCGGGCTCCGCCACGTGGGCGAGAACCGGGTCCAGGAAGGCCGGGAGAAGCAGGCCGCCCTGGCCCACCTGCCCATCACCTGGCACCTGGTTGGACACCTCCAGCGCAATAAGGTACGATACGTCGTGGGTTCCTGGGCCCTCATCCATTCCCTGGATCGCCTGGCCCTGGCGGAAGAGATCGACCGCCGCGCCCGCCGGGCCGGCATCGTGGTCGACTGTCTTGTCCAGGTCAACATCGGCGGCGAGGCGACCAAGTCGGGGGTGGCGCCCGAGGGCCTGATGGCCCTGCTGGAGTCGCTGGCCCCGCTGGAGGGGATCCGGGTCCGGGGGCTGATGACGATCCCGCCTCCGGCCGAGGATCCCGAACGGACGCGGCCCTACTTCGCCCGGCTGCGGGAGCTGGCCGAGCAAGTGTCCCGGGCCTTCCCCGCCGGCCCGGACGCCTCCGGGGCCGGGGCGCGCATTCGCATGGAGCACCTCTCGATGGGGATGTCGGCGGACTATCCGGTGGCTGTCGAAGAGGGGGCCACCATCATCCGGGTGGGCGAGGCGCTGTTCGGCCCGCGCAGCGCCTGGAAGAGGTGACGGGATGGGCTGGTTCGACCGGCTGTTGTCGTGGATCGGGTTCGACGTGGAGACGGCGGCCGAGGACGACGAGGTGGCGGCCGCCGAGGAGCCCCGGGAAGAGCCGCCGCGGCAGCGACGCCGGCAGCGCCCGCAGGCTCCCACCGCCGCGGTGGTGGCCCTGCCCGCCAAGGGCGACGGCGCTCACGTGGTCCTGTTCCACCCGCGCAGTTTCAACGACGTGCAGATCATCGCCGACCACCTGAAGCACCGCCGGGCGGTGCTGCTGAACCTGGAAGGCACCGAACGCGAGGTGGCCCAGCGCATCACCAACTTCCTCAGCGGAACCATCTACGCCCTCAACGGCGAGATGCACGCCGTCACGCCCGGCGTGCTCTTCTTCGCGCCGGGCGGCGTAGACGTTTCCGTGGAAGGCCGCCCGCCGGTGCGGGATCCCCGCGGGACGCCGGGAGCGTGAGAGCGTGACTGCCTCCATGGGCGGGGTGGCGGCCGCGGTCATCATCCAGACCGTCGACACGCTGTTCCGCATCTTTTTCTGGCTGCTGCTGATCCGGGCGGTCCTGTCGTGGTTCCGCCCCGCCGGCTACAACCGCCTGTACGACGACGTCATGCAGGTGCTGGTGACCCTGACGGAGCCCCTGCTGGCGCCGATCCGCCGCGTGCTTCCCCCGGTGGGACCGGGTTTCGACTTCTCGCCGCTGGTGGCACTGATCCTGTTGAACATCCTTCGGGGTCTGGTGCGGGGCCTGCTGGTGCGGATCCTGGTCGGCTGATCGCCCGGCCGCCGATGGTGGGAGGATGGTCTCATGGGTCTGACGGGGCAGGACATCCGGGACAAGCAGTTCGGGAAGTCCTTCCGCGGTTACAACGAGGTCGAGGTCGACCGGTTCCTGGATGAGGTGGCCCACCGGCTCGACCAGTTGGCCCGCGACAACGCCGACCTGCGCCAGCAGCTGGAACACCTGTCCGCCAAGCTGGAACAGTACCAGCGCCTGGAGAACACCCTCCACAACACCGTGGTGGTGGCCCAGCAGGCCGCCGAAGAGATCCAGTCCGGCGCCCGCCGGGAGGCGGAACTGATCCTGGAGGAGGCCCGGTCGCGGGCAGGGCAGATGCTCCGAGAGGCGGAGGCCCGGGTGGAGGAAGCCCGCCGGCGCGTGGAGGAGTTGATCCGTCACGCCCGGCTTTTCCAGGCGCAGATCCGCAACCTGCTGGCCTCGCAGATGGACCTGCTGGAAAACGAGAGCCGGCAGCTGGAGGAGGCCGCCGGCCAGGCGGCGGCGGCCCTGGCCCAGGACAGCGGCGCGCAGGTGGCCGGCGGGGGTGCCGCGACCCCTGGCGCCTGAACCGGCCGGCGGCGGCGCGGTGCTGCCCCGGGTGGAGCCCCATCTCCAGGGCGCGGTGGTGGACGTTTGGGTGCAGCCGCGGGCGAAGCGGCCCGGCGTGGTGGGCGTGCGCCAGGGAGCCCTGCACCTGAAGGTGGCGGCGCCGCCCGAAGACGGCCGCGCCAACGACGAGGTCTGCCGGCTGCTGGCCGAGGCCCTTGGCGTGAGGGCCCGCGACGTCCGCATCGTCGGCGGTGCCCGCAGCCGGGCCAAGCGGGCCCTGGTGGCGGGCATGGACGCCGGGCGCGCCGCCCGGGCACTGGCGGCGCTGGCCGCCGCGGCCGCCGGTCGGGGCACGCCCGGGGCCGGCTAGCCGCCGCCCCCGAGTGCTTGACCCCCGGCCCGGCCCCTCGTATAATTCCTGCCATCAACCGGTAGCCTGCCCGGAGCCGCTTCCGGGCGGGTGCACAGGCCAGGATGGGGACAGTAGGCCGCGAAGGCGGCGATTCAGCGAGCCGGGACCCTTCGGGGAGGTGCGATGCCGGCATCGCCCGCGCGGCTGAAGATCACCCCGGAGCCGCCGGCCCGAACGCGCCCCGCCGCGCGCCAGTAGGGTCGGCCGCCGGCCCGCGTTACGGGCATGAGGGCCCCGGCCGCCCGGCCGGGGAACAAAGGTGGTACCGCGGAGCGCTCCGTCCTTTGGGCGGGGCGTTTTTGTTGGGTCCAGGGGGGATCAGGGTGAAAGAGACCACGGTGGATTACTCGCAGACCTTGAACCTGCCGCGCACCGACTTTCCCATGCGCGCCAACCTGCCGCAGCGGGAGCCGGAGTTCCTGGCCCGGTGGGAGCGCCTGAACGTGTACCGCCGCCTGCGGGAACTGCGCCGGGGCCGGCCCAAGTATGTGCTGCACGACGGCCCCCCCTACGCCAACGGCAACATCCACATCGGCACCGCCCTCAACAAGACCCTCAAGGACCTGATCGTCCGCTACAAGTCCATGCGGGGCTACGATGCGCCCTACGTCCCGGGGTGGGACACCCACGGCCTGCCCATCGAGGTCCGGGCGCTGGAGGAACTGAAGATCGACCGCAAGTCCGTGGACGTACTGGAACTGCGGGAGGCCTGCCGGAAGTACGCCCTGCACTGGCGCGACGTCCAGCGCGAGAGCTTCCAGCGCCTGGGGGTCACCGGCGACTGGGAGAACCCCTATCTCACCCTGGAACCGGCCTACGAGGCGGCCCAGGTACGGGTGTTCGGGGAGATGGCCCGCAAGGGCCACATCTACCGGGACCTGTACCCGGTGTACTGGTGCCCCACCTGTGAGACCGCCCTGGCCGACGCAGAGATCGTCTTCCGCGAGAAGCGCTCGCCGTCCATCTACGTGGCCTTCCCGGTGGCCGACGGCCGGGGCCGCCTGCCCGCCGGCTCGGCGGTGGTGATCTGGACCACCACCCCCTGGACGCTGCCGGCCAACCTGGCGGTGGCGCTGCACCCCGAGGCGGCCTACGTGCTGGTGGACACGCCCCGGGGCGCGCTGCTGGCGGCCGAGGCGCTGCGGCAGCGGCTGCTGGAACACCTCGGCCTGGAGGACCGGGGGACGCTGGCCCGCTTCACCGGAGCGGAACTGGAGGGCGTCAAGCTGCGCCATCCCTGGGAGGACCGGGAGTCGCTGGTCATCCTGGGGGAGCACGTCAGCATCGAGGAGGGGACCGGCGCGGTCCACACGGCGCCCGGCCACGGTCAGGAGGACTTCGAGGCCGGGAAGCGCTACGGCCTCGGGGTCATCCAGCCCCTGGACGACCAAGGCCGCTTTACCCAGGAGGCCGGGCCCTTCGCCGGCATGTTCTACGCCGACGCCAACGACGCCATCTGCGAGACGCTGGAGCGCGCCGGCCTGCTGCTGCTGCGCGAGGAGATCACCCACCAGTACGCCCACTGCTGGCGCTGCCGCAACCCGGTGGTCTGGCGGGCCACCCAGCAGTGGTTCGCCTCGGTGGATGGGTTCCGCGAGGATGCCCTGCGGGCCATCGACCAGGTCCGCTGGATCCCGGCCTGGGGCCGCGAGCGCATCGGCAACATGGTGGCCCAGCGGGCCGACTGGTGCATTTCGCGGCAGCGGCACTGGGGCGTGCCCCTGCCCATCTTCTACTGCCGGCAGTGCCGGGAGCCGCTGCTCAACGAGCACACCATCGAGGCGGTGGCCCGGCTGTTCGAGCGGGAAGGGTCCGACGCCTGGTGGCGCTACGAGCCGGCCCAGATCCTGCCGCCCGGCACCACCTGCCCCAGGTGCGGCCACAATGCTTTCGACCGCGAGAACGACACCATGGATGTATGGTTCGACTCGGGCTCCAGCCACGCGGCGGTGCTGGAGACCCACCCCGACCTCAAGTGGCCGGCCGACCTCTACCTGGAGGGTTCCGACCAGCACCGCGGCTGGTTCCAGTCGTCGCTGCTGACGGCGGTGGCCACCCGCGGCCGGGCCCCCTACGAGGCCGTGCTGACCCACGGCTTCGTGGTGGACGGCGAGGGCCGCGCCATGAGCAAGTCCCTGGGCAACGTGGTGTCTCCGGAGGAGATCATCAGCCAGTACGGCGCCGACGTGCTGCGGCTGTGGGTGGCCATGGTGGACTACCGCGGCGATGTGCCGCTGTCCCACGACATCATCAAGCAGACCGCCGAGGTCTACCGCAAGATCCGCAACACCCTGCGCTTCCTGCTGGCCAACCTGGCCGATTTCGACCCGCAGGTGGACGCGGTGCCGTACGAGCGGCTGCGGGACCTGGACCGCTGGGCGCTGCTGCGCCTGGCCCAGGTGGTGGACCGGGTCACCCGGGCCTACGACGACTTCGAGTACCACGTGGTCTACCAGACGATCCACAATTTCTGCACCGTGGACCTGTCGGCGTTCTACCTCGACGTGTGCAAGGATAGGCTCTACGCCGAGGCTGCCGCATCCGAGGAACGGCGGGCGGCGCAGACGGTGCTGCACGCCCTGGCCGGGGCGCTGGTGCGGATGCTGGCGCCGATCCTGCCCTTCACGGCCGAGGACGTGTGGCAGCACCTGCCGGGCGCCCTGGCCGAGGCCGAGAGCGTCCACCTGACCCTCTGGCCGGAAGTGCCCCAGCAGTGGCGGGACGCGGACCTGGCCAGGGCCTGGGACGTGCTGTTGAAGGTGCGGGACGACGTGGCCCGGGCCGTGGAAGCCGCCCGCAACAGCGGCGTGGTGCGGGATCCGGCCGCGGCCAGCGTGACGCTGTTTGCCGGCGACCCACAGGTGGCAGCGGTGCTGGAAAGGAGCCGGGACCGCCTGGCCGGCTACTTCCGGGTGTCCGAGGTGCTGCTGGCGGGCGAGCCGCAGGCAGGAGCCCAGAACGGCCAGGACGTACCTTCCCTGAAAGTCGCCGTGCGCGCCGGCGCCAACCCCAAGTGCGCCCGCTGCTGGCGCTACGTGGCCGACGTGGGTGCCGACCCCCGGTATCCCGACGTGTGCGCGCGGTGCGCCGGCGTGCTGCATACGCTGTAGCCTGACGCGGGCGGCTCCCGGCGGCCCGCGGGCGGGAGAGAGGTCCGGAAGATGCAGCGCAGCATCGGCATCCTGGGCGGGATGGGGCCCGAAGCCACCGCCGACCTGTTTGCCAAGATCATCAGGGCGACCCCGGCCCGCCGCGACCAGGACCACATCCGCGTCGTCATCGACTCGGACCCCAGGATTCCGGACCGGGCGGCCCATATCTGGGGCCGCGGGCCGGACCCGCGCCCGCACATGCTGCGGGCGGCCCGCCACCTGGTGGACGCCGGGGCCGACCTGATCGTCATACCCTGCAACACGGCCCACGCCTTCTACGACGACATCGCCGCCGCCGTGCCCGTGCCGGTGCTGCACATCATGCGCGAGGTGGCCGCCTGGCTGGCGGTGGAGCATCCCGACCTGCGCCGGGTGGGCCTGCTGGCCACCGTCACCACCATCCGCCTGGGGCTCTACCACGAGGCCCTGGCGGAGATGGGCGTGGAAGTGCTGGTGCCCCACGAGGTGGCCCAGCAGGGCGTGACCCGCGCCATCTACGGCCCCGACGGCGTCAAGGCGGGCAACCACCGGGCGGCCCGGGAGCGGGTCCTGGCCGCCGCCCGGGACCTGGCCCGCCGCGGCGCCCAGGCCGTCATCCTGGGCTGCACCGAACTGCCGCTGGTGATGGGGCCGGAGGACCTGGACGTCCCCGTCATCGACGCCAACGATGTCCTGGCCCGGGCGGCGGTGCGGGAGGCCCTTCGGGATGATCGCCGGGCCCAGGTCTGACGCCGAACCCCTGGCCCTGATCAACGGCCGCATCCACACCCTGGACCCGGAACGCCCCCGGGCCCGGGCGGTGCTGCTGCAAGACGGCCGCGTGGCCGCGGTGGGCGACGACGCCGACGTCCTGCGCCGGCGGCCCCCGGGTTGCCGCGTCATCGACCTGGAGGGCCGCGCCGTCACCCCCGGGCTCACCGACGCCCACTGCCACCTGCTGCAGTACGGGTTCACCCTGCTGGCGGTGGACCTGTACGGCGTCGCCTCTCTGGACGAGATGCTGCGCCGCACGGCGGAGGCCGCCGCCGGGACGCCCCCGGGCCAGTGGGTGGTGGGGCGGGGGTGGGACCAGGATCGGCTGGCCGAGGGTCGCTGGCCCACCCGCCGGGACCTGGACCTGGCGGTGCCCGACCGCCCGGTGCTGCTCAGGCGCGTGTGCGGCCATGCGGCGGTGGCCAACTCCCGGGCCCTGCAGCTGGCGGGCATCGACGAGGGCACCCCCGACCCGCCCGGCGGCCGCATCGAGCGGGAGGCCGACGGTCGGACCCCCAGCGGCGTGCTGCACGAGGCCGCCATCCGCCTGGTGGATCGCGTCATCCCGCCGCCCGACCGGGCGGCCCGCCGCCGCGCCCTGGAAGCCGCCGTCCGGCGGGCCCACGCCGCGGGCCTGGTGGGCGTCCACACCCAGGACGTGTGGGACCCCGGCCAGATCCAGGAGATCCTGGACCTTTACCGGGAAGTGCGGGACCAGGGCCTGCCCCTGCGGGTGTACCTGCTGGTGGGCCACCGGGCCCTGGAGGAACTGCTGGCCCTGGGCCTCAAGACCGGCGACGGCGACGACTTCGTGCGCATCGGCCCCGTCAAGCTGTTCGCCGACGGGTCCCTGGGCGCCCGGACCGCCGCCCTCTCGGTACCCTATGCCGACGATCCCGGGAACCGCGGCATGCTGGTCCATGAACCCGCCGAACTGGCGGCCCTGGCCCGGCGGGCCACCGAAGGCGGCTGCCAGGTGGCCATCCACGCCATCGGCGACCGGGCCGCCGACGCCGCCCTGGACGCCTTCGAGCAGGCCGCCGGCGGGGGTTCGGCCGCGGCACGCCGCTTCCGCCTGATCCACTGCCAGGTGATGCGCCCGGAACAGTGGGAGCGGATGCGGCGTCTGGGCGTCATCGCCGACATCCAGCCCCGCTTTGCGGCCACCGACCAGCGCTGGGTGGAGCGGCGCCTGGGCCGCAGCCGCCTGGAAGGCGCCTATGCGTGGCGGTCCCTGGCCGAAGCCGGCCTGGTCATCTGCGCCGGGTCCGACGCGCCGGTGGAGCCCATCGAGCCGGCCCTGGGCCTGGACGCCGCCGTCCACCGCACCGGCGACGACGGCCTCCCGCCCGGAGGCTGGCTGCCCGCGCAGCGGGTGGCGCCGGTCGAGGCCCTGGGCTGGTTCACCCGGGGTGCCGCCTACGCCGCCTTCGCCGAGCACGAGGCCGGGCGACTGGCGCCCGGTTTCCGGGCCGACCTGGCCGCCTGGTCCCACGACCCGCTGGAAGACGACCCCGCCTGCCTGCGGCATCTGGAGGCCCACCTGACCGTGGTGGGCGGCCGGGTGGTCCACTGCCGGCTGCCGTGAAGGCGCCGGGCCCGCGCCGTCCGAGCCCCGCGCCCCCGCCGGCGGCCCCGCGTTTCCGCGATAAGGTCGCCGGGACCGGGACAGGCTAGGGCGGGGAGGGTGACCATGCGCCACCCGCAACTGTCCGGGGACCACCTGCGCCGCCTGCGGGACCGGCTGCTGGCCGAGCGCAGCCAGCTGCGCGACCGCGTGCGCCGCATGGACGACCTGGACCTGGGCCGCTCCATGGGCGACTGGCTGGGGGAGCTGTCCACCTACGACAACCACCCCGCCGACATCGGCGACGAACTGCACCAGCGCAGCCGCGACCTGGGCCTGAAGATCCGCTTCCGGCGCCGCCTGGAAGAGGTGGACCACGCCCTGGAACTGATGCGGCGCGGGGAATACGGCATCTGCACGGGATGCGGGCGCCCGATCCCCCTGGAGCGGCTGGAGGTCCAACCCGCGGCGGTGCGCTGCACGGCCTGCCAGCAGGCGGTAGACGACGCCGGGAGCATCGCGCGGCCGGCGGAGGAGGAGCCGCTGGCCCTGCACTGGCGGCGCCTGATGGATGACGACGTGGACCCCACCGCCGCCGAGGAGGTGGGTTACGACCGGGAGGACGCCTGGCAGGAGGTGGAGCGGTACGGCACGTCCAGCCCGCCCGCCGACGAGGCCGGCGTCACCGGGTACGAGGAACCGTTCCTGCACCATGAGGAGGCGGTGGGAGCGGTCCAGGCGGTGGAGGCGGTTCCCGCCGAAGAGCGGGTCCCGGGCGGCGACCCCGACGACGACGCCGGGGACGGTGGGGCCGTCCGGGGCTGAGGGACCGGGGCTGAGGTACAATGGGAGGCGTGACCTCTGCGCTCAAGCGGGGTGACGCTCCGTGGCATGGACCTTCGCCCTGGCCGCCGTCGTCCTGGCGCTGGACCGCCTGTCCAAGTGGTGGGTGGTCCGCCACTTTGAACTGGGCGAGAGCCTGCCCCTGATTCCAGGCATCTTCCACCTGACCTACGTGCGCAACACCGGCGCCGCCTTCAGCATGCTGCGCGACGCCGCGCCCGTGCTGGCCGTCTTCAGCGCGGTGGTGGTGCTGGGCATCCTGGTGTTCGCCCGGCAGATCCACGCCCTGGGCCTGCGGGGCGAGGTGGGCCTGATCCTGGGCGGCGGTCTGGGCAACCTCATCGACCGGGTCCGGGACGGAAGCGTCGTCGATTTCCTGGACTTCCGCATATGGCCGGTGTTCAACCTGGCCGACACGGCTCTGGTGGTCGGGGTGTTGATCGCCGCCTACCGCCTGCTCAGGAGCCGGGAGGCCGAGGCGTCGTGAGCAGGCCCCGCCTCTACCGCCTGCGGGTGGACGAGCCGTGGGAGGGGGAGCGCCTGGACCGGTTCCTGGCGGCCCAACCGGAACTGGACCTGTCGCGCACCCAGATCCAGCGCCTGATCCGGTCCGGCGACGTCACCGTCAACGGCGCCCCGGCCAAGGCGTCGTCAACCCTCAAGGCCGGGCAGGAAGTGATGGTCTTCGTGCCGCCGGCGCCCGAGCCGCTGATCCTGCCCGAGTCCTTCCCCATCGAGGTGGTCTACGAGGACGAGGACCTCCTGGTCATCAACAAGCCCCGGGGCATGGTGGTTCACCCTGCTCCGGGCCACGAGACCGGAACGCTGGTCAACGCCCTGCTGGCCTATTCCGACGACCTCTCGCTGGTGGCCGGGACCTCCCGGCCCGGCATCGTCCACCGGCTGGACAAGGACACCACCGGCCTGATGCTGGTGGCCAAGACCGACGCCGCCCACCGCACCCTCAGCGCCGAGTTGAAGAAGCGGCTGATCGAGCGGCGCTACCTGGCCCTGGTCCACGGCGTGCCCGAGGTGCCCCACGGGATGATCGACGCGCCCATCGGCCGGCATCCCGAGGACCGTATCCGTATGGCGGTTCGCCCCGACGGCCGCAGCGCATGGACCGAGTTCTGGGTGCGGGAGCGGTTCGGACAGGCCTACTCGCTGGTGGAATGCAAGCTCTACACGGGCCGGACCCACCAGATCCGGGTCCACATGGCCTACATCGGGCACCCGGTGGCCGGCGATCCCCTCTACGGGCCGCGGCAGACCCTGGAGGGACTGGGGGGGCAGGCGCTGCACGCCTACCGCCTGTCCTTCACCCATCCCCGCACCCGGGAGCGGATGACCTTCCAGTGCCCGCCGCCCGAGGACTTCCAGCAGGCCCTGGAGCGGCTGCGGGCCCAGTACGGCAGCCGGCCGGTGCAGGAGGTGACGGCCGACGATGCAGGTGAAGGCCCGCATTCTTGACGAGACCGCCATGCGGCGCGCCCTGACCCGCATCGCCCACGAGATCCTGGAACGCAACGGCGGCGCCGGCGACGTGGTGCTGGTGGGCATCCGCACCCGCGGCGCCTTCCTGGCGCAGCGGCTGGGCGCGCTGATCCGGCGGATCGAGGGCGTGCACCCGCCGGTGGCCGCCCTGGACGTGACGGCGTATCGCGACGACCGCGATCCCCCCGTCGACCCGGCGGCGGCCCGGGCGGCGGCCATGGACGCCGTGGACGTGGTGGGCCGGCGGGTGGTGCTGGTGGACGACGTGCTCTATACCGGCCGCACCATCCGGGCGGCCCTGGACGCGGTCATGGACCGGGGCCGGCCCGCCGCCATCCAGCTGGCGGTGCTGGTGGACCGGGGCCACCGGGAACTGCCCATCCGGCCCGACTACGTGGGGAAGAACGTGCCCACGTCGCGCAGGGAGCGGGTGGCGGTTCGGGTCCAGGAAGTGGACGGCCGGGACGAGGTGGTCATTCTGGCGCCGGGCGAGGGCTGACGCCGCCGCTGTTCCCGGCAGGGGCGCCGCCGTCCCCGGTGCCGCTCCCGCCGGCGGCCAGCTGCCGCAGCCGCTCAGGGTCGGGCGTCACGAAGACGGTGCGGTGGCCTTCGTAGACCACGAAGCCGGGACGGGCGCCCTGGGGCTTGTGCACCCGCCGGCGCTGGGTGTAGTCCACCGGTACGTTCTGCCCGTGCCGGGCGGCGCTGTAGTAAGCGGCCGCCATGGCGGCGTCCTCCAGGGTGGCCGGCGGCACCCGGTCGCTGGACCGGCCGCCGGGCGGCCGGGCGATGACGTGGGCTCCCGGCTCGTCCTTGACGTGGAACCACCAGTCGGTGGGTGCCGCCGTGCGGAAGGTCAGGTGGTCGTTCTGCCGGTTGCTGCGGCCCACCAGGATGGTCCAGCCGTCCCGGGACACCAGCCGCAGCGGCCGGGGCCCCTGCTCGCCGGATCGGCCGCCGTCCCGCCGTCGCGATCTTGCTTCCCGGCCGCCCGCGCCCGGCCGGCTGCCCGAGCCGCGGGCGCCGCGGCGCCGGGCCCTGTGGCCGCTGGCGTCAGGGGCGCCGGCCAGGTAGCCGTGGTCCCTCAGTTCCGCCGCCACCTCTTCCAGCGTGGCCAGGTCGTCGGCTTGTTCCACCGCCACCAGCACCGCCTGCAGGTGCCGTACCTCCTGGGCGGCTTCCTCCAGCATCCGGGCCGCCGTCTCCCGGGCCCTCTCGGCCCTGCGGGCCCGTTCAAAAAGGCGCTCGGCGTTGGCGGCCGCCGTCAGCGTGGGGTCCAGGGGGATTTCCACCGCCGGTGTCCCCTCTTCGAAAAGGTCAGGCAGGGTGACGCTGCTGCTGCCGCGGGGGACCAGGTGGGCCTGGGCCAGCAGCAGCTGCCCCCAGCGGCGGAGGCGCTCGGCCTCACCGGCCGCCGCCAAATCCGCCAGGCGCGCCTCGTGGCGCCGCTGGGCCCGGCTCAGGGCGCGCCGGGCCGCGGCTTCCAGCGCCTGCCGGCGGTCCCGCAGGGCGTCTTCCTCTTCCCAGGCCGCGAACACCGCGTCGCACAATTCCGAAGGACGGTCGAAGATCGCCAGGTTCCCCTGCAGCCGCCGGGCCAGGGCCTCCAGGGGCACCGCCGCCAGGGCCCGGAAGCGGGAGCCCACCACCACCGCCGCCGGCGACCAGGCCCCGGCCCGGGCCGTCGCGGCCAGCGCTTCGATCTCTCCGAAGAGGTGCCGCCGGGCTCCCGGCGGTACCTCATGCCAGGCCTGGTCGGGGTCACAGCCGGCGCGCATGGCCATCTCCCGCCACACGTCCGGGCCCGGCCCCTCCACCTGGGCCAGCAGCAGCCGCCACAGCGGCCCGCCGCCGGACCCGTCCAGGCGCACCGCCAGCTTGTGAACATCCAGCGCGGTCAGTTCCAGCCGGTCCCCGCGGGCCGGCGGCTCATACACGGCGTGGGGGACCAGGTCCCGGCCGCCGGCGGCGCCGGCCCGCCGCTTCATCGCATCCAGGACCCGGTCCTCGGCGTCCACCAGCACGGCGTTGGCCGCCGGTCCCGTCAACTCCAGGACCAGCCGCACGGGCGGCGCCGCGGTGCCGCCGAACTCCAGCGCCGCCAGGCGGTCCAGGCCCCGCTGCCGGGCCTCCACAAGCCTGCGGCCTTCCAGGTGCTTGCGCAGCACCATGCAGAAGTCCGTGGGAGAAGGGGGATTGTCCAGGCGGCGGGACGTCAGGTGCAGCCGCCCGTGCCGGGCGCTGCAGCGGGCCAGCAGGGTGAGGGGCCCGGAGCCCGGCCGGTACAGGGAGATCGTCAGCGTGTCGGGCCGGGGCTGGTAAACCCGCTCCACCCGCGCGCCCAGGGCCCGGCTGCGGACCTCCTCCAGGCACGCCCTGAGCAGCAAGCCGTCCACGCTCACGCCGGCTCCCCCCGTCCTGCCGACATCGCCCTACCAGTGTAGCAGAGGCCGCCCGGCCGGAAGGCGGCATAACCGGCGGCGCGGCGGGTCACCGTTATGGGCGAGGGGGTTCGGCCTTTGATCGGGGACCGCCGCATGCGCGAGCAGATCGCCCGCATCGTCAGGGACGAGATCCGGCAGGCGCTGGAGACGCTGCTGCCGGCGGCGGTGGCGGCCCAGCAGTCCACCCACTCCCAGCAGCCCCAGCAGTCGACGCAGATCCAGCAGGCCCAGCAGTCGCCACAGCCCCCGCCGGCGCAGCCGGCCCCGCCGCGGCGCTTGAGGTTGGGGCGCCCCCTGGGATCCGGAACCCTCAATGCGGGGGGGCTCAACGCGCCGGTGCCCGGGAACGGCGCCGCGGCACCAGCGCCCCTGGCGGGCGGCACTGCCCAGGGCGCCGCCGCGGGCGGCGCCCCGGCCGGGAACGGCCCTGCCGCGGCCCTGACGGGCCCGCAGTTGCTGCAGGAGATGGAGGCCAACCTGCTGCGCCTGCGCCAGGTGATCCGCGAGACCCAGGCCCTGGCGGAGCGGATGGAGCAGTTCCTGGACGGCGACGCCCGCAGCCGCTTCGCCGGCCCGGGGCGCCCCCGGCGCCGGCAGCGCAACCCGTTCTAGGCCTGCCGCCGGTGCCGGTTTTTGACACCCTTACCTGGCATCCGATATAATCACCCCGCAGTGATCCGCGGTCCCAGGCCCGCGCGAGGTCTTCAGGCCCGCACCTGTCGCCGATCCGGCAGCCGATCCAGTTTCGCGTGACGCAAGGCGTCGCACCTGCGGCAGTCCAGCCCGAGTGAAGGAGGAAGGGCCGGTGCCTCAAAACGGGTTGAGGTTTGCCGTCATCGGGGCCGGCCACGGCGGCCAGGCCATCGCCGCCTACCTGGCCCTGCGGGGCTTCCCGGTCCACCTGCTCAACCGGACTTTCGATCGTATCCGGCCCATCGCCGAAGAGGGCGGGATCACCCTGGACGGCGTGGCCAGCGGTTTCGGCCGGATCCGCCTGGCCACCACCGACGCGGCCCAGGCGCTGGCCGGCGTTTCCGTCATCATGGTGGTGGTGCCGGCCACCGCCCACCGCCTGGTGGCCCGCTGGATCGCCCCGCACCTCAGGGACGGCCAGTTCATCGTGCTGAATCCCGGCCGCACCGGCGGCGCCTTCGAGTTCGAGTACACCCTGGGCCGGGCCGGGTGCGCCGCCGACGTCACGGTGGCCGAGGCGCAGACGTTCCTGTTCGCCAGCCGCATCGTCGGCCCGGCGCGGGTGCGGATCTACGGCATCAAACGTCAGGTGCCCGTGGCGGCGCTGCCGGCCCTGCACACGCCGGAACTGGTGCGGATGCTGCAGCGGGCTTTTCCCCAGTTCGTGCCGGCGCCCAGCGTGCTGGCCACCAGTTTCGACAACGTGGGCGCCATCCTGCACCCCGGCCCCACGCTGCTCAACGCCGCCCGCATCGAGTCCACCGGCGGCGACTTCGACTACTACCACGAAGGCGTGTCGCCGTCGGTGGCGGCGGTGCTGGAGCAGCTGGACGCCGAGCGGCTGCGGGTGGCCCGGGCCTACGGTGTCCGGGCGGTGTCCACCCGGCGCTGGCTGCGCCTGGCCTACGGCGTGGACGGGGCCAGCCTCTACGAAGCCATCCAGAACAACCCCGGTTACCGGGGCATCCAGGCGCCTGCCTCCCTGCGGCACCGGTACCTGACCGAAGACGTGCCGGCCAGCCTGGTGCCCCTGGCGGCCTTCGGCCGCTTGGCGGGACTGGAGATGCCCGTGTGCAGCATGTTGATCCAGCTGGCTGAGCGGGTGCTCGGCCGCGACTTCACCACCGCCGGGCGGACCCTGGAGCGCATGGGCCTGGGCGGCCTGCAGGTGGACGACATCATCCGCTGGGCTACCACCGGCGTCCACCCCCAGGCAGCCGCCGGCGACAGCCTGTCCTGACCGTTCTGGCCATTTCCACTGGAGTGAGGTGACGGCCCCATGCGGCGGAAGCAGCGGATCCTCGGCGCCGCCGTGGGCGACTGCGTTCACGTGGCCGGCGTCGTCAACTTCCTGCGGCTGGCCGAGGAACAGGGTTACGAGACGGAGTTCCTGGGGCCCGCCGTGCCGGTGCCCGAGTTGATCGGCGCCGTCCTGGAGGACATGCCCGACATGGTGGCCGTGGGCTACCGGCTGACCCCGGAGGCCGCCCGTCACGTGCTGGAGGACCTGAAGCGGGCCGCCGCCGAGGCCGGCCTGGTGGGCCGCGTGCGCTTCGTCTTCGGCGGGACGGCCCCCGTGGCCGAGGTGGCCCGGCGGGTAGGGCTGTTCGAGCGGGTCTTCGACGGCGCCAGCGGAGCGGAAGCGGTCATCGCCTTCCTGCGGGGCGGCGGCGCCCGGCGCGGCGCCGGGGCATACCCCGACACCCTGCTGGACCGGATCCGCTGGAAGGCGCCCTATCCCGTAATTCGCCACCACTTCGGGCTGCCCGATTACGAGGCCACCCGCCGGGGCATCGCCGAGATCGCCGAGTCCGGCTGCCTCGACGTCATCTCCCTGGGCATCGACCAGAACACCCAGGAGCACTTCTTCCGGCCCCACCTGCGGGATCCCGGCCAGCACGGCGCGGGCGGGGTGCCGGTGGAAACCCGGGAGCAGTTCGCCGCCCTCTACGAGGCTTCCCGGCGGGGCAATTATCCCCTGATGCGCTGCTACAGCGGCACCCGTGACCTGCTGGCCATGGCCGAGATGCTTCACGAGACCATCCGCAACGCCTGGTGCGCCGTGCCGCTGACCTGGTACAGCGTGCTGGACGGCCGCAGCGACCGCTCGCTGCCCGACACCATCCGTGAGGCCCAGCAGGTCATGGCCTGGCACGCCCGCCGGGGCGTCCCCGTGGAGATGAACGAGTCCCACCACTGGAGCCTCCGCGACGCGCCCGACACGGTGGCCTGCGCCGCCGCCTTCCTGGCCGCCTACAACGCCCGGCAGGCGGGCGTCCGCCACTACATCCAGCAGTTGATGTTCAACAACCCGCCCGGCACGTCGTTCGCCATGGACCTGGCCAAGATGCTGGCCAAGCTGGAACTGGTGGAGTCGCTGCAGGGCGAGGACTTCCAGGTCCTGCGGGAGACCCGCAGCGGGCTGTCGTCCTACCCCGCCGATCTCGACATGGCCCGGGGCCACCTGGCCAGTTCCATCGTGCTGCAGATGGCCGTGAAGCCTCACATCGTCCACGTGGTCGGCTATCCCGAAGCCGACCACGCCGCCACCGCCCGCGAGGTCATCGAGTCCTGCCTCATGGCCCGCCGGGCCATCGAGAACTGCCTGACCGGCATGCCCGACATGACCCTGGACCCGCGGGTGCAGGCCCGCAAGGCGCAGTTGGTGGAGGAAACGCGCCTGCTGCTGGACGCCATCCGCGGGCTGGCGCCGGCGGGCACCGGCGACCCCTGGACCGACCCCGTCACCCTGACCCGGGCGGTGGAAGCGGGCCTGCTGGACGCGCCGCACCTCCGCGGCAATCCCACGGCCCGGGGCCGGGTGGTGACCCGGATCGTCGACGGTGCCTGCGTGGCCGTGGACCCCGAAACCCGGGAGCCGCTGCCTGAACGGGAGCGCATCGCCCGGGCGCTGGCCGACTACGAGGCGTCCGTCGCCTGAAGCCCGTTTCATCAGAGAACCTCGCCGCGAATAGAACCGGAAGCGGGGAGGTTGGCCCACCGGGGCGGAGTGAGCCTCCCCGGAAGCGGGTGAAGGCGGCAGTGCCCACAGCGTGGCACGCGATGGACGCCGGTGACGTTTGTCGCTACTGGGAGACGGATCCCGCCCAGGGCCTCAGTCCCGCGGCCGTCCGCGGCCGGCAGGCGCGCTTCGGCCCCAACCGTCTCGAGGAGGGGCGGCAGCCGTCGCCCCTCGCCGGTTTCTTGCGGCAGTTCCAGGACGTGGTGGTCTGGGTGCTGCTGGCGGCAGCCGGCGTATCCCTCTACCTGGGGGAACGGGCCGACGCCGTCACCATCGCCGCCATCGTGCTGATCAACGCCTTTCTGGGCTTCCTCCACGAGAGCCGGGCCGAACGGGCCCTCCAGGCCCTGGAGCGCCTCACCGCCCCGGAAGCCGTGGTGCTGCGCGGCGGCCTGCTGCAGCAGGTGGATGCCGCCCAACTGGTGCCGGGCGACATCATCGAGGTCAACGGCGGCGACCGTGTGCCCGCGGACGCCCGGCTGATCTCCGGCACTGCCCTGGAGGTGGACGAGGCGGCCCTCACCGGGGAGTCGGTGCCCGTCACCAAGGACGCCGGCGACGGCCGGGGCCTGCCCGAGGACACGCCCCTGGGCGACCGCAGCAACATGCTGTACCAGGGCACCCACGTGACCCGCGGCCGGGGCCGGGCGGTGGTGGTGGCCACCGGCTCCCGCACCGTCATGGGCCAGGTCGCCGGGCTGATCGGGTCCGCCAGGCCCGAACCCACGCCGCTGCAGCGGCGCCTGGACGAACTGGGCCGCACGCTGATCCTGGCCTGCACCGCCACCTGCGCCGTGGTGGTGGCCGCCGGCCTGGCCGCCGGCCAGCCCCTCTACGTCATGTTCCTGGCAGGCGTCAGCCTGGCGGTGGCCGCCGTCCCCGAAGGCCTGCCGGCGGTCATCACCGTCCTGCTGGGTCTGGGCGTCCAGCGCATGGCCCGGCGCCGGGCGGTGGTGCGCCGGCTCCCGGCGGTGGAAACCCTGGGCGCCGTCACCGTCATCTGCTCCGACAAGACCGGCACCCTGACCGAAAACCGCATGCGGCTCCGGCAGGTGTGGTTCGGGGGGCAGGAGCCCCCGGTGCCCGCCGGCGAGGCCATGCAGGCCCCGAGGATGCGGCGGTTCCTGGCCGTGGCGGCCCTGGCCAGCGATGCCGACCCCGGCGGCCAGGGCAGCCCCACGGAGCGGGCCCTGGTGGACGCCGCGGCCGAGGCGGGCGTCGACGTGGCCCGGCTGCGCCGGCAGCGTCCCCGCGCCGGCGAGGTTCCCTTCGACTCGCAGAGCAAGCGCATGGTGGTGGTGTGCCGGACGCTGGGCGGGTGGGAAGCCTGCGTCAAGGGCGCCCCGGAAGTGGTCATCGAGCAGGCCCAGTCCTGGTGGGACGGCCGGAAGCCGCGGCCGCTGACCGCCGAGGATCGCCGGCGCTGGCTGGAACGGGCGGCGGCCATGGCCGATGGGGCGCTGCGGGTCCTGGCGGTGGCGGTCCGCACGGGGGTGGGCGCGCCGCCGCCGCCGGAGGAGGCGGGGCAGGAGGGCCTGGTGCTGCTGGGCCTGGCCGGGATGATGGACCCGCCCCGCCGTGAGGCCCAGGCCTCCATCGAGCGGTGCAGGGCGGCAGGCATCCGGGTGATCATGATCACCGGCGACCACCGGCGGACGGCGGCCGCCGTGGCCCGGGAACTGGGCCTGCTCTCCCAGGACCCCGGGGAAGATGAAGGCGACCGGGTGCTGGAGGGCGCGGACCTGGAGCGCATGAGCGACGACGAACTGCTGCGCCGCCTGGACCGGGTGCGCGTCTTCGCCCGGGTGAGCCCCGAGCACAAGCTGCGCATCGTCCGGCTGCTCAAGGACCAGGGGCACGTGGTGGCCATGACCGGCGACGGGGTCAACGACGCGCCGGCGGTGAAGGCCGCCGACATCGGCGTGGCCATGGGCCGGGTTGGCGCCGACGTCACCCGGGAAACCGCCGACATGGTGCTGCTGGACGACAACTTCGCCACCATCGTGGCGGCGGTGGAGGAAGGCCGGGCCATCTACGCCAACGTACGCAAGTTCGTGCGCTACATCCTGGCCTCCAACACCGGCGAGATCCTGGTGATGCTGGCGGCCATGCTGCTGGGCTGGCCGCTGCCGCTGCTGCCCATCCACCTCCTGTTCGTCAACCTGGTTACCGACGGCCTGCCCGCAGTGGCCCTGGGCATGGAGCCGCCGGAGCGGGACACCATGCAGCGGCCGCCCCGCCGCCCGGGCGAAAGCCTGTTCGCCCACGGCCTCGCCCGCCGCATCCTGGGCTGGGGAACCGTCATCGGCGTGGTCAGCCTGGGCCTGTTCGCATGGGCGGCCGCCGGCGGGGACCTGGCCAGGGCCCGCACGGTCACCCTGGCCAGCCTGGTGCTGTCGCAGATGTTCCACGTGCTGGAGTGCCGCGCCGAGGGCCGCGGCTCGGGCCTGGTGGTGGGGGCCAACCCGGCCCTGGTGCTGGCCATCGCCACCACCGTGGCGGCCCTGGCGGCCATCGTCCACTGGCCGCCGCTGGCGGCGCTGTTCCGTACGGCGCCCCTCAGCCCGGCGGACTGGCTGGTGACCACCGCTGCCTGCGCTGCGGGCTACCTCTTCATGCGCGTGCGGGCCCGCCTGCTGGTCCTGGCGGTGCCCGCGCGGGTCCCGCCGCATCCTTCCCGCCCGCGTTGAACTTTGCCGGTCCATCCATTACCATGGGAACGGCCCGGCCCCCGGGGAGCCGGGACCCACAGGCTGACGCCTGCCGAGCGAGGGATGACCATGCGCGCCGCCCGTCGCCTTGACCTGATCCCGCCCTACCTGTTCGCCGAACTGGAGAAGAAGCGCGACGCCCTGCGCAGCCGCGGCGTGGACGTCATCGACCTGGGCATCGGCGATCCCGACCTGCCCACGCCGGGCCACGTGGTGGAGGCGCTGGCCCGGGCGGCGGCGGACCCCTCGACCCACCGTTATCCCAGTTACCAGGGTGACCCGTCCTTCCGCCGGGCCGCGGCCCGCTGGTTCGCCGGCCGCTTCGGTGTGGAGCCGGACCCCGACACGGAAGTGCTGGGGCTGATCGGGTCCAAGGAAGGCCTGGCCCACATCATCTGGGCCTTCGTGGATCCCGGCGACGTGGTGCTGGTGCCCAACCCCGGTTATCCGGTGTACCGGGTGCACACGCTGCTCAGCGGCGGCGAGCCTTACGACCTGCCGCTGCTGCGGGAGCGGGGCTTCCTGCCCGACCTGGACGCCGTGCCGGCGGATGTGGCCCGGCGGGCCAAGCTGATGTTTCTGAATTATCCCAACAACCCCACCGGCGCCGTGGCCGACCTGGACTTTTTCCGGCAGGCCGTGGAATTCGCCCGCCGGTACGACATCCTCATCTGCCACGACGCCGCCTACACCGAGGTGACCTTCGACGGCTACGTGGCCCCGTCCATCCTCCAGGTGCCCGGCGCCCGGGAGGTGGCGGTGGAGTTCCACTCGCTGTCCAAGCCCTTCAACATGACCGGGTGGCGCATCGGCTTCGCGGTCGGCAGCGCCGAAGCGCTGCGGGCCCTGGGCCGGATCAAGACCAACACCGATTCGGGGCAGTTCACCGCCATCCAGCGGGCTGCCGCGGCCGCGCTGCTCGAGACCCCCGAGGAGTGGCGCCGCGGGATGCTGGAGACCTACCGGCGCCGCCGCGACCTGATGGTGGACGCCCTGCGCCAGGCGGGCCTGGAGGTGGAGGCGCCCAGGGGGTCCCTCTACATCTGGGCGCCGGTGCCGCCCGGATACACGTCGGCCGCGTTCGCCGAGGCGGTGCTGGAGAAGACGGGCGTGGTGATCCCTCCCGGCACCGGCTACGGTTCCTACGGCGAGGGATACTTCCGGATCTCGCTGACGGCGCCCGACGACCGCCTGGCTGAGGCCGCGCGCCGCCTGCGCACCCTCGAGGTGGCCGAACGGCGGTGACCGCCCTGCGCAGCATGACGGGGTTCGGCCGCGGAACCCACACCGGCGCGGCCTACCGGGTCGCCGTGGAACTGCGGTCGGTCAACCACCGCTACCGGGAGATCGTGGTGCGCGTGCCGCGGGACATGCCGGGCCTGGAGGAGCCGGTGCGGGCCCGCATCGCCCAGGCCGTAGCCCGGGGGCGGGTGGACGCGCTGGTTGCGGTGGAGCCCCTGCCCGGCACCCGGGGCCTGAGGGTGGACGTCCACCTGGCCCGGGCCTACCGCCAGGCCCTGGAGGACCTGCGCCGGGAGCTGGACCTGGACGATGATGTGGACCTGGAGCTGCTGGCCTCGCTGCCGGGGGTGATCGGCCTGGACGAGTCCTCCGCCGATCTTGAGGCCTGCTGGCGCGACGCGGCTCCGGCCCTGGATCAGGCCCTGGCCCACCTGGCGGCCATGCGGGCCGCCGAAGGGGCTGCCCTGGCCCGGGACCTGGCCGGCGCCCTGGAGCGCCTGGCGGGGCACGTGGAGGCGGTGGCCGCGCGGGCGCCGCAGGTGGTGGAGGCTTACAAGGCCAGGCTGGCCCAGCGGGTCCAGGCCCTGGCCGGCGACGTGCCGGTGGAGCCCGACCGCCTGGCGGCCGAGGTGGCCATCTTCGCCGACCGGGCCGACATCAGCGAGGAAGTGGTACGGCTGCGCAGCCACATGGACCAGTTCCGGGCGACCCTCGAACTGGACGAGCCTGTGGGGCGCAGGCTGGACTTCCTGCTGCAGGAGATGAACCGGGAAGTCAACACCATCGGATCCAAGGCCCACGACGCCGGGATCGCGGCGGCCGTGGTGGAGATGAAGGTCGAGATCGAGCGCATGCGGGAGCAGGTGCAGAACGTCGAGTAGCCCGGCGGCCTTCCGCCGGTTTGGAGGGCGCCCATGGACGTCAGGCTGGTCAACGTGGGTTTGGGCAACATGGTGGCGGCCCACCGCATCGTGTGCATCGTCAGCCCGGAATCCGCGCCGATCAAGCGCCTCATCAGCGACGCCAGGGACCGCGGCAAGCTCATCGATGCCACCTACGGGCGCCGCACGCGGGCGGTGATCGTGACCGACTCGGGTCACGTGATCCTGTCCCACGTGCACCGCGAGACGGTGGCCCACCGCCTCATGGGCCGCGAAACCCCGGCCGAGGAAGCGGTGGAGCGATGACGGCGGTGCCGGTGCGGATGCCGGGCCTGCTGGTGGTGCTGTCGGCGCCGTCCGGCGCCGGCAAGGGAGCGGTGCGGGCGGCGGTGCAGCGGCGCCTGCCGGACCTGCGCTACGGCGTGTCGGTGACCACGCGGCCGCCGCGGCCCGGCGAGCAGCACGGGGTCCACTACGAGTTCGTCGACCACGACACGTTCGAGGAGCGGGTTCGGCGCGGCGACTTCCTGGAGTGGGCCGACGTCTACGGCCACCGCTACGGCACGCCCAGGCAGCCCATGGAGGACTGGCTGCGCCGGGGCATCGACGTCATCGTCGAGAAGGACGTGCAGGGCGCCCGCACCCTCATGGACCTGCTGCCCGACGCGGTGTACGTGTTCATCCTGCCGCCGTCGCTGGCGGAACTGCGGCGGCGGATCACCATGCGCGGCACCGAGTCCGACGAGGCGCGGCAGCAGCGCCTGCGCAGCGCCCGGGAGGAACTGCGGACCGTCGAACGCTATGATTACTGCATCGTCAATGACGATGTGGAGCAGGCCGCCGACCAGTTGTGCGCCATCATCACGGCCGAAAAACTTCGGGTCGAGCGGTTCGTGCGCCACAACCAGCGTTTCTGGTTGGCAGAAATCGACGGCGATGGAGGGACCGCCTGAATGCAACTGGACGTCGACGCGCTGCTGAAGCGGGTTCCGTCCAAGTACGAAATGGTGGTGCTGGCCGCCCGCCGCGCGCGGCAACTGGTGGATGGGGCCAAGCCCCTGCTGCCCACCCGCGCCGCCAATCCCGTCACCGTTGCCTTCGAGGAAATGACGGCCGGCCTCCTGGAGTACCGCAAAGACGGCGAAGAAGAATGACCGCGGACCTGGCCGGGCGCCGGATCCTGCTGGGTGTGACCGGCGGCATCGCCGCCTACAAGGCGGCGCACCTGGCCAGCCGCCTGGTGCAGGCCGGCGCCCAGGTGCAGGTGGTGATGACCGAGGCCGCTGCCCGCTTCGTGACGCCCCTGACCTTTGAGGCCCTGACGGGCCGGCGGGTGCTGACCGATCTCTTCGGGCCCCAGGAACTGGGACACGTGGACCATGTGGAACTGGCCCACTGGGCCGAGGCGGTGGTGGTGGCGCCGGCCACCGCCAACGTCATCGGCAAGCTGGCCGCCGGCATCGCCGATGACGCCCTGACCACGGTGCTGCTGGGCACCGCGGCGCCCATCCTGCTGGCGCCGGCCATGGAAAGCCGGATGTACCTCAACCCGGCGGTGCAGGCCAACCTGCGGACGCTGGCCTCCCGCGGCGTGCGCATCGCCGAGCCCGGCGAGGGTCACCTGGCCTCGGGGCGGCGCGGTCCCGGGCGTATGGCGGAGCCGGACGCGCTGCTGGCCCTGGTGGGGGAACTGCTGGCCCCGGACCGGTCCCTGGAGGGCGTGCGGGTCCTGGTCACGGCTGGTCCCACCCGGGAACACATCGACCCGGTCCGCTTCCTGTCCAACCCTTCCACGGGCCGCCAGGGCTTTGCCGTGGCTGCCGAAGCGGCGCGGCGGGGCGCGCAGGTGCTGCTGGTCGCCGGGCCCACCGACCTGCCCACGCCGCCGGGGGTGGAGCGGGTGGACGTGGAGTCCGCCCGGGAAATGTACCAGGCGGTGATGGACGCCTTTGAGCGGGGCGTCGACGTGGTGATCAAGGCCGCGGCCGTGTCCGACTACCGGCCCCGAACCCGGCTGGAGCAGAAGCGCAAGAAGACCGGCGCCGCCTGGGTCCTGGAACTGGAACCCAACCCCGACATCCTGGCCGCCCTGGGCCGGCGCAGGCGGGACGGGCAGGTGCTGGTGGGCTTCGCCGCCGAGACCGACGAGGGACATGCCCACGCCCGGGCCAAACTGGAGGCCAAGAACCTGGACCTGATCGTCCTCAACGACGTGGGTGAACCCGGGGCGGGCTTCGCCGCCGCCACCAACCGGGTGGACCTGCTGTGGCGCGACGGCCGTACGCGCTCGCTGCCCCTGATGAGCAAGGAAGACCTGGCCCGGGTCCTGCTGGACGAGGTCGCCCGGCTTCTGGGCCGGGCCGGCTCCGGCGATGCCTGATCCCGCCCCGCCCGCGGCCGCCGAAGCCCGCGCCGGGGCCGAGCGCTACGCCGAGGTCATCGTCGACGTGGCGGCGGCCGGCACCGACCGCGTCTTCCACTACCGGATCCCGCCGTCCATGTGCCTGGAGCCCGGTTTCCGGGTGCTGGTTCCCTTCGGCCCGCGCCGCATCGTCGGGTTTGTCACCGGCATCACCGGCACCACCGACGTGCCCGCCCAGCGGCTGCGGCCGGTCATCGCCCCGCTGGACCACGAGCCTCTGCTCCCGCCCGACGTCATGGACCTGTGCCGCTGGGTAGCCGAAACCTACGCCTGCCGCTTCGTCCAGGCCCTGCGGGCGGCACTGCCTCCCCTGGTGCGGCGGGCGGCGCCGGCGGTCCGTCCCGACCTGGCGGTGGTGCCGGCCGTAGACCGGGAGCAGCTTCGCCAGGCGCGGGACACCCTGGCGGCGCGGGCGCCCCGCCAGGCCCAGGCCCTGGAGCGGCTGCTGGAAGCCCTGGAATCCGGCCAGGCGGCTCCCTGGCTGCGGGACTTGACCCGGGCCGAGGGCCTGGAGTCCCGCCATTACCGGGCGCTGGCCCAGCGCGGCCTGCTGCGGCTGGAAGAGCGGGTCCGCCCCCGGGACCCTTATCCCGAGGACGCCTTCACCCCTGAGCCCCTCCACGAGCCCACGCCCGAGCAGGCCCGGGCCCTGGACGCCGTGCGCCGGGCCCTGGACGCCGGGCGGCACCACACCCTCCTCATCGAGGGCGTCACCGGCAGCGGCAAGACCGAGGTCTACCTGCACGCCGTCCGCGAGGCCCTGCGCCGCGGGCGCGGCGCCATCGTCATGGTCCCCGAGATCAGCCTTACCCCGCAGGTCATCGAGCGGTTCAAGCGGGCCCTGGGGCGTCCGGTGGCCGTGCTCCACAGCGCGCTCACCGACGGCGAGCGCCTGGACCAGTGGCTGCGCATCCGCCGGGGCGAGGCGCGGGTGGTGGTGGGGGCCCGCTCGGCCGTCTTCGCGCCGGTGGCCGACCTGGGCCTGGTGATCATGGACGAAGAGCACTCGGCCTCCTACAAGCAGGACGAGACGCCCCGCTACCATGCGCGGGCCGTGGCCGAGGCCAGGACGCGGGCCGCCGGCGGCGTGCTGGTGCTGGGCAGCGCCACGCCTTCGGTGGAGTCCGTGCACCGGGCCCGGTCGGGCCGGGTGGAGCACATCCGCATGACCACCAGGATCGGCGGCCGCCCGCTGCCGCGAGTGGTGGTGGTGGATATGCGGGAGCAGCACCGCCGCGGCCACCGGGGACTTTTGAGCCCGCTGCTGGTCCAAGCCCTGGGCCGCACCCTGACCGCCGGGCGCCAGGCGCTGCTGTTCCTGAACCGGCGCGGGTTTTCCACCATCGTGCTCTGCCGGGAATGCGGCGCGGCCGTCCGCTGCCCCCACTGCGAGGTGGCGCTGACCTACCACCGGGCCGGCGACCGGCTGCGCTGTCATTACTGCGGCTTTTCCAGGGCCCCGGTGTCGCGCTGCCCCGGCTGCGGCGGGACCGCGGTGGGGTACTTCGGCACCGGCACCCAGCGGGTGGAGCAGGCGGTGCGCCACCTGTTCCCCGGGGCCCGGGTGGAGCGCATGGACGCCGACACCGTCGGCGGGCGCGGCAGCCACGAGCGCATCTACCGGGCCTTCCGCTCGGGCCAGGTGGACGTGCTGGTGGGTACCCAGATGATCGCCCGGGGTTGGGACATCCCCGGCGTCACCCTGGTGGGCGTGGTGGCCGCCGACACGTCGCTGCACCTGCCCGACTTCCGCAGCGCCGAGCGCACCTTCGAACTGCTGGTGCAGGTGGCGGGCCGGGCCGGCCGCGGCGACGAGCCGGGCCTGGTGGTGGTGCAGACCTACAACCCCGACCATTACGCCGTGGAGGCCGCCGTCCGTTTCGACAGCGAGGGCTTCTACGCCCGGGAACTGGCCGCCCGGGAAGCCCTGGGATTCCCGCCTTTCGGCGCCCTGGTGCGGGTGGTCCTGAGCGGCGCCGATCCCGGGGCGGTGACGGCGGCGGCCGACACCCTGAACGCGGCGGTGCGGGAGCGGCTGGAGGGTGCCGCCGGGGCGGAGGTGCTGGGCCCGGCGCCGGCGCCCATCGCGCGGCTGCGGGGCCTGGTGCGCTGGCACCTGCTGCTGAAGGGGCCCGACGCCGCCGTGCTCCGGCATGCCCTGCGGGAGCCCGTGGCGGCCCTGGAGCGCGCCGCCGGCAGGGTGCGCGTCACCGTCGACGTGGATCCCCACAGCATGCTCTAGCGGGGCGCCGGATCCCGCGCCGGCGCGGCTCCGCGCGGTCCCCGGGCCCTTGTATAATGGCGTAGGGGGGGCGCAGTTGAGCGAAAGCGACCGCAGAGCGGTGGGCCGCGTCCGGCCCATCCTGCGCTACGACGTACCGGCCGAAGCCCAGGTGCTGCGCCGCCGGGCCGAGCCGGTGGCCCGCGTCACCCGCAGCGTGGCCCAGTTGATCGACGACATGCTGGCGACCATGTACCACGCCGACGGCGTCGGCCTGGCCGCGCCGCAGATCGGCGTGTCCCGCCGGGTCATCGTGGTGGACGTGGGCGACGGCCCCCTGGTCCTGGTCAACCCCGAGATCGTGCGGCGCTCCGAGGAGCGGGAAACCGCCTTCGAGGGATGCCTGTCCATCCCGGACCTGATGGGAGAGGTCGCCCGCCACAAGTCCGTCTACGTGACCGGCCTGGACCGGCGGGGCCGCAAGGTCTGGGTGGAGGCCGAGGGCTTCCTGGCCCGGGCCATCCAGCACGAGATCGACCACCTGGACGGCATCCTGATCCTCGACCGCGCCGAGCGCATCGTGGAGATCCCGAAGGAAAAGCGCCTGAAGATCGTGTTCATGGGTACCCCGGAGTTCGCGGTGCCGGTGCTGGAGCGGCTCATCGACGACGGCTTCAAGGTGCGGGCGGTGGTCACGCGGCCCGACCGCCCGGCCGGGCGGGGGCAGCGGCTGCGGCCGTCACCGGTCAAAGAAGCGGCCGAGGCCCACGGCCTGGAAGTGCTGCAGCCGGAGCGGGCATCGGACCCGGCGTTCCTGGCGCGCCTGGACGAACTGGAGCCCGATGTGATCGTCACCTGCGCCTTCGGTATGATCTTGCCGAAGGCGGTGCTGGAGAAGGCCCGCGTGGCGGCCCTCAACGTCCACGCGTCGCTGCTGCCCCGGCACCGGGGAGCGGCGCCCATCCAGCACGCGTTGATGGCGGGCGACACCGAGACCGGCATCACCGTCTTCTACATGGATGAGGGCATGGATACCGGCGATATCCTGTACCAGCGCCCGCTGGCCATCGAGCCCGACGACACGTCGGGCACCCTGCACCGGCGCCTGAGCGTGCTGGCCGCCGAGGCGCTGCCCGAGGCGCTGCGGCTGCTGGTTTCCGACGACCCGCCGCGGCGGCCCCAGGATCACAGCCGGGCCACGTACGCCCCCAGGCTCACCGCCGGCGACGAGCGGGTGCGCTGGGAGGAGCCGGCGGAGCGGGTGGCCGGGCGGATCCGCGCCCTGGACCCCTGGCCCGGCGCCGTCACCACCTGGCGCGGCCGGCCGCTGAAGCTGTTCGCCGCGTCGGTGGCCGAGGGGGACCCGCCGCCGGGGACCGCGCCCGGCACCGTGCTGGCGGCGGGCGCAGAGCACGGCCTGGTGGTGGCCGCCGGCCGGGGTGCCGTGACGATCCGCGAGGTCCAGGCCCCGGGCGGCCGGCGGATGCCGGTGGGGGATTTTCTCAACGGGCACCCGCTGCGGCCCGGCGACCTGCTGGGCGCCGGCGAAGCCGGGGACCGCAGCGCCGGAAGCGGTGGAGGATGCTGAACGAGACATAAACCCGGCTGCGGCCGGAAATCGCTGGTTGGGAGGTGCAGCCGCGATGCTGATGTTCGACCCGGTCTATTTCATGTTTGTGGGGCCTGCGCTGCTGCTGGCGCTGTGGGCCCAGGCCCGGGTGCAGAGCGCCTACGGCCGCTGGTCCCAGGCCCTGGCTTCCAGCGGCCTGACGGGGGCTGAACTGGCCCGCCAGCTGCTGGCCCGGGCTGGCGTCGGCCAGGTCCGGGTGGAGGCCGTGGGCGGCCAGTTGACCGATCATTATGATCCCCGGGACAAGGTCGTCCGGCTGTCGGCCCCGGTGTACAACGGCCGGTCGCTGGCGGCGCTGGGCATCGCCGCCCACGAGATCGGCCACGTGCTGCAGGACGCCGAGGGCTACACCTGGCTGGGCGTGCGCAACGCCATCATCCCGGTGACCCGTTTCGGGTCGCAGTTGGCCATCCCGCTGTTCATCCTGGGCCTGATCCTGCAGGTGGCGTCGCTGCAGAACCTGGGCATCCTGCTGTTCCTGTTTGCGGTGATCTTCCAGCTGGTCACCCTGCCGGTGGAGTTCAACGCTTCCAGCAGGGCCATCGCCCTGCTGGAGGGCGGCGGCTACATCACGCGCCAGGAAGTGGGGCCCGTCCGCGAGGTCCTCAACGCCGCGGCCCTCACCTACGTGGCGGCGCTGGTCATGGCCGTGATGCAGCTGCTCTACCTGCTGAGCATGAGGCAGCGGGACTGATGGGGGACGTGGCGGTCGCCCGCCGGGCGGCCCTGGATGCCCTGCTGGCCTTCGAGCAGGGAAGGCCGGTGGACCAAGCCCTGGCGGGAGCCCTGGACCGCCACCTGCCCGCCGATCCCCGGGACCGGGCGCTGGCCGTGGAACTGGCCTACGGCGTGATCCGGCGCCTGCGCGCCCTGGACTTCGCCCTCAACGCCGCGGCCACGCGGCCGGTGGACCGCATGCAGCGGCCGGTGCGCGCCGTGCTGCGCCTGGCCGCCTATCAGTTGCTGTACCTGGACCGCATCCCGGCCCACGCCGCCGTCCACCAGGCCGTGGCCCAGGCCCGCGCCGCGGCAGGGCCCGCCGCGGCCGGGTTCGTCAACGCCGTGCTGCGGTCGCTGCTGCGCCGGCGGGAGCGCCTCGCCTGGCCCGATGCCCGCCGCCAGCCGGCTCGGCACCTGGCGGTGGTCCATTCCCACCCCGACTGGATCGTGGAGCGGTGGCTCCAGCGCCTGGGGTTCGACGAAACGGCGGCGCTGTGTGAGGCCAACAACCGCCGGCCGGAACTGACCCTGCGGGTCAACCGCCTCCGGTCCGACCCGGCCGCCGCGGCCGAGGCCCTGCAGGCGGCCGGTGTGGAGGCGGCCCCAGGCCGCTACCTGGACGGGGCCCTGCGGGTCCGCTCCCAGGTGGCGCCGGACGCGCTTCCCGGCTATGCTGAGGGAGCCTGGACGCCCCAGGACGAGGGGTCCATGCTGGTGGCGCTGGTGCTGGACCCGCAGCCGGGCGAGAAGGTGCTGGACGCCTGTGCCGCGCCCGGGACCAAGACCACCCACCTGGCCGAGTTGATGGGGGACCGCGGCGAGATCCTGGCCCTGGACGCCGACGAGGCGCGTCTTGTGCGGGTCGCCGAGAACGTGCGCCGGCTGCGGCTGGCCTCGGTGCGCTGGCGGCAGGGTGACGCCCGCCAGGCCGGCAGCCTGGTGGGCGCAGGTTGGGCCGACCGGGTGCTGGTGGACGCGCCGTGCACCGGCCTGGGCACGCTGGCCCGCCGGCCGGACCTGCGCTGGCGCCGGCGCCCCGGCGACGTGGCCGCCCTGGCGGCCCTGCAGCGGGAGATCCTGGCCGGCGCCGCGGAAGCGGTGCGGCCCGGCGGGGTCCTCGTCTACAGCACCTGCACCACGGAACCGGAAGAGAATCAGGAAGTGGTCCGCAGTTTCCTGGCGGAGCATCCTGAGTTTCGGACGGAACCGGTGACGCCGTGGCTGCCGCCGGCGCTGCGGCCGGCGGTGGACGCCGAGGGATGGGTACAGTTGTGGCCCCACCGCCACGGCGTGGACGGATTCTTCATCGCCCGGATGCGGCGGGAGGAGGTGCCGGCCCGGTGAGCGCGGGCAGCGAACCCGTGGACGTGATCGGAATGGAACGGCCGGAACTGCGCGCCTGGGTGCAGACCCTGGGCGAGCCGGCCTTCCGGGGCGACCAGATCTTCGCCTGGCTGCACCAGCGCCGGGCCGCTTCCTTCCTCGAGATGACCGACCTGCCGGCGGCCTTCCGCGCCCGCCTGGAGGAAACGGCGCACATCACCCGCCTGCCCGTCCTCCGGCGGCAGGTGGACCCCAAAGACGGCACGCGCAAGTACCTGTTCCAGCTGGGCGACGGGGAGACCGTGGAAACCGTGCTGATGCGCTACCGCCACGGCTACAGCGTCTGCGTGTCCACCCAGGTGGGCTGCCGGATGGGCTGCCGCTTCTGCGCCTCCACCCTGGGCGGCCGGGTCCGCAATCTGGAAACGGCCGAGATCGTGGCCCAGGTGCTGGAGGTCCAGCGGGACCTGGATGCCGAGCAGGGCCGGGTGGGCCACGTGGTGGTCATGGGCATGGGCGAGCCGCTGGAGAACTACGAGGCCGTCACCCGTTTCCTGCGCATCATCCACGACCCGCGCGGCCTGGGCATCGGGTGGCGGCACATGACGGTGTCCACCTGCGGCCTGGTGCCCGAGATCCGGCGCCTGGCCGACGAGGGGCTGCCGGTGACGCTGGCGGTGTCGCTGCACGCCCCCAACGATTACGTGCGGCGCCAGATCATGCCCATCAACGCCCGCTACCCGGTGGCCCAGTTGATGGACGCCTGCCGGTACTACCTGGAGCGCACCGGGCGCCGCATCTCGTTCGAGTACATCATGCTGGCCGACGTCAACGACCATCCGGAACTGGCCCGGGAACTGCTGATCCTGCTCAAGGGGCTCAAGTGCCACGTGAACCTGATCCCGTACAACCCCGTGGCTGAGCGTCCTTTCCGCACCTCGCCCCCGCAGCGCATCCAGGTCTTCCGCCAGGTGCTGGAGCGCGGCGGCATCCCGGTGACGGTGCGCCGCAGCCTGGGCCGCGGCATCGACGCCGCCTGCGGGCAGCTGCGGCGGGCCGCCATGCGGGAGAAGGCGGTGCACGCCCCGGCCGCCGGCCCGCCGCCGGGGAGCAGGTCCCCGTGAAGGACCGGCGGCGGCCGCTGACGAAGTGCTGGGGCACCGCCCGCCGGCCGCCCGGCAGCGGCAGCCCGGCGGGTCCCGGCTCCGGGTGCCTGGAGGAGGCCGCATGCTGACCTGGAGCGCAGCCACCGACGTCGGTCGTCTGCGGGACCGCAACGAGGACGCCTACGCCATCTTTCAACTGCCGCCCCCGGTGGGCGGCCACGTGTTCGTGGTGGCCGACGGCATGGGCGGGCGCCGCGCCGGTCACGTGGCCAGCCGCCTGGCGGTGGGCGCCCTGCGTGCCCACCTGACCCGCTGGAGCCTGCGGGCCGCTGAAACGCCGGCGCCGGAAGTGGCGGTGGCGGCCCTGGCCGCCGGCGTCCGGGCGGCCCACCGCAGCCTTCTGGATTACGTGCAGCGCTACCCCGAGTGCTCCGGTATGGGCACCACGCTGACCGCGGTGCGCGTCACGCCTACGCAGTACCAGTACGCCCACGTGGGCGACAGCCGCCTCTACCTGCTGCGGCAGGGCGCCCTGCGGCAGTTGAGCCGCGACCACGCCCTGGTGGCCGACCTGCTGCGGTCGGGCCAGATCACCGAGCAGCAGGCGCGGCAGCATCCCCAGCGCCACGTCCTGACCCAGGCCCTGGGCCAGGAGGGTGACGTGGAGGTGGACGGCGGTGCCGGCTTCATCGACGCCGGCGACTGGCTGATCCTCTGCACCGACGGCCTCACCAGCGTCCTGACCGACGCGGAACTGGAAGCCCGCGCCGCCGAGGCCCGCGGCGACCCGGCTCAGTGGCTGGTGGAACTGGCCAACCGGCGGGGAGGCCCCGACAACATCACCGTCATCGTCATCCGGCCCGGCGGGCCGGCGGCGGCCGGCCGCACCGCCGCCCAGGGGGGTGGTCCCGCGTGACCGGCCGCCAGTTGGGCGGGCGTTACGAACTGGGCCGCCAGATCGGCGACGGCGGCATGGCGGTGGTTTACGAGGCCGTCGACCGGCTGTTGGACCGGCGGGTGGCCGTCAAGATCCTGCGCCCCGAGTTCGCCAACGACGACCAGTTCCTGCGCCGCTTCTCGCGGGAAGCGCGGGCCGCGGCCCGGCTGTGCCATCCCAACATCGTCCAGGTCTACGACGTGGGCCGCGACGGCGGCGTGGACTACATCGTCATGGAGTACGTGGAGGGGCGCACCCTCAAGGACAAGATCCAGGAGGAGGCGCCGCTCAAGCCCTCGGTGGCGGTGAACCTGGCGCGCCAGGTGCTGGAGGCCCTGCGCCACGCCCACCAGCACGGCGTGGTGCACCGCGACATCAAGCCGCAGAACATCCTCCTGACGCCCACGGGTCAGGTGAAGGTCACCGACTTCGGCATCGCCCGGGCCGTGGGCGGCGCCACCATGGCCGACACCGAGATCGTCATGGGCACCGCCCATTACCTGTCTCCGGAACAGGCCAAGGGGCGGTTCACCGGCGCCCAGTCGGACCTGTACTCCCTGGGCGTGGTCCTCTACGAGATGCTGACCGGGAAACTGCCCTTCGACGGCGACACCGCCGTCACGGTGGCGGTCAAGCACCTGCAGGAGCAGCCGCCGCCGCTCCGGTCCCTCAACGACCGGGTGCCGCCGGCCCTGGAGTTGATCGTGGAACGGGCCCTGGCCAAGGACACCGCCCGGCGTTACGCCTCGGCCGACGAGTTCCTGGCCGACCTGGCCCGCTACCGCACCCGCAACCTGGACGAGCTGATCGCGGCGCAGAAGGACCGCGGCCGCACCCTGGTGCTGGCGCCGCTTTCGGGCGGTGCCGACGGCGCCGATGCGGCGGCCCTTGAGGAACCCCTGGACGAGGACCGGGAGGAGACTGTTGGGGACCAGGCGAATCCGCGGCGCCGCCTGGCCCGCTGGCTGCCCTGGGTGGCGGCGCTGCTGGTGCTGGCGGCCGGGGCCTATGCGGGCATCTCGTACCTGATGTCGTGGCTGCGGCCGGAGATGATCCGGGTGCCGCCGCTGGTGGGGGCCACGCTGGAGGCGGCCCAGGAATCCCTGGCGCCCTACCGGATCACCGTGCACGTACTGACCACCCGTTACGACAATCAATACGCGGCGGGCGTGGTCATCGACCAGAGCCCCGCCCCCGGGGAACTGGTACGGCTGGGCAGCCGCATCGACGTCATCGTCAGCCGGGGGCCCGAGTTCGTGGAGGGCGGCGTCCCCGACGTGCGGGGCCTGCTGGAGCGGGCCGCCGTACTGGAACTGGAGCGAGCCGGCCTGCAGGTGGAGGTGGCCCACGAGCACAACGCCCTGGTGCCTGCGGGACGGGTGGCCGACCAGAACCCGGCTCCCGGCACCCGGGTGGTGGTGGGCACCAGTGTCCGGCTCACCGTCAGCCAGGGCCCGGAACCGGCCTCGGTGACCCTGCCCAACTTCATCGGGCGGCCTTACGAAGAGGTCCGCCGGGTGGTGCAGCAGCTGGGTCTGGAGATCGGCACCATCGAGACCCAGTTCAGCGACTACCCCCGGGAGTACGTGCGCTCCCAGTCGCCGGAGCCGGGCACCGTGGTGCGCCCCGGCGACAAGATCAACCTGGTGCTGAGTCAGGGCAACGGCCTGGTGCCCAACGAGACGGTGCTGCCGCTGCAGTTGCCCGATCGTCCCGCCCAGCAGCGGGTGGAGGTGCGGGTCCGCGACCGCTCCGAGCGGGTGGTCCACATCGGCGAGCACCAGGGCGGCGACCGCTTCAGCGCCACCGTCCAGTGGTACGGCGAGCAGGCCGAGGTCTTCGTTTACGTCAACGGCCAGCTTTACGACCACGTCATCCTGCAGTTGGGAGGAGAAGACCAGATGGGAGGCGAGGAAGTCGAGGGTGGCTGAGGCCCGAGGTGCCGGGCTGGTGGTGGAAGGGCGCATCGTCGGCGTCGACAGCGGCTTTTACGACGTGGCGCTGGGGGACCGGGTGGTGCGGGCCCGTCCCCGGGGCCGGCTGCGGCTGGATGCCGGGGAACTGTTGACGGGTGACCGCGTCGAGCTGCTCCTGATGGACGACGGCACCGCCGTCATCCAGCGGGTGCTGCCCCGGCGCAACCGGCTCCTGCGCCCCGCCGCCGCCAACGTGGACCAGGTGGTCATCGTATTCAGCCTGGTGGAGCCTCCCTGGAACCGGGCGCTGACCGACCGCATCGCCGTTCTGGCCGAGGCGGAAGGCATCGACGTGGTCTTCTGCCTCAACAAGATGGATCTGGTGGACGCGGCCGAAGCCGAGGCCGCGGCGGGGGTCTACCGGCGGGCCGGGTATCCCGTGGTGCTGGTGTCGGCCCGTACCGGCGCAGGGCTGGAGAGCCTGCTGGAGCGGCTGCGGGACCGGGTGACGGTGCTGGCCGGGGAAAGCGGCGTCGGTAAGTCGACGCTGCTCAACGCGCTGCAGCCAGGCCTGAAACTGGAGACCGGCCAGCTGAGCCGGCGGGGTGGGCGCGGCCGCCACACGACCCGGCGCTCACGGCTGCTGCCGCTGGTCCGCGGGAACCGGGTGGTCGGCTACGTGGTGGACGCCCCCGGCTTCAGCCGCCTGGACGTGACGGTCATCGACCGCTACGAACTGGCGGACTGCTTCCCGGAATTCCGGGAGCCGGCCCAGCAGTGCCGCTTCGACGACTGCCTGCACCGGGCGGAGCCCGGCTGCGGGGTCAAGCGGGCGGTGGAGGCCGGCGCCGTGGATCCGATCCGCTACCGGCATTACCTGGAGCTTCTGGACGAGATCGAGGAGTACGAGGCCAACCGCTACTGACCGGCGCCGGAAGGGGATGGCCGTTGTCGCCCGACAAGTCCCTGATCATCGCCCCATCGCTGCTGGCCGCCGATTTCGGCGACCTGGCCGGCGCCGCTGCCGCCGCCGAGGAGGGCGGCGCCCAGTGGCTGCACCTGGACGTGATGGACGGCCACTTCGTGCCCAACATCACCTTCGGCCCGCTGGTGGTCGAGGCCCTGAGGCGGCGGACGCGGCTTTTCCTGGACGTGCACCTGATGATCGCACCGCCGGAGCCCCACCTGGAGGCCTTCGCCCGGGCCGGCGCCGACCGGCTCACCGTCCACTGGGAGGCCACCCCCCACGTGCACCGGGCGCTGCAGCGGATCACGGAACTGGGGATCAGGGCCGGCATCGCCGTCAACCCCGGCACTCCCTGGCAGGTGGTGGAGCCGGTGCTGGCCGACGTGGACCTGGTGCTGGTGATGACGGTGAACCCCGGCTTCGGCGGCCAGCGCCTGATCCCGGCCTGCCTGGAGAAGGTGGCGGCCCTGCGCCGCTTCTGCCGGGAGCGCGGGCTCAGCCCGTGGATCCAGGTGGACGGCGGCATCGACCTGACCACCGCCCCCCAGGCGGTCCGGGCCGGCGCCGACGTGCTGGTGGCCGGAACCGCCGTGTACGGGGCTGCCGACCCCGCCGCCCAGGTGCGGGCGCTGCGCCAGGCGGCGGCCGCCGCCGTCCGCTGACCGCCTGCCGCCCGTCCTGGGCCGCCGCCGCTCACCGCTGGCCGCCCGCTCATTCCCGCCCTTCAGCCCGGCGTCATAGGATGCAGGGAACCGACGAGGGGGTCGGCGCCTTTGCTCCTGGGACCCAGGCTGAAACTGGGCCGGCGGCGGCTCTGGCCCGCGCAGCCGCTGCTGGGCCTGGGGCTGTTCGTGGCCGGCATCCTGCTGGTGCTGGCGGCGGCGCCGGGCTGGCTCTGGCGCGCCGGCATCGGCCTGGCCGCGGCCTGGTGGGGCTGGAAACTGTTCACTGAGCGCTGACTGCCGGGCAAGAGGGGGGAACGCGGTGCGCATCCTGGTCATTCGCCTGCCGCGGGTGGTCGGCCGCGTGGTGCGGGGGCTCGGCGCGCTGCTCCGCCGGCGCTGACGCGGGCGGCGGGCCGTCACCGGCGCCGCGGGGCGCCGGCGCCCGGCCCGCGCGCTTGAGCGCCGGCCGTGGGCGGGTAGAATCGAAGGAGGCGGCGCCGGGTGCTGCCGGCAGCCGCCTCCATGCTCGAGAGAGGGGGAGCGGCCGGTCATGACCGATGCAGCAGGCGGCGATCAGTGGGTGCGGGCCGTGGCGGCGGACGGGCAGATCCGCGTCCTGGCCGCCCGGACCACCGGAACCGTGGAAACGGCGCGGCGGCGTCACGGGACGGCGCCCACGGCCACGGCCGCCCTGGGCCGGGTGCTGACGGCCGCTGCCCTGCTGGCCGTGCTGCTCAAGGACGACCAGAAGCTGACCCTGCGCATCCTGGGCGACGGCCCCCTGGGCGGCCTGGTGGCTGACGGGCTGCCCGACGGCCGCGTCCGGGGCTACGTCCAGCACCCCGACGTCCACCTGCCCCTGCGTCCCGACGGCAAGCTGGACGTGGGCGGCGCCGTGGGCCGCCGCGGCACCATCAGCGTCACCCGCGACCTGGGCCTGCGGGAACCCTACACAGGCAGCGCCCTCCTGGTTTCCGGCGAGATCGGTGAGGACCTGACGGCCTACCTGTGGCAGTCGGAGCAGACGCCCTCGCTGGTGTCCCTGGGCGTGCTGGTGAATCCCGACGGGTCGGTGCGGGCCGCCGGCGGCCTGCTGGTGCAGTTGCTGCCGGGCGCCGACCCCGAATGGGCCCGGCGCCTGGAGGCGAACGCCCGGTCGCTGGCAGGCATCAGCCGCCGGGTGGACGACGGCCTGTCGCCCGCCGGCATGGCGGAACGGGTACTGGAAGGATTCGATTCCCGCATCCTGGCCGAGGGCGAGGTGCGCTTCGCCTGCGGCTGCAGCCGCGCGCGAGTGGAAGGCCTGCTGGCTGCCCTGGGTCGTGAGGAACTGACCCGGATGCTGGAAGAAGACGGCGGCGCCGAGCTGACCTGCCGCTTCTGCGGGGAAAGATACAACTTTGGAGCCGACGACCTGCGCCGGCTCCTGCTCCGCGAGGCTTGAACCGGATCGAGCGCGCTGGGCGCGCAGGGGGTCGGGCGCGCCGTGTCAGGCGCGCTGGACGCGCCCGGAGCGCAGGCAGCGGGTGCAGACCTGCAGGCGCTGGACGGAGCCGTTGACGACGGCGCGGACCCGCTGCAGGTTGGGAACCCACGTACGCCGGGTCTTGCGGTTGGAGTGGCTGACGGCGTTGCCGGTGGCGACGCCGCGGCCGCAGATGTCGCAGCGACGGGCCATGGCGGGACCTCCTCACAAAACCGGACCCAATTCTAGCACACGCCGCAGAGGCCGCCAAGCCGAGGCGCAGGAATCACCCGGGTGATAGAAAACCTGTTTGGATGAGTTCGCGAGAAGGGCGTCGGGGCCGATGGCTCAGGAGATCGAAACCCCCGAGGGCAAGATCATCTTCTCCAGCGACGTGATCGCCACCATCGCCGGCCTGGCCGCCATGGAGTGCTACGGCGTGGTGGGCATGGCGGCGCGGTCGCTGCAGGACGGCCTGGCCGGCATCCTGGGCCGGGAGAACCTGACCCGAGGCGTCCAGGTCAGCAGCCAGGACGGCCAGCTGGTGATCACGCTGGGAATTATCGTAGGATACGGCGCGCGCATCTCGGAAGTGGCCGCCAACGTGGTGGACCGGGTTCGCTACAGCGTCGAGCAAGCCACAGGACTGAAGGTCAAGCGGGTCAACATCAACGTGGCCGGCGTCAAGGTGACCCGTTGACCGGACGGGCCCGCCGGGAGGAACGTCATGGCAGCTGACGTGCTGGACGGTGCCGCCCTGCGCCGGATGATCGAAGCGGGTGCCGCTCGACTCCGCCAGGGAGAGGCCCGCGTCAACGCTCTCAACGTGTTTCCGGTTCCCGACGGGGACACCGGCAGGAACATGAACCTGACCATGCAGGCGGTGCTGGAGGAACTGGAGCGGGTGCCGCCGTCGGCTTCCCTCAGCGACGTGGCCCGCGCCGCCGCCGCCGGCTCCCTGCGGGGTGCCCGGGGCAACTCGGGCGTCATCCTCTCGCAGTTCTTCCGGGGTTTTGAGCTGGCTTTCCGCGGCCTGGACCGCACGTCGCCGGTGGGCCTGGCCGCCGCCTTCCGCCGGGCCGCCGACACCGCTTACCAGATGGTGATGCGGCCGGTGGAAGGCACCATCCTCACCGTCATGCGGGCCGCCGCGGAGCAAGCGGACCGCGCGGCCCGGGCCGGAGCCGGGCTGCAGGCGCTGCTGGAGCAGTCCCTGCAGGCGGCCCGGGACGCCCTGGCCCGGACCCCGGAAATGCTGGAGGTGCTGAAGAAGGCGGGGGTGGTGGACGCCGGCGGCCAGGGCCTGGTCCTGGTGCTGGAAGGCTTCCTGGAGGCGCAGCGCTCCACCGGCGGCGCTGCGGCAGCGGCGCCGGAGGCGGGAGCCTCTGCGCCCGGAGCCGCGGGGAGCCCCCCGGGCGGGGGCGCCCCCTGGGCCCCGGGCACCCTCTTGAGCCCTTTCTCCAACCGGGGGCCGTCCCCCTGGCCCGCAACCACCACCGCTTCCTCTACGGGCCCCGCGGAGAGGTGCTCGAGTACGCCCGCGGGCGTTTCGGGCGCGACCGGGTGGCGCAGATCGGCGCCTTCGGCACGCTGGCCGCCCGCGCTGCTCTACGGGACGTCGGCCGCGCCCTCGGCCTCCCGTACAGCGTGGTCGATCGCGTGGCCAAGCTCGTCCCGCCCGGCCCCGGGGTGCGCCTGAAGGAGGCGATGGGCTCGCCTGCCTTCCGCCGGGAGATGGAGCGGGAAGAGGTGAGGCGGCTTGTGGAAGCCGCCCTGCGTGTCGAAGGGACGCCGCGCCACCTGTCGGTCCACGCGGCCGGGATCGTCATCGCACCGTGGCCCCTGGAGACAAAGGCACCGCTTTGCCGCACCGCTGACGGGACAACTGTGACGCAATACCCCGGCGAGGACCTGGAGGCCTTGGGTTTTCTAAAGATGGACCTCCTGGGCCTGCGGACGCTCACCGTCCTCTCGAAGGCGGCGCAGTTGGTGCGCGAAGGGCGCGGCGTCGCGCTCGACCTGGGCCGGCTGCCCCTCGACGACGCCGCGGTGTACGAGGCGCTGAGCAGGGGAGAGGCCGAGGGCGTCTTCCAACTTGAGACTGGTATGTTC
>PKRI01000061.1 GCA_017577485.1 Bacillota bacterium | reverse complement strand
GAACACGCCCCGGAAGGGTTCCCGCCGGGGCCGGGGCTGGGGGGGGGGGGCCCCGCCCCCCCCCCGCATGGGGGGGCCCCGGGCCCGGGCCCCCCCCCCCCCCCGCCCCCCCCTTTTTCCCCGGCCCTTCCACCCCCCGCCGGTACGGGCGGTTCATGCCGTTCATGCCGTGGCCTCCCCCTGCCGCGGCCCCCACCCGGTCAGCGGTCGACCAGGGACCGCCACTGGCCCGACCGCAGCAGTTCCACCGCCCGCTCCAGGGCGGCGTCGCCCTGCTCGGCACCCGTAGGCTCGCCGGCGGCCCGCCGGCTCACCGCCCGCGACAGGGCCTCCGCGGTGGCCTGGTCCAGGCGGCCGGTGACCGGCAGGCCCTGATCCCGCTGGAAAGCGGCCAGCGCCGCCTGGGTCCGGCTGCCGAAGACGCCGTCGGCGGGGCCGGGGTCGTAGCCCAGCCACGCCAGCCGCTGCTGCAGGCCCTCCACCTCGATGCCGCGGCTGCCCCGCCCCAGGACGAAGCGCCCGCTCAGGGGAGAGAACTCAGGCACCTGCACCGGCTGGGGGCCCACCGTCACGTCGGGTTCCAGGCCCACACCGTCGATGGACCGGCCGCCGGGCGTCAGGTACTCGGCGGTGGTGAACTTGAAGCCGCTGCCGTCGGCAAACTCCACGATGGTCTGTACCGTACCCTTGCCGAACGTCCGCGATCCCACCAGGAAGCCGGCGCCGCTTTCCCGGATGGCCGCCGCCACGATCTCCGAGGCGCTGGCGCTGCCGCCGTTGACCAGCACCGCCACGGGAGGGCCCGCGATGGCGAAACGGGCGTTGAAGGTGCTGCGCTGGCCGCCCGAACTGACGATGTGGACCACCGGTCCCCGGGGCACGAAGACCCGGGCCGTATCGATGGCCTCCGTCAGCAGGCCGCCTGGATTGTCGCGCAGGTCCAGCACCACGCCCTTCATGCCCAGGCTCCGGAACCGGTCGTAGATGTCGCGGACCTTGTCACCGACGCCGCTGTAAAACTGGTAGACGCGGATGTAGCCGATGTCCCCGCCCTCGATGCGGGCCTCCACCGAGGGCAGTTCGATGCGCACCCGCTGCAGTTCCACGTCGAAGGGCTCGCCGTCGCCCCGCTGGATGGTGAGGGTTACCCGGGTGCCCTCGGGGCCGCGGATCATCCCGGCCACCGTACCGGCCCGTTCGCCCACCACGCTGCGGCCGTCGACGGCCAGGATGCGGTCGCCGGCCCGCAGCCCCGCCGCGTGGGCCGGGGTGTTGGGGATGGGGCTCTGGATCACCACGTAGCCGTCGCGCTCTTCGATGTAGAGGCCGACGCCGGTGTAGTTGCCGCCCAGTTCCACCTGCAGGTCCTCGTAGGCGCTGGGCTCGTAGAACACCGTGTTGGGGTCGTCCAGCGCGTCCAGGACGCCCTGGATGGCCCCGCGGACCAGCGCCGCCAGGTCCAGGTCGCGGTAGTACTGGGTGTCCAGGTAGCGGAGCACCTGGATCAGCGGCGCCAGCGCCGCCAGGATCGGGTCGGCGCCTTCGTCCTGACCCTGGACCGGCGCCGGCGCCAGCAGGGCCATGGCTCCCGACGCCGCCAGCACCGCAGCCAGCAGCAGCACCGTCAGGCGTTGCCAGGCTCGCACGTCCATCTCACCCTTCTTGCCGCGGCGGCCGCCGGCGGCCCGCTAGGAGGCGGCGCCGGGGCTGCCGGGCGCGCGGCCCGGAAGGCCCTCGGCCGCGGCGCGGGCGCCCAGCCGCTCACACAGGGCGCTCAGGAACTGCTCGTCGGTCGCGTCGAACGCCGCCAGCTGGTCGCTGTCGATGTCGATCTCCCCGTACACCATGTCCCCGTGGCGGATGGGCACCACCAGTTCGGACCTGGTGTTCAGGAAGCACTGCAGGTAACGGGGATCCCGGCTGACATCGGGCACGTTGGCGATCTGCCCGGTGGAGGCGGCCCAGCCGCAGACGCCGGCGTGCAGCGGGATCTCGGTGTGCTGGGTGGCCTGGGGCCCGTCCCATGCCCAGAGGCGGAGGACGTCGCCCTCCACCATGTAGATGCCCACCCAGTTGTAGTGGGGATACGAGGCCCGCAGGTGCCGGACCACCTCGTCGCAGACCTCGCGGTACGAGCGGTTGGAAGCCGTCCACTGGTCCACCAGGGCCAGCGTCTCCCGCTGCTTTTCCGCATCCGCCATGCCTCGACGCCTCCCCCGCCGGCGCCGGTGTCCCGGCGCCGCTGCCGTCACCGCGGCCGCCCGGCCGCAGCCGGGAGCCCGGAGGAAATCCTGTGTACCATTCGGGGTCCCCGGGCGATCCCCTGCGCGGGTGTAGACGGATCTACCCCGCCGTGGTTCCCTCCACCAGGCCGGCCACCAGCAGGACCTGCCGGGCCACTTCCGGCGGGCGGCCCCGCCGTTCCCATGGCAAACCACCGGGGCGGCCCATCCACCTGCACCCGGCGGCCGGCCCCCACGTTTCGGTATACTGGGAAAAGAAGCCTCCGTTCCCGGTGGACCCCCGGCCGGCCGCCGCCGGCGCCGGCGCCTCCATTCCGCACACGCAGGGAGCCGTGACCGATGTTCAGCAAGGAACTGCGCGAGTCCGTGCGTGAGGTGTTGTCGGCCGTCCTGCCCGTCACCGGCGCCATCCTCCTTCTCATGCTGGTGTTCCTCGACGTGACCGTCCGGGACGTGGTCATGATGCTGCTGGGCAGCCTGATGACCGTGGTGGGGCTCGGCCTGTTCCTGACGGGCGCCCGGTCCGGCATGGTGGTGCTGGGCGAGTGGTGGGGCGCCCGCCTTCCCCAGTACGGGTCGGCGGCCCTGCTGATCGCCGCCGGCATTGTGCTGGGCTTCGCGGTGACGGTGGCGGAACCCGACGTGCGGGTCATGGCCGCGCAGATCGAGGCGGCATCGCCGGGACTGCTGAGCAGGGACGTGCTGATCCTGACCATCGGCGCCGGCGTGGCCATCTCGGTGGGCCTGGGCATGCTGCGGCTGCTGCTGGGCTGGGATCTCACCCTGGTGCTGACGCTGGGCTACGCCCTGGTATTCGTGCTGGCCCTGTTCACGCCGGCCGAGTTCCTGCCGGTGGCTTTCGATTCCGGCGGCGTCACCACGGGACCGCTGACGGTGCCCTTCGTCCTGGCGCTGAACGTCGGCCTCGCCCGGGTCATGGGCACCCACGGCGGCGTGGCCGACTCCTTCGGGATGGTGGCCCTGGCGTCCGTCGGGCCGGTGGCGGCGGTGCTGCTGATGGGCATGGCGCTGCGGTGAGGAGGGTGCGATGACCGGAGGCTGGCTGGACCTGTTCGACGGCGTCGGCCACGTGGCCCGGGACGTGGTGCTGGCCCTGGGGCCCCTGCTGGTGCTGGCCTTCCTCGCCCAGTTCACCGCCCTGCGCCTGCGCTGGCGGCGTTTTGTGCACGTGGCCGTGAGTTTCGTGGTGGCCGGCATCGGATTGACCCTGTTCCTCCAGGGCGTGAACGCTGCCTACGTGCCGCTGGGCCAGGCCGTCGGGCAGGTGCTGGCCGCCAAGGCCCGGGCGTGGCTGCTGCCGGTGGGCCTGCTGCTGGGCGTGGTGGCCACCGTGGCGGAGCCGGCGGTCACCATCCTGCGGGACGAGGTCAGGAAAGCGTCGGCCGGCGCCATACCGGGCGGCCTGCTGCTGGTGGCGCTGGCGGGCGGGGTCGGGGCATCGGTGGCGCTGGCACTGGTCCGCACCTTGACCGGCATGCCCATCTGGTACATCCTCGTGCCCGGTTATGCAGCGGCCCTGATCCTGGCCCGCCGCGTGCACCCGGAGTTCGTGGCGATTGCCTTCGATTCGGGCGCGGTGGCCACAGGGCCCATGATCGTCAGCTTCATCGTGGCGCTGGGACTGGGCGCGGCGGCGGCGCTTCCGGATCGGGACCCGCTGCTGGACGGGCTGGGACTGGTGTCGCTGGTGGCCCTGGCTCCCATCCTCAGCGTGCTGATCCTGGGCGCCATCTTGCGCCAGAAGGAGCGTGCAGGCGATGAATCCCGAAGGCAGCCAGCCCGGCAGAAGTCTGAACTTTGACCTCATCGTCACCATCGTCAACCGCGGCTTTGCCGAGGACGTGGTCGAAGCCACCCGCCGGGGGGGTGCCGAGGGCGGCACCATCGTGCTGGGCCGCGGGACCGGCATCCGCGAGCAGAAGAAGATCCTCGGCATCCCCATCGAGCCCGAGAAGGAACTGGTGCTGACGGTGGTCCCCGAGGACCGGACGCAGCGGGTGCTGGAGGAGATCCGGCGCTCCCTGGACCTGGACGCCCCCGGCCGCGGCATCGGCTTCGTGGTGCCGCTGAAGATGGTGGTGGGCATCTCCCACCTGCTCAACGGCCAGGGCCAGGGCTGAAGGCGCCGCGGCGGTCCAGCGCTTAAGCGTCCAGGGCCTGCTCCAGGTCGGCGATCAAATCGTCTGCGTCTTCGATGCCCACCGACAGGCGGATCAGGCTGTCGGTGATGCCCAGCGCCGCCCGCCTTTCCGGCGGGACCGAGGCGTGGGTCATCTTCGACGGCAGGTTGATCAGGCTCTCCACCCCGCCGAGGCTCTCGGCCAGGGCGAAGAGCCGCACCCGCCGCCGAGTGCGGTGAGCAGGATCCGAGACCCCCCCGCACAGGGAAGCCATCCCCGA
>PKRI01000060.1 GCA_017577485.1 Bacillota bacterium | reverse complement strand
GGCTGGAGCGGCACGTCCGCAGCGACCTGCAGGCCTACGAACTGGAGTGGACGCCCGAACTGGCCGCGTCCCTGGACATGGACGTGGAGGTCTGCGCCATGGGCCTGGCCGACTACCACGCCCGGCGGGTGGGCGCCTCCGGGTGAAGTCCGCTGGAGATGGGCTGCAGCGCAGGCAGCGCAGGCAGCGCAGGCCGCCGGCCCGGTCGCGGCGGCCTGCGCCCGGAGGCGGCGCCTTGCCCGCTCGAAGCGACTTGCTCTCCCGCCCGCCGCCGGATGCTACACTGAGGCCGGGAGGGAGCCCCATGACCCCAGACCACCGGCTTCGCTCGGTGACCGACGTCGATGACATCCTGGACCGGTCCCATGCCCAACCGGTCCTGGTGTTCAAGCACAGCGCCACCTGCGGCATCAGCGCCATGGCGTGGGAAGAGTGGCAGGCGTTCCTGCAGGGGCCGGAATCGTCGGGCGTCTACTGCGCCCACCTGATCGTGCAGGATGACCGGCCCGTGTCCAACGAGCTGGCCCAGCGGCTGGACGTGCGCCACGAGTCGCCGCAGGCCATCCTCATCGTCGACGGCAGGGCCCACTGGCACACGTCCCACATGGCCATCACCCGGCAGCGGCTGGCCCAGGCCGTGGCGTCGGCCCCCGCGCCGGGCGGCGACAACCGCGGTCCCGCCGCCGGTTGAGGCCCGCCATGCACCGCCACCCGCACGCTCCGGCCGGGCGTGACGGCCGCCCGCGCTGCCCGTGGCGGGGAATGGACGACCTCTACATCGCCTACCACGACCAGGAGTGGGGCGTGCCGGTCCACGACGACCGGCGCCTGTTCGAGTTTCTCATCCTCGAGGGCGCCCAGGCAGGGCTCAGCTGGCGGACCATCCTCGGCCGACGCGACGCCTACCGCCGCGCCTTCGCCGGTTTCGACCCGGAACAGGTGGCCCGGTTCGACGAGGCCCACGTCGCGGCGCTGATGGCCGACCCCGGCATCATCCGCAACCGGGCCAAGATCGAGGCGGCGGTGGCCAACGCCCGGGCGTTCCTCGCGGTGATGGAGGCCTTCGGAACCTTCGACGCTTATATCTGGCGCTTCGTGGACGGGCGGCCCCGCATCAACGCGTGGCGGCGCCTCGAAGAGGTGCCGGACACCACCCCCGAGTCCGAGGCCATGAGCCGGGACCTGCGCCGGCGGGGCTTCCGGTTCGTCGGCCCCACCATCTGCTACGCCTTCATGCAGGCGGTGGGCATGGTCAACGACCACCTGGTCTCCTGCTTCCGGTACCGGGAACTGGGTGGCACCGTAGGGGATGCGGGCGCGGATCCAGAGAGGGATGCGGCCTGGGATGCGGCCTGGGATGCGGCCTGGGATGCGGCCGGGGATGCGGCCGGGGATGCGGCCTGGGATGCGGCCTGGGACAGGGCCGCGGATACCGGGTAGCCCGCCCGGGGAAAACTCTCTCGGGGCGGCGCCGGGCAGCCCGGCCCTGGACGAAGACCAGGAGGTGGACAGGGATGACCGACGCCTTCGGAGACACCGGCCGGCACCGGGGGAGCGACCTGGCCGTCGCCGACGGCGACGCCCCCCGCTTCCCCTCCCTCTGGCCGGCCTTCTACCCGCCGTGGCAGGTGTTCTCAGAGTTCCTCCCCAGGCAGTGGCGGGGCGGTCCGTCGGTGGAGGTGTCCGAGGAGGGTGACGACCTGGTGGTCCGTGTGGAGGCCCCGGGCGTCAAACCCGAGGACCTCAACGTCTGGATCACCGAGGACAGCGTAACCGTCGAAGGAGAACGCCGCTCCCAACGCCGGTCAGAGCACCGCGGCTACTACCACAGTGAGCGCCAGTACGGTGCCTTCCGCCGCACCATCCCGCTGCCGGTGAGGGTCAATGCCGACCTGGCCGAGGCGCGGTACCAGCACGGTGTGCTGGAAGTGCGGGCGCCGAAGCACTCGCCCCACGAGAGCCGGCACGGTCGCCGCCTCCCGGTGCACTGACCGGACATCCCGCGCTGCGTGCCACCCCTGAGCCGGCGCCGCGTGCCACCCCTGACCCGGCGCCGCGTGCCGGCGCACTTTCCCTGTTCTCGCCTTGACGGCCGCAGCCGGCCCATCTATTCTAGAATTAGAATAGTGGACCGGGAGCGCTCCCATGACCAACGCCGAACTGGCCATTCTCACCCTGGTGGCGGAGCGCCCACGGTACGGCTACGAACTGGAACGCCTCCTCGAGGAGCGCGGCTTCCGGCAGTGGGCCGACGTGGGGTTCTCGACCATTTACTACATCCTCCGCAAACTGGAGCGCCGCGGTTGGGTCCACCGCACGGCCGGCGGTGAGCCCGCCAGGGGGCCGGCCCGGGCCGTCTACCAGGTCACCGATGACGGCCTGGAGGCCTGGCGCCGGGCCCTGTTCGTGGCGCTGTCCACCCCCTCACCCCTCCGGGCCCCGTTCCTGCTGGGCCTGGCCGGCCTGCCGGGACTGCCCCGGACGGAGGTGCGCCGGGCGCTGGCCCAGCACATCCAGGCCCTGGAGCAGGAGCGCCGCCGCGTGCTGGCCCGCTGGGACGTGGAGCGCGGCCGGGCCCCGTACTTCGTCGAGGCCATGTTCGACTGGAGCGTCACCATGATCGAGGCCCAGTTGACCTGGCTGCATCGCTTCTGCCGGGAGCGTCTCAACAAGGAGGAGATCTCCGTGCGCGTGCTGACCGACAAGGACCTGTTCAAAGCGTCCCGCAACCCGGAACTGGTGGACGTGCCTGACGGGATGTTCCTGACCATCGCCGGTCAGGGGGCACCCGAGAGCGAGGGCTTCGCGACGGCGGTGGCGGCCATCTACGCCGTGGCCTACGGGATCAAGTTCGAGCTCAAGGACAGGGGCGTCGACTTCAAGGTGCCGCCGCTGGAAGGTCTCTGGTCGGCTCCGGAAGGACTGGCATCACCGCGGGACCAGTGGACCTGGAAACTGCTGATGCGCATGCCGCCCGAGGCCGAAGCGGTGCTTCCCGAGGTGCGCCGGCGGGTGGCGGCCAAGAGAAACGACCCTCTGGTGGAATCCGTCGGGCTGGAGAGGTTCTCCGAAGGTCTTGCCGTGCAGGTCCTGCACGTCGGCCCCTTCGCCGATGAGCCGGCCACCCTGGCCCGCCTGGACCGGTTCATCGAGGAGCACGGCTGCCGGCGCCGCGGCCTCCATCATGAGATCTACCTGTCGGATTTCCGGCGGACGGCTCCGGAGAAGCTGAAGACCATCCTGCGCCAGCCCGTGGACCTGCCCTCCTGAGCCGCTTCGTGCCTCGGATCGGTACCACCGGCCGGCCCGCGCTCCCTCACCGGTTCACAGGCCCGCGTGGAGCCACGGGGGCACCAGGTGGCCGGCCGACCGCAGGTGCCGGCGCAGGATGTCGGCATCCGGGTCGTGGCGCCTGACCAGCGCCCAGAAGGCCGGCGAGTGGTTCATGTGGACGGTGTGGCAGAGTTCGTGGATCATCAGGTGGCGCACCAGCGGCGGCGGCAGGAACAGGGCCTTGGCGTTGAGGCTGATGGTGCCGCGGCTGGAACAGCTGCCCCAGAGGGAATGCTGGAAACCTACCCGGACCCGCTGATACCGGAGGCCCGTCTCGGCCGCTACCCGTTCCAGCCAGGGAACGAGGTGCATCCGGGCCTTCCGCCGCAGCCAGTGCTTGAGCAGCACCCGGCAGGCCGCGTCATCGCCGGCGGCCCCCTCCAGCCAGAGGCGACGGGCGCGGGGCTCTTCCCGGAGCCTGACCCCTGAGCCGCCCGCGGCCCGGTACCGGACTTCCCAGCGCTCGCCCACGGCCCGCAGCTCCAGGACCGCCGGCGGCGCCTGGGCGGCGGCTCGCAGGTCCTCCTGCACCCGCCGCACCTTCTGGAGGGTGCGCTCGATCCAGTCCCGGTGCGCGGCCACAAGGCGGTCGATGTCATCCCGCCGGAGGCCACCGTCGGCCAGCGTGCGGGGAACCACCACCACCAGGCCCCGCGTGGGCGAAATGCTCAGCCGCACTCTGCGTGCCCTGTCGCTGACGCGCACGGTGTACTCCACGGCCATCCTCCCGGGTCTGCTCCGGACAGCAGTTTCGCAACACACCTCCCCCGCCCTGCCCGCAGGGGGGTGGCGCGGGACCCGGGTCACCCGCCGGCCGCGGACCGATAAGACCGATGTTGGACCTATTCTCGGGCACATACGGCCGGAAGCGCCGGTCCAGGGCTGAAATGGGCCTTACTTACGTAACCTCCGCATTGTTTTCGGCGTTATGTGAACTCCAAGGTCCCTTTTCAGACTCGATCGCCAGCCGCATGCCCAAGCCGGCTGAAACAGGGCTGATATTGCCCTTGATCACTGGCGGGTTCGGCTGAGCGGCGCGCTTCCTGGGCCACGCTGGAGACGGTCCGGTCAGGGCGTTTCGACGACCTCGGAAGTGACTCTGATGTACCCGGTGAGGTTCGTGGTCCCTTCGGACCAGTCTTCGTCGACGGTGAAGGACACGGTGACGGCAACGGTCTCGCCCGGCTCCAGCGTCACCTGTCCCCCATCCGTCGGGTACAACTCAACCCCGCCGGCCACGAGGGATACCTCCAGGTGCGGATGCTCCAGGGAGCCGCCGGCCGTCATCGTCACGGTGTAGAAAGCCTTACTGTTATTGGTGACGGTGAAGAGGTCCTCGGGCACATATTCCGACCCGGGCGGGAAGCCGTAACCCGGGCCGCCTCCACGGACAGGGGAAGGCAGAGGGGGGGGGTTGGTCTCTTATAAAATTCTAACCGG
>PKRI01000071.1 GCA_017577485.1 Bacillota bacterium | reverse complement strand
GTCCACGTCCAATTGGCTCGACACGAGGCTGCTGATCCACGCCGGCCGAGCGCGCCCCGCGAGCACGTCCACCACTTTCTCGGGCAGCGCCGGATCGACCGCCCGCAAGCGCCGGTGGATGGTGGTATCTTCCAGCAGGATCCGCCTGGTCCACGCTTCGTGGTCAACACCAGGAGTGAGGATGCCCTCCAAGGCGTGGGAAAGGGGCCCATGGCCCACGTCGTGCAGCAGCGCCGCGGCCCGGGCCAGCACCGCGGCCTCCTCACCCACCGCGATGCCGATCTCCCGGAACCGGCGGAGGATGCGCTCCATGATGTGGAGGGCGCCCAGGCTGTGGCCAAAGCGCGTGTGGTCGGCGCCGTGGTAGGTGGCAAAGGAAGCTCCCAGTTGGCGGATGCGGCGCAGGCGCTGGAACTCGGGGGTATCCACCAGGTCCAGGAGCCAGCGTTCGCGCAGCAGGATGATCCCGTGGACCGGGTCCATGAAGGCTTTCTCCATGCGCCAACCCCCGCTTTCCGCCCGGGCCCTACATGGCCATCCCGCCGTTGGGGCTGATGACCTGGCCCGTTAAGTACGCCGCCTGCGGCGAGGCCAGGAACACCACCACCGATGCGACCTCCTCAGGGGTCCCCAAGCGGTTGAGCGGGATGGCCTCGGCCAGCTCCGCCCGCTCCTCCGGCGACAACCCTGCCAGCATGTCGGTCTCGATGGCCCCGGGTGCGACGGCGTTGACGGTAATGCCGGCCCGCCCCACCTCCCGGGCCAAAGCCCGGGTGAAGCCGATCAGGCCGGCCTTGGCGGTGGAATAGGCCACCTCGTTGGCGGCGCCCAGCTGGCCCCAGACTGAGCTGATGTTGATGATCCGCCCCCGGCCGGCCCGGATCATGTGGGGCAGCACGGCCTTGGTGCAGTTGAACGCGCCCCGCAGGTGCACCGCCATCACCGCGTCCCATTCTTCCACCGTCGTGTCCAAAAGCAGCCGGTACATGGCCACACCGGCGTTGTTGACCAGGATGTCGATGCGGCCCCAGCGGGACATGGCCGCCGCCGCCAGCGCCTGGGCTGCGGCGGGATCCGTCACGTCCGCCTGTACGGGGACGGCGTCGCCTCCCATTTCCAGGATGAGCCGGACGACCTCCTCGGCCGCCTTGGCCTGCGTCCGGTAGTTGACGGCCACCGAGGCGCCCTCCCGCGCCAGCGCCAGGGCGATGGCGCGCCCGATCCCCCGGGCGGCGCCGGTCACGATGGCCGCCTGGCCCGCGAGCCGTCCGGTCCGGGGCGCCAGCCTTTCCTCGTACATCCCGGAAACCCAACCTCCTGGACCAACCGCTGCTGCCGCTGCCCGACCGCGCCGCCCTGCCGGCCAGTCATCGCGCTGCCAAGCCCGGCTGCGTCTCGCGCCCGCGGCTCAGCCCTCAATGCGGCCGGCGCGCAAGACCTCAAGCAGCTGCTCGTGCACGCGGCCGTTGCTGGCCAACAGGCGCGGGCGGTACAAGTTCAG
>PKRI01000006.1 GCA_017577485.1 Bacillota bacterium | reverse complement strand
CCGCGGCACGGCCCAGGCGCCGCATCAGGCGCCGGCGCCGGTGTTCCAGCGCCTCGAGGTCGCGGCGGCCGTGCAGGGACCCCAGCAGCAGGCGGCGCCGGCAGAGTTCCAGAGCCTGCTCGGTATAGCGCAGCGCCGCCTCCAGGTCCCGGGCCCGGTGCTCCCGTTCCTTGGCCAGTTCCGTCAGGGCCCACATAGCCCCGGGCGGGTAGGCGGCGGCGATCTCCGACCACAGGGCGGCGGCCTCGTTCCACCGGCCCTGGCGCCGGTAGAGGGTGCTGAGCAGCCTGGCGGCGGTGAACCACGCCGCGCCGCGCCGGTGGGCTCCCGCCTGGACCAGGGCTTCGCGCAGCAGCTGCTCCGCCCGCCGGAACCGGCCGCGCTCCAGGCAGGACCGGGCCAGGGCCAGCAGTTGGGTGGGACCCGCCTCGGGACCCGGCTCGGGAGGCGCTCCGGCGGGCGCCTCACCGCCGGCCAGGCCGCGGTAGGAAAGGTAGGCGGCGTGGGCCGTGAGGGCGGCCAGGGTTTCCAGGTCGTGACGGTTGTGGTCCAGCACCGGCCGGAACGGCTCGGGCCGCCCGTCCAGCAGCATGTGGTAGCGGAGGGGCACCTCGCTGCCGGGGATGTCGGCCTCCCGCCGGGCGCCCAGCACGTGGGCCTCCAGGTCGGTCAGCCGGCACGACGGCAGGTCGGCCCCGTACAGCCGCCGGGCGGCGGGCAGCAGGTCAAGGTGGGGCAGGTCCGGCGGCGCCCCCACCTGCCGGTTGAGGACGAAGCGAGCCTCCAGCACCGGCCAGTCGAAGGCCCGGCCGTTGAAGGTGACCAGCAGGCGGGCCCCGGCCAGATCCTCGGCCAGGGCCGCCAGGAAGGCCGCCTCGTCGGCCGGGTCCAGCAGCACGAACTGGCGGATCCGGAGATGGTCACCCTGGAGACGGGCCAGGCCCGCCACCACCACCAGGGTGCCGGTGCCGCCCGCCAGGCCGGTGGTTTCGGTGTCCAGGAAGACCAGGTCTTCGGGGTCCACCCCGGCGGGGTCCACCTGGCCCTCCAGGCGCGCGAAGCGCAGCAGCGGGTCCAGGGGCACCCGGGCCAGCAGGGCCGGCGCCGCGCCGCCCCGCGGCCGGTGGGCGGGTGCCGCGTCTTCCCGGAAACTGACCCGCCCCCTGGGCGTGAGCCGGGTGTCCAGGTCCAGAGCCCGGAGCACGGCCCCGGCGCGGTGGTCACGGGCAGCAGCGCCGCCCGCAGGCCCCTCCAGGGCAGCGCCGCACCCGGGCCGTTGGGCGGCGCCGGAACCGGTTCCCTCAACCGGGCCGCGCGGTGGGGCCGCAGCCGGGTCCAGGCCCAACTGCCGCAGGCGTTCCAGGCGGTCACGCAGGCTCACGGCAGGCCACCCGCTCCAGCAGGGCGCGGGCCGCCGCCCGGGCGTCGACGCCCTGGTCCATGACGGCGTCGGCGCCCACGCAGGCCGGGCACCCCCGCCGGCAGGGGCACTCCTCCAGCAGCCGCAGCGCCGCCGCCAGCAGCTCGTCGTGCATCTCGTACAGGCGATCCGCCAGCCCCACGCCGCCGGGCACCGCGTCGTAAATGTAAACGGTCGGGGCCTGGGTGAAGGGGGCCCGCACCTGGGGCACGGCGTACAGGTCCCGGGGATCGCACATCACGTAAAGCGGCGCCAGCTGCGCCAGCACGTGCCCCACGCCCGTCAGCGCCGCCTGCAGTTGGGGCGCCGGCATCTCCTGGTGCAGGGTGTCCGGGAACACCACCCAGTAGGCGGTGGTGTGCATCTGCTGCTCAGGCAGGTGGATGCGGCCCCAGCCCACGTTCTCCCGGGTGTCGAACTTGATCTTCTTGAAGATGGTGGGCCGGGCCGTCACCAGCACCTCGCCGAAGTGCCGGGAGGCCGCCCGCGACGGCGCGGGACCTTCATCCTCGCCGGAGCGCAGCACGTCCAGGACCTTGATGTCCACGGCCAGCTGGGCGTCGGTGTAGTAATCGACGTCGACCTTGCGGACGTACGCCTTGTTCTCCTGGAAATCGAAGTGCTCCACCTGGTACTGGCCTCCGCGGTGCAGGTAGATGGCCTCGTCGTGGACGAAGAGCGGCGCGCTGAACTTGTCCAGCTCGCCGATGACCTGGGCGCGGCCCTCCGACCGGTCGATGATGACCACGTTCTCCTGGGCGGCCGTGCGCAGCGACACGTCGTTGGCCGGGAAGTGGTCGGCCATCCAGTACCAGCGGTCGCCCACCGGCCGTACCACCCGCTCCTGGGCCAGGTAGTCCATCAGGTCATCCACGGGGTGGGCGCCGAAGCGCTCGCCGGCGGTGAAGGGCAGTTCGAAGGCGGCGCACTTCACGTGGCTCATCAGGATGAACAGGTTGTCGGGGTGGATGCGCGCCGCTTCCGGCGGGTTGTCGAAGAAGAACTGGGGATGGGCGGCGATGTACTGGTCCAGGGGGTGGGACGAGGCCACCATCACCGTCAGCGACGTGCCCGACCGGCGGCCGGCGCGCCCCGCCTGCTGCCAGGTGCTGGCCACCGTCCCGGGATAGCCCGCCATGACGCAGGCCTCCATGGTGCCGATGTCGATGCCCAGCTCCAGGGCGTTGGTGGATACCACGGCGCGGATGCTGCCGTCCCGCAGGCCCCGCTCGATCTGCCGGCGCTCGCCCGGCAGGTAGCCGCCGCGGTAGGCCTGGATACGGTGGTGCCCCACGGCCTGGCCGGCGGCCTCCCGCAGGTAGCCCAGCAGCACCTCCACGTTGAGCCGGCTGCGGGCGAAGACGATGGTCTGGATGTCGTTGCGCACCAGGCGGGCGGCGATATCGCGGGCTTCCAGCAGCACGCTGCGCCGCAGGCCCAGGCGCGGGTCCACCAGCGGCGGGCTGTAGATCACGAAGTGACGGGCGGCGCTGGGCGCGCCGGTCCGGTCCACCAGGTGGACCTGGTCGCCCACCATGCGCTCCGCCAGTTCCCGGGGATTGGCGATGGTGGCGGAGCAGAGGATGAAGGTGGGGTCGCTGCCGTAATGGCGGCAGATCCGCCGCAGCCGCCGGATCACGTTGGCCAGGTGGCTGCCGAACACGCCCCGGTAGGCGTGCAGTTCGTCGATGACCACGTAGCGGAGGTTCTCGAAGAGTTTGACCCACTTGGTGTGGTGGGGCAGGATGCCGGTGTGGAGCATGTCGGGGTTGGTGATGACCACGTGCCCGGCGGCCCGGATGGCCCGGCGCGCGTTGGGCGGCGTGTCGCCGTCGTAGGTGTAGGTCTTGATGTCGCGGCCGAGGCGGTCCACCAGGGCGTTGAGCCCCGTGCTCTGGTCCTGGGCCAGGGCCTTGGTGGGAAACAGGCACAGGGCCCGGGCGTTGGGATCCTCCAGGACCGCCTGCAGGATGGGCACGTTGTAGCACAGCGTCTTGCCGGAGGCCGTGGGAGTCACCACCACCACGTGGCGGCCGGCCATGGCCGCCTCGACGGCCTCGGCCTGGTGGATGTAAGGACGGTCGATGCCGGCCTGCCGCAATGCACGGCGCAGTTCGTCGCCGACGCCGGCGGGCCAATCGGCATGGCGCGCCGGCCGGGCCGGTTCCTCCCGCCAGGCGCAGACCCGGGCCATGAACCGGGGGTCGGACCTCAACTGCTCGATCACCTGGTCCAGGTTCACGCTCCCGCCCCCAAGCACATGTTCGCCTCTTGCGGCGTTCGACGGCGCCGCGGTACCCCCTGCCGCGGGCCCGGCAGGGAAAGGGGGGCCGTCAAGGAGAAGCCGGCGGGACCGTCGTAGACGTAGGTGTCTGCCTGGAAGGAGCGGTGTCCCTTGCGGAGCACCCTGCAACCTCTGGACGGCGCCGAAACGCTGCTGCCGCCGCTGCTGCGGGACCTGTACCGCCGGTTCGACGACGTGGCTTCATTTTTCGAGTACAACCCCCATGACCCCGAGTCGTACCAGCGCCGGGCCCAGTGGTTGGACCGGCACTTCGCGGGCCGCCGCGCCGAGGTGGCCGCGGCCCTGGTGGAAGCCAACCGCGCCTACGGCGCCCACGAGGCGGCCCTGGACAACGCCGCCGCCCTGGCGGAGCCGGGCACCCTGGCCGTGGTCACCGGCCAGCAGGCCGGCCTGCTGGGAGGGCCGCTGCACACGCTGTACAAGGCGGTGACGGCGGTGCGCCTGGCGGCCGAAATGAGCCGTCACCTGGAGCGCCGCGTGGTCCCCGTGTTCTGGATGGCCAGCGAGGACCACGACTTCGACGAGGTCCGCCGGGCTTTTCTGCTGGACCATGCCGGCCGCGTCCGGGAGTTGAGCCTGCCGCCGCGGGCCGGCGGCGGTTCGGTGGGAGCCCTGCCGGTGCCGCGCCGCGTGCAGGGACTGCTGCAGGAGATGGCCTCGGCCCTGGGTCCCCGGGCCCGGCACGCCGAGTTCCTGGAGCAGGCCGTCCGGGAACTGGAGCGGGCCCGCGACTGGGGAGACTGGTTCGCCCGGCTGATGGCCGGCTGGCTGTCGGCAGAAGGCCTGGTGGTCCTGGACCCGATGCTGAAGCCCCTGCGGCTCCTGCTGCGGGATTTCTACCCCCAGGCCCTGGTGCGGCGCGACGGCATCCAGCGCGAGATCGCCGCCGCCGCCCAGCACCTGCAGCGCCGCGGCTATCCGGTGCAGCTGGCGGTGGAGCCCGACCACGCCCACCTTTTCTTCTACCGGGACGGCAGGCGGGCGGCACTGCACTGGCAGGACCAGTACCTGGTGGACCGCGCCGGTCAGGTGCGGCTTTCGGCCGCCGAAGCCACCGCCCTGATGCGGTCGGAGCCGTGGCGCTTCAGCCCCAACGTGGTGCTGCGGCCCATGGTCCAGGAACTGCTGCTGCCGACCCTGGCCTATGTGGCCGGCCCGGCCGAAACCGCCTACCTGGCCCAGCTGCGGCACGTGTACCCGCTGTTCGGGCTGCAGATGCCGGTGATCGCGCCGCGGCTGTCGCTGACCCTGGTGGCGCCCGAGGTGGGCGAGCGCCTGCGCGCTTACCGCGTGGGCGCCGGCGCCTTCCTGACCGGCGATCCCGACGTGCCCCTGCGGGAGGAACTGGCCCGCCGGGACCAGGTGGGCATCGACGCCTGCATCCAGCAGTTGGAGCAGCGGATCCGGGATGCGTACGCGGCCGCCCGCGCGGCCCTGGAACCCGTGAGTCCCCATCTGGACCGGGTCGCCCGCCACAACGAGGAGCGGGTGATGGCCCAGGTCCGCTACCTCCAGCGCAAGGCCTACCAGCACCACCGGCGTACCCATCGCCGGGTGGTCCAGGACTTCACGTACGTCCGCAACGCGCTGCGGCCCAGGGGGCAACTGCAGGAACGGGTCTTCAGCGTGCTGCCGGCCCTGGTGGAATTCGGCCCGCAGTTGATCCGCTGGCTGCTGCGGGCCACGCCCGGCGAACCCCATCGGCTGGCGCTGATCGACGACGACGGCCGGGCCGGCCCCTTCTCCGGTGCCCACGCAGGCCGGCCGGAAACGGGCGGCGCGACCGCCGGCGTCGACGCGGTGCCCTGAGCAGCCGAAAGAATCGCCTCGAGCAGCACCGATCCCGGCCCGGCGCGCCGGCCGCGCCCGGCCGCAGCAGCCACGGGATGGGAACAGGCTCCGCTTTGCCGCCGCTGCCCGTTTCGGTATTATGTAAACACCCTCGGCATTCTATTCTGACCTGGCGACGGGAAGCGGGGTGTCGTCGTGGCCGGATGGCTGCGCCGCCTGCTGCGCATCGCCGCGGCGGCTGCGCTGGTGTTCGCGGTGCTGTTGGTCGGGACGCGGCTCTATGCGGCCCGGGCCGTGGCGGCCCCGGCCCAAACGGCGCTGGAGGCGCTTCCCTTCGTGACGGCGGCCCAGGTCCAATCCGGCGCCGGCGGCCGCCGCGTCACCGTGACGCTGGCCGATGTGCCGCACCTGCGCGAGGCCTTCCTGGAAGTGGAACGCACCGCCCGGCAGGCCCTGGGCCCTGAGGGCGTGGACATCGCTGTCGTCGACCGGCGCGACCAGGCGCTGGTGGACGCCTATTACCGCCTGCGCCCGTACGCGCTGGAGGCTGCGGAAACGGGCCGGCACATCGAAATGGCCGCGGCCTTCGCCGCCGAGGCGGCGGCGCTGGGCCTGGACCCGGCCAGCGCGTTCACCGTCGACGCCGACCGCATTTACATCCAGCTTTACCGCGGCGACGCCTACCTGTACGCCGTCGAGCGCCGCGCCGGCGGGGGTGACGGGGGTGCGGACTGACCTGCTGGCCGGGGCCGGCGTGGGTCTCGCAGCGTATCTGATCTTCACCGGCGGTGTGGACCGCGTCGCGCCGCTGCTGCTGCTGGCCGCCCTGGGTGCGGCCGTGGCGGCCGCCGGCCACGCCCGGGGCACGCCGCCGGGTCTTGGCGCCGCCGCGCCGGGGCGGCGGCCCAGCACCAGCATCACCTTCGACGACATCGGCGGCCAGGATACCGCCAAGCGGGAACTGCGGGAAGCGCTGGACTTCGTGATCCAGCGCCAGGCGGCGGCCCGCCTGGGCATCCGGCCGCTCCGGGGCATTCTTCTGACCGGCCCGCCGGGCACCGGCAAGACGCTGCTGGCCCGGGCGGCGGCCACCTATACCGGCAGCGCCTTCCTCAGCGCCAGCGGAGGCGAGTTCATCGAGGTCTACGCCGGCGTGGGCGCCCAGCGCGTCCGGACCCTGTTCCAGCGGGCACGCCAGGCGGCCCGGGAGACGCCGTCACGCTCGGCGGTGCTGTTCATCGACGAACTGGAGGTCATCGGCGGCCGCCGGGGCCGCCAGGTCAGCCACCTGGAGTACGACCAGACCCTGAACCAGCTGCTGGTGGAGATGGACGGCATCGACCGCCACCCCGAGCAGGTGGTGGTCATCGGCGCCACCAACCGCGTGGACCTGCTGGATGAGGCGCTGCTCCGGCCCGGCCGCTTCGACCGCGTGGTGCGGGTGGACCTGCCCGATCGCCGCGGCCGGCGTGAGATCCTGGAACTGCACCTGCGGGGCCGTCCCCTGGCGCCCGACGTGGACATCGACGCGCTGGCCCGCGACACCTACGGTTTCTCGGGCGCCCACCTGGAGGCGGTGGTCAACGAGGCCGCCATCCTGGCCTGGCGCCAGGGACGTTCCCGGATCGAGGCCTGCCACCTGGCGGAAGCCGTGGAAAAGGTGCTGCTGGGTGAGCGGGCCGACCGCCGGCCGTCGGACGACGAGCGGCGCCGCGTGGCGTACCATGAGGCGGGCCACGCCCTGATCAGCGAGATGCTGCAGCCCGGCTCCGTGGCGTCGGTGACCATCGTGTCCCGGGGTGCCGCCCTGGGCTACGTGCGGCAGCGGCCTCAGGACGACGTGTGGCTGCAGACCCGCCGGCAGCTGGAAAACGACGCCCGGGTGGCCCTGGCCGGTTACGCCGCCGAGCGCCTGGTCTTCGGCGAGGCCAGCACCGCTGCCGGCGACGACCTCAGGCGGGTGGCCGAGATCGTCGAGCGCATCATCGCGGCGGGGCTGTCGCGGCTGGGTCCGGTGGATTCCGAACGGGCGCCGGTGGATGCCGTGCAGCAGGTCCGCGCCGAGATCACCGCCGCCCTGCTGGAGGACGTGGAGGCGGCGCTGGCCCGGCACCGGCCGGCGCTGGACCGCCTGGCCCAGCGGCTGTTTGAGCAGGAAACGCTGTCCGGGGAGGAAGCGCGCCGGGAACTGGGCCACCTGGAGCCGCCGGCACCGCAGCCGCCGGCCCCCGCCGGCCACACCGCCGCCGGACAGGCTGCCGCGGCCACCCGCCCGGACCCGGAAGGGTGGCAGCGGCCGGGAGGCGAATGGCCAGCCTCATGAGAGCCGAATTGGTCTGCGTGGGTACCGAACTGCTGCTGGGCGAAACCCTCAACACCAACGCCCAGTACCTGGGGCAGCGGCTGGCCCACCTGGGCATCGACATCTACCACCAGACCGTGGTGGGCGACAACCTCCAGCGGGCCTGCGAGGTCACCGCCCGGGCCCTGGAGCGGTCCGACCTGGTCCTGATGACCGGCGGGCTGGGTCCCACCATGGACGACGTCACCCGTGAAGTCATCGCCGCCGTCACCGGCCGGGCGCTGCGCCGGGACCCGGAGGTGGCGGGCGCGCTGGCGGCCCAACTGAAGGCCCGCGGGCTCAGGGTCAGCGAAACGCAGCTGCGCCAGGCCCTGCTGCCTGAGGGCGCCGAGGCGCTGCCCAACCCCTTCGGGACCGCGCCGGGCATCTGGGTCGAGCACGAGGGCCGCGTGATCTGCGCCCTGCCGGGCCCGCCCACGGAACTGCGGGAAATGTTCGAGAGCCAGGTGGAACCCAGGCTGCGGCGCCGCCTGCCGCCCGGCGCACCGGTCCTCTACCGCCGCATCCTGAAGGTGTGCGGCCTGCCCGAGGCCGAGGTAGAGGACCGCGTGGCCGACCTGATCGCCGGCCAGACCGACCCGACCATCGCGCCCTACGCCCGCTCCGGCGAGATCCACCTGCGCCTGGCCACCAAAGCCCCCGACCCGGAAACCGCCGCCGCCCGGTTCGATCCCCTGGAGGAGGAGATCCGCCGGCGGCTCGGCCATCATCTCTTCGGCCGCGACGACGACACGCTGGCCGGCGTCATCGGGCGGATCCTGGTGGAGCGCGGCCTCACGCTGGCGGCCGCCGAATCCTGCACCGGGGGGCTGCTGGGCGCCCGGATCACCGATGTCCCGGGCAGTTCCGCGTACTTTCTCCTGAGCGCCGTCACCTACAGCAACGAGGCCAAGGTCAGGGTGCTGGGCGTGCCCCGGCCGGTGCTGGAGCGGCACGGCGCCGTCAGCGAGCCGGTGGCGCTGGCCATGGCCGAGGGCGCGCGCAGGGTGGTGGGCGCCGACATCGGCATCGGCATCACCGGTATCGCCGGCCCCGGGGGAGGGACGCCCGCCAAGCCGGTGGGCACCGTCTACGTGGGCCTTTCCTGGCAGCACGGGCAGCGCTGCCGCCGCCTGAACCTGCGCGGCAGCCGGGCCGACATCCGGAACCGCACCGTCACCTACGCCCTGGCCCTGCTGCTGGAGATGCTCCAATCGTGATGCCCGCGCCGCCCCTGCGCCGGACCGCCGCCCGGGGCGGCTGGGCCCGTGCCGCGGCAGGCTGGCTGCTCACCTGCCTCCTGGGCGCCACGGCGGCCCTGGCCCTGGCGCCGCCGGGACCTTACCCCGTGGGACCCGTCGAAGTGCGGGCGCGCCTGACGCTGCAGCCGGGATGGACCGTCATCGAAGTCCCGCCCTTCGGCACCCTGGCCGCCCGAACCCACCGCTCGCCCCTGGGACTGGCGGTGGAAATCCGCGCCGTGGACTTCAACGCCCTCCAGGACGAGGCCGGCGCCGGCCTGCTGGCGCCCGCCCTGCAGGACCAGATCCAAACGGCCGCGCGGACCTTCATCCTGCGGGTGATCCTGGTGGGTTCGGCCGGTGCGCTGGCTGCCGCAGCTGCGGCGGCCGCGGTGGCTGCCCACGGCACGGGCAGCCGTTGGCCCCGGGCGGCGGTGGCGGCCGCGCCCCTGGCGGCAGCCCTGGTCCTGGCCGGCAGCCTGGGCTCGGCCTGGGCCACGTATGACCCCGGGTCCTTCCGTGAGCCCGAGTACAGCGGCGCCCTGAAGTCGGCGCCGTGGATGATCGGCCTGGCCGACCAGGCGCTGCAGGGCGCCGGGCGCCTGGGCCAGCGATTGGCCGCCGTGGCCCAGGGCGTCGATGCCATGATCCAGCGGCTGGAGGCGCCGGAGGCCTTCGGGGCACATCCCGGCGAGCTGGCGGTCCTGGTGGTGTCGGACATCCACAACAACCCGGCGGCCGTGGACCTGGTGACGGCGGCGGCCAGGGCCTTCCAGGTTGACCTGATCCTGGACGCCGGGGACCTGACCGATTGGGGAACCGTGCTGGAGAGCCGCCTGGTGGAAGGCGTGGACAACGCCGGCGTTCCCTACCTGCTGGTGCCGGGGAACCACGAGTCTCCGGCCCTGATCCGGCAGCTTTCGGTGGGGTCGGGCATCCAGGTGCTGGACGAGGGACTGCACCGGGCCGCCGGCCTGACCATCGCCGCCGTGCCTGACCCGGCCTCGGCCCGCTTCCTGCCCACGGTGGCGCCCCAAGAGGAACTGGACGCGGCGGGGCGGCGCCTGCTGGCGGCGGTGGAAGCGGCGGGTGCCCGGAGGGTGGACGTGGCCGTGGCGCACCATCCGGAAGTGGCCCGCCCCGTCACGGACCGCGTGCCGGTGGTGATCTCCGGCCACACCCACGACGCCTGGGTGCGGACCACGCCGGCCGGCGTGTGGCTCAACCCGGGCACCACCGGGGCGGCGGGCATCCGCGGGCTGGAGTCCGGGTCGGTGCCCTACACCCTGATGGTGCTGCACCTGGCCCGTGAGGAGGATCGGTGGGTGCCGGCGGCGGTGGACACCATCCGCGCCTCCGGATTCCAGACCGGATTCGCGGTGGAGCGGGTGATGCTGGCCCCGCCGGCCGGCGCCGTGGACGAGGCTCCTGGGGACCCTGGGGACGATGCTCCGGGCGGGCGGGAAGACACCGCCGGCGCCGCGGTGGAAGGAACCGCCGGTCCCCCGTAGAAGCACGCACCCGAACAAAGGTTTCGTGTAGACCGCGCTGAGGTGATGGGTTCTTTGTCAGATCCGACCATACGCTGCTTCCTCGCCGTGCCCGTGGGCGAGCAGGTTCGCGAAGCCCTGTCCCGGTGGCTGCGTTCGGTGCGCAGCCGCCTGCCCAATGCCCGCTGGGTCGACCCGCAGAATTACCACCTGACCATCAAATTCTACGGTGAGCAGGAGCAGGCTGCGGTGGAGCGGCTGGCCCAGTCCCTGTCCGCCAGCCTGTCCGGCCTGGGAGCCATCGAGGTGGAGATCGCGGGCCTCGGCGCCTTCCCCAGCCTGGACAGGCCCCGGGTGCTGTGGGCCGGCGTGGGAGAGGGAGCCAGGGAACTGCAGCGGCTGGCCGGCATCGTGGAGGCGGCCTCGGTAGGGCTCGACATCCCGGCCGACCGCCGCGACTTCCGCCCCCACCTGACCCTGGCCCGCTTCCGGGTCGAGATCCGCGGTCGCGACCTGCCGCCCGACGTGCTGGCGGAGCGGGAGCGTTCGTGGGGACGGTTCACCGCCGACCGGGTACACCTGATGCGCAGCCGGCTGACGCCCAACGGCGCCCAGTACAGCATCCTGCACACCATCTACCTGGCGCCGCCCGGCGAGGCGACGGCGTAAGCCCGGTCGGACGGGGGACCGTTGCGGTCCAGGCGCAGAGATGGTAGAATTTGGCATGCCACAGCCGGGGAGGGCGTCGGTACATGGAGAAGCGCAAGGCACTGGAGATGGCCATCGGTCACATCGAGCGGCAGTTCGGCCGCGGCTCCATCATGCGCCTGGGGGAGCGCGCCGGCCCCCAGGGCATCGGCACCATTTCCACCGGATCCCTGGCCCTGGACGTGGCTCTCGGCGTGGGGGGCCTGCCCCGGGGGCGCATCGTGGAGATCTACGGCCCCGAGAGCTCCGGCAAGACCACCGTGGCCCTGCACGCCGTGGCCGAAGCCCAGCGCGCCGGCGGCATCGCCGCCTTCATCGACGCCGAGCACGCCCTGGACCCCGGTTACGCCGCTCAACTGGGCGTCAACGTCGACGACCTGCTGGTCTCCCAGCCCGACACCGGCGAGCAGGCTCTGGAGATCGCCGAGGCCCTGGTCCGGAGCGGCGCCGTCGACATCATCGTCGTCGACTCGGTGGCGGCCCTGGTGCCCCGGGCGGAGATCGAGGGTGAGATGGGGGACGCCCACGTGGGCCTGCAGGCCCGGCTGATGTCCCAGGCCCTGCGCAAGCTGACGGGCGCCGTCTCCAAGTCCCAGTGCGTGCTGATCTTCATCAACCAGATCCGCGAGAAGGTCGGCGTCATGTTCGGCTCGCCGGAGACCACGCCCGGCGGCCGGGCCCTGAAGTTCTACGCCTCCATCCGCATCGATGTGCGCCGCATCGACTCGCTGAAGCAGGGGCAGGAGAACATCGGCATCCGCGTCCGGGCCAAGGTGGTCAAGAACAAGGTCGCGCCGCCCTTCCGCCAGGCCGAGTTCGACCTGCTTTACAACCACGGCATCTCCCGCGAGGGCGACCTGATCGACCTGGGCACCCAACTGGACATCATCCAGAAGGCGGGAGCCTGGTACTCCTACGGCGAGGAACGGCTGGGTCAGGGCCGCGAGGCCACCCGGGAGTTCCTGCGCAGCCACCCGGAAGTGGCCCGGGAGATCGAGCGCAAGATCCGCCAGGCGCTCAACGTGGGCGGCGGCCCGGCCGCGGTGCCCGCCGCCGACGGCGTCGCCCGGCAGGAGGAATGACCCCGCCGGCCCATGCGCGTCGAAGCCGTGGAGCCGCTGGAGGGCGACCTGTGGCGGGTTCGCCTCTCCGACGGTACCGCCGTGGAGCTTTCGGCGCCGGCGCTGGCCGCCTCCGGCCTGGCGCCCGGCGCACGGCTGGACGCCGCCCGCCTGGCCGACCTCCTGGACCGGGCCCGCGCCGACCGCGCCTGCCGTGACGCCCTGCGGCTGCTGTCCCTGCGGGCCCACAGCCGCCAGGACCTGCGGCACCGCCTGCAGCGCAGGGGTCACGACGCCGCTGCCGTAGAGCAGGCGCTGGCGCTGCTGGCCCGGCAGGGCTGGCTGGACGACGCCGACTTCGCCCGGCAGTGGGCCCGCCGGAGCCTGGCCCGGTCGCCGGTGGGGCCCGAGCGGCTGATCACCGGTCTCACCCGGCAGGGGGTGGATCCGGACCTGGCGCGGGAGGCGGCCCGCAGCGCCGTGGCAGAGGCGGCAGCGCCCCTGCAGGGGGGCGGTGCCGGCGGGGATGCCCCCGCGGACGCACGCCAGGATGCCGTCGAGGACGCGGAAACCCTGCTGGCATGGGAGGCGCTCCAGCGGCGCCTGGCCCGCGGCTTCGACCGCGGCGACCCCCGGACCTGGCGCCGCGCCTTTGACTACCTGCGGCGCCGCGGTTTCTCCGAAGAATCCGCGGCGCGAGCCCTGCGCCGCGCCGGCATCGACCCCGACGCCGCCGGGGCGGCGGAGCCGTTTACATAACTCCACGCTTGCTTGACAGTCCCGAAAATACAGCCGTAGAATTTTAGCCGTGAAGGACTCGCTCTACCACGTAAGGTGCGCGCAAGCCAACCGCCGCGCGAGGCGGTTGTTGGAAATGACGTCGGTCGCGAAGTTAGACCACTTCCGGCGGAGGCCGGTTCGCCGCCAGGGGGACCAGTCTAAGCGGACGGCGTGTTGAGCCGAGACACCACGTTCGGCCACGTGACGAGCGCAACCGTTGCGTGGTGGCTTCTTGGGCCGAGTCTTTCGCTCGGCCCTTTTCGTTTGACCGGCGGCGGCCGCCGGCGCACCGGAATCTTGCGGAACGGGAGGTGAACCACGTGAATACCACCCTCACGATCGTCGCGGCGGTGGCGGCGGCGGGGCTTGGCATCATCATCGGCTACGTTCTGCGCCGCATCACGGCCGAGGCCAAGATTCGCTCGGCCGAAGAAGAAGCCCGGCGCATCGTGAACCAGGCCCGACAGGAAGGCGAAGCCGCCAAGCGCGAGGCCCTGGTGGAAGCCAGGGAGGAAGTGCACCGCCTGCGCAACGACCTGGAACGGGAAACCAGGGAGCGGCGCCACGAACTCCAGCAGATGGAGCGCCGCCTGGTCCAGAAGGAAGAGGCGCTGGACCGGCGGGCCGCCCAGATGGAACGCAAGGAACAGGAACTGAAGGAACAGGAACGGCGGATCGCCCGGCTGGAGCAGGAAGCCGCGCGGATCAAGGCCGAGTGCGCGGCTGAACTGGAGCGCATCGCCGGGCTGACCCACGCCGAAGCCAGGGACATCCTCTTCCGCCAGGTGGAGGAGGAGACCAAGGCCGAACTGGGCCAGCGCATCCGCGAGTGGGAGGCTGAGGCCAAGGCCGAGGCCGACCGCCGGGCGCGGGAGATCATCGCCCTGGCCGTGCAGCGCTGCGCCGCCGACTACGTGGCGGAGACCACGGTGTCGGTGGTGGAACTGCCCAGCGATGACATGAAGGGCCGCATCATCGGCCGCGAGGGGCGCAACATCCGCACCTTCGAGAGCGTGACCGGGGTCGACCTGATCATCGACGACACCCCGGAGGCCGTGGTGATCTCGTGCTTCGACCCCATCCGGCGGGAGAAGGCGCGGGTGGCCCTGGAAAAGCTGGTGGCCGACGGCCGCATCCACCCGGCCCGCATCGAGGAGATGTACGAGAAGGCGTCTCGCGAGGTGGAGCAGCGCATCCGGGAAGCCGGCGAGCAGGCGGTATACGACGTGGGCATCCACGGCCTGCACCCGGAACTGGTGAAGCTGTTGGGCCGCCTGGCCTTCCGCACGTCCTACGGCCAGAACGTGCTCAAGCACTCCATCGAGGTGGCGCACCTGGCCGGCCTGATGGCCGGCGAGTTGGGCGCCGATGTCAAGGTGGCCAAGCGGGCCGGCCTGCTCCACGACATCGGCAAGGCCGTGGACCACGAGCACGAGGGCACCCACCTCAGCATCGGCATGGAACTGCTGGCCCGCTACGGCGAGAGCGAGGCCGTCATCCACGCCATGGCCTGCCATCACGGCGACTTCGAGCCCCAGACCCTGGAGGCCGTGCTGGTGACCGCCGCCGACGCCCTGAGCGCGGCGCGCCCGGGTGCCCGCCGCGAGACGCTGGAGTCCTACATCAAGCGGCTGCGGCAGCTGGAGGAGATCGCCGACTCCTTCGACGGGGTCGAGAAGTCCTATGCCATCCAGGCCGGGCGCGAGGTGCGGATCATCGTCAGGCCGGACCGCGTCGGCGACGACGAGGCCTACACGCTGGCCCGGAACATCGCCCGCCGCATTCAGGACGAGGTGCAGTATCCGGGCCAGATCAAGGTCGTGGTGATCCGGGAGACGCGGGCCGTGGACTACGCCAGGTAAGCGTGGACTGCGCCGCTGAGGCGGTGCGGGCGCCGGCCGCCGGTGCCCGCACCGCCGCCGGCTGATGCAGGGAGGCCGTGCCGTGCGCATCCTGTTCGTAGGTGACGTGGTGGGGAAGACGGGCCGCCTGGCCGTCCGCCGGCGGCTGCCGGTCCTGCGAAAGCAACTGGAAGCCGACCTGGTCATCGTCAACGGCGAGAACGCCGCCGGGGGCGCCGGCCTGACGCCCGACACCGCCGACGAGATCTTCGCCGCCGGGGCCGACGTCATCACCATGGGCAACCACACCTGGGACCAGAAGGAACTGCTGCCTTACCTGGACCGCAACCCCAGGATCATCCGGCCCCTGAACCTGCCGCCGGGCCTGCCCGGCCGGGGGTGGGTCACCGTGGAAACGCCCGCCGGCCGCGCGGCCGTGCTCAACCTGCTGGGGCGGGTCTTCCTGAACATCTCGCCCGACGATCCCTTCCGGGCCGCCGACGAGGCCGTGGCCCGCATCCGGGAACGCACGCCGGTCATCGTGGTGGACTTTCACGCTGAGGCCACCTCGGAAAAGCAGGCCCTGGGGTGGTACCTGGACGGGCGGGTGACGGCCGTCATCGGCACCCACACCCACGTGCAGACCGCCGACGGGCGGGTGCTGCCCGGGGGCACCGGCTACGTGACCGACGCCGGCATGACCGGCGCCCGCGACTCCGTCATCGGCTTTGACCGGGAGACCATCATCCGGCGCTTCCTGACCCAGCGGCCCGTGCGCTTCGAGCTGGCCGGCGGCGACGCCGTGCTGTCGGCGGTGCTGCTGCACTGCGACCCGGCCACCGGCCGCTGCCTGGACCTGCGCGCCTTCACCGAAGTGGTGTCGGATCCCGCCGACTAGCGTTCGACACGATTCCCGTTGACCCGCCTCGCCTCCCGCCGGTAGCATCCCGGAAGACACCCGACGCGGCAGAGGAGGCAGCAGGCCATGAGTGTCCTCCGTGTTTCCTCCAAGTCCAATCCCAATGCGGTGGCCGGCGCCCTGGCCGGCGTCATCCGGGAGCGCGGCTCCGCCGAACTGCAGGCCATCGGCGCCGGGGCCATCAACCAGGCCGTCAAGGCTGTGGCCATCGCCCGGGGCTTCGTGGCCCCCGCCGGCACGGACCTGGTCTGCATCCCCGCCTTCACCGACGTGGACATCGAGGGCAAGGAGCGGACCGCCATCAAGTTCATCGTGGAACCGCGCTGAGCACGTGTTTCCGGAAGGGCCCCACCGGCGCCCGCCGAACCCCTTACTGTTGGCGAGGAACCCACCGGAGGTGGCCCCGATGGATTTTCGCTTCAGCAGCGAACACGAAGCGTTCCGGCAGATGGTGCGCGAGTTCGCCGCCCGCGAGATCGCGCCCTATATCCGCGAATGGGACGAGCGCGGGCATTTCGAGTTTTCGGTCCTGGAAAAGATGGGGGAACTGGGAATCCTGGGGGTGTGCATCCCCGAGCGCTGGGGCGGCGGCGGTATGGACTACATCAGCCTCGCCATCGCCGCCGAGGAAATCGAGTACGTGGAGAGTTCCTACCGCGAGTACATCTCCGTGCACACCGGCCTCACGTCCCTGGCCCTGCTGCAGTGGGGCACCGAGGAACAGAAGGAGCGCTACCTCAAGCCCCTGGCCCGGGGCGAGAAGTTCGCCGCGTTCGGCCTGACCGAACCCAACGCCGGTTCCGACGTAGCCGGGCTGCAGACGGTGGCCCGCCGCCACGGCGACGTGTACGTGCTCAACGGTGAGAAGGCCTGGATCACCCTGGGCGACCGCGCCGACGTGGTGCTGATCTTTGCCAAGACCGACCCCGAGGCAAGACACGAGGGCATCTCGGCCTTCATCGTCGAGAAGACCTTCCCCGGTTTCAAGGGAACGCCCATCAAGAACAAGCTGGGCGTCCGGGCCGGCAGCACCGCCCGCATCACCCTGCAGGACGTGGAAGTCCCCGTCGAAAACCGCCTGGGCGAAGAGGGCGAGGGCTTCAAGATCGCCATGTCCGCCCTGGACAACGGCCGCATGACGGTGGCGGCCGGCGCGGTGGGGCTGATCCGCGCCTGCATCGACGCGTCCGTGCGCTACGCCCAGCAGCGCGAGGCCTTCGGCCGGCCCATCGGTCGCTTCCAGCTGGTCCAGCGAATGATCGCCGAGATGGTGGCCGGCTACGAGGCTTCCCGTTGGCTGGCCTACCACGCCGCCTGGCTCAAGAACCAGGGCATCCGCAACACGCGGGAAACCAGCCTTGCCAAGTGGTTCGCCACGGAAGCCGCCTGGAAGGCCGCCGACATGGCGCTGCAGATCCACGGCGCCTACGGTTACTCCTCGGAGTACCCGGTGGAGCGCTTCCTGCGCAATTCCCGGGCGGCGGTGATCTACGAGGGCACCACGCAGATCCATCAGTTGATGCAGGCCGAGTACGCCCTGGGCTACCGGCGCGATGCGCCGCTGCGCCGGGAACTGCCCGCCTGGCCCTTCGGAGAGGACGCCTGATGAAGGAGGCGGCGGCGGCGCTGCACCGCCGCGCGGTGGTGGTGGACGCCCACTGCGACACGGTGCTGGACCTGGCCGCCGGCCGCCGCCGCCTCGGTGTGCGCTCCGCCCAGGGCCACGTGGACCTGCCCCGCCTGCGCGAGGGCGGCGTCGACGTCCAGTTTTTCGCCCATTTCGTCGAGCCGCGCTGCCGGCGCGAGCAGGCCCTGAAGCGCTTTCTGGAGCTTTACGACGCCTTCATGGCTGAAGCCGAGGCCAACGCCCGGGACCTGGCCGTGGTCTCCACCTGGACCCAACTGGAGGAGGCCCTGGCCCAGGGGCGCATCGCCGCCGTCATCGCCATCGAGGGCGGCGACCTCCTGTGCGGCAGCCTGGAGGTCCTGCGCTGCCTGCGGCGTTTGGGCGTGGGCGTGCTGGGCCTTACCTGGAACGAGCGCAACGACCTGGCCGACGGTGTGGGCGAGGCCGCCCGGGCAGGCGGGCTGACCCGCTTCGGCCGGCAGGTGGTGGCCGAGATGAACCGCCTGGGCATGGTCATCGACGTGTCCCACCTGGCCGAGCCGGGCTTCTGGGACGTGCTGGACCTGACCAGCCAGCCGGTGATCGCGTCCCACTCCAACGCCCGCGCCGTCTGCGACCACGTGCGCAACCTCACGGACGACCAGATCCGCGCCCTGGCCGCCAACGGCGGCGTCATGGGCCTGAACTTCTGCCCGCCCTTTGTGGACCCTCACCGGGCCGACGTGGACCGCCTGGTGGACCACGCGCTGCACGTGCTGGAACTGGTGGGGCCCGACCACCTGGGCCTGGGCAGCGACTTCGACGGCATCCTGGAGACCCCGGCGGGCCTGGAGGACGCAGGCCGGTTCCCCCGCCTGACCGAGGCGCTGCTCAAGCGGGGCGTCGACGAGAACACCGTGGCCAAGATCCTGGGCGGGAACTTCCTGAGGGTGCTGCGCCAGGTGTGGGGCTCGGCGCCGGAGCCCTCGATGACATAAAATGGCGCGGCCGGCGCATACCATCCACCGGAGGTGGAACCCGGTGGGTGCGCGCCATCCCGCCGAAGTGGAGCGCCTGCAGCGCCGCCTGGATGAACTGGAATCCCGCGTCCGCTCCCTGCGCATGAGCCGCCGGGTGCTGCTGGACCTGCTGCGCCGCGTGCACGACCACGGGCGCCGCCGCATCCAGCACCTGGAGGCGGAGGTGGCCCGCCTGCGCGCCCGCAACCGCGCCTACGCCCTGCGCCTCTGGGAACAGAACCGCGTGCTGGCCCGTCTGGGCGCCCGGGAGGCTCCGGTCCCGGGCCCCGGCTCGAGCCCGGAACCTGCGCCGGGGAACGGCGTCCCGGCAGGGAACGGGCCTTACGGGTCGAAAGAACATCCATAAACTGTTTACCGCGTCCACTCGATCACCGCACCAGGATGAACATTTCATGCCTTAATCTTTTCGAAGGGGGTCGGGACACCGTGACCGGTCCCGGCCAACTGGGTGAACGAGGGCTGCCGCCTGCAGTCGACCGCCTGCTGCGCGCCAGCGCCGCCGTGACCCAGCGGCTGAACCAGCGCCTGCACGACGCCTGCGGCCTGTCGCTGGCCCAGTACCAGTTCCTCTGGGCGGCGTCCGCCGGTCCCGTCACCCTGGGCGAGGTGGCGGCCCTGTTGGGCTGCACCCGCGGAAACGTCACGGGCCTGGCCGACCGCCTGGTGGACCAGGGACTGGTGCTGCGGCGCCACGACCCCGATGACCGGCGGGTGGCCTTCGTGGAGCTGACGCCTGCCGGGCGCGCCCGACTGGAGGCGGCCGGCCGGGTGGTCCTGGAGTCCCTGCGGGGCGTCGGCGCCGACCCACGCCTGATGCCCCTGCTGGAGGCGCTGGGAAGCCTGGCGGTGACCGCGGAGCCGGCACCCGAGCCCGCTGCGGGTTCCGAGGCGGAGCCGGCCGCGGGGCCCGCTGCCGGGCAGCGGCGCCGTGAACGGGGAAGCGCCCCCGGCCGCCGGCCGCGTCTGCGCGAGGAGCCGCTCCCGCTGGCACCGGCATCGCCGGCCGGCGGGCGGGCTCCCACTGTCCGCCTGGCCGGCGACCACGAGCACGTGGTCATCATCCGCGACGACCCCGTGGTCCGCATCGGCCCCGCCGGCCCGCTTGCCGAATGACCCGAATTCGTGGACCATATTCAAAGATGGTTTGGTGGGGAGGGGTGTGCCGGTGAGCGAGCGGGCCTACAGCGTGTTTGCACAGGTCGACGCCCGGGCGGAGATCGAACGGTCGCTGCGGGAAGCCGGGTTCCGCGAAATCCCTGAAGCCGGCCGCTGGCTCAACGAAGCCGGCCAAACGCCCGCTCAGTGGGCCCACGGCCTGCCCGGCGGCGGCCGTAATCCCCGCCACCTGGTGAAGACCTGGGGCTGCCAGATGAACGAGCACGACTCCGAGATCATGGCGGCCCAGCTGGAACTGATGGGATACGAGCCCACCGACGAGGTGGAAGAGGCCGATCTCATCCTGCTCAACACCTGCGCCATCCGCCACGTGGCCGAGGAGAAGGTGTTCGGCACCATCGGCTGGCTCAAGCAGGTCAAGGACCGCAACCCGGACTTGATCCTGGCCATGGCGGGCTGCATGGCCCAGGAGCCGGTCACCATCGAGCGCATCAAGCGCACGGCGCCGCACGTGGACGTGATCTTCGGCACCCACAACATCCACCGCCTGCCGGAACTGATCCTCAGGGTCCGGCGCGAGGAAGGCATGGTGGTGGACGTCTGGAAGACCGGCGGCGCCATCCTGGAGAACCTGCCCGCCCGGCGGGCCGACCGGGCCCGCGCCTGGGTCACCATCCAGTACGGCTGCGACAAGTTCTGCACCTACTGCATCGTGCCTTACGTGCGGGGGCGGGAGCGCAGCCGGCCCCCGGCCGAGATCCTCCGGGAAGTGGCTGAACTGGGCCGGCAGGGCTACCGGGAAGTGACGCTGCTGGGCCAGACCGTCAGTTCCTACGGAAGCGACTTCGTCCACAGCGACTACCGCTTCGCCGACCTGATCCGCGACCTGGAGTCGGTGGAAGGGATCCGCTGGATCCGCTTCATGTCGCCGTACCCGGCGGACTTCGACGACCGCCTGGTGGAGGCCCTGGCCCGGAGCACCAAGGTGTGCCGCCACGTCCACCTGCCCGTGCAGTCGGGCAGCGACCGGGTCCTGCACCGCATGAACCGGCGCTACACCCGGCAGCAGTTCCTGGACGTGGTGGAACGGCTGCGGCAGGCCATCCCGGGCATCACCATCACCACCGACATCATCGTCGGGTTCCCGGGCGAGACCGAAGAAGACTTCGAGGAGACCTTGGACCTGGTGCGGCGGGTCCGCTTCGACAACGCCTTCACCTTCTGGTACTCACCCCGGGCGGGCACCGTCGGCGCCTTCTGGGAGCAGCGCCAGGGCGTGCCGGAAGCGGTGAAGAAGGAGCGGCTCCACCGCCTGAACGAACTGCAGAACCGCATCAGCGCCGAGATCAACGCGGGCTGGGTGGGCCGCACCGTCGAGGTGCTGATCGAGGGGCCCAGCAAGAAGGACCCCGCCGTGCTCAGCTCGCGCACCTCCGGCAACAAGATCGTGCTGCTGCGCGGGAGCGATGAGCTGGCCGGGCGCTTCGCCACCGCCCGCATCACCGGGTCCACCAGCTTCTGGCTGGAGGGCGAGATCCTGGAGGTCGAGGACCCGACCCGGGAACCGGCCCCGCTGCTGGGGAGTGCCCATCGTGGACCTGCTGGACACGGCGCGTGAACTGGCGGAGGCGCTGACGGCGTCGGAGGCCTTCGCCGCCTACGAGGAAGCGGAGATCGACTTTCTCAACGACGACCAGGTCCAGGCGCTGGTGGAGCGGCTGGAAGCGCTGCGGGCCCGGTGGCGGGAACTGGCCGACGCGGCTCCCGAGGAGGCCGGGCTGCTGGCGCGGCGGCTCGACGACCTGGAGGCCGAGGCCCGCGCCAATGTCGTCTACCGCCGTTACCAGGCGGCCCGCGGCGCCCTGGAGTCCTTCATCGGCGCGGTGCTGGACGAGGTGTCCTACCTGATCAGCGGCACTACCCGCCGGGATCTTCCCTGCGGCGGGGGGGACCGGGCGGCGCCCCAGGGAGCGGGCCCGGCCTTCGACCTGGCCCGCCGCCTGGGGGAGCAACTGCGGGCCACCGAGCAGTACCGGCGCCTGGTGGAGGCCGAGCAGGCCCTGCTGCGCGACGACGAGGTCCGGGCCTGGGTGGCCGAACTGCAGGCGGCGGAGGAGCGCCTGCGGCGCCTGGACTGCGCCGCGTCGGCTGAAGGCCCGGCCCTGAAGCGCCGGGTGGAGGAACTGAAGGCCCTCATCGCCGCGCATCCCCGCCATGCCGCCCTGCTGGAAGCCCGGGAACGCTTCGACCGGCTCATGGGGCTGGTCCTGGACACCATCGGCCTGGGGATCAGCGGCGGCCGCCGGGCCGAGAGCGGTTGCGGCACCTCCACCCGCGCCTGCGGCTGCGGTTCCGGCCTCTACCTGCCGCCTCCCGCCAGGATCCGCCGGGTGCTGGCCGTTACCGGGTGAGAGGTGCCGCCCGTGTCAGGTTCCATCACGCCGATGATGGAGCAGTACTGGCGCGTCAAGTCGCGCCACCCCGACAAGATCGTCTTCTTCCGCCTGGGCGATTTCTACGAGATGTTCTATGAGGACGCGGAGCGGGTCAGCCGCGAACTGGAACTGACCCTGACCGCCCGCGAGAACAAGGGCGGCCGCATCCCCATGTGCGGCGTTCCCTACCAGAGCGCCGAGACCTACATCGCCCGCCTCATCGAGCGCGGCTACAAGATCGTCCTCTGCGACCAGGTGGAGGACGCTCGCCAGGCCCGGGGCCTGGTCCGGCGGGAAGTGGTCCGGGTCATCACGCCCGGCACCGTGGTGGAAGCGGCCATGCTGGACGAGCGCCGCAACAACTACCTGGCGGCCTGGCTGCGCCAAGGGGACGGCTGGGCCCTGGCGGCGGCCGACGTGTCCACCGGCCAGTGCCTGGTGGCCGCCGAGTCCGGCGCCGAGGCGGCGGCGCGCCTGCGGGCCGAGGTGGACCGCCTGGCTCCGGCCGAGTGCCTGGCTCCCGAAAGCCAGGTCGAGGACCTGCGCCGGTGGGCCGGCGAGGCCCTGCGCACCGTCACCCCGCGTCCCGACCACGACTTCGACCCCCGGCGCGCCAGGGAACTGGTCACCGAGGTCTTCGGTCCCGCCACCTGCAACGCGCTGCTGGAGGGTGCGGCCGGCGGGCCCGCCGCCGGCGGCGGTTCAACGGTGCTGCGGGCGGTGGGCGGGCTCCTGGCCTACCTGGCCGACACCCAGGGGCGAGTGCCGGCCAACCTGGAGCCGCCGCGGGTGGTCCGGGCATCGGAATACCTGGTGCTGGACGCGGCTGCCCGCCGCCACCTGGAACTGGTGGGCCGCTCCTCCGACGGCTCGCGGCGCGACACCCTGCTGGGCGTGCTGGACCGCACCGTCACCGCCATGGGCGCCCGCTGCCTGCGGTCGTGGGTGGAGCAGCCGCTGGTGTCGCGGCCGAGGATCGAGGCCCGCCTGGACGCGGTGGAGGCTCTGGTGCGGGCCCCGGCGGCCCGCCAGCGGATCCGGGAGGCGCTGAGGGGCGTCCACGACCTGGAGCGGCTGGCCTCCCGGGTGGCCTTCGGCACAGCCAACGCCCGGGACCTGGTGGCGCTGCGGCGCTCCCTGCAGCGGCTGCCGGCCCTGCAGGCGGAACTGGCCGGCCTCGAGGAAACCTCGCTGCTGGGCGACCTGCTCCAGCGCCTGGACCCGCTGCCCGACCTGGCGGACCTGCTGGAGCGGGCGCTGGTGGACGACCCCCCGGCATCGCTGACGGAGGGCGGCCTGCTGCGCGACGGCTACGACGCCCGGGTGGATGAACTGCGCCTGGTGGCCCGGGAAGGCCGCAGCTGGGTGACCCGGTTGGAGCAGCGGGAGCGGGAGCGCACGGGCATCAAGTCCCTCAAGGTGGGCTTCAACAAGGTTTTCGGCTACTACCTGGAGATCACCCACGCCAACCGCGACCGGGTGCCGCCGGACTACCAGCGCAGGCAGACGCTGGCCAACGCTGAACGCTACATCACCCCGGAGCTCAAGGAGATCGAGGACAAGATCCTGGGGGCCGAGGAACGGCTGAACAGCCTGGAATATGAAGTCTTCCTGGCCCTGCGCGAGCAGGTGGCCGCCCGCCTGGACGCCCTGCGGCGCACCGCCTCCGCTGTGGCCGAGGTGGACACCCTGGCGGCGCTGGCCGAGGTGGCGGACCAGCACGGCTACGTCCGGCCGGAACTCAGCGATGACCTGGTCCTGGAGATCGAGGACGGCCGCCACCCGGTGCTGGACCAGCGGCCGGACGCGGCCTTCGTGCCCAACGACACCCGCCTGGACGGCAGGGACCGGCGGATGATGGTGCTGACCGGCCCCAACATGGGCGGTAAGAGCACCTACCTGCGCCAGGTGGCCCTGATCGTCATCATGGCCCAGATGGGCAGCTTCGTACCCGCCCGGCGGGCGCGGATCGGGCTGGTGGACCGCATCTTCACCCGCATCGGCGCCGCCGACGACCTGGCGCGGGGCGAGAGCACCTTCATGGTGGAAATCCGCGAGGCCCTGCAGGTGCTGCTGTATGCCACCCCACGCAGCCTGGCCATCATCGACGAGCTGGGCCGGGGCACCAGCACCTACGACGGCATCGCCTTCTCCACCGCCTACCTGGAGTACCTGCACCGCCACGTGGGCTGCCGGACCCTGCTGTCGACCCACTTCTTCGAGTTGACCCGCCTGGCGGAGCGGCTGCCGGGCGTCCACAACCACCACGTGCAGGCGCTGCTGGATGGGGAACGGCTGGTTTTCAGCTACCGGGTGCTGCCCGGTGCCGCCGACCGCAGTTACGGCGTGGAAGTGGCCCGCAGCGCCGGCATGCCTACCGAACTGGTGCTCCGGGCCAGAGAGCTGCTGCTCATGCTGGAACAGGGCGAACGGGCCGCAGCTCCCGGCGCGGCAGGCCTGGGTTCGGCCGCGCGCGAGGCCGCTGCGGCGCAGCCCGGGGACGCCGGCACCCTGCCCGGAGGCAGCGCGGCACAACCCGGCGGGGCAACGGGGCCGGGCGGGGGAGAGTGGGAACTCTGGCGCACCCGTACCCGAGCGGTGCTGGAAACCCTGGCCGGCACCGACATCATGCACCTGACGCCCCTGCAGGCCATGGAGCGGCTGCAGGTGCTTGCCGAGCAGGCCCGGCTGCTGGTGGGCTGGCTGGACGGCGAGAACCTCGACGCCGGCGGAGCTGCCGGCCGTCCCTGATGCCCGCGCAGCGTTAAGCCCGCAGGCAGTCGAACCCGCACGAAACAGCAGGGCCGCAGCCGGTGCCGCGGCCCCGAAACATTGAGCTGGTATCCTGTCGAATCAGTTGTTGCCGAACTCCCGCCGCAGGTACCGGTACACCACAGCGCCCACCGTCAGGATCAGCAGGTACGGGACGGCCATCAGCAGGGCCGTGGCGTACCAGGGGATGAACCACTGCGGCACGCCATTGATGTCGTGGCTGGCCAGGGCTGCGGCCGGCGCCAGCAGCAGGGACACCGCCGCCGCCACGGCCCCCGCGGCTCGCCGAACCCAGATCCGCCGGCCCACCACCATCACCCTCCGAACAGGGCGCGGATCATGCTGATGTACGAGCCCTCGGCGATGACGATGGCGGCCAGGGCCAGGATCAACACCGGCGGCAGCAGGATGGTGTAGACCAGCGACAGCCGCTCCGAACCCAGGTGCATGAAGTAGTTCATGATCAAGGCCGCCTTGATCAGCGCCAGCAGCACGATCAACACCCAGCGCAGCGGCAGCGGCTCCACCTGGAAGTAGTCCACGAAGTACGAAACCGCGCTCAGGATGAACAGCATGAACCAGACCCGCAGGTACACGCCGACGGGCAGATGGGCCTGGTGCTCGCTGTGATCCACGTGATCGGCGTGGCCGTGCATCCTCCGACACCCTCCCCGGAATCCCGGCCGTCAGATCAGGTAGATGAAGGCGAAGATGAACACCCAGACCAGGTCGACGAAGTGCCAGTACAGGCCCGCCACTTCCACCTGCTCCCAGGTGCCGATGCGGTCGTAGTAACCCCGGAGCACCCGCAGCAGCACCCGCGCCAGGAAGATCAGGCCGATGACCACGTGCGTGCCGTGGAACCCGGTGATCATGAAGAAGGTGGCGCCGAACTGCGACGCGCCGGCGGGGTTGGAGGAGGGCAGGAAGCCCTCATGGATCAGGTGGGTCCACTCATAGGCCTGCATGCCCAGGAAGCAGGCCCCCAGCACCAGCGTCAGGCCCAGCAGGGCAGCCGTCTTGCTGCGGTTGCGCTCGTGGCTGGCGGCCACCGACAGGGCCACGGTGCCGCTGGAGCTGATCAGGATGAAGGTCATGATGGCGATCAGCAGCAGGGGAACTTCCGCCCCGCCGATGGTCAGGGAGAAGACGTGCCCCCGATCCGGCCAGGGCTGGGTGGCCGCCATGCGCGCCCCGGCGTAGGCCGCCAGGAAGCCCCCGAACACGAAGAGGTCGCTCAGGATGAAGATCCACATCATCGCCTTGCTCCACCCGAAGGGGTACGTGCGGACGTCCCGGGAGAAGTCCGCCACAATCTCCCTCCAGGCGCTGCGGCGCCCGCCCGCCACGGCGGCTTGCTGGTGCTCGGTCACCGGCCACGAACCTCCCTCGTCAGGTCAGCAGCATCAGCAGGTACAGCACGATCCACACGCCCAGCAGGAAGTGCCAGTACACGGCGCACAGCCGGAGCGCCGGCACCACCCCTGCGGGGCCGTCATCGCCGTCGCGATCCCGGGCACGGGCCCGGCCCCCGGGTTCTTCAGGCTCCCGGCCGGAGCGCAGCCTGGCCAGCAGCCGGACCCAGGGCACCAGCCCGCCGAGGACGTGCACCCCGTGGACCAGCGTCAACAGGTAGAAGAAGCTGGCGCCGGGGGTGGCGGCGACGCCGTAACCCATGGCCCGCATCTGGAACCAGGCGGCCAGCTGGCCCACGATGAAGGCCGCCGTCGCCAGGCCGGCCACCCACAGCAGGGTCGAGAGGCGGCGGGTGTCACCGGCCCTGGCCGGCCGCAGGGCCGCCTCCAGGGCCGCGCTGGCCGCCACCAGCAGGGCTGTGTTGACCCACAGCACCGGCGGCAGCGGCGCCGCCCGCCAGTCGCTGAGGTCCATGCGCACCAGGTAGGCGCTGACCAGGGCCGCGAAGACCATGGTCATGGCCGCCAGCAGCAGGCCCACGGCGATCTGGCTGCGGGCCACGGGATCATCCCGGTGGCCCCCGCCCGGCAGCACCACCAGGCGGCCCTCAGCCACCGCGCCCCGGCTGCCCCGGGACGGCTGCGAAAACCGGGTCATCGACCCGCTCCTTCCGGCTCAGGCCCGGCCGCCGGCGACACCACGGCCACTTCCGGCTCGTTCTGCGGGATGAAATCGCGGGCGGCGCCGGGCACGCTGTAATCGTAGGGCCAGCGGTAGACTTCCGGCAGCTTGGGCCCCCAGTTGCCGTGGCCGGGGCGGATCTGCGGCGTCTGCCACTCCAGGGTGTTGGCCTGCCACGGGTTGGCGTCGGCCTCGCGGCCGCGCACGGCGCTCCAGACGATGTTGGCCACGAACACCAGCTGGGCCGCGCCCACCGCCAGGGCGGCCACCGTCACCATGGCGTTGACCGCATCAAGCCCCGACGGCGCGAAGGCCACCAGGTCGAAGCTGAAGTAGCGCCGCGGGATGCCCTGGAAGCCCATGAGGAACATGGGGAAGAACACCAGGTACGCCCCGAGGAAGGTCACAAAGAAGTGGATCTTGCCCAGGGTCTCGTTCATCATGCGGCCCGTGACCTTGGGGAACCAGTGGTAGATGCCGGCGAACATGGCCAGGATGGCCGAAACGCCCATGACCAGGTGGAAGTGGCCCACGACGAAGTAGGTGTCGTGGAGCGGCAGGTCCACCGCCACGTTCCCCAGGAACAGGCCGGTCAGGCCGCCGATGACGAACGTGCTGACGAAGCCGATGGTGAACAGCATCGGCGTCGTGAACCGGATGCTGCCCTTCCACAGCGTCAGCAGCCAGTTGTAGGTCTTCATCGCCGACGGGATGGCCACCACCAGCGTCGTGGCGGCGAAGATATACCCGAAGAACGGGTTCATGCCGCTGGCGAACATGTGGTGGGCCCACACGATGAAGCTGATGACGCCGATGGCCGCCATCGAAACGATCATGGCCTTGTAGCCGAAGATCGGCTTGCGGGCGTGGGTGGCCATGACGTCGGAGATGATGCCCATGGCGGGCAGGATGACCACGTAGACCTCCGGGTGGCCGAAGAACCAGAACAGGTGCTGGAACAGCAGCGGGCTCCCGCCCTCATGGGGCAGCACGGTGCCCAGCACGTTGACCGTGGGGATGAAGAAGCTGGTGCCCAGCAGGTGGTCGAACAGCAGCATGACGCCGGCCACGAACAGCGGGGGGAAGGAGAGCAGGGCCACCACGGCCGAGATGAAGACCCCCCACACGGTCAGCGGCATCCTCATCAGCGTCATGCCGCGGGTGCGCATCTGCAGCACCGTGGTGATGTAGTTGAGGCCGCCCATGGTGGCGGAGACCACGAACACGGCGATGGATGCCAGAAGCAGCGTGATGCCCAGGCCCGAGCCGGGCGTGCCGGCGGTGATGGACTGCGGCGGGTAAAGCACCCAGCTGCCGCCGCTGGGGCCGCCGGGAACGAAGTACCCGGCCAGCAGCAGGATCACCGACAGCAGGTACGTCCAGTAGCTGAGCATGTTCAGCGTCGGGTAGGCCATGTCGCGGGCGCCGATCATGAGCGGGATCAGGTAGTTGCCGAACCCGCCCAGCAGGATGGCGGTCTGCAGGTACACCACCATGATCAGGCCGTGGTAGGTCATGAACTGGTAGTAGTTGGTTGGGTTGACGGCCCCGACGGCGCCCGGGAAGCCCAGCTGCAGCCGCATCAGCCAGGACAGGACCAGGCCGATGGCGCCCACCGCCAGGGCGGTGACGGTGTACTGGATCCCGATCACCTTGTGGTCAAGGCTGAACACGTACTTACGCCAGAAGCTCTGAGGCTCGTGATGCTCGTGGGCCGCGTGGGCGGCCGCCGCAGGTGTGGCCATGAGACTGCCGGACCTCCCGTTACTCCTGCGCCTGCGCCACGGTGGGCAGGGCGGCCAGCCACTGCTCGAACTCCGCGGCGTCGACGACGTGGATCTCGCTGGTCATGACGTAGTGGGCCACGCCGCAGTACTCGGCGCATGCGGCCTGATACGTTCCTTCACGGGTGGGCGTGAACCAGCTTTCGGTGACGGTGCCGGGCACGGCGTCGATCTTCACCCGGAACTCCGGCACCCAGAAGTTGTGCAGCACGTCCTTGGAGCGGAACTGCAGCAGCACCGGCTGGTTCACCGGCAGGTACAGGGGCCCGCCGACGATGACGATGTCGTCGGCCCCGGTCGGGTCGGCGGGATCGATGCCGAACACATTGTCCGACGTGATCAGGCGCACGTCGGTTCGGCCGAAGATCCCGTCCTCACCGGGGAAGCGGTAGTTCCACCGCCACTGCTCGCCCAGGACCTCCACCACCAGGCGGTCGCTCGGCTTGGCGATCACCTGGCTGTAGGCGAACAGGCCCGGGACCAGCATGATGGCGATGAGGAGCGAGGTGATCAGCAGCAGCGTGCGCTCCAGGCGGGGATTGTCCTCCACGTGCTCGGCCTTCTGGCGACCCGAGTAGCGGAAGACGAAGTAGGCCAGGACCAGGTGGACGGCCACGAAGGCAATCCCCGTGATCACCGTGGTCATCGTCATCATCGTGTCCACCGTGTTCCAGTTCGAGGCCAGAGGTGGGAGCCACCAGACGCGGCTGGCCGTGACGCCAGCGCCGACGAGGGCGACCAGCGCAATGAGGATCGGCAGCGCAACACGCACGGTCGATCAACTCCGCCCCATGCTGCGTTGTTACGGCGCGGCCGGCGAACCACGCCGAAGGTCGTTTCTATTTCACCAGAGGCACTCCTGCCTGACAACCCGATCCGGCCGCGCCCGGCGCCGCGCGGGGGCGAGGTTTGGCGGCAGCGCCGGCGAACAGTGGAAGCGGGGGGATGCCGGTGTCGTCCAGCGAGCCCAGGATCCGGGTGCTGCCGCCCGAGGCGGTGGACCGCATCGCCGCCGGCGAGGTGGTGGAGCGGCCGTCCTCGGTGGTCAAGGAACTGGTGGAAAACAGCCTGGACGCCGGCGCGCGATCCGTCATCATCCGCCTGGAAGACGGCGGCCGGCGCCGCATCCAGGTCGGCGACGACGGCCACGGCATGAGCCCCGCCGAGATCCGGCTTGCCCTGGAGCGCCACGCCACCTCCAAGATCCGCAGCATCGACGACCTGGCCCGGCTCCGGTCCCTGGGCTTCCGCGGTGAGGCGCTGCCGTCCATCGCAGCGGTATCGCGCATGGAGATCGTGAGCCGTGAACCGTCGGCCGATTTCGCCTGGCGGGTGAGGGTGGAGGGCGGCCGCGTCGTGGCCGACCAGGCCGCCGCGGGACCACCCGGCACCACCGTTACCGTCGACGACCTCTTCTTCAACACCCCGGCCCGCCGCAAGCACCTGCGGAGGCCGGCCACGGAACTGGACCGCATCGTGGACCTGGTACACGGGCTGGCCCTGGCCTCGCCCGGCACCCGCTTCCGGCTTGAGCACGGTTCCCGGCTGCTGTTTTCGACCAGCGGCAGCGGCGACGTGCTGGACGCGGCCGCCGCGGTGCTGGGGGCCGACACCGCCGCCGGGCTGCTGGTGGGCGCGGACCAGCGCGGGGAGCCGGGGGCGCCGTTCCGGCGCCTGGAAGTCTGGGCCGGCCTGCCGTCGGCAGCCCGCGCGGGGCGCCAGTTCCAGTTTTTCATCGTCAACGGCCGGGCGGTGCGCAGCGACCGGCTGCGGGCGGCCCTGGAGCGCCCTTACCGCCGGCTGCTGCCGCTGCACCGCTACCCGGTGGCCGTGGTGCGCCTGGAGGTGGACCCCGCGGCGGTGGACGTCAACGTCCACCCCAGCAAGCAGGAGATCCGCCTGGACCGGGAGCGGGAGGTGGCCGACGCGCTGCAGGCGCTGGTGCACCGCCTGCTGGCCCGGGCCGACCTGGCGCCCCGCGTGACCCTGTCGCCCCGGGCGCCGGCCCTGGGGGCGGCAGGCGTGCGGGAGGCCGCGCAGGTGACGCCTCTCGTGGACGGGCTGCCGGGACGGCCGCAAGGGCAGGGGCCGCGGCAGGGTCCGGCGGCCGGTGGGGCCGAGGCGGCGGGTCCCGGCCTGGTGCGGGAGCAGGCCGCCCCCTACCACGAGGCGCCCGGGGAGGCGCACGGGCGGCCGCGGTTCGCCGACCTGCGCATCCTGGGCCAGGTGGACCTGACCTACCTGGTGGCCGAAGGACCGGAAGGCCTCTGCATCATCGACCAGCACGCCGCCCACGAGCGGGTGGTGTTCGAGCAGCTGCTGGGCCGCGGCCCTGGCGGCCCGCCGCCCCGGCAGGCGCTGGCCGTGCCGCTGACGCTGGAACTGGACGCGGCGGCCATGGAGCGCTGGCGCCGGCACCGGCACCGGCTGCCGCAGTTCGGTTTCGTCACCGAGGAGTTCGGGCCCCGGGCCGTCATGGTGCGGGAGGTGCCGCTGCTTTACCGGCGCCCGGCCGGCGCGCCCGAGCTGCTGGACCTGCTGGACGCCCTGGGCGACGCCGCTGAGCCGGACCCGGAGGCCCTGGAAGCCGACCTGGCCCAGCGGACCACCGCCGCCTGCCGCACCGCCGTCAAGGCCAGGGACCCGCTGACGGCCGACGAGGCCCGGCACCTGCTGCGGCTGCTGGACGGCTGCCGGAACCCGTATACCTGTCCCCACGGCCGGCCCACCCTGCTGGTGATGCGCCTGGGTGAACTGGAACGCCATTTCAAGCGCATCATGTGACGGCCGGCGGTGTGATGCCCGTGCGTGAACCTGTCGGTGAGCCCGCCCACGACCCCGCCCGCGACGCCGCGGGTGAGCCCGTGCCGCTGCTGGTGCTGGCCGGGCCCACCGCCTCCGGCAAGAGCGAACTGGCCCTGCGCCTGGCCCGCCTGGTGCCCCTGGAGATCATCTCGGCCGACTCGGCCCAGGTGTACCGCGGCCTGGACATCGGGACCGCCAAGCCGTCCGCGGCCGAGCGGCGGCAGGTGCCCCACCACCTGATCGACATCATCGACGGCGACCAGCGCTTCAGCGTCGCGGCCTTCCAGGCTGCGGCCGACGCCCTCGCCCGTGAGATCCACCGCCGCGGCCGCCTGCCGGTGCTGGTGGGCGGCACGGGCCTCTACATCCGCGCGGTGACCCAGCGTTTCGACTTCACCGCCGGCGCCTACGACCCCGACCTGCGGCGGGCGCTGGCGGCCCGGGCGGCCCGGGAGGGCAGCCAGCGGCTGCACGATGAACTCCAGCGCCTGGACCCCGAGGCGGCCGCCCGGATCCACCCCCGTGACACCCGCCGAATCATCCGCGCCCTGGAGCTATACCAATTGACTGGCCGGCCCCGGAACCTGAGGCCTCAGAAGCGGCCGGCCTCGCCCTATGCCGCGCTGGTGGTGGCCCTGGAGGTGGACCGGGCCTGCCTGTACCGCCGGATCAACCGGCGCACCGACGCCCAGCTGGCGGCTGGCTGGCCTGACGAGGTTCGTGCGCTGCGGGACCGCTGGCCGCCGGACGCGCCCTGCTTCGACGTGCTGGGCTACCGCGAGATGCTGGACTACGTGGAAGGCCGCCGCAGCCTGGACGAGGTGGCGCGGGAGATCAAGCGCAAGACCCGCCACTATGCCCGCCGGCAGCTGACGTGGCTGCGGCGGGAACAGGTGGACCGCCGCCTGGCTGTCACCGGCGGCGTCGGCGACACCCACGCGCGGGCGGTGGCCCAATGGTTGGCAGGAAAAGTTAGACAGGGAGGAGAAGAGGCGTAACCCGCCGGGCGAGGGGCGGCGGACAACAAGGCGCGACGGAGTGGTGTCCTTGGGCAAGACCATCAACATCCAGGACGGCTTCCTCAACCAGCTTCGGCGGGAGTCGGTTCCCGTCACCGTCTACCTGGTCAACGGCGTCCAGATCCGAGGGTACGTGCGGGGTTTCGACAACTTCACCGTCGTGGTCGAGAGCGACGGCCGGCAGATGATGATCTACAAGCACGCCCTGTCCACCGTGGCTCCCCAGGTGCCGGTCAATGCCCTGGCGCCCGACGGCCACCGCGGCAGCCGAACGGGAACCTGACGGCCGCCGGGTCCCCGGCACCGGACCTCGCCGGGCCGCGTATACTGCCCAGCGAGGCAGGGAGGGGGACTGCCGTGGCCGTCCGCCTGACGTTGAACGGGCGACCCTACACGTCACGCCACAACAACTCCATCCATCACGACCGTCACGGGCCGCTTCCGGCCCGCGCCCAGCCGGCGGGCCCGCCCGCGGCGGGGCCGGTCCGGGGCGGCCCTGTGCCTCTCCCCGGGGCCCGCGATGTCGAAGCCCCGGAGGGCGGCGACCGGCGCCGCCGGGTGGCCGCAGCCCTGGCTGAACTGGACCATCTCGTGGGGCTCGGCCACGTCAAGGCCCTGATCTACGAGCTGCACGCCTTCGCCGAGATCCAGCAGCGCCGGCGGGAAGCCAATCTGGCCGCCGAGCCGCTGGTCATGCATATGACCTTCCGGGGCAACCCGGGCACCGGCAAGACCACGGTGGCCCGCATCCTGGCCCGTATCCTCAAGGAAATGGGCGTACTCAGCCGGGGCCACCTGGTGGAGGTGGAGCGGGCCGATCTGGTGGGCGAGTACATCGGCCACACGGCGCAGAAGACCCGGAGCCAGATCCAGAAAGCCCTGGGAGGCGTGCTGTTCATCGACGAGGCGTACTCGCTGGCCCGGGGCGGCGAGAAGGACTTCGGTCGCGAGGCCATCGACACCCTGGTGCGGGCCCTGGAGCAGCACCGCGAGAACCTGGTCTGCATCCTGGCCGGGTACCGGGCCGAGATGGAGTGGTTCCTGCTGCAGAACCCGGGACTCCGGTCCCGTTTTCCCATCCATCTGGACTTCCCCGACTACACCCACGATGAACTGCTGGCCATCGCCGAGGTCATGCTGGCCCGCCGCCAGTACCGCCTGACCGCCGACGCCCGGGCGCGGCTGGCGGCGTACCTGCGGGATCTGCCGGAGCGGGGCCGGCGCGACGCCGGCAACGCCCGTACCGTGCGCAACCTGATTGAAAGGGCCCTGCGCCGGCAGGCGGTGCGCCTGGTCCAGGGTCCCTACCAGCCTGGGCGCGAGGAGTTGATGGCCATCACCGCCGCCGATGTGGAAGCCGCCCTGCGCGACGAAGGGCCGCCCGCGCAGCCTCCGCTGTATAATTGAAGTGAAGTATGGATGACGGCGGACGGGGTGATCGGCTCATCCAGCGGGCGTTTCTGGTGATCGTCGACTTCCAGCGGCCGGGCGACTGGCCGCTGGAGTACCGCTGCCTGGAACTGCAGGAACTGGTCCGCACCGCCGGGGCCGAGGCGGTAGGCGTCGTCACCCAGCGGCGCAGCCGCCCGGACCCGGCGTATTTCATCGGCCGCGGCAAGCTGGAGGAACTGGCGGGGCAGGTGGCCGAAGCCGGCGCTGACCTGGTCATTTTCGACCACGACCTCAGCCCCGCCCAGGCCCGCAACCTGGAGAAGGCCCTCAACACCGGTGTGCTGGACCGCACCCAGTTGATCCTGGATATCTTCGCCCAGCGGGCACGGACCCGCGAGGGCAAGCTGCAGGTGGAACTGGCGCAGTTGCGCTACCTGCTGCCCCGGCTGACGGGACGCGGCACCGAATTGTCCCGGCTCGGCGGCGGCATCGGCACCCGGGGTCCCGGCGAGACCAAACTGGAAACCGACCGGCGCCAGGCGCGGCGGCGCATCGGCGAACTGGTGCAGGAACTTGAAGAAGTGCGCAGGCACCGCCGGGTGCAGCGTGGCCGCCGCGGCCGCAGCCGGGTGCCGGTGGTGGCCCTGGTGGGCTATACCAACGCCGGCAAGTCCACCATGCTGCGGGCCCTCACCGGCGCCGAAACCCTGGTGGAGGACCGCCTGTTCGCCACCCTGGACCCGCTGACCCGCCGCCTGGACCTGCCCGGCGGGACCCGGGCCCTGCTGACCGACACCGTCGGCTTTATTCACAACCTGCCCCACCAGCTGGTGGCCGCCTTCTCGGCCACGCTGGAGGAAGTGGTGGAGGCCGACCTGCTGCTGCACGTGGTGGACGCCTCGCACCCCCTGGCGCCCGAGATGGTGGAGACGGTGAGCAAGGTGCTCCGGGACCTGGGCGCCGGGGACAAGCCCGTAATCATCGCCCTCAACAAGGCCGACCGCATCGACGGGCCGCCCCCGCTGCCCGACGCCGCCGCCGAGGCGGTGGTGGTCACCTCGGCCCTGACGGGAGAGGGTCTCGACGCCCTGCGCCAGGCGCTGGAGGCCGCCCTGACCCGGCAGCGGCGGCGGGTGCGGTTCTCCATCCCCTACGACCGCCTGGAGGTGCTGGACCTGATCCACCGCAGCGGGCGGGTGGAAAGCGCCCGCTACGCCGCCTCCGGCATCGAGGTGGTGGCCGAACTGGACCCGGCCGCGGTGGGCCGGGTGCGCGCCCGCCTGGCGGCACAAGCCCTGGGATAGGGGGGAAGCCGCCCTGGACGGTCTCACCGCCTGGGCCGGTCTGGCCCTGGCAGCGGTCGGCCTGCTGGCCGCAGCGGCGCCGGGCTGGCGCGGTCCCGCCTGGGCCCTGGCCGGGCTGGTGGTCTGGGCGTGGGGCCGCGGGTTCGCGGGCGTCGAGGCGGGTCAACTGGGCGTGTGGGTCGCCGCCGCCGCGGCCGCGGCCGTGGTCGACCACTTCACCGGCACGCCGGCGGCCAAGCGCCTGGCGGTGCCTGGTCCGGCCCGCACCGCCATGGTGGCCGGTGCCCTGCTGGGGGCCGCCGCCCTGGGTCCCCTGGGCCTGGGGCTGGGCACCGTCATTGGGGCGCTGGCGGGACTGGCAGCCGGCGGTTACGGCGTCCCCGGCCGGCAGGGCCTGCGCCGCGCGGCCCTGGGCCCGTGGCTGGGCGCCATGGTCCAGGCCGGGGTGACGGCGGCCATGGCGGTTTGGCTGGGCGTGCAGGTTTTCCAACATGGGGGGTGACGGCCGGCTCGCGTTTGGATAAAATTGAGCCGGCGGTCACAAAGGCGTGACGCCCGTCTGGATTCGGCAACGATGCCCCCGAGGGGAACGTGTCCCCTCGGGGGTTTCTTATTGGGCCGGGGCGGGTCGTCGGCGCCTGACGAAGACAAGGGGGTAAAGCGATGGGATACGACGACATCGTGGCGGCCGTGCGAGACCTGGACGTGGGCACCATCAGCCTGCAGTTCACGGACATCCTGGGTGCCGTCAAGCACGTGGAGATTCCGGCTTCGCAGCTGGACAAGGCGCTGGCGGGGGAATTGATGTTCGACGGGTCGTCCATCGAGGGCTTCGTGCGCATCGAGGAATCCGACATGTACCTGCGCCCCGACCCCAACACCTTCTGCGTGCTGCCGTGGAAGATCAAGGAGGGGCGCCGGACGGCCCGGCTGATCTGCGACGTTTACAATCCCGACGGCACGCCCTTCATGGGCGATCCGCGCAACGTCCTGAAGCGGGTGGCCGCCGAGGCGGCCGAGATGGGCTTTGTGATGAACGTGGGCCCGGAGCCGGAGTTCTTCCTGTTCCAGCGGCCCGATGAAAGCGTTGACCCGCGGCCGGTGACGGTGGACCGGGCCGGGTACTTCGACCTGGCCCCCGTGGACCGCGAGGAGGAAACGCGGGCGGAGATCGTCCTGGTCCTTCAGGAGATGGGTTTCGAGATCGAGGCTTCCCACCACGAGGTGGCGCCGTCGCAGCACGAGATCGACTTCAAGTACGCCGACGCGCTGACCACGGCCGACAACATCGCCACCTTCCGGCAGGTGGTGCGCACCATCGCACTGCGGAACGGCCTGCACGCCACCTTCATGCCCAAGCCGCTGTTCGGCGAGAACGGCTCGGGGATGCACCTGCACCTGTCGCTTTTCCGCGGCGGCGAAAACGCGTTCTTCGACCCCGACTCGGCGGATAAGCTGAGCGTGACGGCCAAGCAGTTCATGGCCGGGTTGATGCGGCACGCCCCGGCGGTCACCGCCGTCACCAACCCGCTGGTCAACTCCTACAAGCGGCTGGTGCCGGGGTACGAGGCGCCGGTGTACATCGCGTGGTCGTACCGCAACCGGAGCCCGATGATCCGGGTGCCCGCCAAGCGGGGCATGAGCACCCGCATCGAGCTGCGGTCGCCCGACCCCTCGTGCAATCCCTACCTGGCCCTGGCCGTGGTGCTGAAGGCCGGGTTGGAAGGGATCCGGTTGGGCCTGGAGCCGCCGCCTCCGGTCAACGAGAACGTCTACCGGATGTCGGCGGAGGAGCGCCGCCAGCGGGGCATCGAGAGCCTGCCCGGCTCCCTGGCCGAGGCCATCCGGGCGCTGGAGGCCGACGAGGTCATCCTCGACGCCCTGGGCCCTCACGTGGCCGAGCGCTACATTGAGGCCAAGAAGATCGAGTGGGACGTGTACCGGGCGCAGGTGCACGAGTGGGAGATCAACGAATACCTGGGTCGGTACTGACCCGCATCCGCCACAAGCGCTGGCAGCGGTCGGGAGGCCCGGCACACTGCCGGGCCTCCCGCCGTACCGGCGGCGGTGAAGGCCGAGAGGGGAGAGGAGGTTCCGGGCTTGAACGGCCTGCGCATGGTGGCCCTGGGGTCCGGTGTGGGAACTTCCGGGGCCGGCTCTCCCGACGCGGTCCTGCAGGCCGGCTGGACACTGGTGGAGGCGCCCGCGGGCCTGCCCGACGCCCGCTGGCTGCGCCAGCAGCAGGTAGACCTGGTGGTGGTGTATGGCGATCCGCACCCTCCCGCGGGTGCCGGCGCCGCCGGCGGCCCCGCGCAGCCGCAGCAGGCCGACCCCTGGCGGGCGATCTTGAGCGCGGCCCGCAGCGCCGGCTGCGGCGTGGTCTGGGTGACCGATCGCGCCGCCCCGGGGTACGCGGGCGGTGAGGGTGAAGGCGCCCGGGGGACACGCGGCCAGGACGCCGAGGACATGCCCGGCCGCCTGGCGGCGTGCCGCTGGCCGCACTGGGCCTGCCTGGCCCCGGACGCCCCCGCATGGCTGTGGGTGGCGGTCTGCCGCACCGTGGCCGAGGCCGCCCGCCGGGAGACCGATCTGCGCCGGCGGGTGGAGCGCCTCAGCACCCAGCTGGAGGACCGCAAGGTCATCGAGCGCGCCAAGGGCATCCTGATGGACCGCTTCGACCTGACCGAGTCCGAGGCGTACCGGCGCATGCGGGACACCGCCATGCGCCAGCGCAAGAGCCTGCGCGAGATTGCCCAGGCCGTGGTGGCCTTCGACGAGGGCCGGTGAAAAAGCTGCCGCCTCAGGACAGGCGGCGGAAGAGGCCGATCACCTTGCCCAGGATCCGGACGTCGCGGGTGATGATGGGCTCCATGTAGCGGTTCTCGGGCTGGAGACGGATGTGGTCCTGCTCCCGGTAGAAGCGCTTGACGGTGGCCTCGTCATCGATCAGCGCCACGACGATATCGCCGTTGTCGGCGGTTTCCTGGCGGCGGACGATGACATGGTCGCCGTCGTAGATCCCCGCCTCGATCATGCTGTCGCCGCGCACCCGCAGCATGAACACGTCGTCGTCGCCGACCAGGGACCGGGAAAAGGGCAGGAAGTCCTCGATGTTCTCCACGGCCAGGATGGGCCGGCCGGCGGTCACCTGGCCCACCAGGGGCACGTGGACCAGACCGCGGTCCTCGTGACCGGCGGCGGGGTAGAGCGGCTCGCCGACCACCTCGATGGCCCTGGGCTTGGTGGGGTCACGCCGGATGTAGCCCTTCTCCTCCAGGCGGTTGAGGTGCCCGTGGACCGTGGAACTGGACTTGAGGCCTACGGTCTGGCCGATCTCTCGCACCGAGGGCGGGTAACCCTTGGTGCGGATGTGGTTCTTGATGTAGTCGAAGATCTCCCGCTGCCGCCGCGTCAGCTTGCCCCCCATGAAGATCACGCCCCCAGGCCCGGCCCCTCCGGGCACATATTCGGCCACATTATACCAGCCCGAACATGCTTTCTGCAAACGGCCGTTCGCCTTTCCGGGCTGCGCCGCCAGAAACCCCTTGACCCAAACACATGTTCGTGTTAGCCTGGCAATGCATCGAACACATGTACGGGGGTGGCGCCGGTGCTGGTCACGATGGGACGCACGCGCATCCGGGTTCGGCGGCGGGGACGCCTGCTGCTGGCGCTGCTGCTGGCGGTGCTGTCGGTGCTGGTGATGCCGCTGATATTCCCGGCCAGGGCTCATGACGGGGACGCCGCCACCGTGACGGTGGTGGTCCGGCCGGGCGACACCCTGTGGGAACTGGCCCGGACCTACGGGCCCCAGGATGCAGACACCCGCCTCACGGTCCATCGCATCCGGCAGCTCAACGGCCTGGCCACGGCCGCGATCCGGCCGGGCCAGCGGCTGCAGATCCCGACTCGCTGAGCCGCAGGCTCTCCAGCGTCACCGCCGGCAGACCGGGAGCAGGTAGACCGGCGCCCGGGCCTGGCGGCCGCCAACGGCGGCGCCCGCCAGCCTGCCGGCACACCGGCAGAACTTCGCATAATGGATATTATGTCAACTAACAAGAAGGTTTCGGGCCCTGCCCGGGACCCCGGCGCCGCGTTGCTCACGCGCCCGGCCCCCGTTTGAGCCGCCTGTTCCAACGGATCCCGCCGGCCAGGCCGTCACGGCGCCCGTGCCAACATCCGAAGATCCTTCCGGACCGGATCCCGCCCGAGATCCCGCACAGCCCGCCAGGCCCGCCGCAGCCGCGCGGCCGCTGCCGCGGCCCTGGCGCCGGCCGGGCCCGGAAAGCGGCCGCGCTACCGGAGGACCGCCGGGCACCGGCCCGGAAGTGGGATTGTTGCGATGGGCCCTTCCGTGCTTGCTACTTCATTCACAAATGGGGCAGGCGAGGAAGCCCCCCACACCCGGCACCCGCCGCTGCGCGGCTTGACGGGAACGCGTGTTCGGCGTTATCGTTCCTTTTGTGGGTTCCGGGGCGAGAGGCCGCCGCACGGGGGCCCGCAGGCAGCCTGCCCAGACCTGGAGGGTTGGCCATGAACGCGATCCCGGACGGCCGGGCCCGCGAGGCCGCTGTGCTGGCCCAGGGCGTCAGCCGCTGGTTCACCGACACCCGCCGGCAGCGTCACCAGGACGGCAGCGACGCACCTGCCGGCCCCCGGCGGGTGGTGGCCCTGGACCGCGTTTCCCTGGAGGTGCAGCCCGGCGAGCTTTTCGGCCTGCTGGGACCCAACGGGGCGGGGAAGTCCACGCTCATCAAGATCCTCTCCACCCTCCTGCTCCCCTCGGAAGGCACGGTCCGGGTGGCCGGGTACGATGTGGTGCGCCAGGCTCACCAGGTGCGCCGCCGCATCAACATGGTCTCGGGGGGCGAGACCGTCGGCTACGGCATCCTCACGGTCCGCGAGACCCTGTGGATGTTCTCCCAGTTCTACGGGCTGGCCAACGGGCCGGCCCTGAAGATGATCGACGAGTACCTGGAGACCTTCGGCCTGGCCGACAACGCCCACACCCGCGTCAACAAGCTGTCGACGGGCATGCGGCAGAAGATGAACTTCATCCGCGGCCTGCTCAACGACCCCGACGTGCTGTTCCTGGACGAGCCCACCCTGGGCCTGGACGTCCAGACCGCCCGCATCATCCGCGACTTCATCCGCGATTGGATGCGCCGGCGTCCGGGGCGGACCGTCCTGCTGACCACCCACTACATGGCCGAAGCCGAGGAATTGTGCGACCGCATCGCCATCATCGACCGCGGCCGCATCCTGGCCTGCGACACCCCCGACGGCCTCAAGCGCCGGGTCCAGTCCCATTCGGTGTTCCGGATCGAGGCGGCCCGCCTGGACGCGCCGCCGGAGGCCGACGGCCGCTGGCCGGGGATCGAGCGCATCTCCTGGGAGCCCCACCCCGCCACGGGCAGGACGCGCATCACCGTCATCGCCGCCGACGACGCCGCCGTCACGCCGCTGCTGGCCGACCTGCGGGAGCGGGGCGCCGACATCATCCACCTGAGCAAGGTGGAGCCCACCCTGGAGGATGTGTTCCTCCAGGTGGTAGGCCGCGGCCTGGGAGAGCACTCCGGTGCTTGAGGAACTGGAGCGCAACCTGCGGGCCGTGCGGGCCCGCGCCTACGTGCGGGTGGTGGGCACCTTCCGCGAGCTTTCCTGGGTGGCCTTCGAGATCGCCATGCCGCTGCTCTCGGTGGGCGCCTACGTGTTCCTCTACCGGGCCCTGGGGGCGCCGGAACGCTACATCGGCTACGTGCTGCTGGGCGGGGCCATGACGGCCTACTGGCTCAACGTCCTCTGGAGCATGGCCAGCCAGTTCTACTGGGAGAAGCAGTCGGGGCAGCTGGAGATCTTCTTCATCACGCCCGTGTCGCGCATGTCCATCCTGGCCGGTATGGCCGCCGGCGGCATGTTCATGAGCACGGCCCGGGCCCTGGGGACGTTGGTGCTGGGGTCCTGGCTGTTCGGCGTCCAGTACCGCATGGAGGGCATCTGGGCCGGCCTGGGGATCTTCCTCCTGACCCTGGCGGCCCTCTACGGCCTGGGCATGGTGGGCGCCTCGCTCTTCATGATGTACGGCCGCGAGGCCTGGCACACCGCCAACCTGCTGCAGGAGCCCATCTACCTGCTGTCGGGCTTCTACTTCCCGGTGAGGGCGCTGCCGAGGTGGCTGGCCGCGGCCGCAGGCATCATTCCCATCACGCTGGGGCTCGACGCCATCCGCCAGGTGGTGTTCCCCGGCGCCGTGGACGGCCTGCTGGATCCCGGCCTGGAGGCGGCCCTCCTGGCCGTCTCCTGCGCGGCCTACTTCGTGCTGGCCCACGCCGCCCTGCGCAAGCTGGAGGACCTGGCCAAGCGCGAGGGGAGGCTGACCCTGCGGTGGCAGTGAGGATGCGGCTCCGGGCCTTCCGCCTGGCCGCCTGGCTGGGCTGGCAGATGGAATCCAACTGGACCGACCCGTGGCTGTTCGCCGTCTACTCCATCATCAAGCCGGTCAGCAGCGCCCTGATCCTGGTGGTCATGTACTACGTGGTCACCGGCGGCCAGACCCAGGGCGACCTGTTTGCCGGCCTTTACGTGGGCAACGCGTTCTTCATGTACGTGGGCCAGTTGATGTTCGGCATGAGCTGGGTGGTCATGGAGGACCGCGAGTTCTTCCGGACCTTCAAGTACATGTACCTGGCGGCGCCCAGCATCTACTGGTACCTCACCGGCCGGGCCGTGGCCAAGTTCCTGGTGACGTCGCTGGCCGTGGCGGTGGTGCTGGGCTTCGGCACAGCCTTCCTGGACCTGCCGCTGGCCCTGGGGGCCGTGCGCTGGGGCTACCTGGCGGCGGTGCTGGCCCTGGGCATCCTGGCCTGTGTGGCCTTCGGCCTGCTGATGGCCGGCATCATGGTCATTTCCGCCCGCCACGGGCAGGGTTACGCCGAATCCTTCGCCGGCGTCCTCTACCTGCTCTGCGGCGTGGTGTTCCCCCTGGACGTCCTGCCCGCCCCCCTGCAGCCGGTGGGCCGCGCCATCCCGTTCACCTACTGGATCGAGGGCGTGCGCCGCGCCCTGATGGGCCGGGGCATGTCCCCCTCCCTGGCCGGCGTCGACGACGGCGCCATTCTTGCCATCCTGCTGCTGAGCAGCCTGGCCACGCTGGCCGTGGCCGTCCTTTTCTACGCCTGGATGGAACGGATCGCCCGCGACCGCGGCCTCATCGACCAGGTCACCGAACACTGAATCACGGAACACCCACGTCCCGGCGCCGGGCCAGTTCCGCGGCGTAGCCCGCCGCCACCCGCCGCCAGAAGTTCATGGACGACAGGTGCTGCGCCGACATGCCGGTGACCCGCAGCCACTCCAGCACCTGCTCCTCGTCCGGCGCCGGGGCCGGCCCGTACGAGGGCGGTCCCATCACCTCCGCCAGCGCCTCCAGCGCCGCCTCCAGCGCCGCCCGCGTGGCGGCCACGGCCCCGGCCGCCTCGGACCCCCGCAGGGGCTGCCCGTGACCGGCCACCAGCCAGCGCTCCGACGGCGGCACCGGAGCCGCCTCGCCGCGGGTCAGCCACGCCTCCAGCGCGTCCAGCGACGCCAGGGCGCGTTCCACGTCCAGGAAAGCCGGCACCGCCATGCGGCGCAGGATGTCGGGCGTGTAGACCGCATCGCCGGCGAAGGCCACGCCCCGCACGATGACGGCGCGCGAATCGGGCGAGTGGCCAGGAAGCGCTATACATTCGACCTGTAAACCATTCAGCCATGTTTCCCACCGGTGGCCGGGCTCGGCACCGGCGGGCGGCGCCAGCAGGCGCGCACCGCGGGCGGCCAGGGCCGCGTTGCCCCAGGTGTGGTCCCGGTGGTCGTGGGTGTTGATGACGGAAACCTCCGCGGCGTCGAAATGTTCGATCCACTCCTGCAGCCCCTCGATGGCGCGGTCGTCGGCGCCCGTGTCCACCAGCAGCAGGCCTCGCCCGCCGTCCCGCGCGCCGTAGACGGCGATGCCGCCGTTGGACGCCCGCCGCCAGGCGTACACCCCGGGGACCAGTTCCGTCAGCGCCAGGATGGGACGCGTCACGGCCGGTACCGCCACCTCCTCCCCTGCCGGTACAGCGGGACCACCTCACCGTTGGCCAGCGGCTGCGGGTGGGCGTCGAGCCAGCCGTCCACCCACCGCCGCAGCCAGTGGGACATGACGGCGGCGTGGCTTACCACCACCACGGTCTGCCCGGGATGGCGGGCTTCCAGGTCGGCGATGGCAGCGTGGAAGCGGTCCACCAGGGCGTCCACCGGCTCGGCGCCCACTTCCGCCAGGTCCGCCACCGGCCGCCCCAGGCGGGCTTCCAGTTCCGCCGGGACGAGCCCCTCGGCGGCACCCAGGGAGCGCTCCCGCAGCCGGGCATCCACGCGTACCGGCAGCAGCCCCAGCATGCCCGCGATGACCCGGGCGGTGTCGGCAGCCCGCCGCAGGTCGCTGCTGTAGACCGCCGCCGGCGCCGGCTTCCAGGCCGCCAGCAGCCGGGCGGCCGCCTCGGCTTCCCGGAAACCGCGCTGGTTCAGGGGCACGTCGGTCTGCCCCTGGCGCCGGCCTGCCTCGTTCCAGTCGGTGGCGCCGTGGCGCACCAGCAGCAGCGCCGGCTCCGCCGGCATCCCGCCTGGCCTCCCCGCAAGCGGGGCGGCCCGCCCCCCGAGGGACGGGCCGCCCGGCACACCGCTGGCGTTGGGGCTCAGTCCACCTTCACCTCGTCGATCTGCGCCCGCTGCAGCCGGCCGCTGAAATCGACGTAGATGGACTTCCACTCGCTGTAGACCTCCAGCGCCGCGGCGCCGGCCTCGCGGTGGCCGTTGCCCGTGGCCTTGGTGCCGCCGAAGGGCAGGTGTACCTCGGCGCCGATGGTGCCGTGGTTCACATAAACGATGCCGGTGTCCAGGTCCCGCATGGCCTTGAAGGCCTTCTGCACGTCGCGGGTGAAGATGGCGCTGGACAGGCCGTAGGCCACGCCGTTGTTGACCCGGATGGCCTCGTCGAAGTCCTCGACGGTGATCACCGACAACACCGGCCCGAAGATCTCTTCCTGGGCAATGCGCATCTGGGGCTTGACGTCCACGAACAGCGTGGGCTTGTAGAAGTTGCCCCTGGCCAGTTCGCCCTCGGTGGCCGGCTCGCCGCCCACCAGCAGCGTGGCGCCCTCCTGCTTGCCGATCTCCACGTAGCTGTGGACCTTCTCCACCGCCGCGCGGTTGATGAGCGGGCCCACGTCGGTCTCGGGATCCAGGCCGTTGCCCAGGCGCAGGCGGGCCGTGCGCTGGGCCAGTTCATCCACCAGGCGGTCCCGCACGGCGCGGTGGACGATGACCCGGCTGCCGGCGGTGCAGCGCTGGCCGGTGGTCCCGAAGGCGCTCCAGAGGATGGCCTCCACGGCCAGGTCCAGGTCGGCGTCGTCCATGACGATCACGGCGTTCTTGCCGCCCAGCTCCAGGTGCACCCGCTTGAGGTCGGCCCCGGCCACCTGGGCCACGTGCCGGCCCATCTCGCTGGAGCCGGTGAAGGAGATCAAGTCCACCTCCGGGTGGCGGATCAGCGTCTCGCCCACCGTGGAGCCGGGCCCGTAGACCAGGTTGATGACGCCCTTGGGCAGGCCGGCCTCTTCCAGGATGCGCACGAACTCGTAGGCCATCCAGGGCGTGTCGCTGGCGGGCTTGAACACCACCGTGTTGCCCGCCACCAGGGCCGGGATGATCTTCCAGGTGGGAATGGCGAAGGGGAAGTTCCAGGGCGTGATGGCAGCCACCACGCCGATGGGCGCCCGCACGGCCATGGCGGCCTTGTCGGGCATCTCCGCCGGCGTGGTGTAGCCGTACAGGCGCCGGCCCTCGCCGGCGATGAAGTAGGTCATGTCGATGCCTTCCTGAACGTCGCCCCGCGCCTCGGCCAGCACCTTGCCCATTTCCTGGGTCATCTGCCGGGCCAGCGTCTCCTTGCGCTGAAGGATCAATTCGGCAGCGCGGAACAGAATTTCGGCCCGCCGCGGCGCCGGGACCTTGCGCCAGCGCTCGAAGGCGCGCCGGGCGGCTTCCACGGCGCGGCGGGCATCTTCCTCGCCGCCTTTAGCGAAGACGCCCAACACCTCGCCTGTGGCCGGGTTGATGTTTTCAAAGGTTTCGCCGGATGCCGCGTCGACCCACTGGCCGTCGATGTAGAGCCGGTACACGTCCGGTCGCGACGGCTGTTGCGCAACAGCCACGACCAACCCTCCCTGCCTTGGGTTCCTCGTGTAAAGAGTTGGCCCAAAACCGGCGCAAACCTTCGGGCCACGAAGATTGACAGGCAGCGGACGCCCGGCGCTGCGCAGACTAGGTGCTGCGGGCGCAGCGACGGAGGGCGGCACGAAGCGCACCCGTTCACCGGTCACGGGAGGAACGGCGACAGGCCAGGCAGGGGCGGCCCGGGCCGCCCCTCTGCCTCTTGCGGCGCCGCGGCGTTTGCGAAGCCGTGAGGCCGTCAGAAGGCCGTGGGCGCCGCGCCCTGCTCCAGCAGGTCGCTGAGGGTAAGAAACCGGGCGCCGGCTTCAAGCCAGCGCGGCAGCAGGCGCTCCAGGACCTGGACGGCCGCGGGATTGTCGGCGTGCAGCATCACGATGGCGCCGGGATACGCGCTTCGCTCCAGGCGGCGGGCCAGCGTCTCCGCGTCGACGCCCGGCAGGTCCTCGGCGCCGATGTTGGTCCACAGGACCAGGTCCAGGCCCAGACGCCGGGCGGCGGTCAGGCTGGCGGCGTCCCAGGCGGCGCCCTGGGGCCGGAACAGGCGCGGCGGCGTGCCGGCCAGGCCGGCCAGCACGTCCTGGGCCCGCCCGATGGCGCGGGTGTTCTCCGCCAGCGACAGCCCCACCAGCAGGCGGTCGTCCCAGCCGTGGTTGGCGATCTCGTGACCTGCCTCCGCGGCGCGGCGCACCAGGTCGGGATGCCGCTGCGCGGCGGCTCCGGAGAAGAAGAAGGTGGCCCGCACGCCGTGCCGGTCCAGCAGGTCCAGAAGCCGGGGCGTCACGGCCGCGTCGGGACCATCGTTGAAGGTCAGCGCCAGCGGACCGGCCGGGGCGCGGGACGAAGCGGCGCCCTCCCCCGGCTGCGGCGACGGTGCGGCGGCGTGCGATGCCTCGCCTTTCCTGTCTTCCCGGTTTTCGCCATCTTCCCCGCCGGCAGCCTCCGGTGGAGCAGTCCCTTCCCCGGGGGTTCCCGCCGCGCCGCCGGCGCCGCCGGCCTGCGGGCCGGGTTCACCGGGCTCGTCGGCCGCGGTGGCGGCCCCGCCGGCCGCGCTCAACGACCCGGACGCCGCCAGACCCGCCGCCGTCTGCGGGTCGGGGATCCAGAGCACGTCGCCGGCCCGGATGCGGTCGGGGTTGGGAATGCCGTTGACGGCAGCCAGCACCGCGACGGGTACGCCGGACCGCCGGGCGATGGCGCCCAGCGTCTCGCCCCGGGCCACCGTGTGGCGCCGGGGCATCACGGCCTCCAGGGCCCGGGCCAGGGCTGCCCGGGTGCGGGGACCGGCCACGCCGTCCACCACCAGGCCCTGTTGCGCCTGGAACGTGCGGACCGCCCGCTCGGTGGCCGGCCCGAAGACGCCGTCCACGGCGGCGGGTTCCCCCAGGACCTCTTCCAGGGCCTGCTGCAGCAGGCTCACCTCGGGCCCCCGGTCGCCGCGCCGCAGGCTGCCGTGGATCGCGCCCAGGTTCGCCGCCAGGCGGCTCAGCGCCTCGTGGCGCTGGGCCAGCACCTCCGCCGCCGAGGGCTCGTCCGCCCTGACGGCCAGCGACTGAAAAGCCAGGGCCGCCGCCAGCGCAGCGGCCAGCCCGGCGAACACCGCTCTCGGCATGCCCCCGGAGCCCCGCCACCGCCCATGGCGCACAAGCTCCGAGAGGCCCACGACCACCCACCGCTTCATGGCCTAGAGATTGATGCCGACGACGCCGCCCAGGGCACCCGCCGCAGCGCCGGTCAGCAGCTTGCCCAGGGCCCCGGCCAGCACCTGGCTGCCGGGAAACAGCAGGGCCCCGGCGGCCAGCGACAGGACCACGTACGCGGCGCCGCTCAAGGCGCCGTGCACCAGGCCGCTCCTCCCGGCCCGCCTCGACGCGGCGGCGCCGCCCAGCGTCACGGCCCCCAGTCCCACGTAGTAGAGGATGTCGGACACGTGGGCCTCGGTCATGTCGGTGAAATAGATGGCCACCGCCAGCACCGCCGACACCGCCACCGTCAGCAGGAAGGTCACGGCCACACCGACGGCCACGGCCCTGGCGTCGACGGGCGGCGGGTACGCCGTCTGCCGCCGTTCCCTGCTCTGCGCCCTGGCCAGCACAGGCGTCGCCTCCCCGGATCTGGCTTCACCAATGCTTATGGCCAGCGGGTCCGGGCTATGACCGGCCGGTGGTGTCGTTGGGGCGCAGCCGCTGGTCCAGGCTCGACGCCCAGTCCGCCAGGCCCGGCAGCAGGGTCGAGTCGGTGAGTTCCAGGTGCAGGGGGGTCAGCGAGATCAGGTTCTGCTGGACGGCGCCGGCGTCGGTGGCGGGGTCGTCGTCGTCGCCCAGCAGTTCCCCGGCCAGCCAGTAGTACGTGCGGCCCCGGGGGTCGGTGCGCTGCACGAAGGAGTCGCTGTAGCGCCGCCGCGACAGGCGCGTGACCGCCACGCCCGCCATCTGGTCCAGGTCCAGGGCCGGGATGTTCACGTTCAGCAGCGTGAAGCCCGGGTTGCCCTGCCGGACGATGGTGCTGACCAGCAGGGCCATGAACCGGGCCGCCGGCTCGAAGTCGGCGTCTCCATAGGCCACCAGCGACACCGCCACGGCGGGGATGCCGGCGATGACCGCCTCGATGGCGGCGGACACGGTACCCGAGTAGAGCACGTCGGTGCCCAGGTTCGGTCCCCGGTTGATGCCCGAGATCACCAGATCGGGCCGGTGGTCCAGCAGGGCCGACACGGCGATCTTGGTGCAGTCGGCAGGGGTGCCGCTGACGGCCCACATGGGCGACCGGGCGCCCTCCATCTGGACGCGGCTGACGTAGAGCGGCTTGTGCAGCGTGATGGCGTGACTGGAGGCGCTGCGTTCCCGCTCCGGCGCCACCACGTAAAGCTCGATGCCGGGCACCTTCTCCAGGGCCCGGCGCAGGGCCTGGATGCCCTCGGCGTGGACGCCGTCGTCGTTGGTCAGCAGGATGCGCACGTCACCGCCCCCTGGAACGACGCGCTTCGCCGCCGCGCGGCCGGGTCCTGCCCGGGCGCAGCGGTGCCTACGGGGGAGGCTGCGGGGGCACCAGGCGCACCCGCGGGCCCCGCGGCGCCGCCGTCATCTGGATCGTGCCGTCCCGGTCCGTGCGGTAGACCCGGACGCCGGCCGCCTCCAGGCGCTCCAGGACGTCGGCGTGGGGCCGCCCCTCCTCGTTATAGGGTCCCACCGGGATCACCGCCAGCCGCGGTGCGGCCCGCTCCAGCAGCACCGCCGACGTGGCGGTGCGGTGGCCGCGGCGGCCCACCACCAGCACGTCCACCGTCAGGTCTGGGTAGACGCGGGTCAGGGCTTCCTCCCCCTCGGCGCCCAGGGACCCGGCCAGCAGCACCCGTACCTGCGGCGAGTGAACCAGCAGGGCGGCGCCGGTATCGGCCAGGGGACCGGGCTGCACGTCCTCACCGTCCCCTTCCACCAGGGGCGTCAGCGCCCGGATGCCGCCGCAGCCCAGGTCCCACCGGTCGCCTCCCCGCACCTGGCGGTAGGCGATGCCCGCGGCCGTCACGGCCCGCAGGGCTTCCCGGTGGGCCGGCTCGGCGCTGGTGCGGACGGCGTCGTGGACGGCGTTGACGGGAATGCGCTCCAGCACGTAGGGCACGCCGCCCACATGGTAAGGGGCGTCGTGGGCGATGACGACCGCTTCCAGGCGCCGCACCCCCGCCCGGTCCAGGTAGGCGGCCACCCGCGGCCCGGCCCAGGGACCGCCGGCCCCGATCAGCACCGCCCGGCCGCCACAGCGGACCAGCACCGCCTCGCCGTCCCCGGCCGCCGGCACGTGGACTTCCAGGACGGGGTCGCCGGCGCCGCCGGGCTGCGCCGGCGGGACCGTGGTCCAGTCCCCGGGCGGCAGGGTGAACTGCTCCCAGGCCGGGACCTCGGCAGGGAAGGCCGCCGGCCAGGGCCGGCCCAGCAGCGCCAGCCCCGCCACCAGCAGCGCAGCCATCCAGTCCCGCCGCCTGACCACTTGCCTCCCCCCACCGGGAGGCTATGACCGGGGCGGCGCCCCCATGCGACAGGGAGGCGCCCGGCCCTTCGCGAAGGGTGACCGGGGGTGATTGGCAGTGCCCACCATCGTGACCACCGTGGCGCTGACGGATCCGCTGCGCCGGCGCATCCGGGAAGCGGCGCCGGGGTTCGACCTGGTGGAGGTCCGCCGCGACGACGCCGACGCCCTGAAGGCCGCCGCCGCCGAGGCGGAGGTCTGGTTCGGGCCCCACCTGACGCCGGAACTGTTCGCCCTGGCCCGGCGGCTGCGCTGGATCCAGACCACCTACGCGGGTGTGGAGCGGCTGCTGTTCCCCGAACTGGTGGCGTCGGACGTGGTCCTGACCAACGTGCGGGGAATGCACGCCGATACCATCGGCGACCACGTGATGATGGGCATCCTGGCGCTGGCCCGGAACCTGCCCCGCCTGGTGCTGCAGCAGGCCGCCGCCCGCTGGCTGACGGTGCCGGTGGCCGAACTGGCCGGCGACACCCTGGGCATCGTGGGCCTGGGCGCCATCGGCCAGGCCGTGGCGCGGCGGGCCCAGGCCTTCGGCATGCGGGTCCTGGGCGTGCGGCGGAATCCCCAGCCTACGCCCCACGTGGACGAGGTCCTGGGTCCCGACGGCCTGGAGCAGGTGCTCACGCGCTCCCGCTGGGTGGTGCTGGCGTGCCCGCTGACGCCCCAGACCCACGGGCTCATCGGGCCGCGGGAACTGGCCTGGATCGGCCCGGAAGGTTACCTGATCAATATCGGGCGCGGCGCCCTGGTGGACGAACCGGCGCTGGTGAAGGCGCTGCAGGAGGGCCGCCTGGCCGGGGCGGTGCTGGACGTCTTCGCCGAGGAGCCCCTGCCCGAATCCAGCCCCCTCTGGCGCATGCCCAACGTGCTGATCACGCCCCACATCGCCGGCCAGCAGCGGGACTACACCGGCCGCGCCGTGGAGATCTTCGCCGACAACCTGGACCGCTATCGCCGGGGCCTGCCCCTGCGCAACGTGGTCGACAAGCGGGCGGGCTACTGAAGCGGGCGCGCCCGGGACCGGCGCCTCAGGAGCCCGCGGCCGCCGCGGCCCGTTCCGCCAGCCGCAGGCCGCGGCGCCGGCACTCCTCCACCGCCCGCCGCTCGTCGAAGGTGACGATCTGCCGGTCCCGCAGCACCGGCCGGCCGTGGATCCACACGTCGCGGACGTCGGCCGTCTGGGCCGAGTAGACCACCAGCGACACCACGTCGTGCCGGGGCGCCATGTGGACGGCCGAGGCGTCCAGCACCACCAGGTCCGCCCGGTAGCCCTCCCGGACGCGGCCCACGTCGGGATAGCCCAAGGCCCGGGCGCCGTCCACGGTGGCCATGCGGAAGACCTCGGGGGCCGGCAGGGCGGAGGCGTCCATCCGCGTCACCTTCTGCAGCCACGCGGCGGAACGCATCTCCTCGAAGAAGTTCAGGTGGTTGGTGCTGCAGGCACCGTCGGTGCCCAGGGCCACCAGCGCCCCCCGCTGCCGCATCTGGACCACCGGCGCCACGCCGCTGGCCAGCTTCTGGTTGCTGATGGGGTTGTGGGAGGCGGCGATGCGGTGCTCGGCCAGCAGGCCGATATCCTCGGCCGTCAGGTGCACGCAGTGGGCCGCCAGCACCGGCCGCTCCACCAGGCCGACCTGCACCGCCCACTGGATGGGCGTCAGGCCGCGCTGCTCCTCGAGCTGCCGGATCTCGTCCAGGGTTTCGGCCAGGTGGGTGTGGATGGGGGCCTCCAGCCGCCGGGCTTCGGCCAGCACCTCGCGGACGAAGTCGTCGGGACAGGTGTAGGGCGCGTGGGGCGCCAGGGCCACGGTGATGCGGTCGTCGTCGTGGCCGTGCCAGCGCTCGAACAACTCGACGCCCTCCCGCAGCGCCCGGTCGGCGCCGGGCGTCACCGCCACCAGGCCCCGGCTCAACTGGGCCCGCATGCCCGATGCGTCCACCGCCCGGGCGGCGTCGTCCATGAAGAAGTACATGTCGGCGAAGGCGGTGATGCCGGAGCGGATCTGCTCGGCGCAGGCGGCCAGGGTGCCCCAGTACACGTCCTCCCCGGTCAGGTGGGCCTCGGCCGGCCAGATCTTCTCCTGGAGCCAGCGCATCAGCGGCAGGTCGTCGGCGTAGCTGCGCAGCAGCGTCATGGCCGCGTGGTTGTGGGTGTTGACGAAGCCGGGGATCACGATGCCGTCCCTGGCGTCCACCCGCTCCAGGGACCGGAGCGGCTCAGGCAGGCCGGCCTCGGGACCCACGTACTCGATGCGCGTCCCGCGCACAGCCACCGTGACGCCGGTCAGCACCTGGACGCCCCCGTCGTCGTCGGGCGTCACCACCCACCCGGCATCGATGCGGAAACCTGCGGTGCTCATCACGTGCCCTCCTGCCAGCTGCTCAGGTAAGCCTGCTGCTCCGGGGTGAGCGTGTCGATGGCGATGCCCAGGGCCTCCAGGCGCATGCGGCACACCGCCTCGTCCACCTCGCCCGGCAGGCGGATGACGTCGCGGGGAAGTTTCCTGGCGTGCTCCACCAGATAGCGGAGGGCCAGCACCTGCACCCCGAAGGACATGTCCATGATCTCGGCGGGGTGCCCGTCGCCGGCCGCCAGGTTGACGAGGCGTCCCTCGGCCAGCAGGTACAGGGTGCGGCCGCCGGCCAGGCGGTAGGCCTCCACGTGGGGCCGGACCTGCTCCACCTCCTGGGCCAGCCGCCGCAGGTCGTGCTTGTTGATCTCCACGTCGAAGTGGCCGGCGTTGGCCAGCAGGGCGCCGTCCTTCATGCGCTCGAAATGGGGCGCCGCCAGGGCATCCCGGCAGCCGGTGACGGTGATGAAGATGTCCCCTACCTCGGCCGCTTTGAGGGACGGCATGACCTCGCAGCCGTCCAACAGCGCCTCGTTGGCCGCCACCGGGTCCACCTCGCAGACGACGACCCGGGCGCCAAGGCCCCGGGCCCGCAGGGCCACGCCCTTGCCGCACCAGCCGTAGCCGATGACCACCACGGTCTTGCCGGCCACCACCAGGTTGGTGGAACGCATGATGCCGTCCCACACCGACTGGCCGGTGCCGTAGCGGTTGTCGAACAGGTACTTGGCCCGGGAGTCGTTGGCGGCGATCATGGGAAAGCGCAGCGCCCCCTCGGCGGCCATGGCCCTGAGGCGCTGCACGCCGGTGGTGGTCTCCTCGCTGCCGCCCAGGACGCCGTCGGCCAGGTCGGCCCGCTCGTTGTGCAGGACGTTGACCAGGTCGCCGCCGTCGTCGATGACCAGTTCCGGCCCGAACTCCACCGTCCGCCGGATGAACTCCCGGTACTGGGCGGTGTCGGCGCCGTGCCAGGCGTAGACCCGCACGCCGGTTTCGGCCAGGGCGGCAGCCACGTCGTCCTGGGTGGACAGCGGGTTGGACCCGCAGATGGCCACCTCGGCGCCGGCCTCCTGCAGGATCCGGGCCAGGTGGGCGGTCTTGGCCTCCAGGTGCAGGCAGATGGCGACGCGGCGGCCGCGCAGCCACCCCTCCCGGCGGATCCGAGGCCGCAGGTAGGCCAGCACCGGCATCCGGGCCTCCACCCAGCGCAGCTTCCGCCATCCGGAGGGCGCCAGCGACGGATCGCGGATCATGGAACTCAACGGGGCTCGCTCCCCGCCCGCGCCCCGGCCCGCAGCCGCTGCGCCAGCGGCGAGCCCTGGGCGCAGCCGCAGGCCCGCTCGGCGGGGATGCGGACGATGGCCTCCATGATCAGCGTCCGCAGGTTGGCCACGTTGCGGGCCATGACCTCCAGCACTTCCTCGTGGGACAGCGGGTAGTCCACCAGCCCGGCGGCATAGTTGGTGACCATGCCGACGCTGGCGTAGCAGAGGCCCGCCTCCCGGGCCAGCACCACCTCGGGCACCGAGGTCATCCCCACCAGGTCGCCGCCCAGACGCTCGAACATGCGGATCTCGGCAGGGGTCTCAAAGCGCGGGCCCTGGGTGCAGACGTATACGGCCCCGTCGTGGACCGTGAGTCCCAGGGGGCGTCCGGTCTCGTGCAGGACGCGCCGCACCTGGGGGCAGTAGGGTTCGGTCACGTCCACGTGGTAGACGCCGGCCTCGCCGCCCTCGAAGAACGTGGCCGGGCGGCCGTGGGTGAAGTCGAGAAACTGGTCGGGCAGCACGAAGTGCCCCGGGGCGTAGCGCTCCCGCAGCGAGCCCACCGCGTTGGTGGCGATGACCCGCTCCACCCCCAGCAGGGCCAGGGCGTAGATGTTGGCCCGGTAGTTGACCCGGTGGGGCGGCACCTGGTGGCCGCGGCCGTGCCGGGCCAGGAACGCCACCTCCAGGCCCTCGAAGCGGCCCAGGTTGACGGTGACGGGCCCGTACGGGGTCTCGACCCGTTCCTCGCGGACGTCGTCCAGGATCTCGGGATCGTAGACGCCGGTTCCGCCGATGATGGCGATGCGCGCCGACACGGCAAACCCTCCTCGGTAGGGGCGGTCCTACCCCTGGACCTCGGCCTCGGTCATGACGTCGTGGATGTGGCGCAGCGCGGCGATCAACTGGCGCCGCTCGGCGGCGTCGATGCGGTGCAGGATGCCGTGCAGGTAGTTGAGCCGGGCGGCCATGACGGCCTCCACCAGGGCGTGACCCTTGTCCAGGGGCTTGAGCCGGACCACGCGCCGGTCGCCGGGGTCCCGCTCCCGCATGACCAGCCCCGCCCGTTCCATGCGGTCCACCAGGTCGGTGACGGTGCTGGAAGCCAGGTAGAGCCGGGCGCACAGCTCGCCCATGGTGAGATTGCCGTGGTCCACCAGGTGCAGGAGCGCGTCGAACTGCGGGGGCGTGATCTCGAAGTTGCTCAGGATCTGGCGGCCGCGCTGCCGGACGATGACGGCCACGCTGCGCAGCAGGAACTCGATGTCGCGCACGTGCTCGTCAAGCTCGGGATCGGTGCCCGGCGCGGGCCCCCCCGCGGCCGGGGTGTCATCGGGCGACGGCACGCCTTCTCCGCTCCCCCCGCGTCACGGCGTTACCTTCGCCGCCGGGAGGTGTCACGCCTCCCGCAGCCAGGGGTCCACGGCGCGCTGGTAGCCCACCAGTTCGCCGTCGGCAAACCAGAGCGCCAGTTCCTGGGCCGCCGACTCCGGCGAATCCGACGCGTGGGCCAGGTTGTAGCCCACATCCAGGCCGAAGTCGCCGCGGATGGTGCCGGGCGGCGCCTGCCGGCCGTCGGTGGGCCCCAGCATGCGCCGGACCACGTCCACGGCGTCGGGACCCTCCCAGGCCATGGCCACCACGGGCGAACTGGTGATGAAGCGGATAAGCCCCTCGAAGAACGGCTTGCCCTCGTGGACGGCATAGTGCCGGCGGGCCAGGTCCTCGCCGACCTGGAGCATCTTCAGGCCCACCAGTTTAAGGCCCTTGCGCTCCAGGCGGCCGATGATCTCGCCCACCAGGCCCCGCTGCACGCCGTCGGGCTTGATCATGACGAAGGTGCGTTGATCCGCCAACTGCGACTCCTCCCCGCTTCGCCGGCCGTGGGCACGGGAACCGGCGACCTCGGAAGCGACCTCAAAACAAAAAGCGGACCGGGATGGTCCGCGCGAAGCCGGTCAACCCACGGTGGTACCTGCGGCGGCCCCGGACGCCCGGGCCAGGACGGCCGGGTCAAACATCCCGCGCTTGACCTCGGTGGCCGTCATCCGCCCGGACTGGAAATGCTCCACCAGGTAGTTGCAGGCGTCCCACGGGTCCACGCGCTCGCCGCAAGTGAACACGTCGACCGCCGCATAGCCGTATTCGGGCCAGGTGTGGATGGCCAGGTGGGATTCGGAGATGACCACCACGCCGCTGATTCCCTGCGGGCTGAATTGATGGAACGCGACTTCCCGGATCTCGGCGCCGGCTGCCAGGGCCGCGTTGACCATGATCTCTTCGACGCGCCGTCGGTCGTTCAGGATCTCCGGGTTGCAGTCATACATCTCGGCAAGCACATGGCGCCCCAGCGCCTTCACCGGCACCGCCCCCCTCTTCGGCTCCGAGCGTCGGTTAACACAACCCTTCTTGCGTCCCGCCTCGCGGCGTGACCCCGGATACACCGCAACCCATTCTAGATTTGGGATACCTGGGTGTCAACAGACTCAGGACCCGGCGGGCGGCCGCTGGCCAGCAGCGCGTGGGCGGCCGCCGCGGTGGGAAAGATCATGGCCGTGGCCGCCGCCACCACCCCGCTGTCGTTGAGCAGCAGCGCCGCCCCGGCTCCCATGACGGCGGCCACGATGCCGGCGAACAGGCCCGGATCCCGCTGCGACAGCCGGCGCAGCCCGGCGGCGGGCCGCAGCACCAGCACCGATACGGCCGCCAGGCTGACCACGAACATGCGGCTCCAGATGGCGTACTGGATCAGGCGCCAGTTGAGCCGGACCTTGCGCAGGGCTACCTCTCGCAGGGACTGCCAGTCGGCGGCGGCGGCCTGCTGCGCCGCGCGGCCGATGTGGCTGGCCTGGGCGCCGCCGGCCATATCCAGCAGGATCAGCACCGCCGCCGCGGCCGCGGCACCCGCGGCCGCCAGGACCGCCGCCCGCCGGGACCGCGGCGCGGCCGCGGGGACCTTCAGCGCCAGGACGCCGGCGGACGCCAGGGCCGCCAGGCCGCAGCCGAAGTTGGCGCCGAGGCCCGGATGCAGCAGCAGCGCTGCCGCAGCCGCCGGCACCAGGCAGGCCAGCGCCGCGGCAGGGCCGGTGCGGCCCGCCCGCACGGCGCCCGGCCGCGGCCCTGCGCCGCGGGCGGCGCCGGCCGCCAGGCCGCCGGCCAGGGCGGCCGAGCCCACCAGCACGCCGCCGTACTCGTTGCCGATGCCGTAATAGCGGGCCCCCACCAGCAGCGAGTGGCCCAGCGGCGAGCGGACGGCGGCCGTCCCGCCTAGCAGCACGTCGGCAGCGACCGCCGCCACGGTCAGGCCCGCCAGCACCGCGAAGGCGCAGGCCGTGCCCAGGCGGGACGCCCAGACGGAGGCGGCCGCCGCCAGGACTCCGGTCACCAGGGCCCGGAGCGCCGCCTCCTGGATCCCCAGGCCCGGCAGCAGCAGGAAGGCCAGGGGCACCGCCGCCATGCCCGGCGCCGCCCAGGCCACCACCCGCCCCAGGCCTCGCCAGCGCACGGCGGCCAGGGCGGCGGCCGCCGTGACGATCAGCGCCACCACGTAGCCCTGGATCAGCGGCACCCGACCGGCGTGATTGGCGGCCAGCGCCGCCTCCAGCGCGGTGCCGGCGGGGGCCAGCAGGTCCCACGGGTAGCGGTCGGTCCCCGCCGCCATGCCCCGCCCTAGCGGCGCCGCGGTTCCCGCGCCCAGTTCGGCCAGCACGGCCGCCGTCACGTCCGTCAGCGGCACCACGCCCCAGCGGCGGGCGCTGGGCGAGCCCAGCAGCGCCGCCCCCCCAGGCCCGGCCGACCCGCCGCCGTCCGGATCCTTCTCCACCTCCCCGGCCGCCTCGCCGGACCAGGTCCACAGCACGCCGAAGGCGGCCGCCGCAGGGGCCTGGGCCGGCGCGGCGGCCAGGACCCAGACGGGATTCCGTCCCGGGCGGCGGGCCGCCGCCGCCAGCAGTTGTTCCAGGCCCCGGCGCAGCCGCTGCAGGGCCTGCTCCCGGGCCTGCAGCCAGCGCCCATGGTCCAGCAGCGGTGCCGCCGCCTCCAGGCGCCTCAGGTCGCCGCTCTCAATGACGACCAGGGCGGCGTCGCCGGGCAGGGTCTCCCAGGCCAGCAACAGCGCATCCCAGTCCTGCCCCACGCCCGCCGGGAAGGCATCGTCCGGGCGGGTCATGCCCTCCAGCCGGCCGTAGGCCACGGTGCCGGCCGAGTCCATGGCCAGCAGCGCCGCACCCCGGCCGTCGTACCGGCCGGCGAAGTCGGCCTCCCCCAGGACCGCCGCCCGCAGGCCCGACCGGGCCAGCGCCTCCCCCAGCCAGCCCGGCGTCACCGCCGGCGACCGGTCCCGGTTGGCCGACGCCAGGCGGGCCAGGGCAGGGACCACCACCGCAGCCTGCCCGGGGTCCGCGCCCGCCAGGCGCCGGTGCAGGTCCCCCGCCGCGGCGTCCCACCAGCGGGCGCCGCGGTCCAGGGGCGGCACCGGCAGTTCGGGGACCACCGCCGGCGCCCCGGCTCCCACCGTCAGGTAGGCGGCGTCCACCCGGCCCCCGGCGGGCGGCGGCGTGAGGAGCGCTGCGGCGGTGGTCCCGTCGCGGGCCGGCAGTTGCGCCAGGTCGGCCCAGGTCAGACCCTGGACCACCACGATGGTGAGCCGCGCCGCGGCGGCCGCGGGCCCGCCGCCGCTCACCGCCTCCGGCGGCGCGTACGCGGCCAGGGGCGGTTGGGCCCGGGCCAGGTGCCAGGTGCCCCAGGCCGACCCCGCCAGCGCCGCCAGCCACAGGACCGCCGCCGCGGCCGGCAGGAGCGCCGTCAAGCGACGCGCCGTCACCGCCGCCTCACCCGCCCCGGCCGGCCTCCCTGCGGCCCGGGACCGCCGGGCACCGCCAGCCGCGCATACCAGTCGGTCAGGGCCGCCAGGCCGGCGCCCGGAGGGAAGCGGGCCTCGGCCCGGCGGCGGAAGTCCTGCCCCGCGCGGCGCCGCGCGGCGTCGTCCATGGTGATGAGCCGCAGAAGGCCGGCGGCCAGGGCCGCGGGACTGGCCTCGGGCACCGCCGCCGGCGCCAGCGGCGCGATCTCCGCCAGGCCGCCCCCCAGCGTCAGCACGGCGGGTACGCCGGCTGCGGCCGCCTCCAGGGCCGCCAGGCCCAGGCCCTCCCGGCGCGACGCCTGAACGTACACGTCGAAGGCCTGCACGAGCCGGCCCGCCCCGTCCACGGCGCCGGGCCAGATCACCGTCCCGGCCACGCCCAGGCGCCGGGCCAGCCGCTGCAGCCGCACCCGCTGGGGACCGTCACCCACCACCACCAGGCGCCAACCGCGCCGCACCGGATCCGGCAGCCGCGCCCAGGCCTCCAGCAGCAGGTCGCAGCCCTTGTCGGGCACCAGGCGCCCGATGGTACCCACCAGGCGCTCACCCGCAGGCAAACCCAGCGCCGCCCGGGCGCGGCCCCTGGGCAGCGGCGCCGGGCGCGGAGGCACCAGCGGCACCACCGCCACAGGGCCGCCGACCCGCGCGCCGACCCACCGGGCCAGGGGCCGCGACACGGCCACGTAGGCCGACGGCGCCGGCCGCAGGCCGTGCTCCAGCCCCCACCACAGCCAGCGACCCGGCGCCGGGGCCGGCGGGTAAGCGTGCACCACCACCACCAGCGGCAGGCCCAGGCGCCGGGCCAGGGCCCGGCCCCGCCACCCGGCCCGCCAGCCGTGGGCCTCGATGATGTCGGCCTCGGCCGGGTCCACCGCGCCCCGCTCCGCCTGCAGCCACGAAATCACCTGGCGCATGCCGCCCGAGGCGGCCGCGCCCAGGGTGAACACGCGCACGGCCTCGCCCTCCGGGCCTAGGATGCCCGGGCGCGGGGTGCGTCCCGCCTATGCCGGGATCTCGACGATGGGGTGCTCGGTGACGCGGCCGTCGCGGATGGTGAAGGCCCGCAGCACGGGCCGCTCGGGATCGGCCAGCGAGGCGATCAGGTAGTAGGCGTCGGGGTAGAAGGCCAGTCGGATGTCGGTGGCCGAGGGATAGGCCTCGGTCTCCGGGTGGGAATGGAAGATGGCGTAGATCACCTCGTTCCGGGACTCGATCTCCCGGGTGATGCGCAGCAGTTCCGCCGGGGGCACGCTGTAGCGGGTCCTGCTGGCCTCGGCGTTGGTGGTCGGGTAGAAGCGGGTGGCCCGGCCGTCGCGGCCCGCCACGATCCCGCACGCCTCCAACGGCGCCTCGGCCCGGGCGTGGGCGATCATGCGGTCCCGCATGCCGGCCGGAAGCCTGACGGGTTCGACCCTCACGGCTGCGCCACCACCTCCGGCATCAGCGAGGTATAGCGATCGCCGGTGTCCGGCAGGACCACGGCGATCCGGCCGGTGAGCCCCTGGGCCAGGAGCCGCTGCACCGCCCACAGGGCGGCCCCCGACGACGGCCCCACCAGCAGCCCCTCGGTGACGGCGGCCCGGCGCGCCGTTTCGTAGGCGGCGTCGTCGGGCACGGCGACCACCTGGTCGATGAGGCTGGTGTCCAGGACGCCCGGCTTGAATCCGGCGCCCAGCCCGAAGATGCGCGTGGGCCCCGGCCGCCCGCCCGACAGCACCGCCGACGCCGCCGGCTCCACGGCCACCACCCGCAGGGCCGGGTTCCTTTCCTTAAGGTAGCGGGCGGTGCCGGTCAGGGTGCCGCCGGTGCCCACCCCCGCCACCAGCACGTCGCACCGGCCCTCCATCTGGGACCAGATCTCCGGGCCGGTGTGCCGGTAGTGGGCCTCGGGATTGGCGGGGTTCTCGAACTGCCGGGTCCAGTAGCAGCCCTCGCGGGTGCTCAACTGCTCCGCCGCCCACACGGCTCCCGACATCCCCTCAATGGCGGGTGTCAGGGCCAGTTCCGCGCCGAACCAGGCAAACAGCGCCCGCCGCTCCAGGTTCATGTCCTCCGGCATGGTCAGGACCAGCCGGTAGCCCTTGACGGCGGCCACCAGCGCAAGGCCGATGCCGGTGTTGCCGCTGGTGGCCTCCACCAGCGTGTCGCCGGGCTTGATCAGCCCGGCCGCCTCGGCGGCCTCCACCATGGCCAGCGCAATGCGGTCCTTGACGCTGCCGCCGGGATTGGTCCCCTCCAGCTTGCCGAACACCTCGGCCCCGGGGAACATGCGCTCCAGCCGCAGCATGGGCGTGTTGCCGATCCGGGCCAGGATGCCTAGGCCGGCTCGCCGCTCTCCGTGGGCAGCCGCTCGTTGAGCCACGCCATCAAGCCGCCTTTCAGGTTGTAGACGTTGGCAAAACCGGCCCGCCGCAGGGCGCGGACGGCGGCGGCGCTGCGCTCGCCCACCGTGCAGACCATGACCACCGGCCGGGCGGGGTCGATCTCGGAAGCGCGTTCCGCCAGGCTGCCCAGCGGCAGCGACCGGGAGCCGGGGATCCGGATTTGCCGGAACTCCTGGGGCTCCCGGACGTCCACGACCAGAAGCTCCCCGTCCTCCAGCAGCCGGGCCGCCTCCCGGGCCGGCAGCGACGGCACGCCGTCCGGGTCGCCTGCCGCGGTGGCCGCGGGCGCGGACCCGTTCAGGGGCGCCACCTCCGGGACTTCAGCGGCGCCGGTGGGCAGGGGCATGCCGCAGAACGCTTCGTAATCAATGAGCTCGCGGATGGTGGGCTGGTCGCCGCAGACCGGGCAGGCCGGGTTGCGCCGCCACTTCAGCATGTGATAGCGGGCCGCCAGGGCGTCGTAGATCAGCAGGCGGTTGGTCATGGGCTCGCCGATGCCCAGCAGCAGCTTGATGGCCTCCAGGGCCTGCAGGGTGCCCATGTGGCCCGCCAGCGCCCCCAGGATGCCGGCCTGGGCGCAGGACGGCACCATGCCCGGCGGGGGAGGCGACGGGTACAGGCAGCGGTAGCACCCGGTCTCGGGCGTGAAGACCGTCATCTGGCCCTCGAACTTCAGAATGCTGGCGTCCACCAGGGGCTTGCCCAGCATGACGCAGGCATCGTTGACCAGGTACCGGGTGGGGAAGTTGTCGCTGCCGTTGACGACCACGTCGTAGTCGCGGATGATCTCCAGCGCATTGGCCGACGTCAGCATGGTCCGGTGCTCAATGACGTTGACGTCGGGGTTCAGATCCTCCAGGTGGCGCCGGGCCGACTGGGTCTTGAAGCGGCCCACGTCGTGGGTGAAATGCATGATCTGCCGCTGCAGGTTGGTCAGGTCCACCCGGTCGGCGTCCACGATGCCGATGGTGCCGACCCCGGCGGCGGCCAGGTAGACGGCGGCGGGGGAACCCAGGCCGCCCGCCCCCACCACCAGCACCCGCGACTGAAGCAGCCGGCGCTGGCCGTCGATCCCCACCTCTTCCAGCAGGATGTGGCGGGAGTAGCGCTTGAGCTGTTCTTCCGTCAGCACCGGCCCGTCGTGGCCGGCGGCAGCCTGGCTGCCGCCGGCCATGGCCGGGATGAAGGCCACTTCGTCGTCGTCCTTCAGCGGGGTGTCCTCGCCCTGCAGGGAGCGGATCTCCTCGCTGTTGACGTAGACGTTGACGTGGTGGGCGATGCGGCCGTCCTCGCCGAAGATGCGGTCCCGGAGGCCGGGATACTGCTCCACCAGCCTCTCGGCCAGTTCCCGCACGGTGCCGGCCTCGGCGGTGACCTGGGACCGGCCGCCCGTGGCGTCGCGGTACGGCGTCGGGATGTAGACGCGCACGGCCACGCTGCGACACCTCGCTCCTTCGCTCATGCTACCGGTGGGTCCCGGCGCGGGTCAACGCGCGGCGGCCGCCGGCGGCACCGGCTCGCCCTTCTCCACCGGCACCCCCACGGCGTTGCCCCACTCGGTCCAGGAGCCGTCGTAGTTGCGGACGCGCTGGTACCCCAGCAGGTACTTCAGGGCGAACCACGCCATGGACGCCCGCTCACCGATGCGGCAGTAGGTGACGACCTCGCAGTCGGGCGTGATCCCCCGGGAGCGGTACAATTCCTCCAGCTCGTCGCGGCTCTTGAAGGTGCCGTCCTCGCGGACGTTGAGGCCCCAGGGGATGTGAACGGCGCCGGGGATGCGCCCGCCCACCTGGGCGCCTTCGTTGGGCAGGTGGGGCATGGCCACCCGCTCGCCGATGTACTCCTCCCAACTGCGCACGTCCACCAGGGCCAGGTCGCCCAGCCGCTGCAGGATGTCGTCGCGGTAGGCCCGCAGCTCCCGCAGCGGCTCCGAGGCCTGGTACCGGGTGGCCGGGTAGGAAGGCTTCTCGGTGGTCAGGGGCCGGCCGTCGGCCTCCCATTTCTTGCGGCCGCCGTCCAGGATCCGCACGTCGTCGTGGCCGTAGTACTTGAACAGCCAGAAGGCGTAGGTGGCGAACCAGTTGTTGTTGTCGCCGTAGAGGACCACCGTGCTGTCGTTGGCGATGCCCACCCGCGACATCAGCGCCGAGAAGCCCTCCCGGCTGACGAAGTCGCGGCGCACCGGATCCCTGAGTTCCCGGGTCCAGCTGAGGGCCACGGCGCCGGGAATGTGCCCCTTCTCGTACAGGGACTCGTCCTCGCTGACCTCCACGATCCGGACCTTCGGGTCACCGGCGTGACGCTCCACCCAGTCGGCGTCCACCAGCACCTCGGGGTGCGCGTAACCGCTCATCCAGCCGTCCCTCCCGAATTTCAGAAATCCAGATAGTATTACTAGGCTTTCTGGGTTCGAACCTAGCAGGGCCGCCGCCGGCTGTCAATGGCCTGCCTCAGTCACCGGCGCCGTCGGGCCCGCGTAGCCTGTGCCAGGACCTGCTGCGGGAGGTGACGGCGCCGTGGCCGCGGGCAGCGATTGGATCCGGGAAGCCGGCGACCGCCTGCATCCGGACCTGCGCCGGGAACTGGAGCGACGCCGGGCCGGCTCCCCGGTGCTGGGCGGCCTTCTCACCAGCCTGCTGGGCAGAAACCGCATTCCCATCCTGGTGGAACTGGCGCCCGGCGCCGAGACCGACGGCCTCTGCCGGGTGCTGGCGGCGTCAGGCTGCACCCGGGTGCGGCCGGTGCGGGCGGTGGGCGTGGTGGCCGCCGAGGCCGCCCCCGAGGCCATCCGCCGCGTGCTGCGGGACCGCAGGATCCGCCGCCTGCGGCTGGACCGGCCGGTGCGGGCGCTGCTGGACGTGGCCGCCCCCACAATACGAGCCCCGGCCGTGTGGCGGGCGGGGCCGCGCGGCCGGGGCGTGACGGTGGCGGTGCTGGATACCGGCATCTACCCTCATCCGGACTTCACCCTGCCCGAGAACCGGCTGCTGGCCTTCTACGACGTGGTCAGCGGGCGCACGCAGCCCTATGACCCCAACGGTCACGGCACCCACGTGGCCGGCATCATCGCCGGCAACGGGCGCCTCAGCGGCGGGCGCTACGTGGGCTGCGCACCGGAAGCGGGACTGGTGGGCGTGCGGGTCCTGGACGAGAACGGTGACGGCCGCCTCTCCCAGGTGCTGGAGGGGCTGGACTGGGTCCTGGACCACCGGCAGGCGCTGGGCATCCGGGTCGTCAACATTTCGCTGGGCGCCCTGGCCGTGGACCCGCCGGAAGAGGATCCGCTGGCCCAGGCCGTGGAAGTGGCATGGCGCCAGGGCCTGGTGGTTTGCACCGCCGCCGGCAATTCGGGGCCGGAGCGCGGCAGCATCGATTCGCCGGGAACGGCGCCATCGGCCATTACGGTGGGCGCCGCCGACGACCGCGGGACCGTCCACCGCTGCGACGACACCATTGCCGATTTCTCCAGCCGCGGGCCGGCGGTGGGCGGCGGCATGAAGCCCGACCTGGTGGCACCGGGGGTCCACATCACCGCCGCGTCCTCGCCGGGGTCGCGCCTGGCCCGCGAGGCCGGCGCGCCCGACCAGCCCTACCTCACCCTGTCGGGCACGTCCATGGCCACGCCCATGGTGGCGGGCATCGCGGCGCTGCTGCTCTCGGCCTTTCCCCACCTGAAACCCGACCAGGTCAAGGCACTGCTGCTGGACGGGTGCTCGGCGCTGGGCGCCGGCCCCGCCGCCGAAGGCCGGGGGCTGGCCGATGCCGCGGCCAGCTTCCGGCTGGCAGGAGGCACCTTGCCGCCCGGCGATTCCCCGGACGATCCGTAATTGCCGCAATCCGGCGCGCAAACGCGCGGCCGGCTGCCGGCACGCTGGAGCCGGAGGTGGTTCCTTGCCTCGCCGGCGCAGCGGCCTGATGTCCGATCGCCTGAAGTGGGAACTGGCGAAGGAGGCGGCGGGGGCTTGGGCTCCCGCCGCCGCGTCGGTGTAGTGCTGAAAAACACACAAGCGGCCTGGTCGGGTGCCTGGTCCAATGGCGTCGAGGCCGGGATGCCCTATTGTCGGGTTCTGGACACCCTTTCTTGATGCAAGGCGTACACATTCCGATGACCGGAGCGGAGGGTCTCTTGCTCGACGAATGGGGTGACCCTAAAATGGCAGTCAGGCAGAATGTAGTCGGCCACACTGGCACTGACCGTCTGGGAGGGGGCGACAGCGTGTCGGAGTTCGTGGTTAAGCTCAAGGACGCCGTGTCCCCCCAAATGCTTCGGGATCTGGGCCTTACTCGCGATTGGTATAAGTCGATTCCGTAGCCTCGTCGAGCGCGGCCTGACCGGCGTCCGGCTGGTGATCAGCGACGCCTGACGAAACCTATTTACAGCAGTTTGAGGACTCTACTGACTCCGACGGGCTCAGCTCACTTACGCCTGGACACCAGAAGTGTCATGGCCATTGGAATTGTTGCCACAAAGCCTAGTATTGTAATCCAACGAGCAGCATCAAAGGGGATAAGGCCATGACCGGACGCAACAATGGATGCTGTGCCCAACCACAGCAGACTAAAAGGTATCCAGCGGCGCAACCCATCTGGTGAGGCTGTGAACGCGAAGACGGTCAGCCACGGCCATGCGACTGCCAAGGCCCAATCTGCTCCTTGCAATTGTAAGATGATGTCACCGGCTGCGCCTGCAACGTAGAGCAAGACAAACGTAGGGGGCGCTAGTGCGACAATGGTAATGCCGGTAACAGCAACAAGCAAAATCGGCGACGGCTGAGTGCCCTTTTCTCGGTATCTTCGAGTGATACCAATAACGGCATATCCAACGGCAGG
>PKRI01000059.1 GCA_017577485.1 Bacillota bacterium | reverse complement strand
GGGCCGGGCTCAGCGTCGAGGTCCTGGCGCCCCAGCCCCACATGCCCAACCTGGTGAGCCGTTACGTGGGTGCCGCCGAGGGGCGTCACCTCATCCTCAACGGGCACCTGGACCAGTTCCCCGTGGAGGACCCGTCGGCGTGGAGCGTCGCCCCCTACGGCGGCGAAGTTCGTGACGGGCGCATCTACGGCCGCGGCGCCTCGGACATGAAGGGCGGGACCGTGGCGCTGGCGGCGGCCATGATCCTGCTGGCCGAACTCCGGGTCCCCCTGAAGGGGCGGGGGACCGGCACCTTCGTGTCCGACGAGGAGACGGGCGGCCGCTGGGGCACCGCCTGGCCCTGAGGCCGGCGACGTGGACGTGGCGGCACCGCTGCCTCTGCAGGACCTGGCGCGGCTGCAGTCCGACCCGCGGTTCGTGGTCGAATCCATCCAGAGCATGGACAACCTGCACATGCCGCTGAATGAGCTGCAGGAGCCCCTCAAGGACGTGCGGGTGCGCCAGGCCCTCAATTACGCCGTCGACAAGGAAGCCATCGTGCGCAGCATTTACCTGGGCTACGCCACGCCGCTGGATTCGCCCATCACGCCGACGGTCTGGGGCTACGCCCACACGGGCGACCATTACCCCTATGATCCGGACAAGGCGCGGGCGCTCCTGCCCGGGGCGCCCATGGTGCACCCGGAATGTCCCGGCAACCTGGCGGGGCTCGTGGTCCAGGAAACGGGGAAACCCGACCGCTACTTTCGGGAAGGCGCGCTGGTGGTCCGCGGGCGGTGGCGCATGGCCCGGGGAAGCGCCCAGCCCATGGAGACCCGGGGTGCCGCTGCCTTGTGGGACAAGGGCACCCGCACCCTGACGGTCTGGTCCTCGACCCAGGTGCCGCACCGGGTGCGCAGCGGGCTGGCCCGGATGCTGGATCTGCCTGAGGCGCAGGTGGTGGTCAGGGTGCCCGACGTCGGCGGCGGCTTCGGACCCAAGACCGTCTTCTACCCGGAAGAAGTGCTGGTGGCGTGGCTGGCCCTTCGCACCGGCCGCCACGTGCACTGGGTCGAGGACCGGCGGGAGACCTTCATCGCCACGGTGCATGAGCGCGATCAGATCCATGAGGTTGAGGCAGCCGTCACGCCCGAGGGCAGGATCCTGGCGCTTAGGGACCGCTTCTGGCACGACACCGGTGCCTACTGCCCGGGCGGCCTCGGCGTCGTTTCCATCACCGCCGCCAGCATGCTGGGTCCCTACCGGATCGAGCACGCCCGCATCGAGGGTTACGGTGTTTACACCAACCTGGTGCCGGTGTCGGCATACCGCGGCGCGGGCCGGCCGCAGGCCACCTTCGTCCTGGAAAGGCTGATGGATGCCGTCGCCGATCAACTGCGGCTGGACCGCCTGGAAGTGCGCCGCCGCAACCTGGCCCGTCCGGGCCCGCGGGCGGTGCGGACCGGCCTGGTTCAGTGGCAGGGCGGGGCGCAGTTCTATGACGGGCCGGCGGTGGAGCCAATGCTGGATCAGGCGCTCCGGGAACTGGACCTGCACGCCTTCCGCCGGGAGCAGGAGCGGGCGCTGGCGTCGGGCCGCTACCTGGGCGTGGGGATCGCCTGTTATGCGGAGGACACCGGCGGCGGGCCCTTCGAGGGAGCCACCGTACGGGTCGAAGCCAGCGGGAACGTCACCGTCGTCACCGGGACGTCCGCCCAGGGTCAGGGCCACGAGACGGTGTTCGCACAAATCTGCGCCGACCGGCTGGGCATCCCGCCTGAGCGCATCACCATCCGGACAGGGGACACCGGCGCCTTCTACCAGGGAATCGGCACCATGGCCAGCCGCATCGGCGTGGTGGCCGGCAGTGCCGTGGCGGACGCAGCCGACGCTGTCCGTGCCAGGGCGCTGCGGCTGGCGGCAGCCCTCTGGGAAGTCTCGGTGGACGATCTCGTCTGGGACCAGGGGGTCGTCAAACTGGCGGGAGTCCCGGGGCGCCAGGTGGACCTGGCGACCCTGGCCCGGGTGGCCGGCGGCATGCCCGAGTCCGACGCGGTTCGGCAGGCTCTGGACGGAGAACCGGGCCTCGAAGCGACGCGGTTCTGTACTCCCGTGCATTCCACCTGGGCTGCCGGCGTTCATGCCGCGGTGGTGGAAGTGGTGCCGGACACGGGCTTCGTTAAGGTGCTCCGCTACCTGGTGGTGCACGACTGCGGCCGCCTGATCAACCCGATGATCGTCGACGGCCAGGTCCAGGGTGCACTGGCCCAAGGGATCGGCGGGGCCCTGTATGAGCGCCTGGTTTTCGACCGCACCGGGCAGCTGCTGACGGCTACCCTTATGGATTACCTGCTGCCCACGGCCAGCGAGGTGCCCGGGGCCGAAATCCGTCACGTGGAAACGCCGTCGGCCACCAACGCACTGGGTGCCCGGGGGGCAGGGGAGGGTGGGATCATTCCCGTCAACGCCGTGATTGCCCAGGCGGTTGAAGATGCGCTCCGCCCGCTGGGCGTCCAGGTGGATGCCATGCCCCTCACCCCGGATCTCATCAGGCAGTGGTTCGCCAACTTTTCCGCAAGGGGCGATGCGTGATGACCACAAGACTGGAGCTGTTCATCGGGGGCCAGAGGCGTTCCCCGCGCACCGACCGCTATCTGGACGTATGGGACCCCGCCACCGGCGGCGTGCTGGCCCAGGTACCCCTCTGCGGGACCGAGGACGCCCACGAAGCCGTGGCTGCCGCTGCGGCGGCCTTCGAGCCGTGGGCGGAGACCCCGGTGCCCGAGCGGGCCCGGGTGATGTTCCGGCTGCAGGCCCTGATCCAGCGGGATCTCGACCACCTGGCCACGCTGATCGTCCAGGAAAACGGCAAGGCCCTGGACGAGGCCCGCGGCGAGGTGCGCCGGGGGCTGGAGGTGGTCGAGTTTGCTGCCGGGATGCCGTCCCTGATGATGGGGAACGGCCTGGAGCAGGTGGCCCGGGGTGTGGATACCGACATGTACCGGTACCCGGTGGGTGTGGTCGCCGGGATCACCCCCTTCAACTTTCCGGTCATGATCCCGTTGTGGATGGCGCCCATCGCCATCGCCGCGGGCAACACCTTCGTGCTGAAGCCGTCGCAGCGCACCCCGCTGTCGGCCATGCGGCTGGCCGAGCTTTTCTCGGAAGCCGGGCTGCCCGACGGGGTGTTCAACGTGGTCCATGGGGCCGAGGACGCCGCCAACGCGCTGATCGACCATCCGGCGGTCAAGGCTGTGTCGTTCGTCGGCTCCGAAGCCGGGGCGCGGGCGGTGTATGCCCGGGCCGCCGAAGGCATTTTCTCGTCCGCCTTCGCTAACGCCGGCCAGCGCTGCCTGGCGGGCAGCGTGCTGATGCCCGTGGGCGAGATCGCCGACGCCCTGGTGGAACGGCTGGTGGACCTGGCAAGAACCGCTCCCATGGGCTCCGGGCTGGATCCTCAGTGCGTAATGACGCCGGTGACCACCGAGGTTCACAAGCAGCGGGTGTTGGGATGGATCGAGCGCGGCCTCCAGGAGGGGGCCAGGCTGGTGGCGGAAAGTCATCACGTCGCGGTGGTACTGAGGCCGGCGGCGGGCCGGCAGGTGGCTCCAGGGCGGCCAGCGTAGAAGCCGGGTGGAGGGAGGAATTGCCGTGAAAGCCATCCGCGTCCACCAACCCGGCGGGCCGGACGTGATGCAGCTCGAAGACATCCCCGTTCCCCAGCCGGGACCGGGCCAGGTGCTGGTCCGTGTCGAGGCGGCGGGCGTCAACTTCATCGACATCTACCACCGTTCAGGCGCCTACAAGCTGGACCTGCCCTTCACCCCGGGCATGGAGGGGGCCGGCACGGTGGAGGCCGTGGGCGAGGGGGTTGACGACTTCAAGCCCGGCGACCGGGTGGCCTGGGCCATGGCCCTGGGCTCCTACGCCCAGTACGCGGTGGTGCCGGCGCGGGTGCTGGCCCGGGTGCCCGAGGGCGTGCCCGCTGACCTGGCCGCCGCCGTCATGCTCCAGGGCATGACCGCCCACTACCTGGCCTACAGCACCTTCCCGCTGAAGCCCGGCCACCGGGCGGTGGTCCACGCCGCCGCCGGCGGCGTCGGCCTGCTGCTGGTCCAGATCGCCAAGCGGCTGGGTGCCACCGTGTACGGCACCGTGTCCACCCCCGAAAAGGCCGAGGCGGCGCGCCGGGCCGGCGCCGACGAGGTCATCATCTACACCCAGACCGACTTCGCCGCCGCCGTCCGCGACCTCACGGGAGGCGAGGGGGTGGACGTGGTCTACGACGGCGTGGGCCGCGACACGTTCGAGGGGAGCATGTCCTGCCTGAAGCCCCGGGGCTACCTGGTCCTCTTCGGCCAGTCCAGCGGCGCCGTCCCGCCCTTGGACCCGCAGGTGCTCAACAACCGCGGCTCCCTGTTCCTGACCCGACCGACCCTGGCCCACTACATCCTCAACCGGGAGGAACTGGACTGGCGGTCGGGCGACCTCTTCCGGTGGATCGGCGCCGGCGAACTCCAGGTCACCATCGACAGCACCTTCGACCTGGCCGACGCGCCCAAGGCCCACCAGCGGCTGGCGTCGCGGCAGAGTTCGGGCAAGATCCTGCTGCGGATTCCCGCGTGAGCCGCGAACGAGGCGTTTTGCCAGAGGGGCGCACCCACACCGGGTGCGCCCCGCTGCATTCCGGATGCGCCCGTACACATCCCGGGTGCGCCCTCACGCATCCACGAGGGAGCCGCCCACCAGCGCGACGGCTTCGATCTCGATCATGAGTTCGGGAAGGGCCAGGGCGCAGGGCCGCGGGAACGGCCCGACCTTGCACCGCTGGCACGGGCGCCGGTCCGGCACCGGCGCCCGTGCCGTTTAGGCTGGCCCTGGTGCCGTGACCGCTGCCGATTTCCCACAGGAATCGACGGGGATCGCCTCGAACGTCGGAAACAGGTTCCCGGGACCCTGCTCCCGGGGATCACCAGGCTCAGGGCGGCGACGGGCATGGCTCTCAACAAGGCGTCCCACGAACATGCCCTTCCTGGACGGGCGGCCGCAAGCCTCCCCGGCGCCGCACGGGCACCGGCCGATCCTGGCCCGTCCTCAGCGCCCGCGCCGCAGCCGGTCGGAGAGTCCAACCCTGAGGCGCTGCCCTTCCCCGGGCTCAGCGCCGCCGAGGAAGCCTGGCTGCGCCAGCGTATGGCCGTGCGCCGCTACGCCCCCAACCAACTGATCTGCCGGCAGGGCGACCGGGCCGACGACCTCTTCGTCCTCCTGTCCGGGGTGGTCAGGGTCTACCGGTCGTGGCCGGGCGGCCAGGACCGAACCTATGCCGTGCTGGCGGCGCCCGCCTGGTTCGGTGAGGGCGGCGTGGTGGGCGAGGGCGGGGAACAGCGCTCGGCCAACGTGGCGGCCCTGTCGTGGGCCAGCGTGGCGCTGCTGCACCGCGGCACCTTCGCAGCCTTCGAGCGGGCGCACCCGCGCGGGGCCGTGAAGATCCTCCGGACGCTGGGCCGGGGCCTGCTGCGCCGCCTGCAGGACACGTCCCTGGGCAGCGAACAGCTGGTGTTCCAGCCGGCGCGCCGTCGGCTGGCAGCCACGGTGCTGAACCTGGCCCAGGGCTGCGGCCACCTGCGGGACGGGTCCCTGGTGATCCCGGTGCGGCTGTCCCATGCCACACTGGGCGAGATGGCCGGCCTCACCCGCGAGACCACCTGCCGGGTGCTCAACGAGTGGCTGGCCCGGGGATGGGTGAAGCAGGAGAGGGGTGTCCTTTCCATCACCGCCGGTCAGGGTCTCGATGCGCTGCGGGACCTGGCAGGGGGCGCCGTTTAGCCCTGGGTTTAACCCCCCGGGGCACGGGTTGCGTTTGAGGGACTGCTGGACCCGCGGTTTGACCGGACGCCCGAGGCTGGCCCGCCGCCCGGCGCTGGCCCGGCCCGCCGGCTCAATCGGAGCGTCTCCCCGCCCGGCCCAGGGTGTGAC
>PKRI01000058.1 GCA_017577485.1 Bacillota bacterium | reverse complement strand
GCCGCCGGTGGTGCCGGCGGCGGGAACGGGGCCGCGGGCCGCCAACCGTTCGGTTTCGCAGACATCCGGGAGGTGGGCACCTTGGACGTCCAGGCAGCCGATCGCTATTTCACGGAGAACCGGGACCGCCACATCGCCGAGTTGAAGGAGTTCCTGTCCATCGCCAGCGTCAGCGCCCTGCCCCAGCACCGGGGCGACATCGTCCGGGCGGCGGAGTGGCTGGCGGCCGCCCTGCGCCGGGCGGGCGTCCCCGATGTCCGCATCATGGAGACCGGCGGGCACCCGGTGGTGTTCGGGCAGTGGCCGGTGGCCGACCACCTGCCCACGGCCCTGATCTACGGGCACTACGACGTCCAGCCCGTGGACCCGCTGGACCTGTGGGAAACGCCGCCCTTCGAGCCGTCGCTGCGGGACGGCCGCATCTACGCCCGCGGCGCCAGCGACGACAAGGGCGCCCTGTACGTGGCCGTCAAGGCGGTGGAGGCGCTGTCGGCCCTGGACGGCCGCCCGCCCATCAACCTGAAGTTCGTCTTCGAGGGAGAGGAAGAGATCGGCAGTCCCGCGCTGCCGGGATTCTTCCGCCGGCACGCCGGCCTGCTCAAGGCCGACGTGGCCGTGTGCGCGGACGGCGGCCAGTGGGACGCCGACACCCCCTGCCTCACCGTCGGCAGCAAGGGCCTGGCCGGCATCCAGATCGACGTCGAAGGCGCCAACAGCGACCTGCACTCGGGGGTCCACGGCGGCGGCGTCCAGAACCCCATCCATGCCCTGGTGGCCATCCTGGCCTCCATGCGGGGCGGCGACGGCCGCATCCAGGTGGAGGGCTTCTACGACCGGGTCCGCGACCTGACCCCCGAGGAGCGGGCCGACATCGCCAGGGTCCCCTTCGATGAGGAGGAGTACAAGCGGTCCCTGGGCGTGGACGCCCTGTTCGGCGAGGCCGGCTACACCACCCTGGAGCGGCAGTGGGCGCGGCCGACCCTGGAGGTCAACGGCATCTGGGGCGGCTTCCAGGGCGAGGGCGTCAAGACCGTGCTGCCCAGCAGGGCCCACGCCAAGATCACCTGCCGCCTGGTGCCCGACCAGGACCCCGACGAGATCATCCGGCTGCTGGAGGACCACGTGCGCCGGCACACCCCGGCCGGGGTGCGCGTGACGGTGCGGGCCTTCCCCGGGTCGGCCCGGCCCTTCCTGATGCCGCGGGAGCACCCGGCGCTGCAGGCCGCCGGCCGGGTGCTGGCCGAGGTCTACGGCCGCGAGCCGCTGGTGGTGCGGACGGGCGGGACCATCCCGGTGGCCGAGACCTTCCGGTCGGCGCTGGGCATGTGGATGGTCTTCTTCGCCTTCGGCGACCACGACGGCAACATGCACGCGCCTAATGAGTTCATGCGCCTCAGCAGTTTCGACCGGGGCGTGCGGGCCACGTACCGCTACCTGCACGCGCTGGCGGGGTGCCGGCCGGAGGAGCTGCGGGCGGGCTGAGGATCGGGCTGGAGCCGGGCCCGCAGCAGGGCCGCCAGTTCGTCGGGCCGGTCGCTGGGGATCCAGTGGCTGGAATCGAAGATCTCCACGGCCAGGTCCGCGCCGGGGGGCAGGCCGGGCTTGAGCCCGTCGAACTCGCCGGCCCGGTCCCGGGTCACCGCCAGGGTGACGGGGCAGCGGATGCCCCTGAGCAGGGGCACGGCGTCCTCGCCCTCGGCCGAGGCCAGGACGGCCCGGACCACAGCGGGCGGCGCGGCGCCCACCCAGCGCCCGTCGGGCAGGGGCTGCAGGGCCGCCCGCAGGTTGCGCTCGGACTCGGGAGTCCAGCGGCGGCCGGGCATGGCCTCCACCAGGGCCCGCACCCGCGCCACCGCCGCCTCGAAGGATTCGTGGGGCCCGTAGAGGGTGTCGAAATACGTCAGGAGGCCCTGGCGCACCGGGGCCGGGACGCTGTGGGGCGCCAGGGCGGCGGGATCCACGGCCACCACGTGGCCGGCCCGGTCCGGGTACAGGCCGGCGGCGGCCAGCGCCACCTTGCCGCCCCAGGAGTGGCCCACCAGCACGGCCCGGTCCACGCCGAAGGCGTCCAGCAGGGCCGTCAGGTCGGCGGCGATGCTGCGCAGGTCGTACCCCGACTCCGGCTTGTCGCTGCCGCCGTGGCCCCGGAGGTCCGGGGCCAGCAGCGGCCAGTGGGCGGGCAGGCGCCGGGCCAGCCGCCGCCAGTAGGCGCCGTAGCCGGCGGCGCCGTGGATGAAGAGCAGCACCGGGCCGGCCCGGTCCGGCCGCGCCGGGCTGCCCGATGGCGCCGGGTGGGGACGGGCCGCGGCGGCTTCGTCCTGGGCGGGAGGGGTGAGACCCCGCTGCAGCCCCGACAGGGTCAGGCCCCGCCCAGGCAGGTGGACGCGGAAGGGCTGGAGGCCTGTGTCGGCGGCGTCCACGGCGGCGCCGCCGCGGCCATGGCTGGGGGCGCCGGCATCGCCGGCCATGGCCAGCAGCAGGCGCCAGCGCTCCTCGCTGACGGGCATCACCGAAAGGCGGGGGATGCGCAGCAGTTCCCAGCCGGCGAACTCCGGCCGGGCCCGGATCTCGTCCAGGGTCACCGGCCGGGGCAGGCGGCGCAGGGCCCTGAAGTCCACCACCACGATGCGGTCGTCGCCGGCGGCGGGATCGGGCCGGGGCGGCGAAACCACCTCGGCCACGCCCACCACGGCGCGGGAGCGGCCGCTGTGGTAGATGAGAACCTGGTCCCCGGGGCGCATGGCCCGCATGTGCTTCAGGGCCGTGGGGTTGCGGACCCCGTCCCACACGTCGGTGCCGGCCCGTTCCAGGTCGTCGTAGCCGTAGGTTTCGGGTTCGGTCTTGCAGAGCCAGTAGGCCACGGTGTCCCTCCTGCCGCCGCCATTCTAGCACGGGCGGAGGACTTGGCGGGCCCGGGGACCCGGGTTAGTCTGAAGCGGGAGGGTCCTGCATGTTCCCTCGGTCCGGGGGTGCCCGGCCGTGACCCGGGGCGTCGTGGCGGCGGCCGCCGCGGCCGTGTTCGCCGCCTTCGCCGGCATGTTCGGCGCCTTTCCGATCCTGACGCCCTACGCCCTGCAGCTGGGCGGCACCGAAGCCGCCGCCGCCGACGCCGTCAGCGCTTACTCCATCGCCAACTTGCCCGGCAACCTGGTGGCCGGCTTCCTCATCGACCGGTGGGGGCCCCTGGCGGTGCTGCGGGTGGGGCTGGGCCTGGTGACCGGCTCCATCGTCCTCTACACGCTGATCGACTCCATCCCGGCGCTGGTCGTCTTCCGGGGCGTCCACGGGTTTGCGGCGGGCTGGATCGTGCCGGCCGCCTTCGCCCTGGCGGCCGCCTGGCTGCCGGCGGAGCGGCGGGGCCGCGGCATGGGCCAGATGGGCGCGCCCATTGGGCTTTCGGCGGTGCTGCTGCCGCCGCTGACGGGGATCCTGGGCTCCCGCCTGGGGCCCCGGGCGGCCTTCGCGGTGCTGGCGGCCGTCATCGCCCTGATGATGCTGCTGGTGGAGGTGCTGTGTCGCACCGGGCCTTCCAGGCCGGCGGCCGGGGCTGCCGCGGCGGCGGTGGAGCAGGACGGTGCCGTCCGGCCCCAGGAAGAGGCCCGTCCCCGGGGTTCCGCCCTGCGGGAACTGCTGACCGACCGCCGCATGCTGCCGGTGTGGCTGGGCGGCTTCGTGCTGCCTTTCAATCTGGGTGTGCTGGCGTGGTACCTGCCCCTGGCCGGTGAGCGCCTGGCGTTCGGGGGCTCGGCCGCCGGTGGGGCCGGGCTGGGGGTCATGGCCCTGGTGGCGGCGGCCATGATGATGGGCCCCGGTGGGCGCTGGACCGACCGCCCGGGGCTGCGGCCCGCCCTGGCGGTGGCGGGCATGGTCCTCATCGGCCTGGGCATGGCCCTGTGGGCCGGGCCCAGCGCCGGCACGTTCTACGGGGCGGCGGTGGTCTTCGGCGCCGGGTTCGGCCTGGTGTTCCCGGCGTCCAACGCGCTGCTGGCGGACGTGGCCGCACCCGAGACCCGCGGCCTGGCGTTTGCGTTGTTTTACGCCTGGTTCTCGGTGGGCACCGCGGTGGGGCCGCCGCTGCTGGCCCGCTGGCAGGAGTTGACCGGGCAGACGCCCTTCATCCCCGGGGCGGTGGTAGCGCTGGCGCTGGCGGCGGCGGCCGCCCCGGCCGTGCGCCGCCGGGGAGGGATGCCGTGAGGCTTCGCCTGCTGTTGGGACGGGCCGGGACCGGCAAGACCCACACCTGCCTGGAGGAGATCGTGGACCGGCTCCAGCGGGAGGGGGAAGAGGGGCCGCCCCTGATCTTCCTGGTCCCGGAGCAGGCCACGTACCAGATGGAGCGGGCGCTGCTGGGCCGGCTGGGGTCGGGGCGCCCCGTGGCCGCCACCACCCGGGCCCAGGTGGCGTCGTTCCGGCGCCTGGAGCAGCGGGTCCTGCAGGAGGCGGGCGGGGCCGCCAGGCCCGTGCCCTCGGAACTGGGCAAGCGCCTGCTGCTGCGCCTGGCGCTGTCCCGCTGCGAGGACCGGCTGCAGGTCTTCCGCGCCGGCGCCCGCAGGCCCGGCTTCCTGGACCGGCTGAGCCGGACCGTCCGCGAGCTGCGGGACCAGGGCGTCGAGGCGGCCGACCTGGACCGGGCCGCCCGGGAACTGCAGGACACCGACCCCCGCCTGGCCGCCCGCCTGGCCGACCTGGTCACCGTGCTGACCGGCTATGAATCCCTGCTGCTGGAGCGTTTCGACGATCCGGACCGGGGTCTGGGCGCTGCCGCCCGGCGGGTGCCGGCCGTCCCTTCGCTGCGGGGCGCCCTGGTCTGGGTGGACGGGTTTGCCGGGTTCACCCCGGCCGAGTTCGCCTTCCTGGAGGCGCTGCTGGGGACGGCGTCCGAGATGACGGTGGCGCTGTGCCTGGACGGCCGGCGCCGCCTGGGCCTCCCGCCCGATGAAGCCGACCTGTTCCGCCAGACCCACGAAACCTATCACCGCCTGGTGCGACTGGCGGAGCGGGCCGGCGCCGCCGTCAGCGAGGTGAAGGTGCTGGACGGCGACGGGCCGCCTCCGCGGTTCCAGGACAGCCCCGCCCTGGCCTGGGTGGAGGAGTGGATGTTCCGGCCCGGGCACCCCGGCGGCGCGGCGCCGCCCGCCGGCGAGGCCGTGTCCCTGGTGGCCGCCGCCGATCCCCGCCGGGAAGTGGAGGCGGTGGCGCAGCGGATCCGGCGCCTCTGCCGGGACCACGGCCTGCGTCCCCGGGAGATCGCCGTGGTGGCCCGCAGCCTGGAACCCTACGAGGCCTGGATCCGCCGCATCTTTGCCGACTACGGGATTCCCTGTTTCATCGACCGCAAGGGCAGCCTCAGCCATCATCCCCTGGTGGAACTGGTGCGCTCGGCCCTGGAGGTGGTGGCCCTGGATTGGCCGGCGGAGGCCGTGTTCCGGTACCTGAAGACCGACCTGGCCGGCCTGGAGCGGGACCAGGTGGACCGCCTGGAACGGTACGTGCTCACCCACGGCATCCGCGGCCACTGGTGGTACGGGGACGCGCCGTGGCGGTTCCGCCGGGTCTACAGCCTGGAGGTGGAGCCGGAGGACGTGGAGGCGGACCCCTCGGCCCAGGAGGACATGGAGTGGCTGGATGAGGTGCGGGCCCGGGCGGCCGGGCCGCTGGCCCGGATGCAGGAGCGGGTGGGTCCCGCCCGCGGCGAGGCGCCCACGGGCCACGGCCGGCCGCATGAGGCCCGGCGCCTGCCGGCCCGGCACCTGGCGGCCGCCGTGGTGGACCTGCTGGCCGACCTGGACGCCGCCGCCGTCATGGAGCGGTGGGTGGCCGAGGCCGAGGCGGCCGGGGACCTTTTGGCCGCCCGGGAACACCGCCAGGCCTGGCAGGGTGTCGCCGCCGTGCTGGAAACCTGCGCCCAGGTGCTGGGCGACGAACCCCTCACCCTGGCCGAGTTCCGCCAGGTGCTGGAGAGCGGCCTGGAGAGCCTGCAGCTGGCCCTGATCCCCCCGGCCCTGGACCAGGTGCTGGTGGGCTCGGTGGAGCGGTCGCGCCAGCCCGACGTGCGGGCGGTGTTCGTGCTGGGCGCCAACGAGGGGCTGTTCCCCGCGGTTCCCGCCGAGGACCCCATCTTCACCGACGGCGACCGGGCCGCCCTGGCCGAAGCCGGCGTGGAACTGGCTCCCGACAGCCGCCTGCGCCTATTCCACGAGCGTTATCTGGCTTACATCGCCCTGACCCGGGCCCGGGAACGGCTGTGCGTGTCGTACAGCCTGAGCGACGGGTCCGGCAGGGAGCAGCGGCCCTCGCCCATCGTGGCGCGGCTGCGGCGGTTGTTCCCCGATCTGGTGGAGGAGGCGGGGGACGACGGCGGCCCGGAGCGGTACGAGCACCCGGGCCGGCTGGCGGGGGCGCTGCTGGCGGTGCTGCGCGCCGCCCGCCGCGGTCCCGAGCCGGATCCTGCCTGGTGGGGGGCCTGGCGCTGGCTGGCCTCCCACCAGGAGCACGGGCCGGTACTCCGGCGCCTGGCCCGGTCCCTGGCCGAGCCGCTGCCGGTGGCGCCGCTGCCCGGCGACCTGGTGGAGGGCCTCTACGGCGGCATGCCGCTGCGCACCAGCGTGTCGCGCCTGGAGCAGTTCGCCGCCTGTCCCTTCCAGCATTTCGCCCGGCACGGCCTCGGCCTGGAGGAACCTCCCCCGGCGGACGTGGACCCTGCCCGGATGGGCTCCCTCATGCACGCGGTGCTGAGCCGCATCACCGCCCAGGTGCTGGCCGGGGACCGCTCCCTGGCGGGTCTGACGCAGGCAGAGCGGCGGGAACTGGGGGGGCGGGGCGGCGACGAGAACGCGCCCCGGGTGGCCCGGGGACTGGGGCCGGAGCCGGCCCGCCACGCCCACCCGGACCAGCGGGGGCAAGACATCCC
>PKRI01000057.1 GCA_017577485.1 Bacillota bacterium | reverse complement strand
CGTTGATGCTGCCCTGCTGCTGGTTATCGCCCTGCTCCTCGCCGTCACCGAGATCGCCTTCGCCGGCACCGGCGGTCATATTTTCGGCCAGGGCAGCCATGACGGCACCTGCGCGCTCCAGCGTGTCCTCGTCGCTGGCCTGCTCAACCTGGCCGGTGTCAGGGACGTCCGACCCGCCCCCGGTGCCGACTTCTTGCTCCGGCTGGTTACTCTCGGAATCGCCGGCGCCAGTCCCGGTCTCCGCCGGCTCATCACGACCGACGTCCTCGGGTTCCTCCGGCTCTACCGGGTTCTCCGGCAGGCCGCCGGTCGACCGCAGCGATGTCGTGTCGCCCGACCCTACCGGCCGGAAGGTCGCGTAGGCGGTCAGGGTGTGCGTGCCCAGCGGCAGGCCCGTCTGGGTCCGGGTGAACTCCACATAGTCGTCGCTGTCGACCCAGTCGAAGGATTCGGGCTCCAGCCCGGTCTCCTCGTCGAAGGTGACCTCGATGGCCACGGGCCGGTTGCTGGTGTTCGTCACCCTAATGGTCCACATGACCTGACCGGTGCCGTCGTCGACGCACTGGCCGATACCGGTCACGACCACCTCAGCGTCGTAGTCCGGGCAGTCCACCTCGACCTCGGCGTTGTCGACGTCCGCCGCCGACGTGTACTCCACCACCGTCGCCGCCACGCTCATCCTCGGCTTTTCACCGTCGGACGCCGCGGTGGTGTGGGTCACCTCGGTCCATGCACCCGCGTCGAGGACCACTTCCGCGGTCTTCTCACCGGCGCCGAAGACCACCTGGATCGCCGCCTGGCGGTTGCTGTGGTTCGTCACCGTCGCCGTCCCGTCAGCGGATCTCCACGCGCTCGATACCCTTGGTGTAGATGGAGATCATCCGCTTGCACTTGTTGCACTTGATCTCGATGACGTCGCCGTAGCGGATGCAGACCAGCTTGTTGCAGAGGCAGCGGATGGGGTGTGCGTCGCCGGCTTTATCGTTGGCTCCCGAGTGGATCGGTCGGAGGCCCGCCATTTGCCCAGCCACACCCCCCTCACCCTTCACACAGTCGGGCGCTCCGAGCGCGTGGGCCTGCCTTACCCGGCTGCATGAGTCTCAGCCTGAGGTTAACAGCGGGGTCTTAGGGGGCCTTTGGCAGATTCTTGAGAAATTCTTAAGAAAATCTTGACGGCGGCCTCAAAGTTTACGGAATACTCCATGCAGGGCAGGCCGGGCCCCGGTGCGCGCGCTTCCTCCCTCACCAACGGCAGCGCCGGGGATGGCTCCCCGGCGCCAACACCGCATTTCCATCGGCGATGAGGGATTGGCTACTTCCCGGCCGGCAGCGGGTATGGCCTGCCCGGCAGGGGCAGCGCGGCCGGGCTCAGTCGGCCAGGATCTCCTCATACAGCCGCTTGATCTGGCTGGAAGGTTCGACGCCCAGTTCCTCCGCCAGCAGCTTGCGCAGGTCGTGGTAATGGGTCAGGGCCCGGGCGCGGTGGCCCATGGCCCGGTGAGCCTCCATCCGCATCAGGTGGAACGGTTCGCTCAGCGGGTCCCGGTCCAGGGCTTCCTCGCAGTGGCGCACGCAGGCCAGGTACTGGCCCGACCGCAGGGCATGGCGGGCCAGTTCCTCCCGGGCCAGCAGGTACATCTGCTCGAGCCGTTCCCGCTCGCGGACGCACCACTCCTGATACGGCTCGTCCTCGTACAGGGGGCCGGCGTAGAGGCTGACCATGCGCTCCAGGTACTCCCGGTAGCGCGGGTCTTCGGCCCCCATGGCGCTAGCCTCCCGGAACAGCCGCTGGAACAGCACCCGGTCCACCAGGATCATGCTGTGGTTGATGCGCACCCGCTGGTCCTGGTAGACCAGCAGCCGGGAATCGTGATGCTTGCGCTTATGGGGCTCCAGGATCCGCCGCAGGTGGTGCAGCGCCACCGAAAAATTCTGGCGCGCCCGGTCCGGCGTCAGGTTGCCCCAGATGGCATCGAAGACCTCCTCCACGGGTATGAAGCCCTCGCGCAACAGGAGGAAGCGCAGCAGCGACTGAACCTTGGGGTAAGGCCAGGCCGAGGGGGACACCTCGCGGTAGTCGATGTAGACCCGCAGGCGGCCGAAGGTGCGGATCCAGACGCGATAGTCGTGGGGCTCAAGGCCCAGGGCCCGGGCCGCATGAGGGATGGGACCCAGCGTGGGCAGCGCACCCATGGGTTCCGTCCCGCCCACGACGCCGATATCGAGGGCCGGTTCGACCCGCTGGATCTTCGATGGTGGGCTCGTCACAAACGCTGGCCTCCCGTTGATTCGAGCGGGTGCTCGATGAGCTTTGGATGTCCGGGTCTGCGTCCGTCCACCGTTCTCATTTTCCCACACCCACCGAACCTGGCAACAGTATACGAATGTAGCAAGTTGATGAATCCCGGATTCCAGGCCCTTCCTGGGCGGCGTTTCCCCGGACCCGCAGGGACCTGTTCCTGGCAATCTCGCATTGTTTATCTATTATCATCGGTGACCCTGCCCCGAGGCATGACCCCCAAACCCGCATGTCGAAAAAATGGTCGGTCGTGGGCGCTGGCGGGCCCGATCCCGCAGCCCCGTAAGGAGCGATGAACGCTGCAGGCATCAGCCTTGCCGGGCCGCCCGTCTGCACTGGGTACCCGCCGGCTGCTGGGTATCCTGGCAGCCGCCGCGGTGCTGGTTCTGGCCGCCTGCGGGCCGGTCCCGGGTGCTGGGGAGCCGCCGGGGGAGCTGGCGCCGCCGGTGGCGTCTGAGCCGGCGTCACCCCCTGAGCCGCCGGCTCCCGAGGAGGGGTCGCCGGAACCGTCCCCCCCGGCCCCCGGGCCTCACCCCTCCAACCCCCTGGGTCGGGTGCCCATCCTCCTCTACCACCGCATCGGCGAGACCGAAGGGCGGTGGCAGCGCACTCCCGAGGGGCTCTACGCCGATCTGGAGCAGATGTATGAGGCCGGCTTCCGTCCCATCCGCCTCCGCGACTACCTGGACGGGCGCATCGACCTGCCTCCCGGCTACGCGCCGGTGATCCTCACCTTTGACGACTCCACCGCCGGGCACCTGGCGTGGGACGAACCCGGAAAGCCGGCAGCCGGCTCCGCCGCCGGCGTGATCCAGCGCTTCGCCGCCGAGCACCCGGGCTGGGAAGCCACCGCCGTCTTCTTCATCAACGCCGGCGCCTTCGGCGGCGACAGCGAGGCCAAGGCGGCGTGGCTGGTCGAAAACGGGTTCGAGGTCGAAAACCACACCTGGTCCCACGCCGACCTTGCCGCGCTGGACGCGGCCGCCGCCGCCCGCGAGGCGGGCCGGATGAGCGCCTGGATCGAGGCGGCCACCGGTCGGGCACCCGTCGCCCTGGCGCTGCCCTACGGCCGCAGGCCCCGCGACGCGGCCGCGGTGCTGGCGGGAAGCTGCGAGGACCATCAATTCCGCCACCAGGCGCTGCTGGAGGTAGGATGGGGACCCGCCCGGTCGCCCCTGGACCCCGAGTGGGATCCCCTGCGCCTGCCTCGCATCCAGGTGGCCGATCCCGGCGAGGTGGACGCATCGGACCTGCCCTATATCTGGGCCTCGTGGCTGGAGCGGCTACTGGAGAGCGGGGACCTGTTCGCCCACTGATTCCGGAATTCCGTCAACAAGACGCGCCTCGCGTCAACCTGAATCCGGCGTTCCGTCAACCGGCCCCGCCGCCGCACATATCCTGCAGCGGAGGTGGCCTCGTTGCCGCGCCCCGAAGACATCCAGCGCGCCCGTCGCCTGCTGCGCCGCTACCGCCACCGCCTGACGCCGGCGGAAGCGCGCACCCTGGAGCACCTGCTGAACCGCATCGCTGCCGGCCGGGCCGGCCGGTCCGAGGCCCTGCGGATCGTCGCCGGTCTCCTGCGGCGCCGCGGCCTGACCGTGGAGCAGGCCCGGCGCCGGCTGCGGCTGACGCCCTACTACGGGCTGGTGATGCGCCTGGCGCGGGACCTCTGAAGCCTGCCGGCCTGGGGGGCTTCTGCCGGCCGGGCTTTCCGGACGGAAATCGCGCCCGGGGGTCAGTCGTCCCGGATGGACCCGGCGACGCCCAGGATCACCACTGCGGCCCCCAGCGCCTGAACCGGCGTCACGGATTCGCCCAGCAGCGCCACACCCCAGGCCACGGCAAAGACGGGCTCCAGCATGCCGATGAGGGAGGTCCGGGCGGCGCCCAGGCGCTGGAGGGCCGCGCTCAGGGCGGTGACGGCCGCCCCGGTGGTGACCAGCCCGAGCCCCACCAGCCACGGCCAGGCAGGCAGCGCCCCGGCCAGGCGGGCAGCCGCGGAGCCGCCGGCCAGGAGCAAAGCTGCGTGAACCACGGCGCCGCCACCGAACTGCGCCGCCACCGCGTGATGCAGGTGGGTCCTCTGCAGCACCGGATCCACGGCCAGCAGGAAGGCGGCGTTGCAGAAAGCGGCCGCCACCGCCAGCAGTACGCCGGCCGCGCGGATGTCGGCGCCGGTGGAAGGGTTGGCCACCAGCGCCGCGCCGGCCAGCGTCACCGCCACCGTCAGGGCCCGCCGCCGCCCCAGCGGGTGCCGCCCCAGCACGTGCTCGCCCACGTGCACCAGCACCGGGAACAGGTAGAACAGCAGCAGCGCCAGCCAGGTGGGAATCCGCATGAAGGCCTCGAACAGCAGCCGCGGCACCGCCCCGTGGGCCAGCCCGCCCAGCGCGAAGATCACGGCCAGGTCTTGCCGGCGCGGGCCGGCGGCGCCGCGGGCGGCAGCACGGCCGGCGCCGTCAACCGGATCACCGCCGGTACCGCCGCCCTCATCCCTACGCCGTGGGCCCGCCAGCAGCAGCACCACCGCCACGTAGGCCACCGCCACCAGGTAGCGCAGGGCCAGCGCCGCCGGCACATCGGCGCCCATCCGGAGCGCGCCCACCGAGAAGAGCCCCTCGGTGCTGAAGGCCAGGGCCGACACCACGGCCGCGGCGACGCCTACCCGGCGGCCCGCCAGTCCGCCGCCGGTGCGGTCTTCCAGCCGTTTCTGTTCAACGGAATGCGGGTGCACGCCCGGACTACCCCTGTCTACTGTGTCCGGCGGGGATGGTGCTTCCAGGCCAGGGCCAACCCTTCCTCCAGGCTGACCCGGGGCGACCAGCCCAGGTCCCTCATGGCCGCAGCCGGGTCCAGGACGCTGCGCCGGATGTCGCCCGGCCGCGGGTCCGCGTGAATCACCCGGGGCTCCTGTTGGACCAGTGCCGCCAGGTGCCGGATCACCGTCAGCAGGTCGGTTTCCCGGCCCGACGAGACGTTGAAGGTCCCGGAGCCGCGGCCCTCGAGGGCGGCCAGCACCGCCTCCACCACGTCGCCCACGTAGATGAAGTCGCGGGTCTGCCTCCCGTCACCGTGGAGCACCAGGGGCTCACCGGCGGCCAGGCGGTCGAGGAAGGCGGCGATGACGCCGCCGTCGCTGCGGGCCTGCTGGCCCGGGCCGTAGACGTTGGCCAGCCGCAGGTTCACGTGCCGCATCCCCGCCTGGCGTGCCACGTGGGCGACGTAAAGCTCCGCCAGCCACTTATGCAGCCCGTAGGCCGAACGGGGGTTGGCGGGGCTGGATTCGGTCAGTGGCAGTTGGGCCGGATCGCCGTACACGGCCGCGCTGGACGCGAACACGAAGACGCCCACGCCGCGGCGGGCCGCCAGCCGCGCCAGTTCCGCCGTGGCGTCCAGGTTGACCTCGCGGTCATGGCCGGGCTCCCGCTCGCCGGCCGTGACGCTGACCTGGGCGGCCATGTGAACCACGGCGTCGACGGGACGATCGGCCAGCAGCCGATCCAGGTCCCCCGAGCGGCGGATGTCCAGTTGATGAAACGTCACCCCGGGCGGCACCCGGTCCCGGCAGCCCTGGGAAAGATCGTCGACGCCGACGACGGCGCTACCCCGCTTCAGGAGGGCCGCCGCCGTGTGGGAGCCGATGAACCCGGCAACGCCGGTGACCAGGACCGTGCGGAGGGCGGACTTTTCCCCGGTGGCCGTCATTCCGGCCGGCCACCGCCGGACCGCAGCGCCTGCAGCACCAACTCAGGGGTCATCGGCGCCTCGGTTAGCCTGATGCCGACCGCATCCTCGATGGCGTTGGCGATGGCGGCCGCGCAGGGCACCACCGGCGGCTCGCCCACGCCCTTGGCCCCGAAGGGGCCGTGGGGCGCGGGGACCTCCACCAGTTCCACCTCGATGGGCGGCACGTCATCGCTGGTGGGGATTAGGTAGTCGCCCAGGGTCGCGGTGGCCAGCTGCCCCGCCGGGTCGTGGACCATGCGTTCCGACAGGGCGCGGCCGATGCCCTGGGTCACGCCGCCGTAGATCTGCCCCAGCACCTCGGCCGGGTTGATGGCCCGGCCCACGTCTTGGACGGCCAGGTAGTGCACGACCTTCACCTGGCCGGTATCGCGGTCCACGCGCACCCGGGCCAGGTGGACGGCGAAGCCCGGTGCCTGCACGTGGATGGCGGTGCGGCCGAACCCGTGCAGCGGCGCGTAGCGGCTGCCGAAGCGAGCGGTGAGGCGGGCCAGTTCGGCGACTGCCACGCCGCGGGACGGCACGCCGCGGATCTGGACCCTGCCGTCACGCAGTTCCAGGTCGTCGACCGCAGCCTCCAGCACATCGGCGGCCATGGCCAGGATCTGGGCCCGCACGTCCTCGGCGGCGGCCTGGACGGCGGCGCCCACGGTGTAGACGGTCTTGCTGCCGGCGGACATGCCGGCCAGGGGCGCCTGCTCGGTGTCGGCGGTCACCACGCGGACCCGCTCCGGCGGCAGGCCCAGGACCTCGGCGGCGATGGCCGCCATGGCCGAGTGGCTGCCGGTCAGGTCCACCGCGCCCACGGTGACCGTGACGGTGCCGTCGCCGTTGACCCGGCAGGCGGCCGCGGCCGCCTCGGTGCCGCCGGGCCACCCGCCCACGGCCAGGCCCCACCCCTCTTCGGGGCCGGGGCGCGCGCCGCCCCCCTGCACGCGGGGGGGGTGGCCCGCCCGCTCCAGGCACTGAACCCGCCCGG
>PKRI01000056.1 GCA_017577485.1 Bacillota bacterium | reverse complement strand
TCCTTGATGTTTCCAACGTACGCACCGGGTCGGGGAAAGGTCCGCGGCGCCCGTGATGCCCACGGCGCCTGCGGTGCCGGCACCGCCCGCGCAGGCACGCGGCCGCCCCGTGGGGCCTACAATGAGGCAGCATGATTATGTCGACCAAGGAGTGTTCCTGCCGGCCGGCGGGGCCGACCGGCAGGCCGCTGGTGGGTGGGGAGACTTGGAGATCGCCCTGATCACCCATGACCCGGACCTCAAGGAGCAGCGCAACCGCAAGCTGGTCAACGCCCTGGCGGAGCGGGGCGTCAGCGTCCGCGTGCTGGCGCCGGGACGGGAAACGGTCTGCATCAGCGGCAGCGGCACGGCCTTCATCGACGGCAGCGGCCGCGAACTGAACCCGGACCTGGTGGTCAACGGCCTGTACCGCAACTCCGGCTGGGGGCTCGACCTCGTCCGCGCCTTTGAACTGGCCGGCTACCCGGTGGTCAACCGCGCCGAGGCCTGGTACCGGGCCAAGATGAAGCACCTGGCCAGCGCCGCCCTGGCGGCGGCCGGCGTACCGCAGCCGCCGGTGGTGTTCTCCCACGGGGTGCCGGCACCGCTCTGGCGGCGCGCCCGCCGCCTGGGCCGGCGCGTCGTCCTCAAGCCCTGGAACAGCGCCCTGGGCGAGGGGTCAGCCCGCTACCCGCAGGCGCAGATCACCCGGGAACGGCTCGGGCGCTGGCGGCGCCGGCACGGCAGCGTCTACGCCCAGGCCTACGTCCCCAACCCGGGCCGCGACATCCGCGTGGTGGTGGTGGGGTCCGAAGCGCTGGGCGCCAGCTACCGCTACGCCCGCAAGGGCATGTGGAAGACCAACGTGGCGGCCGGCGGGCGCCCGGCCTACTGCCGGCTGACGGAACCGCTGCGGCGCCTGGCCCTGGCGGCTACCCGCGCCGTGGGCCTGGACGTGGCCGGCGTGGACATCATCGAGGGCGCCGAGCGCCTGCAGGTGCTGGAGTTGAACGCCTGGCCCAACTACCACGGTTACGATCAGATCGCCCGCGTGGACGTGGCCGGGTACCTGGCCGACTACCTGATCGAGCGGGCCCGCCGGGGGACGGGCTGACCGGAAGCCTGCCTGGAAACGGCTCGATGGGCCTGAGGCGAGGTGCTATCCTCGTAAGGGCGGCATCCCGATGGATCAGGAGGGTGGGGTCCTCCACCGATCCGCGGGGCAGAGCCGCCACCGAGGAGGTAGCCGGCCCATGGACTGGATCCGCGTCTGGCAGGTCTTCGTTGCATTCACCCGCGCGACCCTGCTGGGGTACGGAGGCGGTCCCTCCATCATCCCGCTGTACGAGCACGAGGTGGTCGAGCGCTTTGGCTGGATGACCCAGGAGGAGTTCGGCCGTGCCCTGGCCTTCGGCAACTCGCTGCCGGGTCCCATCGCCACCAAGATGGCCGCCTACGTGGGGTATCAGGTGGCCGGGTGGGGTGGGGCCGCCGCGGCGCTGGCGGGCGTGGTGCTGCCCACGGCCGTCCTGATGGTGGCGCTGTTCGCGATGCTGTCCCGCTACAGCGACCACCCCATGGTGCGCGGCGCCATCAACGGCGTGCGGCCGGTGGTGTTCGTGATGCTGGCCATGCTGGCCATGGACTTCGCCCGCTTTGCCTTCGAGCGGGGTCCCGCGCCTTACACCTTCGTGCCCTTCGCCATTGCCGCGGGCTACTTCATCGCGGCCCATTACTTCGGGGTCCATCCGGTCTGGGGCGTGGCCGGCTCCATGATCATCGGGGCGCTGGTGCTCAGGTGAGGGGCTGTCCTGCGATGCGGTGCCCGGCCCCCGCCGGGCACGGGGCGCTGGGCGGGACGCCGGCCCGCCTGTTTCCGGTCCACGTTTCTTGCTAGGATGAGCCCGGCACCAGCGGGTACAATCGGGATGGCTGGGTGCCAATCTCAGTCCGGGGGAGATGGTCGGATGGCGCGACGCACCTTAATCCAGGCCATCAACGAAGCACTGCGGCAGGAGATGCGCCGCGACGATCGCATCGTACTTCTCGGGGAAGACGTCGGGCGCGTGGGCGGGGTGTTCCGGGCCACCGAGGGCCTGCAGCAGGAGTTTGGGCCCGACCGGGTCATCGACACGCCGCTGGCCGAGTCAGCCATCATCGGCGCCGCGCTGGGCATGGCCGTCTACGGCCTGATCCCGGTGCCGGAGATCCAGTTCGACGGCTTCCTGCCGCCGGCGTTCGACCACATCATTTCCCACGTGGCTCGCATCAGGAACCGGTCGCGGGGCCGCTTCACGGCGCCCATGGTGATCCGGGTCCCGCACGGCGGCGGCATCCGGGCTCTGGAGCACCATTCGGAAGCGCCCGAAACGTTTTACACTCACATCCCGGGCATCAAGGTCGTCATCCCCGCCACGGCGTACGACGCCAAGGGGCTGCTGATCTCCGCCATCCGCGACCCCGACCCGGTGATCTTCTTCGAGCCCAAGCGAATCTACCGCGCCTTCCGCGAGGAGGTGCCGGAAGAGCCGTACACGGTGCCGCTGGGCAAGGCCCGGGTGGCACGGGAGGGCAACGACGTCACCCTCATCGCCTGGGGCGCCATGGTCCACGTGGCGCTGGCCGCCGCTGAGAAGGCCGCGGCCGAACACGGCTGGTCCTGCGAGGTGCTGGACCTGCGCACGCTGTCGCCGCTGGACATCGACGCCATCATCGCCTCGGTCCAGAAGACGGGCCGCTGCGTGGTGGTGCACGAGGCGCCGCGGCAGTCGGGCTTCGGCGGCGAGATCGCCGCGCTGATCGGCGAGCGGGCGCTGCTCTACCTGGAGGCTCCGGTGGTGCGGGTGACCGGCTTCGACACCGCCATGCCCTACTTCACCCTGGAGGACTACTACCTGCCCTCGCCCGAGCGGGTGCTCAAGGGCATCGCCCAGGTCATGAACTTCTGAAACGGCGTGCCCGGCCGCCCGCCGGCACGGGGGCACACCGCCGGGCTTACGGTGCCGAACACGCAAGCGCCCCGAACCAGCGGGGCGCTTGCGTGTCGCATGGGGGTTTTGTTGATCGACCGGGCGGACGGCCCTCTGTTTTTTCAGGTCACGCCCTTCGCCGGTTGGGCGTTGACCGGCCGCCCGGGTCGCGCCTCGGTGATCAGCCGACCGGCACCGCCCGCGCCCGCCGGCCCCGGAACAGCAGGCCGGGAGCCCACGGGGTGCCCAGCGCCGGCAGCAGCCAGTAGTCCAGGCCCCAGCGGCCGGCCACCTTCCAGGCCAGCACCAGCCAGGTGCCGACGGCGAACAGGATGGGGTTGACGCTGACCGTGCCGGCCAGGAGGAACGCCATGTTCATGACCGTGCCGAAGAAGGCCGCGATCCCGGTCAGGAAGCCGGTCAGCAGCGCCAACCCCACCAGCACCTCGCCAAAGGCCACCATATACCCGAACACCGCCGCGTTGGGCAGGACGATGTTCTCCAGGAACCAGGCGTACCATGCCTGCACGTCAGGATGATCGCCCGCAGCCTTGGCCAGGGCGCCCTGGACGAAGCCGGCCACCGCGGCGCCGGCCTGATCGCCGGTCCACGCCGGGGTGCCGACCTTGCCGAGCCCGGCGCTCAGCCAGCGCCAGCCCAGCCACACCCGCACCGGCAGCCACAGGATGCCGGCCCGGGGATCACTGAACAGGAACCGCGTCACGGGTTCCGGCTTGTTGACGAACTCCGGATTGGCCATCTCGGGCCACCTCCTTTTCCCTCGCTGTCTCGACGTTCATTCCTTTTTCAATTGCGATGCTATCGTGGCACGGGCATGAGGCCTATGGGTCGCCGGCCATATCTTGGCGTCGGGCGCGCATCCGAAAGACGCCCGGTGGCGACCTAGAGCGCCGACCCGACGAGGCGGGTGCGTATCGGATCAGGAATCCTGAGGGACTGCGGGCAGCTTCAGAAGGACTGGCGGTAGAGGTAGACGAACTTGCCCGGCCTCACTTCCTGGACGGCGTCGGGCCGCCATCCCGGCAGGGTGCGCTGGTACGTGACGACCCGAGCGCCGGGCCTCATTTGGCGGCGCAGCATCGGTGCCAGCCGGTCGCATGCCGCCTGCGACAGGAAGGCCGTCACGATGTCGGCCTGGGCCAGGTCGGCGCCGAAGAAGTCCCCGGTAACCACCGTCACCCGATCAGCCACCCCGGCCCGGCGGCTCCGCCACCCCACCCACCACCGCCAGAGCGGGTTCATGTCGAAACCGGTACAGTGCAGATCGAACTCCCGGGCGGCGGTCAGCAGGATGCGGCCGTCGCCGCAGCCCAGGTCGACCAGGTGCTCACCGGGCCGCGGCCGGGCCATGGCCAGCATGACGCGGACCACGTCCTGGGGCGACGGGCTCCAGACGCCGCCGCGGAAGCCGGGGAGAAGCAGCGATGCCGCCAGCGCCAGCAGCGGGCCTGCCGCCAGCAGCAGCGGCCACCACCGGTCGAGGATCAAGGTTTCCCTTCCTCCTCCAGTTGGGAGATCATCAGCAGCTGGCTGACGGTGACGAACACGTATCCCTGGTCCCGGAGCCCGTGGATGATGCGGGGCAGCGCCTTGAGGGTGTTGGAGCGGTCACCGTGCCTGGAGCCGACCAGATCGCCGCTGTCGTGCAGCAGCAGGATGTCGCCCGGCTGCACCCGCCGCAGGATGTTGCGGGCGATGTCGGCCGGGGCCAGCTCCAGCCAATCACGGCTGCTCAGCGAAAACAGGATGACCTGCTGGCCCGTCTCCGCCGTGACCGCCAGCGTCGCCTGGTTGTAGGCGCCGCGGGGCGGGCGGAAGAAGCGGGGCGTCACGCCTGTCACCGTTTCGATGGCCTGGTTTGCGCGCACGATCTCCCGGTGGACGGTTTCGGGCCGCGCGCCCAGCAGGTTCTTGTGGGAGTAGGTATGGTTGCCGATCTCGTGGCCTTCGGCGACGATCCTGCGGGCCAGTTCGGGATAGGCTTCGACCTCGCGCCCGACCAGGAAGAATGTGGCCGAAATGCCCTCCTCCCGCAGGATATCCAGCACTTCGGTGGTGTAACGAGGGTTGGGCCCGTCGTCGAAGGTCAGGGCCACGGCGCGCGTCTGCACGGGGACGCTGCGGATCAGCGCCCTGCCTTCGCCGACGCCGTGGTACACGTAGAGGTTCAGCAGGTAGAGCCCGGCACCCGCCAGGGTCGCGGCCACGATGGCGATGCGCCCGATGCGCGGCGCGTTCAGGCGCCCGCTGCCCGAAGGCACGAAGTGGGGCAGCACTCTGGCCGCCTGGAACGCGCCCAGGACGGCGGCCAGGATCAGAACGGCGTCGGGCAGGTTCCACGCCCATCCTGCACCGAAAGCGGTAAACGCCTGGACGAGCGGCACCCAGCGCAAGCGCCGCTTGTGAGAACCGGCCCAGGCTCGTGCCAGGAGGGTCACCGTGATCCAGGCCAGCCCCAGCGGCCAGTACAGGCCGGCGTAGATGCCGGCAAGAACCGCGGTCTGGAGGGGCGCGGCGCGGCCGGGCGTCCGGAGGCGAAGGGCCACCGGGGCAGCGGCGGCCGCTCCGGCGTGGAGCAACTGCGGGTGCGCCGGCGCCCTCAACCCAGGTGCCCGCCGGGCCGGGGGCAGCGGGTAGAGCCGCGCCAGCGCCAGGGTCAGGGCTGTCATGCATGGGGCGACGTACCCACCGACCCAGGCGCGCACCCCCACCACCGCCAGCAGCGCCGGAAGCGCCTGGAGCGCGGCGTGCAGCCACCGCCGGACCGGTGCGCGGGCCCCCAGCAAGCCGGCGATGCCCGCAGGGTCCCGCCGCCCGGCGAAACCGGGCAGCCACCAGGCCCACTGCGCGCCCAACCAGCCCACCAGCGCCGCCAGGTACAGGCTGGTCACGACGCATCCCCCGCCCGCAGCCGGTGGCGTGCCAGCAGCGCCGCGGCCGCGGCTGTGATCAAGGCAGCCAGGACCCACCCGGGCCGTTTCAGCCGCGAAACAAGGTCAAGGAGGCCGCGGGTCAGGAGCCCCCAGGCACTTACCCAAAGGACATTGACGGCCAGCATGAAGCCCGCAAAGCGCGCCGGCGGCAGCCGGTTCAAACCTGCCGCCCAGATGACGGGACCGAAACCGAAACCCAGCCACCTTACGACAAACAGCACCCGGAGCGTGTTGCGGCGGATATTGACGCGGTGGCGTGCCCAGAAGGACCGCAGCCGGGCGGAACGCCGCAGCAGCCCTGCCAGCAGCCGGCGGCCCAGGACGCGACCCACCCCGTATCCGGCCAGGTTGCCCGTGGTGCTGGCCGCCACCAGGCCGGCGAGCCCGGGCACCAGGCCCACGTCACCGGCTTCCACCAGGACGCCGAAGGCGAGGAAAACCAGTTCGTAAGGCAGCGGCACGCCGGCGGCCTCCAGAAGCGCGGCGCCCAAGACCACCCATATGTTCAGCCGGCTGCGTTCGACCCAGGTGCCGAACCATGTGTCCACCGCGTTTGCATCTCCGCTGCCGGTCGGGATGGAACGGGGGTTGGGCCGGTCCTCCAGGAGCTGGGTCCCGGGAAAACACGATGCGGTACAGTTCGCAGCCCGGGGGACGTGTTCCTTTGCCGGAAGCTTGCCAGTTCCGGCGCCTGCCGGCATGCCCCCACCGGCGTGGGGATGGCCGCCGGCAGGGAAGCCGGTCCGGTGGCGCAAAGGGATAGCCCAGGTCTTACCGCCCCATTGGGAGGTTCGCCATGAGCGTTTACCACGCTGTAGGCGTGTCGAGGCCGCGGCCGGACGGCCCCGACAAGGTCGCCGGCCGCACCCGCTATGTGGCCGACATGACCCTGCCGGGTATGCTGTACGCCGCGCTGGTGCTGAGCCCGCACCCCCGGGCGCGGATCCGCGCCGTCGACACCGCGGCCGCCCGCTCGCTGCCGGGCGTGGCGGCGGTGCTGACCGGCGGCGACCTGCCGCCGCTGGACCTGATGGCCCGCGACGAGGTCTACTACGTGGGACACCCGGTGGCCGCCGTGCTGGCCGGCAGCGAGGCCGCCGCCGCCGAGGCCGCCGAGCAGGTGCGGGTGGAATATGAGGTCCTGCCGGCGGTGCTGGACCCGCTGGAGGCCATGTCGCCGGGCGCGCCCCTGGCCCGGCCCGACCTGCACGGCGGCCGGGGCGATGCGGGGGCGCACGGCAGCGACGCCGGGGCCCACGGGAGCGACGCGGGAGGGCACGGCGTGGACGCCGGTCCCGGTGCGGCCGGCGCGGCCGGCGGCGACAAACCCCGCAACGTGGACCGGGTGATCCGCCACCGCCGGGGCGATCCCGAGGCCGCCTGGAGCCAGTGCGACCTGATCCTGGAGGACACCTATCGCCTGGCCCGGGTACACCAGGGCTATATGGAGCCCCTGGGCTGCATCGCCGAGCCGCGGCCGGGCGGCGGCGTCACCATCTGGACGCCTACCCAGGGCCAGTTCTTCGTCCAGCGGGAAACGGCCCGGGAACTGGGCCTGGAGGAGCACCAGGTGCGGGTCGTGCCCCTGCCCGTCGGCGGCGGCTTCGGCGGCAAGATCATGCTGCTGGAGCCGCTGGCGGCCGCCCTGGCCCTGGCCGTGCGGCGGCCGGTGCGCCTGGTGCTGAGCCGCACCGTCGACTTCTACGTTTCCAACCCCGGTGCCGCCGTCGTCATCCGCCTGAAGATGGGTGCCAAACGCGACGGCACGCTGGCGGCCATGGAAGCCGAGATCATAC
>PKRI01000055.1 GCA_017577485.1 Bacillota bacterium | reverse complement strand
CTCCACGGCGAAGAACTGGTTGGCCTGCACCTGCTGCCAGATCCCCGCCAGCTGGCGCCAGCGGCTGTAGGGCGCCGGCACCGCCGTCGGGCAGAGCATGACGGTGGCACCCTGCAGGGCGATGATCCGCCCGACCTCGGGATACCAGGCGTCGCTGCCCACGGCGATGCCCACCCGCAGCACCTCGACGTCCCAGACGTGGATCTCATGGCCGGGCACCAGGCCCAGGGCCGCGTCGGCGGCCGGGACGTGGGTCTGTAGCTGGCGGCCCAGCACCTGGCCGTCGGGGCCCACCAGGTACGCGGCGTGGACCAGTCCCTCGTCGGTGGGGACCAGGCATGTGCCGGGCATCAGGTAGGTGTCGTGCTGGCGGGCAAGCTGCCGGGCCCAGTCCAGCAGCGTCTCCTCGGCGGCCTCGCCGAAACGCAGGGCGGCTTCGGTCAGGGAAGGACCCCACCGCCACTCCCGGCCCGCCAAGAGGTGCAGCGCCAGCAGGCCCGTCAGCGCCGGGAAGACCACCAGCAGCGGCCTCTCCCGGCAGGCTTCCACCATGGCCAGGAGCAGGCGCTCGCGTATGGTTTCCAGGGTGGGCAGGGTGTCGAAGGCCAGCTGCACGGCCGTGACCTTGCGGCCGGCCGGGCGGGGGCGATGCAGGCGCAATCCGGGCCCTCCCTCCTGCCGCCGGCCCGGGCCCCGGGTCGGTCACGCCAGTCCCGGGAAACCCAACCGGCGTGCGGCCTCGTACGCGGCGATGCCCACCGACGTGGCCAGGTTCAGCGAGCGGATCCCGGGCCGCATCGGGATCCGCACCCGGCGCTCCGGCGGCGCCTCCGCCAGGACCGCGGGCGGCAGGCCGCTGCTCTCGCTGCCGAAGACCAGCCCTACGCCCCGCCGGTAGTCCACCTGGTCGTAGCGGCGGTCGGCATCGGGCGTGAAAAACAAGCAGCGCTCCGCCGGCATCAGGCGGCGGAACGCCTCCCAGTCGTCGTGGACGTGATACCGGACCTGGCGCCAGTAGTCCATCCCCGCACGCCGCAGGTGGCGGTCGGTCATGAAGAAGCCCAGCGGGCGGATCAGGTGCAGGACGGCGCCCAGGGCGGCGCACGTCCGGGCCACGTTGCCCGCGTTGGGCGGGATCTCGGGTGCCACCAGCACGACATGCAGGTCCGCGTCCATACGGTCCAGGGTTTCTGTGGCACCGGGGACGGGCCCTGCTGCCGCTCCGGCCGGACCGCTACTCGATCTGCCCCCGGATCTCGCCCGCGGGAAACCTGCTGGTGTGGACGTTGACGTAGCCGGCCCCGGCCCGCAGGATGCGGAGGAAGCTCTGGAAGTCGCCCGCCTCCAGGCCCTGCTCGGGGATGGCGCGGATGTCGTCGGCGGTGATGATGCCGGTGACGGTGCCGCCGCGGGGCGGGCACGACGGCGCGTCGTCGCCCCCGCAGAGGAAGACGATGATCTCGCCGTTGACGCCGCGCCGGCCGAAGTGGATGTGGGCGGCGGAAACCGGCGAGGTGGTGTCCTCGTAGCGCAGTTCGTACTGCAGGGCGGTGCCGCCGTCGATGAGCCGTGCCCAGAAGCGGCCGGTGGCGTCGGTCAGGCGGGCCGGCACCTCCTCGAAACCGTTGAGCACCGCCTGGAAGATCTGGGACGAAACGGACCGGGTCATGGACCATCCGGATGCGGCCCGCGGGGACCCGGCGGCGTGGGCGCGGGCGGAGCGCCGCCGCGTCCCGGCGGCTGTGCGTCGGGCCATCGTACCCCTACCCCCTCTGCTGGTTGCGCGGCCTGCCCCCGGGCAGGCGCGCCCTGCCGCTGCACAGGTATGTGGCGGCTGCCCCGGTGGTGACGGCGGCGGTCTACAGGGGGCGCACCCGCCGCGCCACCACCGTCAGCCCCCCGCGCTTCCGGTCCAGGCGGCCGGCCACCACCAGCGGCGGCACCGCCTCGCCGAACAGGATCCCGCCCTGCTCCCGGTAGACGTCCTCGAACATGGTCACGTCGATGATCCCGTGCTCGTCCTCCAGCATGAAGTAGACAATGGTGCGGCCGCTGCGGGTGGGCGGCCGGTGGGGCCGGATCACCACGCCGGCCGTCTCGATCCAGGTGCCGTGCCGGGCGCGGCGCACCTGGCGGGTGTCCATGACGCCCCGCCGCCGCAGGCTCTCCCGGAAGAAGGTCATGAAGTGGCGGTAGTGGACGTCGATCCCCAGCACGTCGTAGGTGTGGAGCCAGCGCTCCCGCTCGTCGAAGTCGGGCAGGTCGGGATCGTCGCCCGCCGCCAGGACCTCCAGCGGCGCCGCCCGGCCCTCCCCCTGCCGCCAGGCCCGGGCCAGGCGCCACAGGGCCCGGCGGCGGTGAGGTTCCACCCCGTCAAAAGCGCCGCAGCGCACCAGGCGCTCCGCCGTGTCGCGGGCCACCCGCCCCCGCAGCCGGCGGGCGAAGTCCACCACATCGCGGAAGGGGCCGTCCCGGTCCCGGGCGGCCAGGATGGCCTCGATCTCTTCCTGGCGGATGCCCTTGACCCGGCAGAACCCCAGGCGGATGGCGCCGCGCCCGCCCCGGCCGGCGCGGGCGCCGGGGGCAGGGTATTCCACCGTGCAGGGGCCGCCGCTGGCGTTGATGTCCAGGGGCAGGATCTTCACCCCCCGCCGCCGGGCCTCCAGCGCCACGGTGTTGGGCGGGTAATAGCCCATGGGCTGGTGGCTCAGGACGGCGGCGAAGAACTCGGCCGGGTAGTGGCGGATCAGGTAGGCGGTCTTGAAGGCGGTGGTGGCGAAGGCGGCGGCGTGGGCCTCGCAGAAGCCGTACGAGGCGTACCCCTGGATGTACGAGAACACCGTCCGGGCCACCTCGTCGGAGATGCCGCGGCGCCGCGCCTTGTCCACGAAATGGCGGCCGATCTCCTCCATGTCCTCGTGGGAGCGGGCGTGGGTCATCACCCGCCGCAGGCGGTCGGCCTCGCCGGGCGTGAAGCCGGCGATGGCCGTGGCGATCTCGATCACCTGCTCCTGGAAGAGCACCACGCCCCAGGTCTTCTCCAGGATGGGCTTCAGCTTGGGATGCAGGTAGGTCACCGGCTCCTCCCCCCGGCGCCGGCGCAGGAAGGGCTCCACCATGTTGCCCTTGATGGGCCCCGGGCGGATGATGGCCACGCTGGCCACGATGTCTTCCATGGTTTCGGCCTTGAGGCGCGGGTGCAGGGCGCGCTGGGCCGGGCTTTCCAGCTGGAAGACGCCCACCGTCTCGCCCCGGCGGATCATGCGGAAGGTGGCCTGGTCGTCCAGGGGGACGCGCTGGTCGTCGAAGCCGGGGTCCCGGGTTTGGATGGCGCGGACGGCGTCGTCGACGGCGCCGAAGGTCCGCAGGGGCAAAAGGTCCAGCTTGACCAGGCCCAGGTCCTCGACGCCGCGCTTGTCGAACTGGCTGACGACGATGCCCTTGGCCGACCGCTGCAGGGGCGTCACCTCCACCAGCGGCCGGCGGCTGATCACCAGCCCGCCGAGATGCGTGCCCAGGTGCCGCGGGAAGCCGCGGACGGCGGCGCAGGCTTCCAGCAGGCGGCGGTAGCGGCCCGCGGCGATGCCGCTGTCGCGCAGTTCCGGGACCCGCTCGAAGCGCTCCAGGGCGTCGTCACCCACCGAACCGTACCAGCGCTTGGCCAGGCGGTCGATCTCGTCATCGGGGAACTCCAGCACCTTGCCGAAGTCGCGGATGGCCGCCCGTCCCCGGTAGGTCTGGTAGGTGCAGACGGCGGCCACGTGCCCGGCGCCGTAGCGGCGGTAGACGTAGTCGGCCACCTGGTCCCGGTACCGCCAGTCGAAGTCGATGTCGATGTCGGGCCGCTCGGCCCGCTCCAGGCTCATGAAGCGCTCGAACAGCAGGCCCCGCTCGATGGCGTCCACCTCGGTGATGTAGAGGCAGTAGGCCACCGCCGAGTCGGCGGCCGATCCCCGGCCGGCGCAGCGGATGCCCCGGGAGCGGGCGAAGCGGACCACGTCCCAGACCAGCAGGAAGTAGTCGGCGTAGCCCAGGCGGTTGATGATGTCCAGTTCGTGGTCCAGGCGGCGGCGGATCTTTCCCGTCAGCCGGCCGTAGCGTTCCTGGGCGCCGCGGTAGGCCAGTTCCCGCAGGTACCGCTCGGCGGTCATCCCCGGCGGCACGGCGAAGGCCGGGTGCAGCCGGGCGTCCAGGTCCAGCGCCGGCCGGCAGCGCTCGGCGATGGCCGCGGTGCCCCGCAGGGCCTCGGGCAGGTCGGCGAAGGCGGCGGCCATATCGGCGGCGGGCTTCAGGTCGTTCTCAGCGTTGAGCCGGCGCTCGGGGTGGACCTGGTCGATGGTCAAGCCGCAGCGCACGCAGGTCAGCAGGTCGTGGAGCCAGAAGCGATCTCGTTCGTGATAGTGAACATTGTTGCTGGCCGCCAGGCCGACGCCCAGATGCCCGGCCAGGTCCCGCATCTGCCGGTGCAGCCGCCGCTGGCCGGGCAGGCGGTCGGCCTGCAGTTCCAGGTAGAAGCGGTCGGGACCGAACAGGCCGCGCAGGGCCCGGGCCGCCCGCTCGGCGCCGCACCGGTCGCCGCGCAGCAGGCGCCAGGCCACCTCGCCCCGCCGGCAGCCCGAAAGGGCGATGAGGCCGCCGGTGCGGCCTTCCAGCATGGACCGCGTGACAAGAGGCTGGCCCCGCGGGTTCTGCAGGTGGGCGTCGCTCAGGATGCGGCAGAGGTTGGCGTAGCCGGCGGGACCCTCGGCCAGCAGCACCAGGTGGAAGGAGCGTGCCGGGCGGGCCTGATCCCCCTCCTCCCCCAGCGGCGCCACCGTGACCTCGGCGCCCTGGATGGGCTTGATGCCGGCCTCGCGGGCACAGCGGTAGAACTCGACGGCGCCGGCCACGCTGTCGTGATCGGTCAGGGCCAGGGCCTGCATGCCCAGGTCCGCCGCCCGCTGCACCAGCTGCCGGGGCGTGCTGGCGCCGTCCAGGAAGGAATAGCACGAGTGGACGTGCAGGTGCGTGAACATGGGCCGTCCCCCGCAAGACGCGAACACATGTTCGCATTCATTCTACGGGGAACCGCCGCCCGGGGTCAAAGGCAGCGGGGTGGTAATCCCGGCATCGACCCACGCGGTTATCTGTCGGCGCGCACGCCGGCCGGGCCGATTCGAAAGCCGGAGCCTAGCGTTGGATCTTCGCCAGGTGCTGGCGCAGGACACGCGCGAAGGTGTCCCGAGATCGTTCCCGCGCCTTTTCCCCAACCAACCAGAACAAGACAGGTTCCCACCAGCGCCGTGTCCGGCTGAGGACAATACCCGAAAAGACGCCGGCAGCGATGGAGAGCGCAATCCAGGCAAAGAGCAGGCCAGCGAGAGCCCGCACTGAGGAAGCGTAAAGAAATGGAGACGAAGCATTCTGAACCTGGTGATAAAGGCGCAGGGCTTTGGTGACGCCGGTGTCAAGGGAAGCCAACACATTCTCGGCCATACCGATCCCTGCAACCCACAATTACACGATGAGGCGGCTTGCCCGAAACTTCTCCCGCTGTCGGGGGTGCCGGGTCCACAGGCTGCTGCGACGACGCAGTCAACGTCGGCTGCTCGGATGCCGGTTCCGGGGACGGGCACAGGTTTCGTCCTGGCCGACGGCAAGTCCTCCCCCTCTTCACCCGCTGCGGCGGCGCTGCAGCGGCCCCGCCAGCGGCTTACTTGACCTTATGTGCAATAGTACCCTACCATGATTGTGTCAGTACGCAACCATCGACGCTGCACCGCCCCGGAAAGGAAGTAGATCGACCATGAGCACGTCGGCGAGCCTGGAGAAGCGGCTTACCTTCCGCCTTTCACCCCTGCTGGACCTGGCCATGGCGGTGCGGGTCATGCAGCAGCCCGAGCGCTTCGGGCGCCCCGACTGGACCGAGCGGGTACGGGCGCGGCTGCCCGAGGGACTGCTGGAGCGCCTGGAGCGCGGCGGCACCGACCTGTTCGCCCTGGCCCTGGCCCTGGACGATCACCCGGAACCGCCGCCGGTGCTGCTGGCGCGCCTGGGCGACGACGACCCGCAGCTGGCCGACGACCTGCTGATGTGCTGGCAGGCGGCGGCCCCGGAGTACGCGGCTGCGGCCGCCAGGCTGGCCGAGGCGCTGCAGGCCGACCACCAGCGCCTGCGGGCTCAGGGCGCCCGGGCCTTCCTCTCCAGCCTGTCGGACCGCATCAGCGTCGACGACCAGGGCGCCCTGGTCATCCGCTGGGGCAGCGGCCTGCGCCTGGGGCTGGACGAACTGGACCGGGTGCTGCTGGTACCCTCGGCCTTTTGCCCGCGCCGCTTCCTGTTCTACCGGGACCGGCGGACGCTGGTGCTCTACTACTCCCCCGGGGCCGCCGCCCAGGAGGCCGGCGGGGCGCCGCCGGAACACCTGCTGCTGGCCCACGCCGCCCTGGCGGACCCGACGCGGCTGCAGTTGCTGCGCCTGGTGGCCTCGACGCGGCTGCCGGCCCAGGAAATGGCCCGGCGGCTGGACGTCAACGAGTCCACGGTGTCCCGGCACCTGCGGGTGCTGCTGGAGGCGGGCCTCATCGCCCGCGAGGCCCAGGAGGGCCGGTTCCAGTACTATGCCGTGCAGTGGCGGCGCCTGGCGGACCTGTACGGCGAGACGCGGGCGTACCTGACGGCGCCCGGCGACCTGCCGGGGGCCGGGGGAGCCGCCGCGGAGGGTGATCCCGGTGTCTGACGGGACGCGCAGCGCGCTCACCGTCGCCGCCGGGGGACTGGGCCTGGGCGTCCTGGCCGAGATCCTGTTCCACGGGGCCCTGCCCGGCGTCAACGTGATCCTGTGGGTGCTGGCCGCCGCCGGCCTGATCGGGTGGTGGAGCCGCCGCGCCGCAACGCCGCTGGACCGGCAGGTGCGCCTGCTGGCGGTCCCGGCGTTGTTCTTCGCCTCGGTGCCGGCCTGGCGCGATGCCCCCAGCGCCGTGATGCTGAGCCTGCTGATGCTGGGCCTGACGGCCGCGGCGGCGGTGGCCGCCGCCCAGGGCGGTCGCCTGGCGGCCGTGGACCTGCTGGAATTCGTCCTGCGCCTGCTGGCGGCTACCGTGAGCGTGGTGGGCGGGCCGCTGCGGCTGCTGGCGGGGGACGCGGCCTGGGGAGAACTGTCCCGGGGCGAGACCCGCCGCACGGCCGCCGCCGTGGCCCGCGGCCTGGTGCTGGCGCTGCCGGTGCTGCTGATCTTCGGGATGCTGTTCGCGTCGGCCGACCCGGTCTTCGCGGAACTGCTCGGCCGGGCCCTGAACCTGCACCTGTCCGGGGCGGCGGTGCGGCTGCTCTACGTGCTGCTGTGGGCGTGGCCGGCCGCCGGCCTGCTGCGGGCCCTGACCCGGCCCGAGCGGCGGGAGGTCCCCATGCCGCCGCCGGACATCGGGCGGCCCGTGGGCATCGTGGAAGGGGCCACCGTCCTGGGCGCCGTCAATGCCCTCTTCCTCACCTTCGTCCTGGTGCAGGTGCGCTACCTCTTCGGGGGAGCGGCGCTGGTCCAGGAGACCGTGGGCCTCACCTACGCCGAGTACGCCCGGCGCGGCTTCTTCGAGCTGACGCTGGCGGCCGCGCTGGTGGTGCCCCTGCTGGTGGCCGTGGACGGGCTGGTCCCCCGCCGGGAACCCCGCCACCAGCGGCTGCTGCGGGGCCTGGTGCTGGCGCTGGTGGCCCAGGTCTACGTGACCCTGGCCTCGGCGGTGTACCGCATGATCCTGTACCAGCAGGCCTACGGCCTGACGGAATTGCGGCTGGTGGTGATGTTCTTCCTGGGCTGGCTGGCCTTTGTGCTGGCCTGGCTGGCGTTCACCATGCTGGCGGGACGGCGGGAGCGGTTCGTGGCCGGCGCCCTGGTGGCGGGCTACGTGGCCGCAGCCGCGCTGGCGGCGGCCAACCCCCATGGGCTGGTGGCGCGGGCCAACCTGGACCACTACGCGGCCACGGGCCGCTTCGACGCGGTCTACAACGCGGAGCTCGGCGGCGACGCGGTGCCGGCGCTGGTCCAGGCGCTGCCGGAGCTGTCCGAAGAGGAGCGCACCGTCGTGGCCGGGATCCTGCTTCACCGCTGGGGATGGCTTCGCCCGGAAGCCGCCTCCTGGCGCTCCTGGAATCTGGCCCGGCAGCGGGCCGCCGCCGCGGTGGCGGCCCACCGGTTGGAACTGGCTGAGGCGGGCCACCGGCGGGAAAGGGCCCGGCCGGCGGCCCTCTTCCAACCTGTCTTTTTTACAAATTCCCAAGCCACGAGGAAAGGAGAAAAATAGTATTGCGGCCTTTTATTGTAAAAAAAAAAAAAACTCAGATCCAAGAAGACAGGAAGAACTGTGTGATGCCGTCGACTACTTTACAACAAATAA
>PKRI01000054.1 GCA_017577485.1 Bacillota bacterium | reverse complement strand
CCGACAACACACAAACTTAACCAGGGTTGTTCCGCCGGCGGCTTATGTTGTGAAAAAGAGAAGGCCCGCAGCGGGCCCCGATGGCCGTGGCCCGGGGGGTTTTCCCCTTCGGGGGGCCGGCCAGCACCGTCAACCGCCTGTGCGGCTCCAGCCTGGACGCCGTGCACCTGGGCTGCCGGGCCATCCAGGTGGGCGACGCCGAGGTGGTCATCGCCGGCGGCGTCGAGTCCATGTCCCGGGCGCCCTACGCCATGCCCAAGCCCGAGCGGGCCTTCGCCTCGGGCAACCGGATCATGTACGACACCACCCTGGGCTGGCGCTTCGAGAACCCCCGTATGAAGGAGATCATCCCCCTGGAGTCCATGGGGGAAACCGCTGAGAACATCTACGAGCGCTGGCGCATCCCCCGGGAGGATCAGGACCGCTTCGCCCTCTGGTCCCACCAGAAGGCGGTGGCCGCCATCGACGCCGGCCGCTTCAAGGACGAGATCGTGCCGGTGGAGGTGCCGGGCCCCAAGGGCCAGGTCCAGGTGGTGGACACCGACGAGGGGCCGCGCCGCGACACCAGCCTGGAGCAGCTGGCCCGGCTGCGGCCGGTGTTCCGGCCGGGTGGGACCGTCACCGCCGGCAACGCCTCCAGCCTCAACGACGGCGCCGCCGCCGTGCTGCTGATGCGGCGGGAGACGGCGGAGCGCCTGGGCCTGCGTCCCCTGGCGCGGATCGTGGCCAACGCCACCGCGGGCGTGGACCCGCGGATCATGGGCATCGGGCCGGTGCCCGCCACCCGCAGGGCCCTGGACCGGGCCGGCCTCACCCTGGATCAGATCGGCCTGATCGAGTTGAACGAAGCCTTCGCCGTCCAGTCCATGGCGGTGCTGCAGGAACTGGGGATCGACCCCTTCGACCCGCGGGTCAACCCCAACGGCGGCGCCATCGCCCTGGGGCATCCCCTGGGCTGCAGCGGCGCCCGCATCCTCACCACCCTGGTCCACGAGATGAAGCGGCGGCCCGACGTGCGCTACGGCCTGGCCACCATGTGCATCGGCGTGGGGCAGGGCATCGCCACCATCGTCGAGCGGCCGGCATGAGCGGGTGGCGGCCATGACGGAACGCACCGGCACGTATACGACGCCTGACGGCACGGCCGTCCACTATGAGGAGCACGGTGAGGGGCTGCCGGTCTACGTTTGTCACGGCGGGCCCACCCTCAGCTACACCTACATGCGACAGGCGCTGGAGCCGCTGGCGCGGCGCTGCACGCTGGTCTACCACGACTACCGGGGCTGCGGCCGGTCGGGCAGGGCTGCGCCTGAGACCTACCGGTTCGAGCAGCTGGCGGCCGACCTCGACGGGCTGCGGGCGTTCCTGGGACACCAGCGGATCGTGCTGCTGGCCCACTCCATGGGCGGCTTCGTCTTCTTCGCCGCCCTGCGGTTCTACCGCAGCGGGTTGCCCCAGGCCAGGTTCGTCACCTTCCCGGATGTAGGCCACTACCCGGCCCTGGAGGAGCCTGAGGCTTTCACGCGGGAGCTTGTCCAGTTCCTGGATGGCGTCCCGGAGCGCCGGCAAGGGGGGGAGCGTTGAGATGGATCTGTCTCCGCGAGCACGTTATGCCTTGATCATCGACGGCCAGCAGGTGGAGGCGGCGTCGGGCGAAACCTTCACCGTCATCAACCCCGCCACCAACGAGGCCCTGGCCACCTTCGCCAAAGGCGGCCCCGAGGACGTGGACCGGGCCGTCGACGCCGCCCGCCGGGCCATGGAGGGCAAGTGGGGGCGGCTGCGCCCCGCCGACCGGACGCGGCTGCTCTACCGCCTGGCCGCGGCCATGGCCGACCACGCCGCCGACCTGGCGCGCCTGGAGACCCTCAACGTGGGCAAGGCCATCAGTTCCACTTACGCCGAGGTGTACTCGGCCATCGAGGAACTGGAGTTCTTCGCGGGCCTGGCCCGGGCCGCCGGTGAGGCCTTCCCGCTGGCCGGCAGCCTGCAGGTCATGACCCAGCGGGACCCCGTCGGCGTCTGCGCCCTGATCGTGCCCTGGAACTACCCCATCATGCTGACCGGCTGGAAACTGGCGCCGGCGCTGGCGGCCGGCAACGCCGTGGTGGTCAAGCCCGCCAGCGCCACGCCCATCACGGCCCTGATGCTGGCCGAGCTGGCCCTGGAGGTGGGCTTCCCGCCGGGGGTCATCAACGTGGTCACCGGTCCCGGGTCCACGGTGGGCGACGCCCTGGTCACCCACCCGGGTGTGGCCAAGATTTCCTTCACCGGCGAGACCGAGACCGGCAAGAACATCATGCGCAAGGCGGCCGGCGACCTGAAGCGGGTATCGCTGGAACTGGGCGGCAAGTCCCCCAACCTGGTGTTCGAGGACGTGGACATCGAAGCCACCGCCGCCGCGTCGGTCTGGGCCATCTTCTACAGCGCCGGCCAGTCCTGCGAGGCCCGGTCCCGGCTGTTCGTCCACAAGAGCATCTACGACCGGTTCCTGGACGCCTTCGTGTCGGCCACCAGGCGCCTGGTGGTGGGCGACCCCCTGGACCGGAACACCCACGTGGGTGCCCTGATCTCGCCCCAGCAGGTGGAGCGGGTGGACGGTTACGTGAAGCTGGCCCTGGAGGAGGGCGGCCGGGTGCTGGCCGGCGGCTCACGGCCCGATGACGCGGCCCTGGCCCGCGGCAACTTCTACCTGCCCACGGTCATCGAGGGCCTGGGCAACCACTCGCGGGTCTGCCAGGAGGAGATCTTCGGCCCGGTGGTGGCGGTCCAGCCCTTCGCCGACGAGGACGAGGCCGTGCGCCTGGCCAACGACACCCAGTTCGGCCTGGCTGCCACGGTCTTCACCCGGGACGCGGCCAGGGCGCTGCGGGTGGCGCGGTCCATCAAGGCCGGCACCGTCACCGTCAACACGCCCTTCACGTCGTTCGCCGGCGTGCCCTTCGGCGGGTTCAAGGCATCGGGCTTCGGCCGGGAGCGGGCACTGGAAACGCTGCACCTGTACACCGAGACCCGCAGCGTCATCATCAACACCGGCAAGGGGCCCCACAACCCGTTCGGCCTTTGAGAGGCCGGCGGGAGCGGCACCTGCGGGGAAGGCGTCCGGACGCGCTGCCGCGCTGGTCCCGCCGCGGCCGGCGGCGGGACCCGGTCCCCCGTGCGCCCCCGAGACCCTGTATACTGGCCCCGATGTGCTGATTTCGTGCGCCTCACGTTGATGATGTCGTGGGCCTCACGTTCAGGAGGGGAGCCCCCTTGACCGACGCATCCTCACCCGGGCCGGCCGCCTCGCCGCCCGCGGTCTCGCCGGAGGCCGCGCCGGTGACCACGGCGGTGACCACGCCGGGCGCGACCTCGCGCCTGGGCCCCACCGTCATGGCGCTGGCCGGCGCCCTGGGCATCGCTTTTTCCGCCATCTTCGTCCGCCTTTCGGGCACGTCGCCGGAGACGGCGGCGTTCTTCCGCTGCGCCTACGCGGCGCCGGCGCTTTTCTGGCTGGCCGCCCGGGAGGGGCGTCCCGCCGGTGCCGCCGGTGCCGCCGGTGCCGGCCCTGCGGCGGCCCGGCGCCTGGCCTGGCTGGCCGGTCTGGCGCTGGCCGGCGATCTGGTCCTCTGGCATCACGCCATCGACGCGGTGGGGGCCGGCCTGGCCACGGTGCTGGGCAACCTGCAGGTGGTGGGGGTGACGCTGGGCACCTGGCTCGCCCTCGGTGAGAGACCCTCGACCCGGGCGCTGGCCGCCATCCCGCTGGCCCTGGCCGGCGTGGTGCTGATCTCGGGCGTGCTGGAGCAGGGCGCCTACGGCGCAGACCCGGCGCGGGGCGGCCTGCTGGGCATCGCCACCGCCGTCGCCTACTCGCTCTACCTGATCCTGCTGCGGCGGGTGGGACAGCACGGGCTGGGCGCCGCGGGGTCCCTGGCCCGGGCCACCGCCGGTTCGGCGGCCGGCATCGCCGCCTACGGCCTGCTGACGGGTACCCTGGACCTGGCCTTCCGCTGGCCCGCCCACGGGTGGCTGCTGGCCCTGGCGCTGGGACCCCAGGTGGTGGCCTGGCTGCTGATCACCGTATCGCTTCCCCGCCTGCCGGCGGCGGTGGGGTCCCTGCTGCTGCTGGTCCAGCCCGTGGGATCGGTGGTGCTGGGGCGGCTGATCCTGGACGAGCACCCGTCGCTTCTTCAGCTGGGCGGCGTGGCGCTGATCCTGGCCGGGGTGGTGCTGGCTTCGGTGAAGCGGCCCTCAGCGCCTCGCCACCCGGCGGCGGGCCGCTAGCGCCGCGCCCCTCCCGCGGAGCGCAGCAGCCCAAACCTGAGTTCCAGCGCGTCCAGGTGCTCGCCGGTGCGCACGGCCGCCCAGCGGAGGTGGCGCACGGCCAGGCGGTGGGGGTCCGCCGGCGCCAGGTTCCAGCGGATGCCCAGGCTTTCCGCCAGGTCGCGGTCGCGGCAGGACAGGTCGGCCCGGGTCAACTCCTTGACGCTGCGCCTGCCTACCGCCCGCAGCAGCAACTGCAGGCCCTTGCGGCAGGACTCCAGGAAATTGGCCAGGTTGTGAGCGCCCTGGACCGCGTTGAAACCGCGGGCCAGTTCCGACCCGTGGCTGACCAGGCGGCTGGGCGGGTCCGGCAGGATGGCCTCGAACTGGCGGTGGGCCAGGGCGATGAGCGCCACGGTGCCGATGCCCACCGCGTCGGCGCCGAGGGCCATCACCTTCAGGAAGTCGGCGGGCTGGCGCAGGCCGCCGGAAGCCAGCAGCGCCACCCGCGCCCGGACGCCCTGGGCCCGCAGCCAGTCGTCGGCCCGGGCCAGGGCGGGCAGCAGCGACACGCCCATGGCGTCGGACAGGCCCAGCGGCGCGTTGCCGGTTCCCGCCTCCTCGCCGTCGATGGCGATGAAGTCCACCCCGGCCTCCACGGCCACGGCCAGGTCCGCCTCCAGCACATCCGACGCCGCCAGCTTGACGCCCACCGGCACGTCGGGATTCAGATCCCGCAGGATCCGCACCAGTTCCGCCAGTTCCACGGTGCGGCCCTGCCAGTGGAGCCGCGACCGGATCACCGCCGGCTCGTCGTCGCGGAGCCCCATGGCCTTGCGGACGCCTTCCCCGAGACGACCCGGCGGCTTGGTCAGCGGTGCCGCCACCTCGGCACCCTGCCCCACGTGGATCTCGATCATGTCGGCCCGCCGGACGGCGTCCGGCGTGTGGGTCCAGGCGCCGCGGCCCACCTGGTAGATCCAGCGGTGGGCCAGCACCGGTTCCTCGGGCAGGAAGGCGCCCTCGCCTGAGCAGACGGCGCTGCCGGCCAGGGCCGAGCCCAGGGCCAGCGCCAGCTTGGCCTCCCGGCTCAGCGCCACGCCGTAGCCCATGCCGGAGATGTAGACCGGCAGGCTCATGCGCAGCGGCCGGGGCACGTGCGGGCACAACTCCACCGACAGGTCTACGTGGGCGTCCATGGGCACGGGCTTCTCGGCCAACTGCGCCGCCACCAGATCCACCAGGTCCAGGGTGAGGGCCGGCCGGCGCGAGCCCATGGGCCGCACGGGCACGTCGCCGGTTTCGGCCCGCAGCTCGGCGAACAGCACGTCCTGCCACGGGGTGGACTCCAGCGACAGGGGCAGGTGCATGGCCGTCTCGCCGGCGGGCCTGGTGGTCCATCGCCGCATCAGCCGGCGCCCGCCCTTGAGCAGCACCAGCGCCGCGGTCCCCAGCACCAGGACGGTGGTCAGCAGCGCAGCCAGCACGGCGGTGACCACCATGGGCACCAGCGTGGGGCCCAGAGCCTGCGCCAGGGTGGGGACAGCGCCGGGCGCCCCGTCCAACGGGCACCACCCGCCTCAGAACCGGACCGCCAGGTACGCCCGCCGGAACAGGTCCTTGAGGGCTCCCAGCGGCCACCCGCCGATGCCGCCGCGGAACCGGGGCGGGCCGTAGCCCCCGGCGGGGCGCAGGTAGTGGAGGAGTCCGTACCAGCGGCCGAAGTGCAGCAGGGAGGCGATGCTGGGCTCCAGGTCCTGCAGCTCGCCTCGGCGGATGCCGGCCGCCACCAGGGCGTTGCGGCCGGCCAGGAGGCCCATCTGCTCGGCCACGTGGGCCGTCACCGGCGGCGGGGCGGCGGCCGCGGCGCCGGCGGCGAACAGGCCGCTCCAGCGCACCGAGGCCAGCGACGCCCGGGTGAGCACCAGGCCCGTGCGGGCGGCGCCCTGTCCCAGGCCTGCCGCCAGGGCAGGGACCGCCGGGGGAGGGGAAACCACGGCCAGGTCGGCGTCGACGGCGGTGCCGTCGTCCAGCAGGACGCCGCGCCGGCCCACCTCGGCCACCCGCCGGCCCGGGTGCACCTCGACGCCCAGGCGGGCGGCCAGGGTTTCCAGCGCCCGGCGGGCGTGGGGGCCGATCAGCCCGCCCGGGCCGTACTCGGTGGTCACCAGGGTCACCCTGGGGGCGCCGCGGGCCAGCATCATGGCCAGTTCGTAGGTGCCGAACACGCAGGGACTGGTGTGGTCGGCGGCCACCACCACGCGGCGGGCGCCCTGGGCCAGCCGCTCCCGGAGCGCCAGGGCCTCGGGGATGTCCCACACGCCGTGGCCGTACTGCTGGAGACCCGGCACCGCCGAGCGGTCGGGGACGACGCCGGTGGCCACGATCAGCACGTCGTAGGGGATGTGCCGCCCGCCGGCCGTCACCGTGTGGCTTTCAGGGTCGATGCCGGTGACGGGCGCCACGTGCAGGCGGGCGGCGCGCACGGCCCGGAACCGCTTCAGGTCCCGGGTGATGTCGGCGGTCCGCAGGCGGCCCAGCGCCAGCCCGGGCAGGCCCGGCCGGTAGACGAACCGGTCCAGGTCGGAGATCAAGGTCAGGTGGCACTGCCCCCTGGCCGCCGCCCCGGCCACGGCGTCCACCGCCCGCAGGCCGGCGAAGCCCGCGCCGGCCACCACGATCCGTGGAGGCAAGGGCATCGTCCTTCCGCGCTTCCGGCACCGTGGTAGGTTGGCGGGGGGCTCCACCGGTTATGCGCGGCCGTCTACGCCGCCGGCTTGCGGGCCACGCCGAAGCGCTGGGGCCTGGCCGGGCCGAAGCCCAGTTCGAAGGCCACGTCCTCTTCGACGCTGTCGTCGGGCAGGGGGATGGCCTCGGCAGCCGCGAACGGCGGGTGTCCTGCCACCTAGTCCACCTCGTAGCCGGCCTCGCGGATGGCGGCCTTCACCGGCTCGTCCTGGACCGAGTGGGCGAAGGTCACAGCCACCTTGCCGGACTCCAGGTCCACGGTCACGCCGGTGACGCCCTCCACCGCTTTGACCGCTTCGGTCACCGCCTGCTTGCAGTGGGCGCAGGACATGCCGCGCACGTTGTAGATGCGCTGAACGGCCATCGTGTTCACCTCCAGCGGGACCCGTCCGCCCGCTGCGGAAGGACCTGCGGGCAGGGCCTCCGGGATGGGGCGAAAGCCGCCCATGGGATTGTACCGCTTGAGCAGGGTCGCGTTGCTCACCACCGATACGGAACTGAGGGCCATGGCCGCCCCGGCCAGGATGGGGCTCAGGTAGCCCAGGGCCGCCAGGGGAATGCCCAGGGTGTTGTAGACCAGGGCCCAGAACAGGTTCTGCTTGATCTTGCGGACGGTCATGCGGCCCAGCCGCACGGCACCCACCACGCCGCGGGGGTCGCCGGACATCAGCGTCACGTCGCCGGCCTCCACGGCCACGTCGGTGCCGGTGCCCATGGCGATGCCCAGATCGGCCGCCGCCAGCGCCGGGGCGTCGTTGATGCCGTCGCCCACCATGGCCACCACCTGGCCCGCCTCCCGCAGGCGCTGGATGAAGGCTGCCTTGTCGCCGGGCAGCACCTCGGCCTCCACGTCGGCGGGGTCGATGCCCACCTGCCGGGCGATGGCCTGGGCGGTGCGGCGGTTGTCGCCGGTCAGCATCATGACCCTCAGGCCCATGGCGCGCAGGGCCGCCACGGCTTCCGCGGAGGTGGGCTTGACGGTGTCGGCCACGGCCAGCACGCCGGCCGGCCGTCCGTCCACCGCCACCAGGACGGCGGTCTTGCCCTGCTGCTCCAGGCCTTCCAGCGCAGGAAGCAGCGGCGCCGGGTCGATGCCGGCGGCCGGGAAGTGCGGGCGGTTGCCCACCAGCACCCGGCGCCCCGCCACCTCGGCCACGACGCCGTGGCCCGGCACGGCCTCAAAGTGCCGGGGTTCCGGCGGTTCGATGCCCCGCTCCCGGGCCCCGGCCACCACGGCCTGGGCCAGCGGGTGTTCCGACGGGCGCTCGGCGGCCGCCGCCAGCTCCAGCAGCTGGGCGGCGGGCGTGTCCCCGGCGGCGATGACGTCGGTCAGCCGCGGCTCGCCCCGGGTCAGGGTGCCGGTCTTGTCGAAGACGACGGTGGTGAGGTGCTGGGCCCGCTCCAGGTGCTCGCCGCCCCGGAAGAGGATGCCGTGCTCGGCCCCCTTGCCGGTCCCCACCATGATGGCTGTGGGCGTGGCCAGGCCCAGGGCGCAGGGGCAGGCGATGACCAGGACGGCGGTCATGGTC
>PKRI01000005.1 GCA_017577485.1 Bacillota bacterium | reverse complement strand
GCCTGGAGGCGATGGTATGAGCCCCGAGATGCGCAGCGCCCCGGCCCGCCTGCAGGGTGCCGAGCCGACCATCTTCGAGAAGAGCCGTCCCGGCCGGGTGGGCCTGACCCTGCCGCCGCTGGACGTGGACCGGCGTCCCCTGGAGGACCTGCTGCCCCGGGACATGCTCCGGGAGGAGCCGCCCGGCCTGCCCGAGGTCAACCAGCTGGAGGCGGTGCGCCACTTCGTGCGGCTGTCCCACCGCAACCACGGCGTCGACCTGGGCTTCTACCCGCTGGGCTCGTGCACCATGAAGTACAACCCCAAGATCAACGAGGACGTGGCCCGGCTGCCGGGCTTCGCCGGCCTGCACCCCTACGTGCCCGATGACCTGGCGCAGGGTGCCCTGCAGCTGCTCTACGAGATGGAGCAGTACCTGTGCGAGATCGGCGGCATGGATCGGGTCAGCTTCCAGCCCGCCGCCGGCGCCCACGGCGAGCTGCTGGGCCTGATGCTGATCCGGGCCTACCATGAGTCCCAGGGCCGGCCCCGCAAGAAGGTCATCGTGCCCGATTCGGCCCACGGCACCAACCCGGCCACGGCGGCCATGTGCGGTTACGCGGTGGTGGAGGTGCCGTCCGACGACCGGGGCGGCATCGACCTGGAAGCCCTGAAGCGCGTCGTGGACGAAGACGTGGCCGGCCTGATGCTGACCAACCCCAACACCCTGGGGCTCTTCGACGAGAACATCGCCGAGGTGGCGCGGATCATCCACGACGCCGGCGGCCTGCTCTACTACGACGGCGCCAACGCCAACGCCATCCTGGGCATCTCCCGGCCCGGCGACATGGGCTTCGACGTGGTCCACTTCAACCTGCACAAGACCTTCTCGACGCCCCACGGCGGCGGCGGTCCGGGCTCGGGCCCGGTGGGCGTCAAGAAGAAGCTGGAGCCTTTCCTGCCGGTGCCGCTGGTGGCCTTCGACGGCCAGCGCTACTATTGGGACTACGACCGGCCCCAGGCGGTGGGTCGGATCCGGTCCTTCTACGGCAACTTCGGCATCGTGGTGCGGGCCTACGCCTACATCCGGGCGCTGGGTCCCGAGGGGCTGCGGCGGATCTCCGAGGACGCGGTCCTCAACGCCAACTACCTGATGACGCGGCTGGCGGAGATCTTCGACGTACCCTACAAACGCCGGTGCCTGCACGAGTTCGTGGTCAGCGGCACTACCCTCAAGAAGGAGACCGGCGTGCGGGTGCTGGACGTGGCCAAGCGGCTGCTGGACTACGGCGTCCACCCGCCGACGGTGTACTTCCCGCTGATCGTGGAAGAGGCCATGATGATCGAGCCCACCGAGTCCGAGTCGAAGGAAACGCTGGACTTCTTTGCCGACGCCCTGGCCGAGATCGTACGGGAGGCCCAGGAGGACCCCGAGCGGGTCAAGGGCGCTCCCTATACCACGCCGGTGTCGCGCCTGGACGAGGCGCTGGCGGCCCGCAAGCCCGACGTGCGCTGGCGGGGCCCGGCGGCCGGCTGACGCCCGGCCTGCCCATCCTGCGCCCGCGCCCGGTCGGGGGAGGAGGAACACGTTGAGCCCGTTTGATTATGACGAACTGCGCCGCGTCGACCCCGAACTCTACCGGTGGCTGGAGGCCGAGGCCCGGCGCCAGGTGGAAAAGATCGAGTTGATCGCCTCGGAGAACTTCGTGTCGCGGGCCGTGCTCCAGGCCATGGCCACGGTGCCCCAGAACAAGTACGCCGAGGGCTACCCCGGGCGGCGCTACTACGGCGGCTGCGAGTACGTGGACGAGATCGAGGACCTGGCCCGCCGGCGGCTGAAGGCCCTGTTCGGCGCCGACCACGCCAACGTGCAGCCCCACTCGGGCAGCCAGGCCAACATGGCCGCGTACTTCGCCCTGCTGGAGCCGGGCGACACCATCCTGGGCATGAACCTGTCCCACGGCGGCCACCTGACCCACGGCAGCCCGGTCAACTTCTCGGGCAAGCTGTACCGGTTCGTGGCCTACGGTGTCGACCGGGAGACCGAGCGGGTGGACTACGACCAGGTGGCCCGCCTGGCCCGGGAGCACCGGCCCAAGCTGATCGTGGCGGGGTGGAGCGCCTACCCGCGGGTGCTGGACTTCGCGCGGCTGCGGGCCATCGCCGACGAGGTGGGTGCCCGGTTCATGGTGGATATGGCCCACTTCGCCGGCCTGGTGGCCGCGGGCCTGCACCCGTCGCCCGTGCCCCACGCCCAGGTGGTCACCTCCACCACCCACAAGACGCTGCGGGGCCCGCGGGGCGGGTTCATCCTGTCGGAGGAGTCCCTGGCCCGGGACATCGACCGGGCCGTGTTTCCCGGCGTCCAGGGCGGGCCGTTGATGCACATCATCGCCGCCAAGGCCGTATGCTTCCTGGAGGCGTCGCAGCCGGCCTTCCGCCAGTACCAGCAGCAGATCGTGAAGAACGCCGCCGCCCTGGCGCGGGGGCTGATGGAGCGGGGCTTCCGGCTGGTGTCGGGCGGCACCGACACCCACCTGATGCTGGTGGACCTGCGGCCCCAGGGCCTGACCGGCAAGGAGGCCGAGGCCCTGCTGGACGAGGTCGGCATCACCGTCAACAAGAACACCATCCCCTTCGATCCCGAGAGCCCCTTCGTCACCAGCGGCATCCGCATCGGCACGCCGGCGGTGACCACGCGCGGGATGAAGGAGCCGGAGATGGAGGAGATCGCCGACCTGATCCACCGGACGCTGACGGGCCGCGGCGACCCCGCCGTGAAGGAAGAGGTGCGGCGGCGGGTGGCGGGCCTGGTGGCCGGGTTCCCCCGGGCCGAGGCGCCGCTGATCGGCGCGGAGGTGTGAGGTGCTGCCGCCCGGGCGGGCGCCGGCGGTCAGACGCCGGGCAACCGCAGGCCCGGCCGCAGGCTGACCCGCCCGGGGCGGCGCGGTTCACGTCGGCACGGCGGAGAGGAGGCGGCCCGCTGTGCGGGTGCTGGTCATCCACGGGCCCAACCTGAACCTGCTGGGGGAGCGGGAGCCGGAGATCTACGGCACCCTGACCCTGGACGAGATCAACCGGCGCATCCGCGACGAGGCGGCGGAACTGGGCATCGAGGTCCGGTGCTTCCAGTCCAACAGCGAGGGCGCCATCATCGACGCCATCCACGGGGCGCGCCGGGAGGCCGACGCCATCATCATCAACCCGGGGGCCTACACCCACTACAGCGTGGCCATCCGCGACGCCCTGGCGGCGGTGGCGCTGCCCGCCATCGAGGTGCACCTGTCCAACGTCCACGCCCGGGAGGAGTTCCGCCGCCACAGCGTCATCGCGCCGGTGGTGCGGGGCCAGATCGTGGGGTTGGGTGTCCAGGGGTACCTGCTGGCGCTGCGAGGCCTGAAGGCCCTGGCGCAGGAGTAGGCGGCGGGCGAGGTGCCACGGAGGCTTCCCCTTGCGCTGACCCTTGCCTTGACCCTGGTCCTGGCACAGCTCCCGGCTCGCCCGGCGGCGGCCAACGGCCTGCCGGTCCGGATCACCCGCGAGCCGGCGTCCATCCTGGTCCCCCACGAGGCGACGCCGGTGGGCGTGGCCGGCGAGGTGCTGACCTTCGACTTCCGCGATGCCAGCCCCAATGGCTTCGTGTGGTATCCCGAGGTGATCGCCTCGTACGCCTTGTTCAACCCCTCGGCCGAGAAGCAGCACGTGACCGTCGCCTTCCTCTACCTGGACACCTGGGGCGACGGCCCGCCGCTGGCGGACGGCTTTGAGGGAATGCGGGTCACCTGGCAGGGTGAGCCCCTGCCCTTATCGACGGCGTTGGCTCGCCGGGAGGTGCGCGGCGACGTCTGGTCCGGGGAACTGCACTGGCTCGATCCCGTCACCGGCGAGCGCTACGCCGTCCACCCCGTGCACCAGGGCGCCATCGTGCGGGCGGCGGTGGCTTCCTTCGACGTGGACGCCGGCGGCGAGGGCGTCCTGGAGGTGCGCTACCGCCAGGAAGACTCGGGCTGCGACCAGTGCAACCGCTGGATCGGCCATCCCATCTGGCACTACACCTACCTGCTGCAGCCGGCCCGGCACTGGGCCTTCTTTGGATCCCTGACCATCCGGGCGCTGGTGCCGCCGGGCATGGTCCTGGCGGCGGAGCCCCCACTGCAGCCCCAGGGCGGCGGCGTGTGGGAGGCGACATTCGACGGCCTGCCGGAGGGGGACCTGCACCTGTCCATCCGGCCGCCGGGCCACGCGGCGCAGGTGGCTGCGGCCTGGGGCGCGCTGCTGGCGCCGGCGGCGCTGGTGGTCGCCTGGGTCCTGCGCCGCCGGCTGCGGCGCCTTGCTGTGTGAAGGTACCAGCGGACGGGACGCGGCCTGGAGCCATCTACGCGAACCGCCAACCCAAACCTAGTCCCGGGCTTGATTGCGCGTTCCGTCCCTTGCGGCCAGCAGATCGCGGGCGGCCTGAGCCTGGGCTTCCGGCACCATGACCCGCCAGCCGCCTGGACCCGCCGGGTACATGGACCCCGCGCCCAGGGGCTGCAGCAGCACGGGAATGCCCTCCGCCTCCAGGAGTTCCTGGATCAGCCCTGCCAGCGGCTCGTTGGCGACGACGGCGACCTCTTCCCACACCGGGGGTGCCCCTCTCAGGGGACATTCTACCGCCCGCCGGCGTGCCACCGCCGCTTCGCCATCACCCGGCATGGTATGGTGGTGGTGTTCCGGGAACAGGAGGTAGACCCGTGTCCGAAACCGTCTTCGCCCGGCGCCTGGAGGCGCTGCGCGCCCGCTTTGAGGATCTGGATATCGACGGGTTCCTGACCTTCCACGGGCCCAACAGGCGGTATCTCTCGGGATTCACCGGCAGCGCGGGGTACGTGCTGGTCACGGCCCGGCACGCGGTGCTGCTGACGGACTCCCGCTACACCGAGCAGGCGCGGCAGCAGGCGCCGGACTTCGAGGTCATCCAGCACGGCGACGAGGTGTGGGACGCCCTGTCCCAGCAGGTCCGGCGGGCCGGGGTCAAGCACCTCGGGTTCGAGCCGGATCGGGTGAGCGTGGACTGGCTGGGCCGCGCCGGCGGGCATCTGGGGGACGTCACCTGGGTGGCCGTCCTGGGCGCCGTCGAGGACCTGCGCATGATCAAGGACGAGGACGAGATTGCCGCCATCGCCCGCGCCCAGGCCCTGACGGAGCAGGTGCTGGCTGAGGTGCTGCCCATGGTGCGGCCGGGCGTTCGGGAAATCGAACTGGCCGTGGAACTGGAGTTCCGGATGCGGCGCCGGGGGGCGCCGGCTGCGGCCTTCGACTTCATCGTCGCTTCGGGGCCCCGGTCGGCCCTGCCCCACGGCGTGGCGTCGGAGCGCGCCATCCAGCCGGGCGACCTGGTCACCTTCGACATCGGCTGCGTGGTGGACGGGTACTGCTCGGATCTGACCAGGACGGTGGTGGTGGGGGAGCCGGACCAGCGGCAGCGGGAGATCTACGACCTGGTCCGGCGCGCCCAGGAGACCGGCCTGGCCGCCCTGCGGCCCGGCCGCACGGGACGCGAGGTGGACGCCGCCGCCCGCGACGTCATCGCCGCCGCCGGCTATGGCGATAACTTCGGCCACAGTCTGGGCCACGGCGTGGGCCTGGAGGTCCACGAGGGCCCGCGCCTGTCCCGCCGCAGCCATACGGTGCTGCAGCCCGGCATGGTGGTCACCGTTGAGCCGGGGGTCTACATCCCGGGCTGGGGCGGGGTCCGCATCGAAGACCTGGTCGTGGTGCGGCCCGAGGGCTACCAGAACCTCACCAGCATGGCGAAGGACCTGCTGGTCCTGGGCTGACGTGCTGCCCGCCCTCGAGCGCGCTGAGGCGCTCCAGACGCCTTAAGGTCCTCGAAAGAGGGCCTGGGCATCCGATTAAGGCACTCCCGGTGCCCTGTTCCGGGTGCGGACGGGTCATCGGGGGCCGAAACCGCCCGGTGAAGGCGTTCCAAGTGCCTTAGGTGGCTGCCGGGCCCTCAGCATCCCGATCTTAGGGCGTCCAGGACGCCTTAGGCCCTGACCGGTCGGGCCACCGGCTCAGCCAGCCGACCCCGGGAAGCGGATTAGAGCGGATACCCGCCGCTCTCCACCACCCGGGCGCCGATCTCGCGGCCAAGGGCGACCAGGTTCTCCGGCTCCCGCCGCAGCAGGCGCCGCAGCAGCGACAACTGCGCCCGCAGCGTGTCGCCCTGCTCCAGCCCGGCCAGGGCCAGGCGCGCCGTCTGCTCGAACCGTTCCAGCCCCTCGGCGGCGTGCAGCCGCGCCAGCGCCGCGTGCAGCGCCGCCTCGGGATGGCCGGCCGCCGCGGCCTTCTGGGCCCGGATCACGGCGCTCTCGGCGGCGAACAGCTCGATGGCCAGGTCGCCGGCCGCCGCCAGGAACTCCTGCTCCTCTTCCACCTGCAGCATGTACTTCTGCACGCCCAGGCCCGCCACCATCAGGGCCGCCTTGCGGGCGCCCTCGATCTGCGCCCGCAGGGCCCCGAGCGGGTCGGCGGGCGCATCCATGCCGGCCAGGGGCGACAGGCTGCCCAGTTCCTGCTGCACCCGGCCCAGCGCCTCCATCAGCGGGATCTCGCCCTTCATGGCTCGCCGGAGCAGTGTGCCGGGGATCAGCAGGCGGTTGATCTCGTTGGTCCCCTCGAAGATGCGGTTGATGCGGGCGTCGCGGTAGGCGCGCTCCACCGGGTAGTCCTGGACGTACCCGTAGCCCCCGTGGATCTGCACGGCCTCGTCCACCACGAAGTCCAGGGCCTCGGAGCCGAACACCTTATTAATGGAGGCTTCCACGGCGTACTCGGCGATGGCCGCCGCGGCCTTGAGGCCGGCGTCCTCGGCCTCGTGGTCCACCTGGGACAGGGTGTCGTCGAAAAGGCCGGCGGTGCGGTAGACCATGCTCTCCAGGGCGTAGGTGCGGGCGGCCATCCGGGCCAGCTTCTGCTGGGTCAGGGGGAAAGAGGCGATGGTCCGCCCGAACTGCCTGCGCTCCCGGGCGAAGGCCACGGCCATCCGGATCAGTTCCTTGCACGAGCCCAGGCACCCGGCGGCCAGCTTCCAGCGGCCGATGTTCAGGGTGTTGAACGCGATGACGTGGCCGCGGCCCACCTGGCCCAGCACGTTGGCGGCCGGCACCGGCACGTTGTCCAGGAAGATGGTGACCGTCGAGGAGCCCTTGAGCCCCATCTTGCGCCACTCGCTGGAGTGGGTGAGGCCGCCGAACTCGCGCTCCACCACGAAGGCCGTGAACTGCTCGCCGTCCACCTTGGCGTAGACCACGAACAGGTCGGCGAAGGCGCCGTTGCTGATCCACTGCTTCTGGCCGGTCAACCGGTAACTCCCGTCGGGCTGCCGGTCGGCGCGGGTCTTGGCGCCCAGCGCGTCGGAGCCGGCGTCGGGCTCGGTCAGGGCGTACGCGGCGATGCGCTCGCCGGAAGCCAGGGAGGGGAGGTAGCGCTGCTTCTGTTCCGGCGTGCCGAAGAACACGATGGGCAGGGTGCCGATGCCGGTGTGGGCGCCCATGGTGATGGCGAAGGACGACGCCGCGCCCGTCTTCTCGGCGATATAGGTGGTGGTGGCTTTGCTCAGGCCCAGGCCGCCGTACTTCACCGGGATGTCGCCGGCCAGCAGGCCCAACTCGCCGGCGGCCCGCAGCAGCGCCACCGAGTGCTCGTGCCGCCCTTCCTCCAGGTCGTCCAGCCGGGGCAGCACCTGGTTGCGGATGAATTCCTCGGCCAGGGCGCCGATCTGCCGCGTGTCGTCGTCGAACTGTTCGGGGGTGAAGACCAGGCTGTCATCGGCAGGTCCCAGCAGGAACCCGCCGCCATGTACCCGTGCCTCGACCTTGGCCAATGTGGACCCTCCCTGGTTCCGGGCTGCCGGGCGCCGTGCCGCCGCCGAACCGTTGGACTCCCTGGGGCCGGCCGGACCGGCGGTGCTGTCCTCAGCCCCCGGGGAACTCGAACACCCCGGCGGCGCCCATGCCGCCGCCGACGCACATGGTGACCAGCCCGCGGCGGGCGCCCCGCCGCGCCGCCTCGTACATCAAGGTGATGACCTGCCGGGCGCCGGTGCACCCCAGGGGGTGACCCAGGGCGATGGCGCCGCCGTTGACGTTGACCCGCTCGGGGTCCAGTTCCAGGCGCCGGATCACCGCCAGCGCCTGGGCGGCGAAGGCTTCGTTCAGTTCGATCAGGTCCAGGTCGCCCACGGTCATGCCGGCCCTGGCCAGGGCCTTGGGCACCGCCACGCAGGGCCCGATGCCCATGTACTCCGGCTCCACGCCGGCCACGGCGAAGGAGCGGAAGGCGGCCCAGGCCTTGAGACCCAGCTGTGCCGCCCGCTCCGCCGACATGACCACCACGGCGGCGGCGCCGTCGGTGAGGGGCGAGGCGTTGCCGGCGGTGACGGTCCCGTCCCGCTGGAAAACGGGCTTGAGCCGCGCCAGCGCCTCCAGGGAGGTATCGGGGCGGATGCCCTCGTCGGCGTCCACCACCACCTGCTGCTGGACGGCGGCGGTGCCGTCGAAACTGCGCACCGTCACTTCCACCGGGACGATCTCGTCGCGGAAGCGCCCCGCCGCGGCCGCCGCGTGGGCTTTCCGGTGGCTGGACAGGGCGAAGGCGTCCTGGTCGTCGCGGCTGACCTGATAGCGCCGCGCCACCCGCTCGGCGGTCTGCCCCATGCTCATGTAGACCTCGGGATACTGGGCCACCAGGTCGGGATTGGGCGAGGGCCGGTGGCCCACCATGGGGACGCGGCTCATGCTCTCCACGCCGCCGGCTACGATCACGTCGGCCTCGCCCAGCATCACCCGGTGGGCGGCCATGGCCACCGCCTGCAGCCCCGAGGCGCAGAAGCGGTTGACGGTGACGCCGGCCACGCTGGTGGGCAGCCCCGCCCGCAGGGCGGCGATGCGGCCCAGGTTGAGCCCCTGCTCGCCCTCGGGCATGGCGCAGCCCAGGATCACATCGTCGATCTCGGCCGGGTCGAGGCCCGGCGCCCGGGCCACCGCTTCCTTGATCACCAGGGCGGCCAGGTCGTCCGGCCGGACGTGCCTCAACATCCCCTTGAACGCCCGGCCCAGGGGGGTCCGGGCGCCGCTGACGATCACGGCTTCCCGCACCGATGCTCACCGCCGTTTCCCGCAGGAGGCCGGGGGCGCCGGGCATGGGGGAGCGCCCGGCGCTGGTCCACCGGCGAACCTTCCAACCGTTCGGTAGGTACGTTCGTGACGCGCGGGATTTATTCCTGCGGGGCGGTGCGGGTCCCGCTCCTGCGCAGGGCGGCGCCGCTCCGTTCCCGGAAGGGCGGCGCGTCAGCGCCGGGTGCGGTCGCAGGGTACGAGCCGCGACCAGTCCGGCCGGGCCGGGAAGACCACCGGCCTGTCGGTCAGCCGGATGCCCCAGATGCGGGCGGCCGGCCGCCGGAAGCGCAGCTGCCAGTGGACGTTGCGCTGGGGACTCAGCGGCGCCAGCGTCCGGTACGTCACCAGCGGCTCGCCGCGCCGGTCGAAGGCGGTGACGATGGCGCTGTGGCCGAAGCGGCCCGCGCCCCAGTCATAGTAGATGATGTCGCCCCGCCGCAGCCGGCGGGCGCGGCGCGGGTCGGCCAGCAGGTCCAGGGCCTGCCCGTGGTTCTCGGCCAGGTAGCGGAACTGGTTCTCGGGCACCGACCAGGTGCATGACCACCAGTCGTCGCCCCGGCGGTCGAAGGGGTCGGTGCCGATGCGGCGGTACCACCACTCGCTGGTCCAGGTGCTGCGCCGGTAGTCCATAGGCCAGCTGCCGGCCCACAGGCACTGGGACGTGAAGTTGGTGCAGTCGCCCCCGCCGCCGAAGGTGTCCATGTTGGCGAAGCGGGGGTTGGGGTTGTTCCAGTGGCGGCGCGCGTAGTCCAGGGCCCGGCGGCGGTCGTAGCGGCGGGTGACGGGCACGTGCATCTCCTGCCTTCCGCCCCAGCGTATGCGCGGGGGCTGGCAGGGGGACGCAGCGGCCGCCACCCGGGCGGCGGCCGAGTTCGGGCCCGTCCCGGCGGCCGCGCCGCCGGCCGGTTGGGCGGCGGCCCGCCTGTCAGTTCCGCAGCGGCTTGCCCGTGGTCAGCAGGTGCCGCATCCGCGCCTGGGTCCGGGGATCGCCGGCCAGGCTCAGGAACGCCTCCCGCTCCAGGTCCAGCAGGTACTGCTCGGTGACCAGGGTGCCGCCGTCCAGCTCGCCGCCGCTGAGCACGAAAGCCAGTTTCCGGGCGATGTGGAGGTCGTAGTCGCTGGCGTAGCCGGCCCAGTGCATCTGGTAGGCGCCGGTCTCCAGCACCGCACGGCCGCCCCGGCCCACCACCGGGATCAGCGCCGGCTCCGGCGGCCGGTAGCCCGCGGCGTCGAGGGCCAGGACTTCCCGCTTGGCCCGGTACAGCAGGTGGTCGATGTTGGGCACCACCACATCACCGGGCGCCAGGTAGCCCAGGTCGCGGGCCTCGAAGGCGCTGGCGCCCACCTTGGCCAGTCCGATGGTCTCGAAGATGCGGTTGACGATGGGCTGCAGGTCCAGTTGCCCGCCTGTCAGGGCGCCGGGGTCGCCGCCGCTGCCGGCCGCCGCGCCGGGCAGCCCCTGCACCGCCCGCCGCAGCATCTCCTTACAGCCGCCGCCGGCGGGGATCACGCCGGCCCCCACCTCCACCAGGCCCAGGTAGGTTTCGGCCGCCGCCACCACGCGGTCGGCGCCGAAGGTCAGCTCCACGCCGCCGCCCAGGGTCATGCCGAAGGGCGCCACCACCACCGGCCGCGGGTGGAATCGCAGGCGCTGGTTCAGGCCCTGGAACAGGCGCACAACCGCGTCAAGCTCGTCCCACTCGCCCTCTTCGGCCAGGAAGAGGATCTCCATCAGGTTGGCGCCCACGCAGAAGTTGGGGCGCACATGGCTTGAGATCACCAGGCCGCGCCAGTTGCGGGCGCTCTCGTCCAGCGCCACCGATACGGCCTGCAGCATGTCGGCCCCGATGGCCTGCTTGGCCGAGTGGAAGTCCAGGTACAGCACCTCGTCGCCCAGGTCGTAAAGGGTGGCGCCGGCGTTGCGGTAAACCACGCGGTTCTGCCGGGCCAGCCGCGCGGCGTCGATGACCCGCGGGTCTTCCGGGACGGCAATGACCTCGCCGCTGTAGGCGGCCTGGGTCCGGGTCCCGTCGGTCCACCCGTAGAAGGCGCCGTGGGTCTCCGCCACCCGGCGGACCCATTCGGGGACCTGGTCGCCCTCCTGCTCCATGCGGGCCACCGTCTCCCGCAGGCCCAGGGCGTCCCACAGCTCAAATGGACCCTGCTCCCAGCCGAAGCCCCACTTCATGGCCCGGTCGATGCCGGCGATGTCGTCGCTGATCTCGGGCGCTTTAGCCGCGGTGTAGAGCAGCACCCGCTTGGTCAGGGCCCAGGCGAAGCGCCCCGCGGCGTCGCCCGCGTTCACCAGGCGCCGCATCCGCTCGGCGGGGTCGTCCAGGCCGGACACCGCCTGCAGGGAGACGGCCTGCAGCTTGCGCCGCGGCCGGTATTCCAGCGTGTCCAGGTCCAGCGCCAGGATCTCGGTGCGGCCGTCCACCTTTTCCCGGCGGTAAAAGCCCTGACCGGACTTCTCGCCCAGCCAGCCCCGCTCCAGCATGGCCTCGAAGAAGGCGGGCAGGCGGAAGGCCTCGCGCTCGGCGGGATCACTGGTGGCTTCCTGCAGGTTGCGGGCCACGTTGGCGAACACGTCCAATCCGACGATGTCCAGGGTGCGGAAGGTGGCGCTCCTGGGCCGGCCCATGGGCGTGCCGGTGATGGTATCGACCTCGTCGGGGCCGAAACCGAACTCCCGCATCAGGTCCAGGGTGACCATCAGCCCGTAGCAGCCGATGCGGTTGGCGATGAAGTTGGGCGTGTCGCGGGCGATGACCACGCCCTTGCCCAGCCGGTCCTGGCCGAAGCGCCGGATCCGTTCCACCGCCTCGGGGTCGGTGTCGGCGGTGGGGATCACCTCCAGCAGCCGCAGGTACCGCGGCGGGTTGAAGAAGTGGGTGCCCAGGAAGCGGCGGCGCAGCGGCTCCGGCAGCGCCTGGGCGATGGCGGCGATGGAGATGCCCGAGGTGTTGGTGCTGAGCACGGCGTCGGGGCGAACGTGCCGGGCCGCCCGCGACCACAGCGCCTGCTTGGGCTCCAGCCGTTCCACTACGGCTTCGATGACCCAGTCGGCCTCGGCCAGGCGCGGCAGGTCGTCGTCGAAGTTGCCGGGACGCACCCGGTCGTAGGCCGACGGGTGCAGGGCGGGGGCCGGGTTCATGGTCCGCAGGCGCTGCAGGGCCTGGGCGGCCAGCCTGCTGCGGTCCCCGGGCTCCGGGGAACCGCCGCCGCCCGGTGCGGGAGGGACCAGGTCCAGCAGGTCGACGGTGCAGCCGAAACTGGCAAGCAGCACGGCGATCTGGGCGCCCATGGTTCCCGAGCCGAGGACGGCGACGCGGCGAATGCGGTCAGGCACGTCGGGGAGCCTCCTCGTGCGCCGAAGCGCAAACCTTCCAACCGTTCGGTAGGTCGAATTCTCGCCGGGCTCGGGGTTTCCCTTTTCATCTTGAGCGCGGGGCGGGCCTCCGGTCTGCTATGCTGTAAGCGCCGGCTTAAGGCAGGGGTGGGGGACGGGCGGTTGTTTGCTTGGCTCCTGTACGGAGGTTTCTCCCTGGCGGCGACGGCCGTGATGCTGGCGCTGCTGCTGGGCGCCGCCCGCCAGGGCAACCGGCGCGCGCGGCTCGTCACCCTCACCATGGTGTGGCTTCTGCCGACGCACCTGCTGCTGGCCGTATCGGCCGTGGTCGCCCTGCTGGGGTGGGAGTGGGTTCACCCCTGGTGGCCTCTGGCCGACTGGGCGGCCCTGATGTTCATGGCCGGCCTGCTGCGGCTGGCCGTGGACGACTGGCTCGTGGCCGCCGGCCCCGGTGACGATCCGGCGCCGGCGCGGCGGCTCGCGAAACACCCGTGGGCCATCTACGTGCCGCCCGCGGTCCTGCTGCCCCTTTACCTGACCTGGTCCCTGGCGCCCCAGTCGGCCGTGGGGCGGCTGTGGTTCGGGCGCGCCGGCCACGACGGTGCGCTCCTGGTGGGGCTGAGCGCCATCTACATCCTGCTGGCCCTGCGGCTCTGGCGCGACGCCGCCCTGCAGCGCCCGGGCGCCCGCATCTGGCGCCGGGCCCTCCTGGTGGTAGTGGCGATCCACCTGGCCACCGAGGTCCTGGTGCCGCTGCTTCCCGACCGCATCCTGCCGGGCTGGCTGATCCAGACGGCCGCTGCGCTCCCGCATGCCATCGTGGTCCTGGGCTGTGCCGCCGGCAGCGCCGCGGACGGCCTGATCCGGCCTGGCCTGGCCGAGGGCATGGTGCGCTGGCTGACCGTGGTGACCGCCGCCGCCGTGGGCGTCGTGGGCGGCGGTGCCGTGGCACCCTTCGTGCCGGCTCCCTGGGATGCGACGCTGGCCGCCTTGAGCGGCGTGGTCCTCTTCGGGGCGACGGTGCAGGTCCTGCGGGCCTGGCTGGTATCCGCCGGCACCGGCGAGGACGTCCCGGCGCCGGCGGCGCCGGACGCGCACCCGGGGCTGTTCCTTGACCGGGCGGCGGCCGCCGCCGGGGCCGGTGCCGGGGCGGCATCGGCGCCGACCGGCACGGCCAGGCTGCTGCTGGACGACCTGACCCCACGCCAGCGGGACGTGGTCCTGGCCGTCCTGGAGGGACTGAGCAACGCCGAGATCGCGGACCGGCTCTGCATCGCCGAGGTCACGGTCAAGAAGCACCTGACGGCGGTCTTTCAGAAACTGGGGGTATCCACCCGGGCCCAGTTGATCGCTTTCTGCTCCCGAGACGCGGCCCTGTGGACCTACCTGGCCGGATCGCCCGCCGGCTCTCCCCCCGGATCGCCCGCCGGCTCGCCGCCGCCCCTGCATCCCGGTGACCCGGCCGGCGGCCGGCGCCCGGCCGGAACCGGTCACCCCACCCCACCTGTTCACGACCACCTGGGACGGCCCGTGATTTTCGACTAAGGTATTTCGTGGCGGCAGCCTGCCCGGCGTCCGGCACCGCTGCCGTGGTTTGTCGGCAGGAGCCTGCACACCGGGCCGGGAACGCATGATGATTAGGAGCACAGTTGCAGCAACCCTGGGGAGGTTGAACTCTTGGGACTCCATGTGGCCGTCCTGATCAAGCAGGTGCTGGACCCTGAAGTCCCGGCCGCTCGCTTCCAGATCGACGCCTCGGGCAAGCGGCCCGCCGCGGGCATCGCCGGCGAGGTGCTGGGTCCGTACGAGCGCAACGCCCTGGAGGTGGCCCTGCAGCTGAAGGACGCCGGCGCGGCCGAGAAGGTTTCGGTGATCACCGCCGACGGGCAGGAGGCGGTGGAGTCGCTGCGCAAGGCGCTGGCCGTCCGGGCCGACCAGGCCGTGCTGGTGGACACCTCCGGTCACGACGACCTGGACCCTGCCCAGACCGCCGAGATCCTGGCCCGCGCCGTCGAGAAACTGGGCGGCGTCGACCTGGTGGTGGCCGGCCGCCAGGCGGGCGACTGGGACCATGGGCAGGTGGGCTACCTGGTGGCGGAGCGGTTGGGGTGGCCCTGCGTCTCCCTGGTGCAGCGCGCGGAGCTGGACGGCGGCGTGCTGCGGCTGACGCGGCAGGGCCCCGACGGCCGCGAGGTGGTGGAGGCGCGGCCGCCGCTGGTGGTGACCGTCACCAACGACGAGCGCAACGTGCTGCGGCTGCCGCGGGTCCAGGACCTGATGGCCTCCCGGCGCCAGCCCATCACCCAATGGTCGCCGGCGGACCTGGGCCTGGACGCCGCCGCCCTGGCGGACCTGGCCGGCGGCGAGGTGCTGCGGCTGCGGATCCCCGAGCGGGAGAGCCAGTGTGAATTCATCTCCGGCGACGACCCGGCCGAGGTGGCCGCCACGCTGGTCCGCCGGTTGAAAGAGTTGAAACTGCTGTGATCCAGGCGCTGGGGGTGTTCCGTCGATGATCGTCATCGCAGGTCGTGGTGGACAAGAACTCTCCAGGGCCCAGCGGGAACTGGTGACGGTCGCCCGGCGCCTGGCCGGCGATCTGGGCAGCCAGGTGGCCTACCTGGCGGTGGGCCCGGAGGCCGAGGCGGCTGCCCGCCGTGCCGGCGCCTTCGGCATCGGCCGGGCCGTCGCCATCGAGTTGAACGATGCGAGCGGTGCCGTGGAACCCATCATCGAGAACCTGGCTCAGGGTGCCCGGCGCCTGGGCGCGTCGGTGGTGCTGCTGGCCGCCGATCACCTGGGCGTGCAGGCCGGGCCGCGCCTGGCGGCGCGCCTGGGCGGGTCGGCCCTCAACGACGCGGTCGACGTCCGGGTCGAGGACGGGCGCGTGATCTGGACCCGGCCGGTCTTCGGCGGGAAGGCCCTGGCCGACGTGGTTCTGCGGCGTAGCCCGGCGGTGGTGACGGTTCGCTCCGGCGCCTTCGAGGCTGCCGAGGAGGGCGCGGGCGAAGCGGCCGTCGACGTGCTGGAGGCCGTCGCCGTCGATACCGCCGTCCGGGTCGTGCAGCGGGAGGAGGGCCGCCAGGAGGGCCCGCGCCTGGAGGAAGCCCGGGTGGTGGTCTCGGGCGGGCGCGGCCTCGGCGGGCCCGAAGGCTTCCAGCGACTGGCCGAGTTGGCGGAACTGCTGGGGGGTGCCGTCGGCGCCTCCCTGGCGGCGGTGGACGAGGGTTGGGCCCCGCCCGAATGGCAGGTGGGCCAGACCGGCAAGATGGTGGCGCCCGATGTCTACTTCGCCGTGGGCATCTCCGGCGCCAGCCAGCACCTGGCCGGGATCAGCGGGGCCAAGGCCGTGGTGGCCATCAACAAGAACCCGGATGCTCCCATCTTCAAGGTCGCGAGGCTCGGGGTCGTCATGGAGTACGAAAAGCTGCTGCCGGCTCTGATCGAGGCGGTGAAGCGCGAGCTGGCCTGAGGCCCCGCCGGCCTGAGGCCGACACCATGACGACTGGAGGGTCAACGAGCCATGACGTGGACGCTGGCGCAGGCAGCCAGTGAGGCGACCCGGGAAGTCCAGTGGAACACCGTCCCGGCCATGATCTGGCTGATGTACCTGTCCGCGGCCGCGGCCCTGGCCGTGTGCTGCTACGGCTTCTGGCGGCGGCTGCGGATCTGGCGCCTGGGCAAGCCGGAGATCCGCTGGGACCAGCCCTGGCGCCGGCTCAAACTGGTGTTCCGCGCGGCGCTGCTGCAGGCCAACCTCTTCCGGGACCGCATCGCCGGCTTCATGCACATCAGCATGTACTTCTCGTTCATGCTGCTGCTGGTGGGGACCATGGTGGTGGCCATCCACCACGACCTGGGCATCCCCATCATGCGGGGCTACTTCTATCTGTACTTCCAGAGCCTGGTCCTGGACCTGGCCGGCGTGTGGTTCTGCGTGGGCTTGATCATCGCCCTCTGGCGCCGCTACGTGATCCGGGTGCCCCGCCTGGAGCACGGCAATCCCGTGGACGGGCTGATCCTGGCGGCGTTCTTCGTGATCGTCGCCAGCGGTTATCCCGTCGAGGGGATTCGCCTGGTGGTCACCGGCGACATCTGGGCGCTCTGGTCGCCTTTTGGCTACCTGACGGGCCTGGCCCTGGCGTCCATCTGGGACGAGCCGACGCTGCTGGTGATCCACCGGGTGATGTGGGTGGCCCACATGCTGTCCTGGCACGTGCTGCTGGCGGCCGTCCCCTTCACCAAGCTGGCCCACCTGGTCACCAGCCCCCTGAACATCTTCTTCGCCAACCTGGAGGCGCGCAGCATCCCCGACCCGGTGAACTTCGAGGACGAGCAGGCCGTGGCCGTCCTGGGGATCCGCACGCCCTTCGAGATGACCTGGAAGCAGTTGATGGACCTGGACGCCTGTACCGAGTGCGGGTTGTGCCAGTCCCAGTGCCCGGCCTATGCCGAGGGCAAGCCGCTGTCGCCCAAGCGGGTGATCCTGGACCTGCGCGACCACATCCGGGCCAACGCCGACCGCTACCTGGCGGCGGGCCGGGCCCGGGCCGCCGGCCAGCAGGACGTGTTCGAGCAGATCATGGCCGAGATGCCGCCCCTGGCGCCCGACGTCATCAAGGCCGAGACCCTCTGGGCCTGCACCACCTGCCGGGCCTGCGAGAACATCTGCCCGGTGGAGATCGAGCATGTGCCGCTCATCCTGCAACTGCGGCAGAACCTGGCCATGGAACAGGCCCAGATGCCCGAGGGCGTGGCCGAGGCCGTGCAGGGCCTGGAGGTGCGGCAGCACCCCATCCGCGGCGCCACCACGGGCCGCACCGACTGGTACCGGGACCTGCCGGTGCGGGTGATGGCCGAGGTGGAGGATCCCGAGGAGATCGAAATCCTCTACTGGGTGGGCTGCGCCGCCGCCTACGACGAGCGGCTGCAGCGCATCGCCCGGGCGCTGGTGCGGGTCATGAACCGGGCCGGCGTCAGGTTCGCGGTGCTGGGCGACGAGGAGCAGTGCACCGGCGACGTGGCGCGGCGCACCGGCAACGAGTTCCACTACGACATGCTGGCGCGCGCCAACATCGAGACCCTGCAGCGGTACAAGGTGAAGCGCATCGTCGCCCACTGCCCCCACTGCCTGCAGACCCTGGGCAGCGACTACCGGCAGCTTGGCGGCTTCTTCGAGGTGGTCCACCACACCCAGTTCGTGCAGGAGTTGATCGACAGCGGGCGGCTCCAGTTGCCGGCGTCCCTTAAGGAAAAGATCACCTACCACGACCCCTGCTACCTGGGCCGCTACAACGGCGTGTTCGACGAACCCCGCGCCGTCCTGGACCGCCTGGGCGTCGAACGGGTGGAGATGACGCGTGCGGGCCGGCGCTCCTTCTGCTGCGGCGCCGGCGGCGGCCACGCCTTCTTCGAGGACCACGCCGGCGGCAAGATCAACCGCAACCGGGTCGAGGAAGCCGTGGCCACCGGCGCCGGTACCATCTGCACCGCCTGTCCCTTCTGCCTGCAGATGATGGAGGACGGGCTGCGCAGCGTCGGCGCCGCCGAGCAGGTGGCGGTCAAGGACTTCGTGGAGCTGGTGGACGAGGCGCTGGCCGCGGCGGAAGCCCAGCAGGAACCTGCGGCCCTGTGAACGGGTGAGCCGGCGGCCCTGCCGTCAGCCGAAGGAGAGGCGCCGGCGCACCTGCTGCCGGCGCCCGTCCGCGGCGGCGCCGCCGGCCACCGCGGACACCCCGTTGAACGGCAGGTGCACCACCTGCCTCGGGGACGGTAGCGGGTCGCGGGCGGTGTAGATGCGCCCCTGGCGGAACAGGTTGTCGAACACGGGCACCAGGGCCGGGTCGAAGTGGCTGCCGGACTGCTCCCGCAGGTAGGCCAGCGCCCGTTCGGGATCCCAGGCCTGGCGGTACGGCCGGTCGCAGGTCAGAGCTTCGAAGACGTCGACCACGGCCAGGATCCTGGCGATCAGGGGGATGGCCGGGCCGGCCAGGCCGTCGGGGTAGCCGGTGCCGTCCCAGCGCTCGTGATGGTGGCGCACGCCCAGGGCGATCTGCCGGTAGTCCTCGGCCACCGACGCCAGCAGTTCGGCGCCCACGATGGTGTGCCGCCGCACCAGGGCCATCTCGTCCTCGGTCAGGGGACCGGGCTTGAGCAGGATGTTTTCGGGGATGGCGATCTTCCCCAGGTCGTGGAGCAGCCCGGCCCAGTACAGGTCGCGCAGTTCATGGGGGTCGAGGCCCAGCGCCTCGCCCATGGTGTAGGCGTTCAGGGCCACCCGCTCGCAGTGGCCGCCGGTGCCCTCGTCCCGGAGGGCCACCGAGCGGGCGAAGGCTTCCAGGGTGTGCGCATGGACGTGGTGGAGGCTGCGGGCCAGGGAATCCACGGCGTCCAGCCGCGAGCGCAGCAGGGTGCGCAGGCCGCCGGTCAGGCCCCCAACCAGGGCGAAGAAGAAGGTGCGGTAGACCCAGCCCACGGTGGTCTGCGGCGTTCCGGAGGCGACGTCGAGGGGCATCCAGGGGCCGACGGCCAGGCCGGCGGCGATGCCGGCCAGGATCCCGCCGGGGAGACCGGCGGCAAAGGCGGCCAGGATCACGGGAATGTAAAGCACGTGCAGGTACGGGTAGCGCGTGCCGCCGGTCGCGTAGACGAACCACGTGGCCGCGGCCAGGAGCACCGCCACCAGCAGCAGCTCAACCCGGCCGCGCCAGCGACCCTGCTTCTGGTCTCCCACCAGGCTGAGGATCATGCCCCGCCGCAATGGGGTCCACCTCCTGTCTTTGTCGTCGGTCGGCCGGGGGAATACGATTAGCGATTTCTGGTTGCGAGGGCGAAAATCCTTACGTTAGTATCGTTCCGGCTCTACTTAAGCCGGGAAGGCCCGGTGGTGCCGGGGCGGTCCGGCGGGGAGGTACAGCGACGTGATTTCCACCAACGACCTGCGCAGCGGTCTGACCATCAACTTCGAAGACGGCGTTTACATGATCCTCGAGGCCGAACACGTCAAGCAGGGGCGGGGCTCCGCCTTCGTCAGGGTCCGCATGCGGAACGTCAAGACCGGCGCCACCATCAGCCGCACGCTGAGGGCCGGCGAGAAGGTCGAGCAGGCCGTCATCCAGAAGCGCGAGATGCAGTACCTCTACTCCAGCGGCGACGAGTACTACTTCATGGACACGGAGACCTACGACCAGGTCCCCATCCGCGCCGAAGTGCTGGGCGACGCGCTGAAGTTCCTCAAGGAGAACATGGTGGTCCAGGTCCTGGAGTACGAGGGCAGCATCATCGGCGTGGAACTGCCCAACTCCGTGGAACTGCAGGTGGTCGAGACCGAGCCGGGCGTGCGGGGCGACACCGTCAGCGGCGGCACCAAGCCCGCCAAGCTGGAGACCGGCGCCGTGGTCCAGGTGCCGCTGTTCGTCAACACCGGCGACGTGATCCGGGTCGACACCCGCACCGGCCATTACCTGGGGCGCGTCTGAGCCGGAGGTTGAGGCGGGCTGCCTGCCGAGACGTTCTGGACCGGCCTCGCCATGGTGCTGATGGCCGTAGGCCTGATCGGGACCGTGGTCCCGGCGCTGCCGGGCGTGGCGCTGATCTTCGCCGGCGTGCTGGTCCACGCCTGGGGGACCGGCTTCACCGTGGTCAGCGGCCGGTTTGTGCTGGGCATGCTGGCCCTGACCGTGGCGGCCATGGCCGCCGACTACCTGACGGGCACCGTCATGGCCCGGCGGGCCGGCGCCTCGCGCTGGGGCGTGTGGGGCGCTTTCCTGGGCGGCGTGCTGGGGACGCTGGTGTTCGGACCCATCGGGCTGCTGGTGGGCCCGCTGCTGGGAGCGGTGGCCGGCGAGTTGCTGAGCGGCCGGAGCACCCAGCGGGCGGCCGAGGTGGGCTGGCGCGTGGTCGCCGGCGTCTGGATCGGCATCCTGCTGCAGATCGGCATCGGCCTGCTGATGGTGACGCTCTGGGCCGTGCGGGTGTTCTGACGGAGGGCGGTTTGAACGGCCCGGGATGGGTCGAAGCGGCGAACCTGCGGTGAGCAGGCGGTCATCCGGCGGCGCCGGCAGGAACCCGGCGCCGTTTTGTTGTAATGGATATTTGAAGATTTGCTCAATTGTTCGCCGCTTTGTCCGCATCGTGAACGCGGCCGCCGCAGGCGGGACCGCGGCGCCGCGAGCGATGGGATGCCAGTCCTGATGAGGTGCACGAGGAGGAGTGTGACGATCCCGTGAAGGCTGCCGCCGCGGAACCGGAGCCCCGGCCCGCAGGCGACGAGGTGGAGCGCCTGGCCGAGATCTTCGGGGCCATCGCCGATCCCACACGGATCCGCATCCTGACCGCCCTCAGCGCCGGCGAGCGGGCCGCCGGCGATCTGGCCCGGCTTCTGGGCCTGACGCCGTCGGCCGTATCCCACCAGCTTCGCCTGCTGCGCAACCTGCGCCTGGTGCGCAAGCGGCGCGTGGGGCGCCACGCCTACTACGCGCTGGACGACGACCACGTGGTCCAACTGCTGCGCCAGGGCCTGGAGCACGTGCGCCATGGCTGAGGACGTGGTGGTCAGCCGCTACCGCGTGGCGGGCCTCACCTGCGCCGACTGCGCCGAGACGGTGCGGCGGGCGGTGTCGGCCGTGGAGGGCGTGGACGAGGTGGAGGTGTCCTTCGCCACCGGCCTGATGCGGGTGGCTCACCACCGCCCCGTTGACGCGGAGGTGGTGGCGGCGGTGCGGCGGGCCGGCTACCGGGCGGAACGGGTCGACGGCGCCGGTGCCGCCGCAGAGCACGGCGGCGAGGCCTGGTGGCGCGGGTCCCGGGCGCTGGCGACGCTGCTGTCGGGGCTGCTGGCGGCCGGCGGCTTCCTGGCCTCGACGCTGGAGGCCGGGCAGCCCTGGGCCGTGACGGCCTGGGCCGCGGCCATCGTCGTAGGCGGCCTGCGGCCCGCCCGGGGTGCCTGGACGGCGCTGCGCCAGCGGCACATCGACATGAACGTCCTCATGACCCTGGCGGTCGTGGGCGCGGCGGCCATCGGCGAGTGGAGCGAGGGCGCCGCCGTGGTGTTCCTGTATTCCCTGGGAGAGCTGCTGGAGGAGGCCGCGGTCGCCGGCACCCGCCGGTCCATCCGCCACCTGATGAACCTGACGCCCCCCGAGGCCGAGGTGCTGCGCGACGGCCGGGTCGTGCCGGTGCCGGTGGCGGAAGTCCGGGTGGGCGAGCGGGTGCTGGTGCGGCCCGGCGGCCGCGTGCCGGTGGACGGGCGCATCGCCGCCGGCCGGGCCGCCCTCAACGAGGCCCCCATCACCGGCGAGGCCGCGGCCGTCGACAAGGGACCCGGCGACGAGGTCTTCGCCGGCACCGTCAGCGAGAACGGCTACCTGGAAGTGGACGCCCTCCGGGTGGCCGGCGACACCACCCTGAGCCGCATCATCCACATGGTGGAGGAGGCCCAGCAGCGGCGCGCCCGGGTCCAGCGCTGGATCGACGACTTCGCCCGGCGCTACACGCCGGCGGTGGTGGCGGCCGCTGCCCTGGTGGCCGTGGTCCCGCCGCTTTGCGGGGCACCCTGGGAACCCTGGCTTTACCGGGGACTGGCGCTGCTGATCCTGGCCTGCCCCTGCGCGCTGGTGATCTCGACGCCGGTGGCGGTGGTCAGCGCCATCGGCCGCGCCGCCCGCTGGGGCGTGCTGATCAAGGGCGGTGCCCACCTGGAGGCCCTGAGCCGCGTGCGGGTGGTGGCCCTGGACAAGACCGGCACGCTGACCCTGGGCCGCCCCCAGGTAACGGACGCGGTGCCGCTGGACGACGTGGCGCGGCTGGACGGGGCCGCGCCCGGCGCCCCCACCGACCGCCTGCTGGCCCTGGCCGCTGCGGCCCAGATGCCGTCGGAGCACCCGCTGGGGCGGGCCGTGGTGGCCGCGGCGCGGGCCCGGGGCCTCGAGCCGGCGCCGCCGGAATCCTTTGAGGTCTATCCGGGGCAGGGCGTCCGGGCCCGCGTCCAGGGCATGGACGTGGTGGTGGGCACCCTGGCTTTCGCAGCCGCCCAGGCCGGCCTGGACCCGTCCGCTGCCGCCGCTCCCGCCTCCGCCCTGGAGGCCGGGGGCAAGACCGTGGTGGCCGTGGCCCGCCTGGCCAGCCCCGGGCGTCCCGCCTGCTGGCTGGGCCTCATCGCCCTGGCCGACGAGATCCGCCCCGGGGCGGCCGCGCTGATCAGCCGGCTGCGGGCGGCAGGGGTCCGCCGCATCGTCATGCTCACCGGCGACGCCGAGCCCGCCGCCCGCCGGGTGGCGGCGGCGGTGGGCATCGACGAGGTACGCTGCCGGCTGCTGCCGGAGGGCAAGATGCGGGCAATCGAGGCCCTGGAGGCGGAAGAGGGCGGCGGGGTCCTCTACGTGGGCGACGGCATCAACGACGCGCCGGCCCTGGCCCGGGCCTCGGTAGGGGTGGCCATGGGCGCGGCCGGCACCGCCGCCGCCGTGGAAACCGCCGGCGTGGTCCTGATGGGAGACGACCTGGACCGGCTGCCGCGGGCCCTGGACCTGGCCCGCCGGGCCCTGGGGGTCATCCGCCAGAACGTGGCGTTCTCGCTGGCGGTCAAGGCGGCGGCGCTGGTCCTGCTGGCGGCCGGCCGCCTGTCGCTGTGGCTGGCCATCGCCGCCGACACCGGCGCGACGCTGGTGGTCGTCGCCAACGGGCTGCGCCTGCTGCGGGCCCCCGCCGGTCACGAACGGCGGGCTCCGGAGCCGGCCGCCGACACCACCGCCCCCAGCCGCACCACGGCGTAGCAGGCCAGGGCAGCCGCCAGCGCCGCCGCCCGGACGGTGCCGGGCCCGGCCAGCGGCGCCAGGGCCAGGCGGACCGCACCGCCGGCGGCCAGCCCCGCCGCGCCGGCCACCCAGGCGGGCACCACCGGCGCCAGGATGCCCAGGCCCAGCCCGCTGTAGTACCCGGCCAGGGCCAGGTCCAGCAGGGCGGCCGCGGCCGCCGCCGCCGTCAGCGAGATCACCACGGCATCGATCCCCAGGCCCATGCGGCTGCCCAGTACCACCAGCAGGCCGAGCCTCAGGCCCATCGTGGCGAAGTCCACCACCATGGGCTCGGTGGCCCGTTCCAGTCCCCGGAGGACCGCCGCGGCCACGTGGTCCACGTACACCACGGCCGCCAGCAGTGCCAGCCGCTCCGCCAGCCGCCCGGCGGAGGGGTATCCCGCGCCGTCGCCTGTGAAGCCGAAGAGGACGGCGGTGAGCCACCCGCCGGCAAAGGCCAGCACCAGGGTGGTGAGGACCCCCAGGTCCGCCGTCAGGGTCAGGGCCCGCCGCACCCGGTGGTGGAGGAGGGCCGGCCGGTCGGTCACCTCGGCCACGCCGGGCACCAGGGTGTGGGTCAGGGCGTGGACCACCACGTTGGGCAGGAAGATGAGAGGCGAGGCCATGGCCGTCAACTCGCCGTAGGCTGCCACCGCTGCGCCCAGGGTGGCGCCGGACCGCTGCAGGGCCGCCGGGATCAGGGTGGCCTCGGCCAGCCGTTCCAGGCTCCAGGCCGCCCGCTGCAACCCCATGGGCACCGCCATGCGGACGACCCGGCTCAGGGTTTGGGGCTCACCGCCGGCCGCCGGCCGCGGTGCGCCCAGCGGCCGCAGGACCCAGGGCTCGGCCAGCAGCCGGCGGTAGGCGGTCCACAGCAGCAGGCAGCCCACGCCCTCCCCGATGATGAGGTTGATCATGACGATCCTGAGCCGGGCCTCGGCCCCCGCCGCGCCCGCCGAAGCCGCCCCCGATCCGCCCACGCCGGCCCAGCCCATCCCCGCCCAGCCCAGCAGCGCCGCCAGCACCAGCAGCCGCAGCATCTGCTCGCCCACCTGGGCCGAGACTACCGGCAGCACCCGCTGCTGCCCGAAGAACACGCCGCGGAGGGCGGCCGACACCACGGCCAGGGCCACCGCCGGCGCCAGCAGCGGCAGGGGCACCAGCTGCCTGGCCAGGTCCCAACCGGCGCCGGGCGGGCTCCACCCGGTGGTGAGAATGGCGCCCAAGACCACCGCCAGCAAGGCCAGCGTCAGGGCGATGACCTGCACCACGAGCCGGCGGGTGTCGGCGGGGACCCCTTCGCTGCGCCGGCCGGCCACCACCCGGGACAGGGCGCTGGGCAGCCCCGCGATGAAGGGCAGCAGCACCGCGAAGTACAGCGACATGGCCATCTGAAAGAGGCCCAGGGCCTCGGCGCCCAGGAAGCGGCTGAGGACCATCCGGTAGACCAGTCCCACGGCACGGTTGACGGCGTTGCCCAGCGCCAGCAGGCCGGTGGACCGCACCAGCGATCGGGGAGGGGTGCGGCGATGCGGCCCGGCCGGCGGCGGGCCGGCCGGGGAAGGACCGGCCGCGGTCCGGATGGGAGGCCGAGGCCGCCTCCAGGCCGGCAGCCGGAACAGCAGGTGGATGGGGGGCATCCTCATCGTCGTCCTCCCGCTGCGGGACGGAATCCCTAATGTGTATGCGCGGGTGGACGCCCGCCCGGCGCCGGGATCCGCCTCGGGATCCGGCGCCGGCGCGCCCCGCCGGACGCCTTGCGCGGGGTAGGCGGCGCCGCCCGCAGCGGCAGGAACCCCCGATCAGCCCTGGAACACCGATAGACATGGCCTACACTCCCTTTCTGGTCGAGCGCTGGATGTCGGCCCACGAGCAGCGGGCCCGCTTCAACCTGGGCGAGAGCGGCGTGCAGCCCCTGCGCCTGGGTGAACTGCTGGCCCTGGCCGAGGCTGCGGGCCGCACCGGGGCCCGCCGGGAACTGGATGAACTGGTGCTGACCTACGACGAAACCCCGGGCACCCTGGAATTGCGGCGGCGGGTGGCGGCCCTGTACGGGATCGAACCGGAAGAGGTGCTGATCACCCAGGGCGCCATCGAGGCCAACTACCTGCTGTTCCGAGCGCTGGTGGAGCCGGGCGACGCGGTGGTCAGCATGTTCCCGGCCTACCAGCAGCTTTACAGCGCCGCCGCCATGGCGGGGGCCGAGGTGCGGCTGTGGCGGCTGCGGCCGGAGGACGGGTTCGTGCCCGACCTGCGGGCCCTGGAGCGCCTGCTGGACCGGCGGGTGCGCCTGATCGTCATCAACACGCCCCACAATCCCACGGGCACCGTGCTGGACGAGGCCGCGCTGCGGACCATCCTGGCCTGGGCCGAGGACATCGACGCCCTGGTGCTGTGCGACGAGGCTTACCACGGTATCGTCCACGGGGGCGGGACAGTCCCGCCGGCGGCCCGGACCCTGAGTCCCAGGGCCGTGTCGGTGTCGACGCTGTCCAAGACCATGGGGCTGGCGGGGCTGCGCATCGGCTGGCTGGCGGCCACGCGGCCCATCGTGGAGCGGTGCTGGGGCTACCGCGATTACGTCACCATTTCGGTGTCGCGCCTGAGCGACGCCCTGGCCTGCCTGGCCCTGGACCTGCGGCCGCAGTTGCTGGAGCGCGCCCGGGCCATCGTGGCTCGGAACCTGGCGCAGATCGAGGTCTGGATGGAACGGCACGCCGGGGACTTCGAATGGGTGGCGCCCCGCGGCGGCATCGTCTGCTTCCCCCGGCTGCGCCGCACCGCCGATTCCGAGGCGTTCTGCCGCGGCCTGATGGAGCAGGAGGGGGTGCTGCTGGTGCCCGGCAGCGCCTTCGAGATGCCCGATCGCGTGCGGATCGGCATGGGCGAGGATCCCGGCGTGGTGGCCTCCGGGCTGGAGCGGGTGAGCCGGTACCTGGCCGGGAAGGGGTAGCCGGGCCGGGGTGATGCGGGGCAGCCGGGCCGGGGGAACGGCCGGGCCGGTGTCCTCTGCGGTCTCCTCCGCAGTGCCCTCCGCGCCGGGGGGCGCCTGGGTCGCCGCTTAGGGACGGGGCAGGGTCCTTATCTGGAGTTCGTTGTTCCACTCTTGGTACAGTTCACAGTTCCTGGGTCCCGAAGGCGCCGAACAATACCGACCTTCGCCCTACTTCTGTTAACCTGACCCCAGCCTGCCGCTTTCCGTAAACTCGCAGGTCCGATTGTGGACCACATCCCGCGCTCAGGCCCCTGCCGCCACGGAGCAGGTCCAAAATCGGCACTGGCCTCCGCGGATTGGACCGAAGCCGGCGGCCTTAACCGCCGCGGTCCCCGTCCGACCCTCCCGAACCCCCGTCATAAAGCCTGCGGACGACCCATAGGCATGCACCGGACGGAGGGACAGGTCCGGTGGCGATGGCCCGGCGCGTTGACAGCAGGCTTGACAGCCCCGCGGTCCCGGCGGGGACCCACGGGGTCCCAGGCCCGGCAACAGACCGCCCGCCGGTACAACCCGTGCCCAAGCGCCGGCAGGACGGTGGTGCGCTCCACCCCGGCGCCGCGGTCGACAACCCGCCGGTGCGCGACGATCTGGCGGAACTGCTGCCGTGGCTGGCCCCGCCCGTGGCGCGGGCCCTGGCGGGCCTGTCGCCGGACGTCAGGGCCGGTGTGGAAGAGGTGCGGCTCCGCGCCGGACGCCCCCTGGAAGTGGTGACGGCTGCAGGCGGCCGGTTCGTGGCGCCCGACGGGCAGACCGTCGACGAGGAGGACGAGGCCCTGCCGGTCACGCCCGGCCTGCTCGAGCAGACCTGGCAGATTGCCTGCGAGGCGTCGGTCTACAGCCGCGTCGACGAAACCCGGCACGGCTACCTCACCCTGCCGGGGGGGCACCGGGTGGGCGTGTCCGGGCGCCTGCTGGTGGAGGACGGGCGTATCCGGCGCCTGCGCCACGTGGGAGGCCTGAATTTCCGCCTGGCCCGGGAGCGGCCCGGATGCGCCGACCCGGTCCTTGATGCCGTCTGGGAGGCCGCCGCCGCACTGCCCCGCCACACCCTGATCCTCTCGCCGCCCGGGGCCGGGAAGACCACGCTGCTGCGGGACCTGGTGCGCCAGCTTTCGCGGGGCGTGCCGGCACGGGGCATTCCCGGGCTGCGGGTCAGCGTGGTCGACGAGCGGGGCGAGCTGGCCGCCTGCCGGGACGGTGTGCCCACCCGCGACGTCGGGCCCCGCACCGATGTGCTGGACGGCTGTCCCAAAGCGGCGGGCATCGAGATGGCCGTGCGGGCCCTCAACCCCCAGGTGGTGGCCTTTGACGAACTGGGCGGGGCCCGGGACGCCCTGGCCGTGGAGGAGGCCGCCCATGCCGGCGTGCGGGTGCTGGCCACCGCCCACGCCGCCGACGAGGTGGACCTGGCCCGGCGCCCTTCCCTGGCCCGGCTGGTCCGGCAGGGGCTGTTCCAGCGGGTGGTGGTGCTGACCAGCAGGCCGCGGCCGGGGACCGTGCGGTATGCCGGGCCTCCCCGGGTGCCGGGGACCCGATCCCGGGATGCGTGGCTCGTCCGCCGCATCAGCCTCGAGGGCCGGGGGCTGCCGTGAGCGCCTGGCTGCGCCTGGCCGGCGCGGTCCTGCTGGTGGGCGCCGGCTGGGCCCTGGGGGCGGCGGCTGCCCAGCGTCACCGGAGGCGTCCCCAGGAACTGGCGGCCCTGCGGACCGCCGTCCAGGTGCTGCTGACCGAGATCGACGTGGGCCTGACCCCCCTGCCCGAGGCCCTGGCCCGGGCAGGGGCGGCGGTGGGGTACCCGGTGGCCGCCCTGTTCGACGCGGCCCGCGGGGCCCTGGCCGGCGGCCGGGGCATCACCGGCGCCGAGGCCTGGCGGCGGGCGCTGGACGAAGCGGCGCCGCTCCTGGCCCTGAACGCCGAGGACTGGGACATCCTGGCCGGCCTGGGAGCCTGTCTCGGACGGTCCGACCGGCAGGATCAGCGCCGCCACCTGCAGCTGGCGGCGGCCCGCCTGGATGCCGCCGAGCGCCGTGCCCGCCAGGGCTGGGAAGACCGCAGCCGGGTGGCGGTCTACCTGGGGACCCTGGGCGGGGCGCTGCTGGCGGTGGCGCTGCTGTAGGGGTGCCGCCGGCCGCCGGCCGCGGGAGGACGGCGCACGGCAGCTGCCGGCCGGGTGGACGAACCCGGACCGGCGCCACCCGCAGGACGGGCTGATCCGAGGGACGGGCGCAGCCCGCAGGACGGGGGTAACCCGTTGGAGCTCAAGATCATCCTGCAGATCGCCGGGGTCGGCCTGCTGGTGGCCGTGCTCCACAGCGTCCTCCGGCAGGCGGGCAAGGAAGAGTACGGCCACGTCGTCACCGTGGCCGGCGTGATCATCGTGTTCTGGCTGGTGGTCAACGCGCTGCGGGACCTGTTCCGGGCCGTCACCACCATCTTTCAGCTCCAGTGACCCCTGGGGGGAGCCGCCGTGGGGATCGTCCAGGTCGTCGCCGTCGCCCTGCTGGCAGCGGTGGTCCTGGTGGTGGTGCGCCAGGCCCGTCCCGAGATGGCTGTTCCCCTGAGCCTGCTGGCGGGGGCGGCCCTGCTGATGTTCGTGCTGACCCGCGTGGGCGCTGTGGTGGGCCTGATCCAGGACCTGGCGGACCGGGCCCGCATCGAATCCCGGTACGCCGCCAGCCTGCTGAAGATCATCGGCATCGCCTATCTGGCCGAGTTCGGCGCCCAGGTCTGCCGCGACGCGGGGGAGGGGGCCCTGGCCGCCAAGGTCGAGCTTGCGGGCAAGGTGTTCATCCTGCTGCTGGCTGTCCCCATCATCCTGGCCGTGGTGGAAACCCTGCTGCGGCTGCTGCCGGCATGAGGCGGGGCGCCGTGGTCGTGCTGGCGGCGGCGCTGGTTCTGGCCGGGGTCCCGGGCTGCCCGGCAGCCATGGTCTGCGCGCTTCCCCGCCAGGCGCGGGCCCAAGCGCCGGCTCCGGTGCTCCCAGGCGCCGGCGCGTCGTGGGCCGGGCTGGCCGACGAGGTCCGCCGCCTGGCCCAGGAACAGTACCAGGACCTGGACACCGCCGAGATGTTCCAGGTGGTGCGGCGGCTGCAGGAGCGCGCGGGCCAGGACCTGCCGGCCCTGGGGCCCGAGTTGATCCGGTCCGTCATCCGGGGCGAGGGGCTGCCCCTGGAGGCCGGTGAACTGGCGGCGGCCGCCGCCAGGGTCTTCCTGGGCGCGGTGGTCGACAACGCCGCCCTGCTGGGGCAGCTGGTGCTGCTGGCGGTGCTGATGGCGGTGCTCAGGCTGCTGCAGACCGCCTTCGCCGGCGAGGCCGTGGCTGCCGCCGCCAACGCCGCCGTCTTCCTGGCCATGGTGGCCCTGGGCCTGGTGGCGCTGCGGGACGCCTTCGCCACCGCGGCCGGCGTCATCAACGACCTGGTGGACTTCATGCTGGCCATGCTGCCGACCCTGGTCACGCTCATGGCCGGCACCGGCGCCTTCGTGTCGGCCGGCCTGCTCAGCCCCGTCTCCGTGGTCATGGTCAACGGCGTCGGCATGGTGGCGTCCCAGTGGGTGCTGCCCCTGATCTTCACGGGGACCGTCCTGCAGGTGGTCAACCACCTGCCCGGCCGCATACGCATCGAGCGGCTGGCGGCGCTGGTGCGGCAGGCGGGCGTGGTCCTGCTGAGCCTGGCCTTCGTGGTGTTCCTGGGCGTCATGAGCGTTCAGGGGGCCGCGGCGGGTGTGGCCGACGGCGTCCTGCTGCGGACCGCCAAGTTCGGCGCCGGCACCTTCATCCCCGTCCTGGGCGGCATGTTCGCCGATGCGGTGGAGCTGGTCATCGGCTCTTCCCTGCTGCTCAAGAACGCCCTGGGGATCTTCGGCCTGGTGGCGGTGGGGGCCGTGGCGGCGGTGCCGCTGCTCAAGGTCCTGGCCCTGGTGCTGGTGTTCCGGCTGGCGGCGGCGCTGGTGCAGCCGGTGGCCGACGGCTCCTTCGTGCAGGCCCTGGCGGCCATGAGCGACGGCCTGGTCCTGGCCGGGGTGACGGCCGGCGCCGTGGCCCTGATGTTCTTCCTGGCCCTGGCGGTGCTGGTGGGGGTCGGCAACGCCGCCGTGATGCTGCGGTGACGGCTGCGCTGGCCGCCTGGGTGGGGCGGGTGGTGGTGGTGCTGGTGGCCGCCGCCGTGGTGGACCTGGCCCTGCCCTCGGGCAGCCTCCGCCGGTACGTGGACGTGGTGGTGGGCCTCGTGGTGCTGGTGACGGTGCTGCAGCCGGTGCTGGACTGGCTGGGCGCCGACCTCCAGGCCGACATCGCCGCCGCCGAGGTGTGGCTGGAGCAGGGCCTGACCGGCACGCCCGGCGCCGAGCTCCGGGGCCCGGGCGAGGCTCGCTGGCGGCAGGCAGTCCGGGAGGAGTTCGCCGGGCGGGTGGCGGCGGCGGTTCGCCAGGGCCTGGCGCGGGACCTCGGGATCCAGGCGGAAGTGGCCGTGGAACTGGCCGCGGACCCCGCCTCCGGGGCCGGCGCCGGCTGGGACCCGCCGCCCCTGGAGCGGGTGGTGGTGCGCGTGACCGGCGCGGCGGCGGGGGACGCCCGGACCGGCAGCGGCACCGCCGCCATCAGCGCCGCCGGTCCCGCGCCGGTGCAGGTGGAGCCGATCCGGGTGCGGGTTCCCGCCGCGGCCGGAACGCCCGGGGAGGCCCCGGGGCAGGACCCGGCGCCGGTGCCCGCAGCGGTGCAGCCGGGCGAGGGTACGGAGGGCGGCGCCGCGACCGCGGGCGGCGCCTCAGCGGCTGACCGCATCCGCGCCTGGGTGGCCGGCGTTCTGGGCATCGACCCCGGCCAGGTGACCGTGACGGCCGAGGAGGTGGGACCGTGACCGAACGCCGCGGGCCGGGCAGTGCGGGCCCGGCGGGCCTGGCGGGCCTGCTGCCGGCCCTGCAGCGGCTGTCGCCGGCCGAGCGCCGGCGCCTGGTGTGGATCGTCGCGGCGGGGCTGCTGGGAGTGGCGCTGCTGATGGCGGCCCAGTTCCTGGACGGCGCCGGCGTCAAGCCCGGGGCCGGCACCACGACCGACACCCCGCCGCCCGGCGCCGTCCTCAGCGGCGCGCCGCTGCCGGACGCCTACGCCGACCTGGCTCAACTGGAAGCGGCCCTGTCGGCGCGCCTGGCGGAGGTGCTGTCGCGGGTCGAGGGCGCCGGCCGGGTCCACGCCTGGGTGACGGTGGTTGCTGGTGCCGAGCGGGTCTTTGCCCGCGAAAGCGACGACACCCGGCGGCTCAGCCGCGAGGTCGACGCCCAGGGCGGGCAGCGGGAGGTGGAGGAGACCACCAGCCGCTCCCAGCTGGCCACCGCCGCCGCCGGCGGCGGCGACCCGCCGGTGATCTCGGTCCGGGCCGGTCAGATCCGGGGCGTGCTGGTGGTGGCCGAGGGGGCGGGGGACCCCCTGGTCCGGATGCGGCTGCAGAGGGCGGTGGAAGCGGTCCTGGGGGTGCCCGCCCACCGCGTGCAAGTCCTCAGCGGAAAGGATGACGGTTGACCATGGTGATGTCGCGCAGGTCCCCCCTGCGGTTGATCCTGTTCCTGGCCCTGGTGGCGGCGCTGGTGGCCTACGTCGTCACCCAGTGGACCGACTGGCAGCAGCAGACCCTGCTGGACAACTTCTGGGACCCGGAGACGGTGGTGGTGGTGCCCGGCGACGGCGAGGCGGCGGGCGGCACGGCGGGAGAGGCTGCGCCCGGCGGGACCGGGGAAGAGGCGGCCGGAGGCGACACATCCCCCGCCTTGTCCACCGACGTGCGCAGCGTCCAGGACCCGGCCTTCTTCGTGGACGCCCGCATCGAGCGGGAGCAGGCCCGCAGCCGCCGCATCGAGCTCCTGGAGGGCCTGGTCGCCAACCCGGAGGTCAACGAGGAGACCCGACGGCGGGCCGAGGAGGAACTGGTGACCCTCAGCCGGCGCATCAGCCAGGAAGCCGAGATCGAGAGCCTGATCCGCGCCCGGGGATTCGAGGAGGTGCTGGTGTACCTCTACGACGAGGCGGCGGTGGTCATCGTCAACGCCGCCCAGTTGACCGAAGCCCAGGTGGCGCAGGTGGCCGACGCGGTGCACCGGGTGGCTTCGGTGCCGGTGTCGTCCATCAGCGTCATGGCCCGTCCCGGCCCGTGACTTATATAATAGGGTGACTGCTCGCCTGACGAGGTGATGGCCTTGAGCGAAGAGCGCGACCGTCTGCCGGGCGGTGACGCGTCCGGCGGGGCCCAGGGCGACGTGCCCGCGGCTGCCGGCGAGGCCGAGGCCGATGTTCTCGGGGCGTCGGCCGCCGGGGCCGAGGGCGACGTGGCCGGCGAAGCCGCCGCCGTGGAGGAGGCCCCGCCCCGGGAGGTCCCGCTGCCGGGCTTCGACGCATCCGGCGACGTGGGCCACGTGCGCATCAGCGACGAGGTGGTGGGGGTCATCGCCGGGATCGCCGCCACCGAGGTGGAAGGCGTCGTGGGCATGGCGGGCGGCCTGGTGGGCGGCATCACCGAGATGCTGGGGCGCCGCAACCTGGCCAAGGGCGTCCGCGTCGAGGTGGGCGAGCGCGAGGCGGCCATCGACCTCTACATCATCGTCGAGTACGGGGTGCGGATCCCGCGGGTGGCCCAGCGGGTCCAGGAGAACGTCAAGCGGGCCGTCGAGAGCATGACCGGGCTCGAAGTGGTCAGCGTGAACATTCATATTCAAGGGGTGGCGTTTCCCAGCGAAGAAAAGGGACATGAGACACGGGTGCGCTGAGGACGTGCCGCCGGTGCGATGGGGGGAAGCGCGGCATGGGCGTGTTCGACCAGATCATCCTGGCCGTCTACACGATCTGCCTGGCCGCGGTGTCGGCGCTGGTGGTCCTGGCGGCGCTGGGCTGGCAGGTGCCGCTGGAACGGTTCGTCAACGAGGCGCTGCGGGTGCCCGAGGGCCGGTGGGCCACGGGGATCCTGGCAGCGCTGTTCTTTGTCTCCAGCGTGCGGCTGCTGGGCCTGGTGTTCCGCCGGCGGGGACCGGGCCAGACCCTGGTGCGTGAGACCGAACTGGGCCAGGTGGCCATCGCCCTGACCGCCGTGGAGAACCTGGTGAACCGGGTGGGCCGGCAGGTCGAGGGCGTGCGCGACCTGACGGCCCGGGTCGAGGCCGGCGACAGCGGGGTGCGCATCCGCATCCGGGCCGCGGTGGCCGGCAGCGCCGCCGTCCCCCACCTCACTGCCGAGATGCAGCGGGTGGTCCAGCAGCAGGTGCGGCAGGTGGTCGGCGTCGAGGTCGAGCAGGTGGCGGTGACCGTGGCCGACATCGGCGCCGAAGGGCGCAGGCGCCGGCTGGATTAACGCCGCCGGGAGCGGGATGAGGCCATGGACCGGCGAGAGGACCTGAAGGCCCTCTGGGAGGACGTGTGGCCCCGGCACGCCGGCAAGATCACCGGCGCGGCCCTGGGCCTGATCTTCGGCGTGCTGGTAAAATGGGTCGGGTTGTTCTGGACCCTGTTCATCGCCGCCACCACCTGGATAGGCTACAGCCTGGGCGCCCGCCTCGACGACGGAACCCTGGACGCTTCCGAATGGTGGGAACGGATCAGGGCCCGCACCCGACGCTGATCCCGGAGGGAACGCCATGCACCGCCGCCGGGCCAGGGCCGCCGTACTGGCCGCCCTCTACCAATGGGATCTGGTTGGACAAGACCTGGACGCAGCGCTGGCCGAATCCCTGGCGGCAGCGGGGCTCTCCGGCGAGGCCGCCGAGTTCGCCCGGCGCCTGGCCTTCACCGTCCGCGACCACCGGGCAGCCATCGACCGCCTCATCGCCCAGCTGGCCATCGGCTGGCGGGTGGAGCGGATGGCGGTGGTGGACCGCAACATCCTGCGCATGGGCGTGGCCGAACTGGTCTACAGCGGCGACGTGCCCGTCAACGTGGCCATCAACGAAGCCGTGGAACTGGCCAAGGTCTACAGCAACCCCGAGGCAGCCAGGTTCGTCAACGGCATCCTGGGCGAGCTGGCCCGCCGGAGGGTCAGGGAGCCTGTAACCGCCGGGGATGCCGGAACCAGCGAAGGAGTTGAGTCCCATGGCCGCCCAGATCCTTGACGGCCGGGCGCTGGCCGACCGCGTCCGCCAGGAGGTGGCCGCCCGGGTGGCCGACTTCCGCTCGTCCACCGGCATCACCCCGGGACTGGCCGTGGTCCTGGTGGGCGACGACCCGGCGTCCCAGGTCTACATCCGCGCCAAGATGCGGGAGTGCGAGCGCGCGGGCCTGCGGGCCGAACTGCACCACCTGCCCGCCGACGCCCGCCAGGATGCGGTGGAGGCCAAGCTCCGCGAGTTGAACAGCGACCCCGACGTCCACGGCATCCTGCTGCAGTGGCCGGTCCCGTCCGGGCTGGACTACGGCCAGTTGATCGAGGCCATCGCCCCCATCAAGGACGTGGACGGCTTCCATCCGGTCAACGCCGGGCGCCTGCTGGAGGGCCGGCCGCGCTTCGTGCCCTGCACGCCGCTGGGTATCCTGCGGCTGCTGGAAGCCTACGACATCCCGGTGGCGGGACGGCACGCGGTGGTGGTGGGCCGCTCGCCCATCGTCGGCCGGCCCATGGCTGCGCTGCTTCTGGCCCACGACGCCACCGTCACCATCTGCCATTCGAAGACCCCGGACCTGGCGTCGTTCACCCGCCAGGCCGACGTGCTGGTGGTGGCCGTGGGGCGGCCGGGGCTCATCGGTCCCCAGCACGTCAAACCCGGCGCCGCCGTCATCGACGTGGGCATCAATCGCCTGCCGGGCGGGCGCCTGGTGGGCGACGTGGACTTCGAGGCGGTGCGGGACGTGGCCGGGTGGATCACCCCGGTGCCGGGCGGGGTCGGTCCCATGACGGTGGCCATGCTGCTGCACAACACCTGCGAGGCGGCGCGATGGATCACGCAAGGATCCTCACCGTCCACGAACTCACCCGGTATGTGAAGGGCCTGCTGGAGTCCGACCCCGGCCTGCGGGACGTGTGGGTGCAGGGCGAGATCTCCAACTTCAAGCACCACACCTCGGGCCACATGTACTTCACGCTCAAGGATGACCGCGCCCAGATCCGCTGCGTCATGTTCCGCAGCGCCAACATGCGGCTGCGCTTTGTGCCCGAGAACGGCATGGAGGTCATCGCCCGCGGGCAGGTCAGCGTCTACGAGCGCGACGGCCAGTACCAGCTTTACGTGCAGGTGATGGAGCCCCGGGGCGTGGGCGCGCTGCACGTGGCCTTCGAGCAGTTGAAGGCGCGCCTGGAAGCCGAGGGACTCTTCGACCCGGCCCGCAAGCGGCCGCTGCCGCGGCTGCCGCGCCGCGTGGGCATCGTGACGTCGCCCACCGGCGCCGCCCTGCGCGACATCATCCGGGTGGCCCGCCGCCGCTTCCCCAACATCACGCTGGTGGTGGCGCCGGTGCTGGTCCAGGGCGACGAGGCGCCGCCCCAGGTGATCCGCGCCATTGAACTGCTCAACCAGCACGGGCGCGTAGACGTCATCATCGTGGGCCGCGGCGGCGGTTCCCTGGAGGATCTGTGGGCTTTCAACGACGAAGGCGTGGCCCGGGCCATTGCCGCCTCGGCGGTGCCGGTGGTGTCGGCGGTGGGCCACGAGACCGACTTCACCATTGCGGACTTCGTCGCCGACGTGCGGGCGCCGACGCCCTCGGCGGCCGCGGAACTGGTGGTCCCCAGCCGGGCGGAACTGGCCGGGACGGTGGCGGGCCTGGCCAGCCGTCTGGTGGGCGCGCTGCACCACCGGCGGCGCCTGAACCGTGAGCGCTGGCGGCGGATCACGTCGTCGCGGGTCTTCCGCCGGCCCTTCGACCGGGTGTATCAGGAGCGCCAGCGGCTGGACGATCTGGTGCGCCGCGCGCAGGCCGCCGTGATCCGCGGCATCGAACGGCGGCGGGAACGCCTGGCCGGCGCCGCCGGGCGCCTGGACGCCCTGAGCCCGCTGGCGGTGCTGGGCCGCGGCTACAGCATCGCCCACCGGCGGACGGACGGGGCGGTGGTGAAGTCGGTGGCGGCGGTTTCGGCCGGGGACGCGCTGGACCTGTGGGTGGCCGACGGGATCATCGACTGCAGGGTGGCGGGGGTCGTGCAGAGGCCGCTGCCCGGGGTGAGGGAGGCGGGCGATGGACGCGGGAGCCATGAACGCCGCCGGGCAGGCGCCTGACTTCGAGCAGGCGCTGGCGGCGCTGGAAAAGATCGTGGACCGCCTGGAGCGCGAGGATCTGAGCCTGGAGCAGGCGCTGGCCCTGTTCGAGGAGGGCATCGGCCTGGCCCGGTTCTGTTCCCAGCGCCTGGACGAGGCCGAGCGCAAGATCGAACTCCTGGTGGAGCAGCACGGCCAGGTCATCCTGGCCGCCGCGCCCGAGTTCGAGGTGAGCGATGAGCGAGCCCAGGATTCCCCGGCTTGACCTGAGCGAGACGTTCCAGGCGCGCTACGAGGCTTACCGGCGGCGGGTGGAGGACGGCCTGGAGCGGCTGCTGCCGGCGGCGTCCCGCTGGCCCGAGCCCATCCACGAGGCCATGCGCTACGCGGTGTTTTCGGGCGGCAAGCGGCTGCGGCCGGTGCTGACGCTGGCCGCCTGCGAGCTGGCCGGGGGCAGCGTCGAGGCGGCGCTGCCGGCGGCCTGCGCCGTGGAACTGGTGCACACGTACTCGCTGGTCCACGACGACCTGCCGGCCATGGACGACGACGACATGCGGCGCGGCCGGCCGACGGTGCACGTGGCCTACGATGAGGCCACCGCCATCCTGGCGGGCGACGCCCTGCTGACCCTGGCCTTCACCGTCCTGGCCGACCCGGACGGCCCGCTGACGCCCGCCGTTGCCCTGCGCATCGCGTTCGAGCTGGGTACCGCCGCCGGCACCGCCGGGCTCATCGCCGGGCAGGTGGCCGATCTGGCCGCCGAGGGTGCCGCCGTCGACGGCCGGGAGCTGGAGCGCATCCACCGCCACAAGACGGGGGCGCTGTTCCGGGCCTGCGCCCGGATCGGCGCCATCGCCGCCGGCGCCGGACCGGCCGACGTGGAGCGGCTCTCCCGTTTTGCCGACGAATTCGGCCTGGCTTTCCAGATCACCGACGACATCCTGGACGTGGTGGGCGACGAGGCGGCCACCGGCCGACCCGCCGGCAGCGATGAGCGCCGCGGCAAGACCACCTTCGCCAGCCTGTACGGCGTGGAGACGGCGCGGCGCCTGGCGGTGGAGGCGGCGCAGCGGGCGGCGGCGGAACTGGAACCTTTCGGCGCCCGGGCCGGCTTCCTGCGCGACCTGGCGTTTTTCGCCGTCAGCCGCAGCGGCTGACGGGCCGGGCAGCACTTGCGTCCGGGAACGAGGCCGCGACCGTGTATAATGGACACTGACAACCGGGTTTGACGGCAGGTGGTGGCAGTATCCTAGTCCGGCCGCCTTCCTGAAGGCGGGCCTAAAAATCCGCCGTCGGGCACATCGATGAAGTTCCTGGTGCCGGCCGCTGACGCCCAGTCGGGGGTCGGTGCTGGGAGTTAAGAGGGTGGGGCGATCTGCAAAGGCATGCAGGCGTTGACCCTACCCTCGCGGAGGCCCAAGTGCGTAGCCGACGGCCGCGGTCACGGCGGCGTCCGGCCGCCGGCCGCGGACCCGAGGCTATGGCTTGGGGTATGAACCTGCACGCGGGATGACTGTGTGCAGCGTAGCCTGCCCTGAGTGGGGCGTGGCGGATGGACCCGTGAAGCGCGCCGACCGCAGGGCCCGCGGAAGGCGCGTTTGGGCCGAAACCCGTCCTGCAAAACGGGCTAGGGAATGGTGAGCCGGCCGGGGAAAACCTCTAGGCTGTCCCGCAACGGGTCGTCTGCCGGGGATTAAAGTGTGTGCTAAGTGGTAATCTAGCCCCCTCTAAGTACCGGGAACGCCGGCTCCGGCCGGCGGGACCGGAACGGCGACGGGAGGGGCGCGGTCTGAAAGGGAAACCGCCGGGTCGGCAACGCCCGGTGACCGCGCGGGAAAGCCTGCTAGACCTAAGCCACAGCGTCTACCCGGCAGGCGCACCACCTGCATCCTTTTTTCAATGGGTCGTCACGCTGGAAGGGCCTGAATGAAGCGCTCCAACAGCAAGTCCAACGTGGATTGGCGGCGCGCCGTAACCATCGGCGTGCTGACCTTTTTTGTGGCCGTCGCCTTCGCCTTTCCCTCGGGCCGGGCCACGGAAACCCTGGGCCTGTTCCCGGCGGTCCTGACGCTGCTGGTGATCATCCTGGTGGGCATCGCCTTCGACATCGTGGGCGTGGCGGCGGCGGCGGCCGACGAGAAGCCCTTCCACGCCATGGCGGCGGCCGACCGGCCCGGCGCCCGCCAGGCCATCTGGATCGTCCGCAACGCCGACGCGGTGGTGTCGTTCTGCAACGACGTGGTGGGCGACGTGGCGGGTACCTTGAGCGGTGCCGCCGGCGCCGCCATCGTGGTGCGGGTCCTGGCGCTGCGGCCCGGGCTGGACGAGACGCTCATGTCGGTGCTGATGGTGGGACTGGTGGCGGCGCTGACGGTGGGCGGCAAAGCCGCCGGCAAGGGCTTCGCCCTGAACCAGTCCACCAACATCGTCTACGCGGCGGCCCGGGTGCTTCACATCCTGGAGAAGGCCGGCCTGGTGCGGCTGCAGGTGCGCCGGTCGCGGCGGCCGGCGCGCAACGCCCACTGAGCCATGGACGGGTCCCGGGGCGGCCCGCCGGAGTCGCCGGCGCCGCGTTCCCACCGCCGGCGCCTGGATGTGCTGCTGGTGGAGCGGGGGCTGTTCCCGTCGCGGGCCCGGGCCCAGGCGGCGGTGCTGGCCGGGCATGTGTACGTGGACGGTCGCCCTGCCTCCAAGCCCGGCGAGATGGTGGCCGCCGGCGCCCACCTGGAGGTGCGCGGCGACCCGGTGCCCTACGCCAGCCGCGGCGGCCTCAAGCTGGCCCACGCGCTGGACGTGTTCGGCATCGACGCGGCGGGGCGGGTGGCGGTGGACGTGGGGGCGTCCACGGGCGGTTTCACCGACGTGCTGCTGCAGCGCGGCGCCCGCCGTGTTTACGCCGTGGACGTGGGCTACGGCCAGCTGGCCTGGCGCCTCCGCAGCGATCCCCGCGTGACGGTCATGGACCGCACCAACGCCCGTCACCTGGCGCCGGAGATGTTCCCGGAGCGGCCGGACCTGGCCGTGGTGGACGTCAGCTTCATCTCGGTGGCCAAGATCCTGCCCGCCCTGGCGCGGGTGCTGGTGCCGCCCGGCGACGTGGTGTCGCTGGTCAAGCCCCAGTTCGAGGCCGGTCCTGAGCGGGTGGGCAAGGGCGGCGTGGTCCGCGACGCCGGGGTCCACCTGGAGGTGATGGTGCGCCTGGCCCGGGAGGCCCGGTCCCAGGGCTTTGCCGTGCGGGCCATGACCTGGTCGCCGGTGCGGGGCGGCGCCGGCAACCTGGAATTCTTCCAGTGGTGGTCCCTGGACGCCGCCGGCGGCCTTGAGGGGCCGGCGCTGGAGGAGGAGGCGCGCCGTGCCGTCCGGGAAGGCTGGGAGCGGGTAACCTGAGGGCTCGTGAGCGGGTCGGCCTGAGGATTCCCGAGCGGGTGATCCCAGGCCTCCGGAGAGGGTGACCCGGGCCCCCGTCGAATGCGCCCCGGTAACGGCGGCGACCCCCGCAGAAGAGAGGGTTCGGTCGATGAACATTCGCGTGCTGCTGCTGCTGTTCATGGCGCACCTGCTTACCGATTTCGGACAGGGATCCATCCCCATCGTGGGCCAGTACCTGCGGGATACGGCCGGGCTCACCCTGAGCCAGGTGGGCACCCTCACGCTGGTCAGTTCCCTGCTTTCGGCGGTGGTCCAGCCGCTGGTGGGCATCTACAGCGACCGGGCCCGCAACGGCTGGATGATCCCCCTGGGCCTGGCGGCGGTGGGCGCCGGGGTCTGGGGGTTGGCCCACGCCTCCACCTATGCCTGGCAGCTGTTCTTCGTGGCGCTGACGGGTGTGGGCGTGGCCACCTTCCACCCCGAAGGGATGCGGGCGGCCCACTACGCTTCGGGAGGCCGCACCACGGGCATGTCCATCTTCCAGGTGGGCGGCAACGCCGGCTACGGCCTGGGCCCGGCGGCGGCCGGGGCCGCCATCGCCGCGGCAGGCCTGGCGGGCATGACCTGGATCGCCGTGCCGCCGCTGCTGTGGGCGCTGGTGATGATCGTCAGCCTGCCGGCGGTCCGGGCCCTGTGGGAGCGCCGCGCGGCGGTCGCCGCGGCGGCCTCGACGGCGGGCGCCGGGGAGAGCGGGGAACCCGGGGATCTCACGGGGCGCGGTAAGCCGGCCCCGAGCCGTGCCGGGCAGCCTTCCGCCCCGTCCCAGGACCGCTGGGGTCCCGCCGCCATGGTGCTGACGGTGGTGGCCCTGCGGGCTGCCTTCCAGTTCGGCCTGACCACGTTCCTTCCCATCTACTACGTGGAGGTCCGGGGCGGCGACCCTGCCCGCTCGGGCCTGGTGCTGTCTCTCTACCTGCTGGTGGGCGCCCTGGGCACCCTGGTGACGGGGCCCATCGCCGACCGCATCGGTCCCCGCCGCTACATGGCGCTGGCCATGGCCCTGCTGCCGGTGCTGCACCTGGCCACCCTGGCGACGCCGGGCAGCTGGATGCTGCTGTTCCTGGCGCTGCAGGGCTTTTTCCTGGTGTCCCAGTACGCCGTCAGCGTGGTGCTGAACCAGCTTTACGTGCCCAATCACCTGGCGCTGGTTTCGGGTCTCAACGTGGGCCTGGGCATCACCGTGGGCGGCATCGGCGCCGCCACGGCCGGGTGGATCGCCGACGCCGTGGGACTGGTGCCGACGCTGATGGGCATGTCGGTCCTGCCGGTCATCGCCACGGTGCTGGCCGTGCGGCTGCCCGAGCCGCAGCCGGAGCCGGCGGCCCACACGGCGTGATGACCCCCGGGCGCCAGGGTCCGGCAGCGCCGCCGTCGTAGAGCCGGGGTGAGGGATCGCCATGGCGGAGCGTTGGGTCGACCTCAACTGCGACATGGGCGAGAGTTTCGGCGCCTACGGGCTGGGCCGGGACGACGAGATGCTGGAACTCATCACCTCGGCCAACATCGCCTGCGGCTTCCACGCCGGCGACCCCCGGGTCATGGAGCGCACGGTGACCCGCGCCGCCGAGCGGGGCGTGGGCATCGGGGCCCACGTGGGCTTCCCGGATCTGGTGGGCTTCGGCCGGAGGCCGCTGGCCGCCTCGGCGGCCGAGGTGCGCACCGACGTCCTGTACCAGGTGGGGGCGGTGTTCGCCTTCTGCCGGGCCCTCGGGGTGCCGCTGCAGCACGTCAAGCCCCACGGAGCCCTCTACAACATGGCCCTCCGGGACCGGGCGCTGGCCGAGGCCGTGGCCCAGGCCGTGGCCGCCTTCGACCGGGACCTGATCCTGGTGGCCCCGAAGGGCTCGGAACTGGCCCTGGCGGGAGAACGGGCCGGCCTGCCGGTGGCCTACGAGGGTTTTGCCGACCGCAACTACAATCCCGACGGCACGCTGGTGGACCGCTCCCGCCCCGACGCCGTCATCGCCGACGCAGGCCTGGCCGCCCGGCGGGTGGTCCGCATGGTCACCGAAGGGGTGGTGGAGGCCGTCGACGGCACCGTCATCCCGCACCCCGTCCACACCGTGTGCATCCACGGCGACAACCCCGAGGCCGTGGCCCTGGCGCGGGCCGTGCGGCGCCGCCTGGAGGAAGCGGGGGTCCGGGTGGCGCCCATGGGCCGGGTCCGGGGATGACGGCGGGCCGGTCGGGCCGGGCGGGGGAGGACCCCGGCGGCGTCCGCGTGGCGCCGGCCGGCGACCAGGGCGTCTACGTCTACTTCCCGCAGCGCATCGATCCCGAGGTGAGCCGGCGGGTGCGGCGCCTGGCCCAGGCGCTGCGGCAGCCGGAGGCCCGGCGGCGCGGCATCCGCGAGGCGGTGCCGGCCTACGCATCGGTGTACGTGATCTTCGACCCGCTCCAGACCGACCACCGGCAGGTGGCCCGGTACTGCCGGCGCCTGCTGGCCGGGGACGCCGGCGGCCAGGAGCCGCCGGCCCGGCGCTTCCGGATCCCCGTGGTCTACGGCGGCCGGTACGGCCCCGACCTGGAGGTCGTGGCCCGCCACACCGGGCTCACGCCGGACCAGGTGGTGCGGCTGCACGCCGGCACCGACTATTTCGTTTACTTCACCGGCTTCTCGCCGGGTTTCCCCTTCCTGGGCGGGATGTCGCCGCGCCTGGCGGTGCCGCGGCGGGTTACGCCCCGAACCCGGGTGCCGGCCGGCTCGGTGGGCATCGCCGGCCGGCAGACCGGCATCTACCCCGTGGACAGCCCCGGCGGCTGGAACCTGATCGGCCGTACGCCGGTGGCCCTGTTCCACCCCGACCGCGACCCGCCGGCGCTGCTGGCCGCCGGGGATTACGTGCGCTTCGAGCCGGTGAGCCCCGACGTCTACCGGGAGATCGAGGCGGCCGCGGCGGCCGGCGCGTACCAACTCCGGCCCGAACCCGTCGGATCCGGCGGCCGGGCGGTGCATGACGCAGCCGGGGATGCGGCGACCGGTGACGCCGCGCCCGGCGGGGCGGCCGCCGGGGACGCGGCGGGCCGGGGGCGGGAGGAGGAGTCCCGGTGACCCCGGGAACCCCGGGCATCCAGGTGCTGGAGCCGGGCCTGCAGACCACCGTTCAGGACCTGGGCCGCCACGGGCGCCAGGACCTGGGTGTCTCGCCCGCCGGCGCCGCCGACCCCGCCGCCCTGATCCTGGGCAACCGGCTGGTGGGCAACCCCATCGACGCCGCGGGCCTTGAGGTCACGCTGGTAGGACCCGCGCTGCGCTTCGACGTGGACGCCTGGGTGGCCGTCACCGGCGCCGACCTGGGGGCGGTCCTGGACCGGCACCCGCTGCCCCCGGGCACGGCGGTGCCGGTCCGGGCGGGTCAGGTGCTGCGCTTCCGGGGCGGGACCCGGGGCTGCCGCGCGTACGTGTGCGTGGCCGGGGGCATCGACGTGCCCCCGGTGCTGGGCAGTCGCTCCACCGATCTGGTGGGCCGCCTGGGCGGGCCCGACGGGCAGGGCCGGCCGCTGCGGGCCGGCGACCGCCTGGCGGTGGGCGCAGGGGGCTTCCGGGGCCCGGACACCGTGGTGCGCCAGGCCCGCTGGCGCTTCGTGCCGGACCGCTTCGTGGCGCGGGTGGTGGTGGGACCCCACCGCGACCACTTCAGCGCCGGAGCGCTGGAAACGTTCTTCGGCAGCGAGTACACGGTGACGCCGGCGTCGGACCGCACCGGGCTGCGCCTGTCGGGCCCCGCCGTGCCCCGGGCGGCGGGGGAGATCCTTTCGGAAGGCCAGGCCCTGGGCGCCGTCCAGATCCCGCCCGACGGCCAGCCCATCGTGCTGCTGGCGGGCCGGGCCACCGTGGGCGGCTATCCCAAGCTGGGCGTGGTGATCACCCCCGACGTGGCGCTGCTGGGCCAGGCCCGGCCGGGCGACACCATCCGCTTCGCGCCCATCGACCCCGCCGAGGCGGTGGCCGTCTACCGGGACTGGTGGCGGCAGCTGATGAGCGGCGAGGTGGTGGTGGAGCGGGATGCCGCCGTCCGCTCGCCGCTGGACGGCACTTTCTACAGCCGCCCTTACCGCGGCGCGGCGCCCTTCGTGAGGCCTGGCGACCCGGTGGAGCCGGGAACCGTGGTGGGCGTCGTGGAGGTAATGCAGACGTTCTTCGATGTGCGGGCCGGGTTCGCCGGCACCGTCGGGAACCTGCGGGTCGCCGACGGTGAGCGGGTGGCCGCCGGCCAGGTGCTGATGACCATGGTGCCGGCGGGGGCTAGCGGGCCAGCAGGGCCGCGGCCACCAGGATCAGGATCAACGCCAGGCTGGTGGCCTGGTCGACCACCTGGGCCGCCGGCGGGCCCGGGTCCACGGGGCGGCTGACTACCCGCCGCTTGAGCCAGTCCTCCACGGGGCCCACGATCAGCAGGCCGGCCAGCAGCAGCATGGGCACCACGGCGCCCTGGTGAAGCAGGCGCAGGACGGCCACCGCCGCCAGGGCCAGGGCTGCCGCCAGGTTCAGCCGCCGCAGCAGCCGCACCACAGCGCGCGCGTCCATGGACTCCCACCTCCCGCGGGATCTGTATGCCCCTGGCGTCCGGTCCAGGTGGGGCCTGCGGCCCGAGAAGAAGACGGCGGCACCCCGCCGCCTGCGAGGTGCCGCCGTCGATGCGCCGGCTGCCGGCAGGGGCGGCCCGGCCCGGCGGGCCGCCCCGGGGGTACCGGCCTCAGCGCCGGATCTCGATCCACTGCTCGGTGATCTCGGTGACGGTGCCGTCGATGGAGGCGTGGAAGGAGTTGGAGAAGCCTTCGGCCGCCGGCCGGGCGATGAGATCGCCCTTCTTCACGGCCTGGCCCACCTCCACCACCGGCACCGCCGGCTTGACGATGGCGAAGTCCGGGTTGTCCTGCAGGCGCACCCGCACCACCGCCGGCTCCAGCACCTTGCTGGGCGCCTGCTGGTGCTGCTCCTTGGGCTCCTTGGGATAACCCTGCCGGTTGCCGATGGTGCGCACGTCGCCGCGCTTGGGGTCGGCGTAGTTGGGGTCGATGACCAGCAGCGAGTTGGTGCGCTTGGTCACCGAGTAGGAGCGGGGATCCTCGATGATCGAGAACCACCCCGGCCCGCCGTCCACCACCACGAAGCCCCGCTCCTGGATCTCGTCCAGGGGCATGCCCGCCTCTTCAAACAGGTCGGCGGCCGGCGTGCCCACGGGCACATCCACGAAGATATGCTTCGGGGTCTCGCCGTACACGTGGACGTACTTCATGGTCACCGGCTCGCCCCGGGTCAGGAGCTTGTACATGTTCCAGAGGGTTTCGGTGTTGCTGACCACGAAGCCGTGGTCCGTGGCCAGGTCGCGGGCGGCCAGCCTGACGCCGCAGGTGTTGAGGATCAGCGCCTGCTCCTTGCCGAAGGCGTACTGGTCGTCGGTGTAGGCGAAGAGGATCTTCTCCTCCACCTCGGACAGGTTGACCACGTTGCCCCTTCCCCGCACGTCGAACACCCGGGCGCCGGTGGCCTCCTCCAGCGGCAGGAACCACTCGCGGTCCTTCCACTTGGGTGCGATGATGATCTTCTGGAAGCCCCACTCCAGCAGGAAGTTGTAGAGTTCCGCAAACTCCTCGGGGTGCGCCTTGTGCAGCCACTTGTCGATGTAGTAGCCGGGTTCGCTCTCCTGGGCGTTGGTGATGTGGTAGGGAAGGGGCTTGACGTACTTGGCGTAGGTGGGGAACCCGGCGCCGCCGGAGCCGGCCACGCCGCCTTCCTTCAGGACCTCCGCCAGGGGGCGTCCCCGCAGGCTCTCGACCACCTGCAGCGACCTGGTCACTGCCACCGCCATCATCTCCCTGTCAGCCAGTGCTCCGAAGTTCGTTCGGAAACCGGGTGAAACCGGCGCAGAAAGGACCCGCCCGCGGGCCAAGGCCATTTTCGCAAAAGCCTTTGGGGCTTGCAACCAAGCCGCCCGGCGGCCGCTGGCCGGCCCGGGGCGCCGGCGTCAGTGGTCGTGCCGCGGCGGCCCGCCGGGCTGCAGGTAGCGCTCCGGGTCGGCCTCGAACTGCCGGCGGCAGTGGGGGCAGCAGAACCAGTACACCCGGCCCCGGTACTCCAGGCGCTCGGCGCCCAGGTCCTCGGCCAGGGCCTCGTCGATCTCCATGCCGCACACCGGGTCCACGGCCACCGTCCGTCACCTCCCGCCCGCGCTGCCGGCCTCCGGGGTCCCGGCCGGGGAAGCGGTCCTCAGCGGCCGCGCGGCCGGGCCGGTCCGGGCTGCGGCTCGCGCTCGTAGGGGATGGGGATGTACTGCACCGACGGCCGCTGCTGGGCCGGTTGGGGATACAGGTCCATCAGCGTGTAGACTTCCGGGGGCATGCCGGTGCTGACGGGCAGGCCCATGCGCTGGGCCTCCTCCACGCTGATGGGGTAGTCGTGGGTCCACCGCCCGCTGGCCAGGACCGAGGCCACCGTTTCCGCTTTCTCCCTGGGCATGCCGTTGGCGGTGGTGATCTCGACCACCAGCTGGCGCACCTGCGCCAGGGCCTTGCGCGCCATTTCCGCCCGGATCACCGTCTCGTCGGATACCTCGGCGATGGGCTTGGCCTCCAGCACCCTGAGGATGTCGGCCGCGGCGTAGCCGCCGATCTGCGGGTCCACGGGGCCCAGCACGGCGTTGTCGTCCATGACGATCTCGTCGGCGGCCAGCGCCAGCAGCGTCCCACCGCTCATGGCGTAGTGGGGGATGAACACCGTCACCTTCCCCCGGTGCCGGACCAGGGCCTGGGCGATCTGCTCGGCGGCCAGCACCAGGCCTCCGGGCGTGTGCAGGACCAGGTCCAGGGGCATCTCGGGCGGCGTCAGCTTGATGGCCCGCAGCACCCGCTCCGAGTCGTCGATGTCGATGTAGCGGGTGACCGGGATGCCCAGCAGCGACACCGACTCCTGGCGGTGGATGAGGGTGATCACGCGGCTGCCGCGCTTGCGCTCAAGCTGCCGGATGATGGCCAGGCGCTGAGACTGGCGGATCCGCTGCTGCAGCATGGGGGTCAGCACGGAGAACAGGAAAAACAGCCAGATGAGGCTGGCCAGGTCCATCGGATCACCCTCCACCAGCATTATCGTCCCACCTGGCTGCCAACGCCAGGACGGGCCCTGGGCCTCTAAAGGACTTTCGGGCCGGATCCCGGGCGGAGCCGGGCCCGTCCCGGAGGCGGGGCCGGCGGCTGCGGCAGGCCTGGGCCGCCCGGCGGCGTAGCAGGGAAGTGTGACGGTGCTGCCCAGGGCCGTCGTCTTCGACTTCGACGGCACCATCATCGACACCGAGAGCCCCGAGTACCGGTCCTGGTCCGAGGTCTACCGCCGCTTCGGGCTGGAACTGCCGCTGGACCGCTGGGCCCAGGGCGTGGGCGCCGCCTGGGGCATCTTCGATCCCCTGGACGACCTGGAGCGGCGCCTGGGCACCGCCCTGGACCGCGAGGCGGTGGCCGCGTGGCGGGCGCAGCGGGACCGGCAGCTGATCCTGGCCGAGGGCGTCCGTCCCGGCATCCTGGATCTGCTGGCCGAGATGGCGCAGCACGGCATTCCCGCAGCCATCGCCTCCAGTTCGCCGCGATCCTGGGTGGATGAGCACCTGGCCCGGCTGGGCCTGGAGCGGTACTTCCCGGTGATCTGCACCATCGACGACGGGGTCCCTGCCAAGCCCGCTCCCGACCTCTACCAGCTGGCGTGCCGGCGCCTGGGGGTGGAGCCGTCCCTGGCCCTGGCCATCGAGGACTCGCCCAACGGCGCGATGGCCGCGCGGTCGGCGGGCCTGCCCTGCGTGGTGGTTCCCAACCAGGTGACGGCGCTGCTGTCCTTCCCCGAGCACCAGGTGGTCCTGGAAACCCTCCAGGGCGTCAGCCTGGCCCGCCTGTGGCGGGCGGCCGCCGGGGATGGTTCCCGGCCCGGGGACGGTTACCGTCGGGACCCGGCGCCGTGACCCCCTGCGGCCAGCCTGGGACTGAGACCTTCGCCGCCCACCCGACCCCTCATGGCATGGGATGGGGCCCGGCCGGGGCGAACACCACGACCGCCGGAACACCCACCCCCACCCTGCAGGTGAATTTCGAAACGAGTCGTATACGATTTCATGTACGAAGTTTTTTCGGCTCAGCATCAAGACGAAGCAGGGGATTGCGTATGTCACTTGAGCAGAGGCTCATCCAGCTTCTTGCCACCGGCATCAGCAACGGGGCCATCTACGCCCTGCTGGGCCTGGGCCTGGTGGTGGTCTACAGCACCACCCGCATCGTCAACGTGGCCATCGGCGAGTTCGCCACCTTCGGCGCCCTGATCACCGTCAGCCTGCTGGCGGCCGGCGTGCCCTTCCCGGTGGCCATCCCGGCGGCGCTGGCGGCGGTGATGGTGCTGGCCGCCGGCGTGTACCGGGTGGCCCTGCAGCCGGCCCGGCAGAAGAGCGCCGGGGGCCTGACGCTGCTGATCATCAGCATCGCCCTGCACCTGGCCCTCAAGGGCGTCGCCCTGATCCTCTGGGGCACCCGGTCCTACACCCTGCCGGCGTTCACGCCGGGCACCGTCAGGATCTCCCTGGCGGTGCTGCAGAAGCAGCACCTCTGGATCCTGGGGCTGGCCGCGCTGGTGATGCTGGCCCTGTGGTTGGGGTTCAACTACACGGTGCGGGGGCGGGCGCTGCGGGCGTCGGCGGTCAACCCGGTGGGCGCGCGGCTCATGGGCATCCCCGTCATGGCCATGGGCGGGGCGGCCTTCGCCCTGAGCGCGGGCCTGGCGGCCCTGAGCGGCGTCATGATCACGCCGCTGTCCCTGGCCACCTACGACATGGGCTTCATGCTGGGCCTCAAGGGCTTCGTGGGCGCGGTCCTGGCCGGCCTGCACAATTACCCGGTCACGGTGCTGGGCTGCCTGTTCCTGGGTGTGGTCGAAGCCATGGCGGCCGGCCTGCTGCCTTCGGGTTACCGGGATGCCGTGGCCTTCATCATGCTCATCGCCGTCCTGCTCTGGCGGGCGCTGCCCGCGCTGCGTCACGGCGTGCTCTACAGTGAGGAGGCGGTCCGCGAATGACGGGCTCAACAGCCGCCGCGCCGGGCCGGCATTACCGGTGGCTGGCCGCCGCCGGCCTGGTGCTGTGGGCCGTCCTGCCGCTGCTGCTGGCCGGCCGGCTGTCGCTGTCGATCTTCATCCTCATCTACCTGTACGCCACCATCGCCATCGGGCTCAGCCTGCTGGCCGGGTACGCCGGCCAGGTGTCCCTGGGCCAGGCCGCCTTCTACGGGCTGGGCGCCTACATCACCGGCATCCTGACCGTCCACGCCGGCCTGTCGCCCTGGCTGTCGTTCCCCGCCGCGGTGCTGGGCACCGGCCTGCTGGCCTACGTGGTGGGCGCGCCGATCCTGATGCTGCGGGGCCACTACCTGGTGGTGGGGACCCTGGGCCTCAACATCGTGGTCACCGTGCTGTTCCGCCAGCTGTACGGGCTCACCGGCGGTCCCAGCGGCCTGACCGGCATCCTGCCCTTCAGCATCGGTGACGTGGTCCTGCGGGGCAACGTGGTCTATTACTACGCCTCGGGCCTCTTGATGCTGGCGGCGGCCTGGATGTCGTCCAACCTGATCCGTTCCCGCTTCGGCCGCGCGCTGCAGGCCATCCACGCCAGCGAGACGGCCGCCGAGAGCGCCGGCATCGATCCCACCCGTCACAAGCTTCTGGTCTTCGTGTGGAGCGCGGTGCTGGCGGCGGCGGCCGGGGCCATGTACGCCCATTACGTCGGGTTCATCAGTCCCTCGCCCTTCGGCTTTGAGTTCTCCGTGCAGCTTCTGATGATGGCGGTCATCGGCGGCATCGCCTCGGTGCCGGGCGCCGTCCTGGGCGCGGCGCTGGCCGTGCTGCTGCGGGAAGGGCTGCGCAGCGTGATCCCGCTGCTGGTGGGCGCCAGCGCCGCCGAGTACGAGATCGTGGTCTTCGGCGTGCTGCTGGCGGCCGTGGTGATCCTGAGCCCCGAGGGGCTCTGGCCGCGGATCAGCCGCTGGCTGGACCGGGTTCTGGCCGGGCGCCCGGCGGCCGCCGGGGCCGGGTCCGGTGTCCCTGCCCGCCAGCCCGTGCCCCCGATGGGGAACGTGGTCCGCCTGCCCCAGGATGCGGCCGCCCGGGCCGCCGCCCCGCACGGCAGCCCGGCGCCGGCGAACCCCGCTGCCGCCAACCCTGCGCCGGTGCGCGTGCTGCCGGGTCCCGCGGCGAACACGGCCGCCAACCCGGGTGCCGCCAACCCGGCGGCTGCGAGCACGGCTGCCGGGAACCCGGGCGGCGGGCCCGCCGGCTCCCGCGAGCCGCTGCTGAAGGTGGAAGGGTTGACCCGGCGCTTCGGCGGCCTGGTGGCGGTCCGCGACCTGTCCTTCGAGGTGTACCCCGGCGAGATCTTTGCCATCATGGGCCCCAACGGCGCCGGCAAGACCACGCTCTTCAACATGATTTCGGGCGTGCTCAGGCCCACCTCGGGCCGCATCCTGCTGGACGGCCGCCCCATCGACGGCCTGCCGGCCCACCGCGTGGCTGCCCTGGGCGTGGCCCGCACGTTCCAGACCCCGAGGCTTTTCCCGCTGCTGGACGCGGCCGAGAACGTGATGGTGGGCCTGCACCAGCACCTGCGCGCGGGCTTCGCCGTTTCCGCGCTGCGCATGACTGGGCGTGAAGAGGCCGCGGCCCGGTCCCGGGCTCTGGACGCCCTGGTCCAGGTGGGCAGCCCGGAACTGGCGCCGCAGCCGGTGGATGCACTGCCCTTCGGCGCCCACCGCATGATCGAGCTGGCGCGGGCGCTGGCGGCTCGGCCCCGCCTGCTGCTGCTGGATGAGCCGGCGTCAGGCCTCACCGGTGCCGAGCGCCAGGAACTGGCCCGGCTGATCCGCCAGGTGAGGGATGCCGGCGTCACCGTCATCCTGGTGGAGCACGATGTGCCTTTCCTGATGCAGCTGGCCGACCGCGTGCTGGTGGTCCACCACGGGGAGGCCATCGCCCAGGGCCTGCCGGGGCAGGTTCGCCGCGACCCACGGGTGATCGCCGCGTACCTGGGCGACGAGCAGGGCGGCGGCGACGACGGGGCGCCTCTGGACGGGGCCGCCGAGGCGAAGGCTCCCGACGCGATCCTGGAAGTTTCGAGCCTGTCGGCCGGGTACGGCCGGGTGCCCGTGCTGCGGGACGTGTCCTTCCAGGTGGGCGCCGGCGAGATCGTGGCGGTGCTGGGCGCCAACGGGGCCGGTAAGACCACGCTGATGCGGGCCGTCTGCGGCCTGCTGCCCGCCACCGGCAGCGTCCGGTACGAGGGCCGGGAAGTGCTGGGGCTGCCGGCGGAGCGCATCTCGGAACTGGGCATCGCCCTGGTGCCGGAGCGCCGGCAGTTGTTCGACACCATGTCGGTGGAGGACAACCTGATCCTGGGCGCCTACACCAGGTTCCGGGGCCGCGGAACCGACCCCGGCGCCGCCGCCGTTGCGCGGGACCTCCGGCATGTTTACGACCTGTTCCCGATCCTTCACGAGAAGCGCCACCAGCCGGCCCGGTCGCTGTCAGGCGGGCAGCAGCAGATGCTGGCCATCGGGCGGGCCCTGATGGCCAGGCCGCGGGTGCTGCTGCTGGATGAGCCGCTGCTGGGCCTGGCGCCTCTGGTGGTGGCCGACATCCTCAACGTCATCCGCCGCATGCGTGATGACGGCCTGGCGGTGGTGCTGGTGGAGCAGAACGCAGCCACGGTTCTGCCCATCTGCGACCGGGCCTATGTCCTGGAGGCCGGGCGCATCGCCCTGTCGGGCGAGGCCCGGAGGCTCCGTCGCGCCCCGGAACTCCAGGCCGTGTTCCTGGGCGGGGCAGTGGGCGGGGAGGTGAGACGCTGATCCGGTTCCTGAACGGTGACCGTCGTAGCGCTGTGCGCCAGCGCCGGTAATCGTGTCGAGGGGGGTACCGCCTTTGCGGAGGACAGTCTGGCGAAAGGTTTTCGGGGTCTGTCTCCTGATCCTGGCGCTGATCCTCACCGCCTGCGGCGGCGGTGGCGGCGGGACCGGTGGTTCCGGCGGCGGGAGCACCGGCGGTACGGGCAGCTCCGGTGGGACCGGCGGCTCCGGCGGCGACCAGGGCGGCCAGGGGACCGGCAGCGCCACGCCGATCCGCATCGGCCTGGTGTTCTCGATCACCGGGAACTCCAGCTCGCTGGGTGAGCCCGAGCGGAATACGGCGGAATTGTTCAAGGGCGACTGGACCGAGATCAACGGCCATCCCATCGAGTGGATCATCGAGGACGACCAGTCGGATCCCACCCAGGCCGTGGTGACGGTCCAGAGGCTGATCGAAGAGGACCAGGTGGCGGCGGTGGTCTGCTGCACCATCAGCCCGTCCAGCATGGCCATCCTGGACGTGGTCCAGCAGGCCGGCGTGCCCAACATCTCGGTGGCCGCTTCGGCCGCCATCGTCGAGCCCGTCAACGAGCGCTACTGGGTGTTTAAGACGCCGCAGAACGACGCGCTGATGATCGACATCATGACGGATTACATGGTGGCCCAGGGGCACCGCCGCATCGCCTTCATCGGCTTCAACGACGCCTACGGCGATGGGGGCCGCGTTGAGCTGGAGCGGCTGGCTCCGGGCAAGGGCCTCGAGATCGTGGCGGTGGAGTCCTTCGCCCGCGATGACACCGACACCACCGCCCAGGTCACCCGCATGGCCGCCCAGAATCCCGACGCTTTCCTGGTCTGGGCCATCCCGCCCGGGGCCAACGTGGCGCACCGGAACATCTATGACCTGCAGCTGCCCCAGCCCATTTACCAGAGCCACGGCGTGGCCAACCGCCAGTTCATTGAACTGGGCGGCGACTCGGTGGAAGGGACGCTGATGCCGGCGGGCAAGCTGCTGGTGGCCGACCAGCTGCCCGACGATGACCCGCAGAAGGAACTGCTGCTGGCTTACCGCGACCGGTACGAGGCCCGCTACGGCCAGGGGACGGCCAACACCTTCGGCGGCCACGCCTGGGACGCCATGGCCATCCTGGCCCACGTGATCGAGAACGTCCTGAACGCCGGCGGTGATCCGGCCGACCTGCCCGCCTTCCGGGCGGCCATCCGCGACGAGCTGGAGCGGGTGCAGGAGTTCGTGGGCATCTCCGGCATTTTCAACTACAGCGCCGGCGATCATCACGGCCTGGACCACAGGGCCGGCACCATGATCACCATCCAGAACGGGAACTGGCAGATTCTCCCCTGACGGGAACCTGCCGCGGCACCCGGGCCCCTGCCCACCGGCGGCAGGGGCCCGGTGTCCTTTGCCGGGTGCGCTGGGGTGGGCGCTGCCGGGGAGGCAGGGCGTGCGGGACGGAGGTAGGAATGGCGTGACGACGGGCACGGTATGGACCGATCCGCGCTTTCCGGGCGTGTCGTGCAGGCGGGTGGGGCCGGAGGCGCTGGACATGCTCCTGGAACTCAAGACCCGGCTGCAGCAGGACTACCTGCCGGACGCGCTGCCGGACTGGCTCAGGGACAGCCCCGGCGGCGTTTACGCCTACTACTATGAGGACCAACTCTGCGGCCTCTGCAGCATCCACATCCCGCGCCCCGGGGAGGCCTGGCTGCGGGGCAAGCGCATCGCCCTGGGCTTCGAGGGCAAGGGCATCGGCACGGCTACGGCGGTCTTTGAAATGGAGGAAGCCCGCCGGCTGGGTGCCCGGGTGGCCCGGCTGATCACGGAGGTGGGCAACGCCGCCGTCCACCGCATGATGCGGGAGAAACTGGGCTTTCGGGACATGGGCCGCTGGTGGGTGGCGGAGGGGCTGAACCCCGCCGCGCTGGGCCGGACGGGCACCGAACCCGGCGCCCCGGCGGTGGCGGTGCTGGCGCCCGGCCGTCCCGCCGACGGGGACGCGGCGAAGGCCCTGGCCGGCCTGGGGCCGCTGCTGGCCAGGCACGCCGGGGCCTGCGGCCTGGACGACCCGCAGCAGGGGGGTGAGCGCCCCGAGCAGCCCTGCTGGGGCCTTTGGGCCACCCTGGACGATCCCTACACGCTGGCCGGCTTCGGCCCCCAGGAACTGGAGGAAGCGCTGCGGGCCGGTTCCACCCTGGCGGTGGCAGGGCCGCCGTCGGCGCCCCGGGGCCTGGCCCTGCTGACGCCTTCGGAGGGATGGGGCCCGATCCTGCGGCTGTTCGTTGGGGCCGACGAAGCTGCCGTGGCCGCGCTGCGCGCATGGCTCCGGTCCCTGGACACCGGCCGCCTGGTGGCCAGCCTGCCCGCCGTCCACGCGGCGGCGCTGCTGGGCACGTCCCCTGAAGCCCTGACGGAACGGGGCGGCACGCTCTTCGTGCTGTACCAGCAGGATCTGGCGTGAGGTCGGTGCTGGCCGGTCGGCTGGGGTATCGTTCCTGGTCGTGATCCGGCGGCTCTGGCGGCGTATCCACCTGGCGGGCCGGGCGGGTCCGGGCAGGGAAGCAGCCCGGCCGAGTCGTATATGATTTCATGTATGAACAAGCAGGAACGGGCCTACGCCGTCATCCGCGAGCGCATCATCGAAGGGGTCTACGGTCCGGGGTACCGCCTGGTGATCGACCAGCTGGCCCGGGAACTGGGCGTCAGCGCCCTGCCGGTCCGCGAGGCCATCCGCCGCCTGGAGGCCGAGGGATGGGTGGTCTTCCGCCCCAATGCCGGCGCCCAGGTGGCGCCGGTGGACCCCCAGCAGTGGGTGGAAACCATGGAGGTCCTGGCCGTGCTGGAGGGGGCGGCCACCTCCGCGGCGGCGCCCCACATCACGCCCGGCGACGTGGACCGGCTGCGGCAGATCAACGACGCGATGCTGGCGGCGCTGGACGGCCACGACCTGCAGGCCTTCAGCGATCTCAATCGCCGCTTCCATTTCACCATCTACCGGCGGTGCCCCAACCAGTACCTGGTGGATGTGCTCACCCAGGCCTGGGACCGCCTGGACCAGATGCGCCGCACCATCTTCCACATCATCCCCAGCCGCGGCCGGGCTTCGTGCCTCGAGCACCAGCAGATCATCGACCTGCTGGCGGCGGGGGCGCCGGCCGAAGAGATCGAGCGCGTGGTGCGCCAGCACAAGCAGCAGACCGTCGAGGCTTATCGCCGGAGGGCGGGGGCGCCCACCGCCGCCATCCAGGCCGGGAAAGGAGACGACTGAGCTTGCAGCGCAGGGATCCCTCCCGCCTGCGGGGGTCCATCGTGCCCATGGTGACCCCGTTCCGCGAGGACGGGAGCATCGACGACCGGACGCTGGTGGACCTGATCGAATGGCAGATCGAGAGCGGGAGCCACGGCATCTCGGTCACGGGCACCACCGGTGAGCCCAGTTCGCTGTCGCTGGAGGAACGGGAACACGTCATGGAGGTGGCGGCCCGGGCCGTGGCCGGCCGGGTGCCTTTCGTGCCCGGTACCGGCACCAACAACCTGGACGAAACCATCCGCCTGACGCGGGTGGCCGAGAAGCTGGGCGCCGACGCGGCCCTGGTGATCGTCCCTTATTACAACCGGCCTTCCCAGGAGGGGCTCTACCGCTACTTCCGGGCACTTCACGACGCGGTGGAGATCCCCATCATCATCTACAACATCCCCGGGCGCACCGCCGTCAACATGGAGCCGGCGACCATGGCCCGGCTGCGCCGGGACTGCCGCAGGATCATCGGGGCCAAGGAGTCCAACAAGGACTTCGAGCACGTCAGCAAGGTGCTCCACCAGTGCGGGCGGGACTTCCTGGTTTACAGCGGCATCGAGCTGCTGTGCTACCCGATGCTGGCCATCGGCGGCGCGGGGCACGTCAGCGCCACGGGCAACGTCTTCCCCCGCGAGGTGGCGGACCTCTACAACCTGGTGGCTGCCGGGCGCTGGGCCGAGGCCATCGACCTTCATTATTTCCTGCTGCCCATGAACGAGGCGCTGTTCCTGGAGACCAACCCGGGACCCCTAAAGTGGGTCCTGGCCCAGATGGGCAAGATCAAGCCGGTCTGGCGGCCGCCGCTGTGCGAGCCGTCCCCGGAGAACCAGCAGCGGATCCGGGCGGTGATGGCGTCGTACGGGCTGCTGCCGGCGGCGCCGGGGGACGCTGCGGGCAGCGCGGCGCAGGCCGGCGGCGACGGCCGGGCCGGCGGCGCGGCCGGCACGGGCGGCGAGGGTGGTCGGGCATGAAGCAGGCCCGTTTCCTGTCCCGCGGGCGGCTTCACATGGGCCGGCTGGTGGAGCCCGGCGTCCTGGTGGACGAGGGGGGACGGGCCCACCGGGAGGACGACGTCACCTTCCTGCCGCCGGTGGAGCCCGGCAAGGTCATCGGCCTGGCGCTGAACTTCGCCGACCACGCCGCGGAACTGAACATGCAGTCCCCCGAGGAACCGGCCCTCTTCTTCAAGCCGGGCAACACCCTGGTGGGCCACCGCGCCCCGGTGGTCTATCCCCGGGGCGTCCAGTTCATGCATTACGAGGTGGAACTGGCGGTGGTCATCGGCTGCCGCTGCCGCCGGGTGGACGAGTCGCGGGCCTTCGATGTGGTCAAGGGCTACACCATCGCCAACGACGTCACGGTTCGCGATTTCGTACACAACTTCTACCGGCCGCCGGTACGGGCCAAGGGGTTCGACACCTTCGGCCCCATGGGGCCCTACCTGGTCACGGCCGACGAGGTCGAGGATCCCCACCGGCTGGGCCTCCGGGCCTACGTCAACGGTGAACTGCGGCAGGAAGGGAACACCGCGCAGATGCTGCGCAAGATCCCGGAGTTGATCGCCTTCATCACCAGTTTCATGACCCTGGACCCCGACGACGTGATCCTGACCGGCACGCCGAAGGGCATCTCCCACGTGCGGCCGGGCGACGTGATGCGCCTGGAGATCGACGGCCTCGGCGCGCTGGAAAACCCGGTCATCGCCGAGGAGGGGTAGCATGGCGGTGCGAACGGGCGCGGAGTTTATCGAGAACCTGCGGACGGCGCCCCGAGATGTGCAGGTCCACGGGGAGCGGCTGCGCAGCGGCATCGCCGACCACCCGGCCTTCCGCAGCCTGGTCCGGTCGTACGCGCGGCTCTACGACCTGCAGCACGAGCCCGCGCTGCGCGACATCATGACCTACCCGTCGCCCACCAGCGGCGAGCCGGTGGGCGTGTCGTTCCTGATGCCCCAGACCCGTGAGGACCTGGAAAAGCGCAGCCGCATGATCAAGGTGTGGGCCGACCACAGCTTCGGCATGCTGGGCCGCACCGCCGACTACCTCAACGCCGCCGTCATGGCCATGGCCGGTGCCGCCGACTGGTTCGCCGCCGCCGACCGCCGCTTCGGCGAGAACATCCGGAAGTATTACGAGTACATCCGCGAGAACGACCTGCTGCTGACCCACACGCTGATCAATCCCCAGGCCAACCGGTCGCAGGGGCCGTCGGGCCAGGCCGATCCCTACCTGGCGGCCCGCATCGTGCGGGAGACCGACCGCGGCATCGTGATCCGCGGGGCGCGGATGCTGGCCACCCTGGGGCCCATCGCCGACGAGATCATGGTCTTCCCCTCGACACTGCTGAAGGCCCGGCCCGAGGACGCGCCCTACTCCTACGCCTTCGCCATCCCGTGCGACACGCCGGGCCTGCGCTTCATCTGCCGCGAGTCCTTCGACTACGGCCGGGGCACCTTCGACCACCCGCTGGGGTCCCGTTTCGACGAGAACGACGCGGTGGTCATCTTCGACGACGTCGAGGTGCCCTACGAGCGCTGCTTCATGATCGGGCACCCCGAACTGTGCAACGCGCTCTACAGCGAGACCACCGCCGTGGTGCACATGACCCACCAGGTAGTGGTCAAGAACATCGCCAAGACCGAGTTCATCCTGGGCCTGGTGTCGCTGCTGACCGACGCCATTCAAATTGAGAGGTTCCAGCACGTCCAGGAGAAGATCGCCGAGGTCATCATCGCGCTGGAGTTCCTGCGGTCGGCCCTGCGGCGGGCCGAGGTGGACGCGGCTCCCAACCGCTGGGGCGTGATGACGCCGGCCTGGCCGCCCCTCAATGCGGCCCGCAACTGGTACCCGAAGATCTACCCGCGTTTCGTGGAGATCATCAAGCAGCTGGGCGCCAGCGGCCTGATGCAGATCCCCACGGAGGCCGACGTCTTCGGGGACGCCCGGGACGACGTGGAGCGCTACATGCAGGCGGCGACCCTGGGCGGCGTGGAGCGGGTCAAGCTGTTCCGGCTGGCCTGGGACGTGGCCATCTCGGCCTTCGGCAACCGCCAGGCCCTTTACGAGTACTTCTTCTTCGGCGACCCGGTGCGGATGGCCGGCGCCCTGGTCAACAGCTACGACCGCAAGCCGTACATGGAGCGGGTGCGGGAGTTCCTGGCCGGGGACGGGTGGTAAGGCTCCTTTCGACCTTCCAGCGGCGGGCCTGTGCAATATACGGGCCATTCGGCTCTAAAGTCCGAGGAAGCGGCCCGCCCCGTGCATTGTAAGGGCCCTTGTGCCCCAAAAATCGCCCGCCCCCCAGGGCAAGGGTCGGGCGGGACCCGGTTTTAACGGCAGAACGGACCTTATTGTGCACAGAACGGGGCGCTTCGGCCCCGTTTACAGCGTTTGTGGTCGTATCGTGCACGGTGGGCGTCAGGCGGGCCCGTTGCCGTACATGGCGTCGGTCTTGGCGGCCATGATGAGGTCGTTCATGTGCAGGTCCTGGATTTTGTGCGTCCACCAGTCCACGGTCACGCGCCCCCATTCCAGCACCAGGCGGGGGTGGTGACCCTCCCGCTCGGCCAGTTCCGCCACGCGGTTGGTGAAGTCCAGCGCCTCGGCGAAGTCCTTGAAGGTGAAGATCCGGCGCAGCCTGCGAGAACCGCCGTCCACCAGCACGGTCCAGTCAGGGATCTGGGACCGGTACCGCGCCAGTTCCTCGGCGGTCACCGCCGGCGCACCCGCCTGGCAGGGCACGCAGCGCCCCGCCGCCAGCTGCCCGCCGGGGTCGATGTCCCCGCTGCCGCTGCGTTCGCTGTCGGACATGGGTTGCCTCCTCCCGCCGGCCATCCAGGCCCGTAATACCGCCCTTCAGCGGGCCTGACCCCTGGCGGCGCCGTCCTTCCGGCCTGCAGTGGGGGCGACTCCTCCCCTGCCCGCAGCCCGCAGCACCGTCCACGAGAAGAACACCACCGCCGCGAAGGCGATCAGGGCCAGGAAGGGCACGGTCACGAAGCCCAACCAGTTGAGGGGATCGTCGGTGCACGGGACCCCGCCGCTGCACATGGCCGCGTCGTGCAGGGCCGGCACCTTCTGCAGCAGGTAGTGGTAAATCGAGATGCTTCCGCCGATGCCGGCCAGGGTCAGGCTGTAGGGCGCGACGCCCTCGTCGCCGCGGTAGGCGGCGATGCCCAGCATCACCGCCAGCGGGTACATGAAGATCCGCTGGAACCAGCACAGGACGCAGGGAACGAACCCCGCAACCTCGCTCAGGTACAGGCTGCCCAGGGTGGCCACCAGGGAAAACAGCCACGCCAGGTACAGCGCGTAAGGCTGGAGCCGTTCCTGCCAGGTCACCACGCTCAACCGTCACCCTGTTCGGATCCCTGTGGTTCCTGCGGCTGCTGTCCCTGCTCGGCCAGGGCCGCGTCGATGGCTGCGCTGATGGCTTCCAGCGACCACGTCACCTCTTGCCCGTTGACGAACACGGTGGGCACCGCGTTGACACCGAGGCGCCGGCCAATCTGAAGGTCTGTCTGGACCCGGTCCCGGTACGTGCGGCTGTCGATGGCCTCTTCCAGCGCCTCGAAGTCCAGATGCGGCGCCACTTCCCGCGCCAGATCCAGGAGGAATTCCTTGGTGGCCCACTGCTGGCTCTCCGGCCCCTGGCGCTGGTACAGGGCTTCATAAAAGGCCCAGAAGGCTTCCGGGTCCTGGTCGTAGACGGCCTCGGCCGCTGCCGCCGCCGTGTACGAATCGGGTCCGATGAAGGCGTAGTTGATAAAGTAGAACCGGGCCTTGCCCGTGTCGATGTAGGCCTCCTTCAGCCCGGGATAAACCTCCCTGGCGAACTGGGCGCAGTAGGGGCACTTGAAGTCGCCGAACTCCACCACGGCCACGGGGGCCGAGGGATCGCCCGCCATGGGCTGCGACTCCAGGACGAAGGGGTCGCCGTCCGCGCCCACCGGGGGCTGCTGGGTGATGTATCCCACCACAAACAGCGCTACGATCGCCGCCACCACCACCGTGCCGATCACCATGCGGCGGCGGATCATCGCCTCCTGCCGGCGCTGCGCCTGCTGCTTGCCAGTCCGTGCGGCCATGGGCCTACCTCCCGGATGTGACCAGGTTCTCTTTCGTAACTGAATTCCTTTTCGAAGCCTACCACGTCGAAGACTACCACGGGAGGAGGCCCCGTCCAAGCCACCCGCCCGCCGCCGCACCGGGCTTGACGGCGCCAATAATTGCGCACCATAGTAGATAAGAAAATTCGCAAGATCGCCGGCGGCGCCGGACGGGAGGGGGAGGACGAACGTGGGTTCAGCGCGGCGTGCCGTTCCGGCGGCGATGCTGGCGGTGGTCCTGGCGGCGGTGCTGGCTGCGGCGGGCTGCGGAAACCTGCGTTCGCCCGGGGACCGCGAAGCCCCCGGGGGCCGGGAATCGCCGGAAGGGCCGGCCTCTGGCGGACGGGTGCGCATCGTGACTACGGTTTTCGCCCTGGGCGAGTTTGCCGGCGCCGTGGGCGGGGACCGGGTGGCTGTGGAATACCTGGTCCCGGCCGGTGGGCACGCCCACGAGTTTGAACCGACGCCCCGGGACCTGGAGCGGATCCTGGACGCCGACATTTTTCTTTACAACGGGGCGGGTTTCGAGCCGTGGGTGGAGCACATGCTCGCCCGGGTGCAGGGCGCCCGCGTCCGGGCCGTCGATGCCAGTCAGGGTATCGACCTGCTGGAGGCGGGGGGCCTTGAAGCCGGCGAGCCGGACGAAGCCGGCGGGGGAAGCGGCACCGGCGGCACCGGTGTGGCCGGCGGGGCCGTGGATCCCCACGTCTGGCTGGACCCGCTGCGGGCCGCCCGGCAGGTGTCCGTGATCGCCGACGCCGTGGCCGCCGTCGACCCCGCCGGCGCGGCGGCGTACCGGGCCAACAGAGATGCTTACGTCCGGCGGCTGGAAGAACTGGACCGCCGGTGGGCGGCTGCCCTGGAGGGCTGCCGGGTGCGCGACTTTGTCGCCGAGCACGGCGCCTACGGGTACCTGGCGGATCGCTACGGCCTGCGGCAGGTGGCGGTGACGGGCCTGGCCTCGGACCAGGACCCCACGCCCCGGCGCCTGGCCGAGATCGCCGCGTTGATGGCGGAGCGGGGCATCGGCGTCGTCTACCGGGAACCGGGCTCGACGACCGGCGTTGCCGAGGCCCTGGCCGCCGAAACGGGGGCCCGGGTCCTGCTGCTGGACCCTCTGGAAACGCCGGGGGCGGCAGCCGCGGTTGGGGCCGGAGCGGGAGCCGCAGCTCGGGCGGGGGCGGGAGCCACCCCCGGCGCCGCGGCGGAAGCCCCGGGGGAAGCGTACCTGGCCGTCATGGAGCGGAACCTGGAAGCGCTGGCGCAGGGCCTGGACTGCGCCAGCCGGTGAGGAGATGACCGTCCCCATGGGTGACCAGCGGCTCGACGACCTCATGGCCCGGCTGCGGGCGGCCGGCTTCAGGGGCACGCCCCAGCGGCGGGCCATCCTCCAGGTGCTGCTGGCCTCGCCGCGGCACCTGACGGCCCAGGAGGTGTTCAACCAGGTGCGGGACTCCTTCCCCGACCTGAGCCTGGACACCGTCTACCGGACCCTGCGCACCCTGGCCCAGCTCGGCATCGCCTGCCAGTCGCACCTGCACACGCGCCACGCCCACCGCTTCTCGCTGGCGGCGGCCGGCGACCACCACCATCACCTGATCTGCATCCACTGTGGCCGCTCGGTGGAGTTCGCCGAGTGCGCCGTGCAGGCGTCGCTGGCCCAGGTGGCCCGGCGCCACGGCTTCGCCCTCACCGGGCACGCCCTGGAGATCTACGGCTACTGCGGCGACTGCCGGCGGGATGGGGGTGAAGCCGGTGAGGGCTGAAGACGCCGGCCCGGTCCTTTCGCTGGAGGACATCCATTTCAGCTACGGCGGGCAGCCGGTGCTGGAGGCCGTCAGCCTGCGCCTGGAGCGGGGGATGTTCCTGGGCCTGATCGGGCCCAACGGCAGCGGCAAGACCACGCTGCTCAAGATCGCCCTGGGCCTGCTCCGTCCCCAGCAGGGCACGGTGCGCTGGTTCGGCCGGCCCCTGGTGCGCCCGGGCCAGTTCGGGGCGCGCATCGCCTACGTGCCCCAACTGTCCCAGGCCTATGTCCGGCCGTTTCCCATCACGGTCCGGGAACTGGTGCTGGCGGGCCGGGTCCCGCGGCGGGGACTGCTGCGCCCCCTGAACCGCGCCGACCGGGACGCGGTGGACCGGGCCCTGGCGGCGGTGGGCATGGAGGACCGGGCCGAGGCGCGGCTCAGCGACCTGTCGGGCGGGCAGCAGCAGCGGGCCTTCATCGCCCGGGCCCTGGCGGCCGACGCGGAGGTCCTGCTGCTGGACGAGCCCATGGCGGGCATCGACGCCGCCGCCCAGGAGCGGTTCTACGACCTGCTGGCCCGCCTCCAGCGGGAAACGGGCCGGACGGTGATGATGGTTTCCCACGACCTGGCCGCCATCACCGGGCGCGTCACCCACCTGGCCTGCCTCAACCGCCGGCTCATCTGCCAGGGACCGGTGACCGACGTGGCCGGCGATCCCCAGGCCCTGAGCCGCACTTTCGGCGACCTGCGTTTGATCGCCCACAGCCACGGGGAGGCGTCGTGACGGTGGACGGGCTGCTGCAGGCGGCGGCGTCCCTGCCCGGACCGCTGGGCCTGGACTTCATGCAGCGGGCCTACCTGGCCGGCCTGGTGGCCGGGGTGGCCGCCCCGGTCATCGGGACCTTCCTGGTGCTGCGCCGCCTGTCGCTGCTGGCCGACGGCCTGGGCCACGCGGCCTTTGCGGGGGTGGCCGGCGCCCTGCTGCTGGGCGCCAACCCGGTGTTGGGCGCGCTGGCCGCGGCGGTGCTGGGGTCCCTGGGCATCGAGCGGCTGCGGTCCGCCGGCCGCGCTCCAGGCGACGCCGCCGTGGCCATTTACGCCTCCCTGGGTCTGGGCGCCGGCCTGGTGCTGGCCAGGCTGGCCGGCGCCGGCAATATCGACCTGTTCGGGTACCTCTTCGGGTCGCTGGTCACGGTGCGGCCCGGCGACGCGGCGCTGCTGGCGGCCATGGGCGCCCTGGTCGTGGCCGGAGTGGCCGCCTTCTACAAGGAACTGCTGGCGCTGGTGGTGGACGAGGAGACCGCGCTGGCCTCGGGCCTGCCGGTGGCCTGGCTCAACCGGGGCCTGGCCGTGCTGGCGGCGGTGACGGTGGTGGTGGCCATGCGCGTGGTGGGTGTGCTGCTGGTGGCGGCGCTGATGGTGCTGCCGGTGACGGCGGCGCTGCAGGTGGCCCGCGGCCTCGGCCGCACCCTGCTTTACGCGGCGGCCTTCAGCACGGCCAGCGTGCTGGCGGGGCTGACCCTGGCTTACTACCTGGACGTGCCGGCCGGCGCCATGATCGTCGTGACCTGTGCCGCCGCCTGGGCCCTCGTTTCGGCTGCCGCCGGGCGCCGGGCTTCGTGACGGCTTTCGAAAGGAAGAGCGGCCTGCATCGAGGAATCCGATACGAAAGGAGGCTGTGTTGTCGAGGAGGGTGGCAGGTGATCTGGAATCCCGAATGCGAAACCATGGATCGCACACAGCTCCAACGCCTGCAGTTGGAGCGGCTGCGGCAGGTGCTGGAACGGACTTATCATCGAGTTCCCTTCTACCGGCGCCGGTTCGAGGAAGCCGGGGTCACGCCGGACGACCTGCGCAGCCTCGAGGACCTGGCCCGTTTCCCCTTCACGGTTAAACAGGACCTGCGCGACAATTACCCCTTCGGGCTTTTCGCGGAACCCCTCAGCAACGTGGCCCGCATCCACGGCTCCAGCGGCACCAAGGGCAAGCCGACGGTGGTCGGCTACACCCGCAACGACCTGGACGTCTGGGCTGAAGTCTGCGCCCGCTCGCTGGGCTGCGCCGGCGCCGAGCCCGGGCACATCCTGCATAACGCCTACGGCTACGGCCTCTTCACCGGCGGCCTGGGCATGCACTACGGCGCCGAGAAGATGGGCGTGACGGTGGTTCCCGCCTCGGGCGGCTTCACCCAGCGGCAGATCACCCTGCTGCAGGACTTCCAGCCCCACGGCATCTGCTGCACGCCGTCCTACGCCCTGAACCTGGCGGAGCACATGCGGGAGGCGGGGGTGGACACCTCCAGGCTCAGCCTGCGCTACGGCATCTTCGGCGCCGAACCCTGGACCGAGGAACTGCGCCGGCAGATCGAGGACGAACTGCACCTGCACGCCGTGGACATCTACGGCCTCAGCGAGGTCATCGGTCCGGGCGTGGCCTGCGAGTGCTGGGAAGAAAAGCGGGGCGCCCACATCTTCGAGGATCACTTCCTGGTGGAGGTCATCAACCCTGAGACCGGCGAGCCGGTGCCCGACGGCGAGGACGGCGAGCTGGTCTTCACGACCCTCACCAAGGAAGCCTTCCCCGTCATCCGCTACCGCACCGGCGACATCGCTGCGCTGGTGTCGGAGCCCTGCGCCTGCGGCCGCACCTTCCGCCGCATGACCCGGGTCAAGGGGCGGGCCGACGACATGCTGATCATCCGCGGCGTCAACGTCTTCCCCTCGGAGATCGAGCGGGTGCTGCTGGGGGTGCCCGAGGTGGCCCCCCACTACCAGGTGGTGGTGGACCGGCAGGGCAGCCTGGACCAGTTGACGGTCCAGGTGGAGGTGACGCCCGCCGTCTGGGCCGAGATCGGCGACGACGACGGCGCCGGGTCGGAGGGCCTGCGCCGGCTGCAGCAGCGCCTGGAGCACCGGCTGCTGCAGGAACTGACGGTGCGGGTCCGGGTGGACCTGAAGCCGCCGCGCACGGTGCCGCGCAGCGAGGGGAAGGCCGTCCGCATCGTCGACCTGCGGCGGCAGCAGGCGTCATGATCTCGCTGCCCGCGCCGCTGGTGGAGCGGTTCCGGTCCGATCCCTACGCCCGCTTCATGGGCTTCGAACTGGTGGCGGCAGGGCCCGGCTATGCCCGGGTGGAGGCCCGGGTGACCCCCGACGTGTTCAACTTCGCCGGCGTGCCCCACGGGGGTTTCGTGTTCAGCCTGGCCGACTACGCCTTTGCCGTGGCCAGCAACAGCCACGGCCGCGTGGCGGTGGCCACCAGCGTGTCCATCCAGTTCATGCGGGCGGCGTCGGCAGGTGACAGGCTGGTGGCCGAGGCCCGCCGGCTTCGGGCCGGCCGGTCCGCCGGGTTCTACGAAATGCGGGTGCTGGACGGTTCCGGCCAGGAAATCGCCCACTGCCTGGGCGTGGTCCACCGCAGCGAGCGGCCGCTGGTGGATTCCCCGCCGAAAGACGCGCTGCAGGACGGGGTCGCGCCGGTCCCGTGGCCGTCGGAGCAGCAGGCCGGAGGTCCATCCGCCGGCCAGGCGGCACCCGGTGCACCGGGTGCCGGCCCCGGGGCTCCCCACGGGCCGGCGAGCCAGGTGTGAAGCGGGCGTGAGCGTGGACGTCCCTCGAGGCGGCGGCGCCGGCGGGCATCCCACCGCCCCGGCCGCCGCAGCCCGCCTGCACCGGGGCTACCTGGTGCTGGCGGCGCTGATGCTGGTGACCATGGCCGCCGTGGGGTTCGGCCGCTTCGCCTACACCGTCATCCTGCCGTCCATGCGCGAGGGCCTGAACCTCACCCGCAGCCAGATGGGCTTCGTGGCCACCGGCAACCTGACCGGCTACCTGGGCCTGGCCCTGCTGGGGGGGCTGGCGGCCTCGCGGTGGGGTTCCCGGAGGGTGATCCTGGCGGGGCTGGCGGCAGCCGCCGCCGGCATGCTGCTGACGGGCGCCGCCGGCGATTTTGCCGGGGCGCTGCTGGGCCGCACCCTGACGGGCCTGGGCAGCGGGGCGGCCTACATTCCCGCCGCCAGCCTGGTGTCGGCCTGGTTTGCCGCCCAGCGCCGCGGGGCGGCCACCGGCGTGGTGGTGGCCGGCAACGGCCTGGGCCTGACGGTTTCCGGCTTCCTGCTGCCGCCCGTGCTGGGGGCCGATGTGGACGGCTGGCGCACGGCGTGGTTCGCGCTGGCCGGGGCGGCCGCGGTCATCACGCTGCTGGCGGCGGTGGCGGTGCGCGACAGGCCGGAAGACCTGGGGCTCACGCCTCTGGGCGGCGGTTCCGACGAATCCGCCGCCCCGGCGGGTGCGGCCGCCGCGGCCGCCGGGCCGGCGGCAGGGATCTCGGCGCTGCGCTGGATCGGCCTGGCCTACACGCTGTGGGGCGGCGCTTACATCATTTACGTTACCTTCTTCGCGGCGGCGCTGGTGGAAGGCCGCGGGCTGGCGGAAGCCGCCGCGGGCCGCCTGTGGGCCGAGGCGGGCCTGGTCAGCATCCTCAGCGGCATCCTGGCCGGCGCCGCGTCGGACCGCTGGGGGAGGCACCGGGCCCTGGCGGTGGTGCTGGCGGTGCAGGCCGTGGGCTTTGCCGCCCTGGCCCTCGGCACAGGCCTGGCCTGGTACCGCCTGTCGGCGGTGCTCTACGGGTTGACGGCCTGGGGCGTTCCCGGCCTGGTGGCGGCCGCCGCCGGCGACTATGCCGGTCCGGCCCGGGCGGCGGCCGCCCTGGGCGTGCTGACCGTGGGGTTCGGCGTGGGGCAGGCGGTGGGCCCCAGCATCGGCGGCCTGATCATCGACCACTGGGGCGGCTACACGCCGGCCCTGCTGCTGGCGGCTGCAGTCAACCTGCTGGCGGCGGCCGCCGCCGGGGCGGCTGGAGGCGCAGGCCGGGCACGGGCCTAGCCCAGGAAGCCGCGCAGCATCCAGTACCGGCGTTCCTCCAGGTCGCGCTCGCGCCGCCACTGGCGGTTCAGCAGCCAGCGGTTCAGCGCCCGTTCCAGGGTCTCGGGACTCCTTTCCGGTCGGGCTCGGTCTTGCCGGTTCCGGGGGTCGTGCTGGCGCCACATGGCGCGTGAAACTCCTTTCCCGCTGCCGCGCCGCCGCGCGGCTTCCTGGAATCCTGCCTAGCCTTTCCGGGTCCAGCCTGATACGAACACATGTTCGTGTCAAGGGCGGCTGTTGTGCCGCCCCGGCCGGGCAGCGGGTGAAAAAGCAAACCCGCCGCCCGGCGGTGAATGGACGGCGGGTCTCGGTTCCGGTGTGGGACGGAGTTCTAACGGTGCGACAGGCAGCAGGGGTCCCAACCCGGGGCAGACCCGACGCCCACGGCGAGGGCGGTGATCATCCGGCCGCCGGCCGGCATCTTACCGCCGCTGATGTTGCCCATATCCACCGTGAAGCGGCCCCCCTTCCGGGTTGGTGACGGGGAGAATTCTACCGGGTTCCCGGCTGCCGGGCAAGGGGGGTGCCCTGTCAGGGAACCAGCGGCCAGAAGTGCAGGAGCAGGGGCACGGCCATCAGCCCCGTCAGCAGCGTCAGGGGCAGACCGACCCGCAGGTAGTCGGCAAACCGGTATCCCCCGGGGCCCATGACGATGACGTTGACCTGGTGGCCCACCGGGGTGAGGAAGGCGCTGGAGGCGGCGACGGCCACCGCCATCAGCAGGGGATCGGGAGCCACCTCCATCCCGGCGGCGGTATGGATGGCCACCGACCCTGCCAGCACGGCGGCGGGTTTGGCGCCGATCAGGTTGGTCAGCAGGGTGGTGGCCGCGAAAAACAGCGCCACCGCCTGCCAGCCTCCCGCGCCGGCCGCCGCCTCCGACAGCAGCCGGCCCAGGTATGCCGCGCCGCCGCTGGCTTCCAGGGCGGTCCCGTAAGGCAGCATCGACCCGATCAGCACCAGCACCGGCCAGTCCACGGCGGCGTAGGCCCGCCGGGGCGACACCACGCCCAGGGCCACCATCAGCAGGGCGGCGGCCAGGAAGGCGATCTCGAAGGGCAGGATGCCGGCGACGATGGCCGCCACGGCGCCCACCAACACGCCCAGCGTCAGGGCCGCCGGGGCCGCGGTGCCCAGCCGGACACCGCGGTCCGGCAGCGGGAGCAGGTCGAACCGGCGGACGACCTGCCGCAGGGCCTCAGGCCGGCCCTGCAGCAGCAGCACGTCGCCGGGCTGGAAGCGGATGCTGGCCACCCGGGCCGCCGGCCGCGCGCCCAGCCGGGACACCGCCAGCAGGTTGACGCCGAAGCGCTGCCGCAGGTTCAGGTCGCGGACCGTCTGGTCCACGACCCCCGACCCCGGGCCCACCACCACCTCGGCCAGGTCCACGGGACCGCCCCGCAGCGTCTGCTCCACGTCCTTCTGGGGCACCAGTTCCACGCCGGCCTGGTCCACGAAGCGGGTCAACTGCTGGGAGTCGGCGGTGATCACCAGCAGGTCGCCGGGACGGATCTCCTGGTAAGGCGCCGGCATGGGTTGGACCTGCCCGTCCCGCACCAGGCCGATGACGGTCACCTCGGCCTCGGCCAGGGTGCCCGCGTAGGCCAGCGGCCGGCCCGCCAGGGGCGATGACGGCGTTACCCGCACCTCGGTCACGTAGTCGCGGATGTCGAAGGAGTCGGCCCGGTCTCCGGCGGCTTCCCGGGCGGGCGCCAGGCGCCACCCCACCAGGCCCAGGAACAGGGCGCCGGCCAGCGCCACGGGCAGCCCCACCCAGGTGTAGTCGAAGAGGGCGAAGGGGCGTCCCACGGCCTCGGCCCGCAGCGAGGCGATGATGATGTTGGCGGGGGTGCCGATCAGGGTGATCATGCCGCCCAGCAGCGACCCGTAGGCCACGGGCATCAGCAGCCGTGAGGCCGGCAGTTTCAGCCGGCGTGCGGTGCGGACCACCGCCGGCATCATGGCCGCCAGGGCGCCGGTGTCGTTCATGAAGCCGGAGATGGCGGTCACCGTGCCCACCAGCGCCGGCACCCGCAGCCAGGGGCGCCGCACCCGGTCCAGCAGGCCCGCGACCAGGTCCACGGCCCGCGAGGCCTGCAGCGCCTCGCCCACCACCAGCACCGCCGCCACCGTCACCACCGCCGGGTGGCCGAAGCCGGCCACCGCCTCGGCAGGCGACAGGATGCCGGCCGCCGCCAGGGCCAGAAGGCCGGCCAGGCCGATCATGTCGTAGCGCCAGCGTCCCGCGGCCATGGCCGCCAGCACCGCCAGGATCACCGCGAACACGTACCACATGGCCCACGAGGTCACGGTCCCGCCTCCAGGCCCAAACGCCGCAGGTCGCGGAACAGCCGCAGCCGCTCCTCATAGGGCACGGTGCTGCGGGGCGACGGGTTGGGAGCCAGGAACTCCAGGATGCCGGCCACGGTCTGCCGCGGCTGCAGCCCCCAGGCCACGGGCGCCGACCGGGCAAGCCCGGCGTAGGCCCGGTACACCTGCTTGCCCAGGAGGGCCACCACCCGCGGGCGGTAATCGGCCATCTTCCGCCGCAGGTCCCGGGCCGCCGCCAGCATCTCGTCCCAGTCCAGGTCGGCCTCACCGCGGGTGGGCCGGCTGACCAGGTTGGTGATGCCGATGCCCCAGCGCGGCAGCAGGCGGTCATCCGAAGGGGCCAGTTGACGGGGCGTGAAGCCGGCCTCGGCCAGGAGCCGCCAGAAGTGGTTGGCGGGTCCGGCGAAATGATGGCCGGCGGCGGCGCTGTGGCGCCCGGGGTTGAGGCCCACGAACACCACCGCCAGGCCCGGCGCCAGCACGTCGGGGACCGACTGCCGCTGCCAGGTCAGCGCCCGCAGTTCCGCCAGCACCGGCATCTCCTCCAGGGCCCGGGCGGGAAGCCGGTCCCAGTCAATGCCTTCGGGCCGCGGCCGCCGGCTGCCGGTGACGATGACCTCGTCCGGGGTGACCACGTAGTCCACCACCAGGTCGTGGTCGCCGGCCTCCAGGTCCTCCACGATCTGGGCGGGATGCACCGTGGTGGCCACGGGAATGTGGGGGTAGCCCAGTTCGCGCAGGATGGCGTACTCCAGGTCGCCGTATCCTTCGCCCTTGCCGGCCCGGTCGCCGCCGCGGGTCACCGCCACCGAGCCGGTGACGATCAGGTCGATGGGCGGCCGCTCCCGGGCCAGTTCCGCCAGGGTTACCGGCCGGCCGTAGCGGGCGGCGTGGCTCAGCGATGCGGCTCGCGCCAGTTCGCCCGGGGGCACGTCCTGGGGACGGATGCGCAGGAAGGCGCCCCGCAGCCGGGGCGTAGGAATGTACAGGGTCTTGCCGTCGGCCAGCGCCGCCCGGCGGACCGGCAGCTGCGGCGCGTCGGGGTTGACCTTGACGCCCCGTGCCCGGCGGTACACGTCCAGCTGGCGCAGGCGCCGGGCCGCCGCCTCGGCTCCCCGGAAGTTGGGGATGCGGCCCTCGATGGGGAAGGGGAACCGGGCGGCGCCCAGCCGCCTCAGTTCCGCGTACACCCGGCGCCGGGCCTGGTCCTTGCTGGTCACGGACTCCCTCCCTGAGGGTTCGTCTTCTTCTCTTAGGCGGTGGGCTCCACAACCCTACCGGCGATTGCCTGGGCCGCCGCCCTGCGTTAAGGTTGGGAGCAGAGGGAATGGAGGTGCCGGTATTGCGCTACACCATCACTGGCGACGCGCCTGCCGGTTTTGCCCGTCAACTTCAGGAAGGTTTGCGCATGGTGCTTCAGCTTCACGGTCATGAACCGGTCGCTCCCGACGACGAAGATCTGGGCCTGGCCGTCCAGTTCCTTGACCCCGGCGACCTCAAGCCCTTCCGCCGCAAGTCGCGGGGCACCTTCGTGGTGACCGTCGTCGAGGGGCCTCCGGTGGACCGCGTGCTGGAAAACTGCTATCCCATGCTGGTCCGGACCCTCTCCAACCTGTTCATCTACGTGGCCGACGAGGCCGAGGGCCGCACCATGCACTTCGTCACGCCGGAGCTGGGCCACTACACCGTCACCTACGATCCCGACCACGAGATGGAGTTTTTCCAGGAGGTCTACCAGCGCTTGAGCCCGCTGGCCACCTCCCGGTTCGTGCTGGACAACATTTTCGTGCCCGACCTGCCGCGGGAGTTGTGGGACGGCGACGAGCACACCCGGGCCCTGCGGGAAGCCGGCAAGCGGCTGCAGGCGCTGGACCTGCTGCCCGCGCCCTTCCCTCTGGACAAGTACCTGCCCCCGCGGGAACTGCGGCACCTGCGCAGGCTCTACGGCATCGGGGGCCTGTCCTACGGAAACCTCAGCGTCCGCCGCGACGAGAAGACCTTCTGGATGAGCGCCAGCGGCGTCGACAAGTCCAACCTGGAGGTCATCGGCCGCGACATCCTGCTGGTGGTGGACTATGACGCCGAGAAGCAGGCCATGGTCCTCAGCGTGCCGGCCGACCGGGAGCCGCGGCGGGTGTCGGTGGACGCCATCGAGCACTACATGATCTACCGGGAGCATCCCGAGGTGGGCGCCATCGTCCACGTGCACGCCTGGATGGACGGCGTGCCGTCCACCCAGATCAACTACCCCTGCGGTACCTACGAACTGGCCACGGCGGTGGCCGAACTGGTGCGGCAGGCGCCTGACCCGTCGCGGGCGGTGATCGGCCTGCGCAACCACGGCCTGACCATCACAGGGCGCAGCCTGGACGACATCTTCGAGCGCATCGAGGGCCGCATCCAGCGCGAGGTGCCGATGACCTGAACGGCAGGGAAGGGGAGGCGGCGGTGCTGGCTCCCGGCCTGGTCATGCCGCCCGACGACCTCGAGCCGCCGGGCCGGGGCTTCCGGGTCACCTGCCTGGGCCGGGCCGGTTCGTACCCGGCGCCGGGCGAGGCCACCACGGGCTACCTGGTTTCCACCGGCACCACCCACGTGCTGGTGGACTGCGGCGCCGGCGTGCTGGCCAACCTGCTGCGGGTGCTGCCGCCCTGGCGCCTGGCGGCCCTGATCCTGACCCACGCCCATCCGGACCACGTCAGCGACCTGGTGGTGCTGCCCCACCTGATCGAGTGGGTGGCCTGGCGGCGCCTGTCCCAGCGCCGGCCGCTGCCGGTCTACGCGGCGCCGGAGACCGCCGCCGCCCTGGAGCGGCTCCTGGATGACCCCACCCTGGAAGTGCACCCCCTGGCCGCCGCCGAGGCCCGCGGCATCGGCGACCTGGCCGTCCGCTGCGCCCGGGTGGAGCACCCGGTGGAGACGTGGGCGGTGCGGCTGGAGCACGGCGGCGCGTCCTTCGTCTTCAGCGCCGACACCGGCCCCACGCCCGCGCTGGCCGGCCTGGCCCGGGAAGCCGACCTGTTCGTGTGCGAGGCGACCCTGCCCGACGAGATGGCCGATCGGGCCGGCCACATCGGCCACCTGACGCCGGCCCTGGCCGCCCAGGCCGCCGCCGAGGCCGGCGCCCGCCGCCTGCTGCTGACCCACATCGCCATGGGCTTCGACCCCGACCGGTTCGCGGCCGCTGCGGCCGCCGCCGGGCCCGTCCCCGTGGAGCCGGCCCGGCCGCTGGAGACCTACCCGGTCTGAGCCGCCCGCCGCCTGCCCGCCGCGCCCGCACCCCGCGCCAAGCCGCTGTGCTCGTTGCTATACTCGTTAGAGAGCCAGGCCCCGGGGGAGGGTTGGGACGTGAGGGGCGGGGAGCACGCCTTCGAGGCTGTCGTCTTCGACCTGGGCCTCACGCTGATCCGCTATCCCCGGGAGCAGATCATGGGCGGCCTGCTCGAGCGCCTGGGCCGTCCCGTGGAAGCCGGACGCCTGGCGGCCGCCTACTACCGGACGGACAAGTACTTCATGCGGGAACATCCCGGCCTGCTGGCCCAGGACCCCCGCACCTACTATTCCCGTTACCTGGAGCGGCTGTTCGCTGAACTGGACCTGGACCTGGATCCCCGCCGGGTGGCGGAGATGATGTTCTCCCAGCCGCGGCCCCGGGCCGACTGGGAGCCTTACCCCGAAACCCGCGCGGTGCTGGAGGACCTGCGTGCCCGGGGCTACCGCCTGGGGCTGGTGTCCAACTGGGACGCGTCGGGGCCGGCCACCGTGGCGCGCCTGGGCCTGGACCGGCTGCTGGACGCGGCGCTGTTTTCGGCCCTGGAGGGCGTGGCCAAACCCGACCCCGAGATCTTCCGCCGGGCCGCCCGCCGCCTGGGCTTGCCCGCCGGCCGCATCCTCTACGTCGGCGACAACTACCACGACGATGCCCCGGGCGCCCTGGCCGCGGGGTTCCGCTTCGTGCTGATCGACCGGCTGCCCCACGTGGACTGCGGGGAGACCTGGGACTGCCCCGTGGTCCATGACCTGTGGGGCGTGGTGCGATACCTGGAGGAGGGACGGGGCGGCGGCCCCGCCGCGGGGGCCGCCCGCTGACCGCCGCCCAGCCTGGAGGTGCAGCGATGCGCGCGAGGAGTCTTGCCACGAGGGCCGGCCGGCGCCGGACGGCGGCAGCGGCGGTGACCGCGGCGGCGCTGTGGCTGGCCGCCTGCGGTACTCCCGGCTCCGGCCCCGGGGGCGGGAGCGCCGGCGGCCCGGGAGCGGCTCCGGCGGACCCCGGCCCGGCCGCGGCGGAACCCCGCCACGGGGGGACGCTGGTGGTGGCGGTGCCCGTGGAGCCGCCCAACGGGTTCGATCCCCACAAGGTGGAGGCCGCCGCCGCCTTCGAGATCGCCGTCAACTTTTTCGACACGCTGGTCCGGGCGTCGCCCGACGGCCGGATCGTGCCGGGCCTGGCGGAATGGTGGGAAGTATCCGAGGACGGGAGGACTTATACCTTCATCCTTCGTGACAACGCCCGCTTCCACAACGGCCGGCCGGTGACGTCCCGCGACGCGGCCTTCAGCCTCCGGCGCATCCTGGACGAGGCCACCGGCGCCCCGCGCCGGGCCGATTACGCCTCCATCGTCGAGATCGAGACGCCCGACGACCGCACGCTGGTCCTGCGCACCGCCGACTACGACGCGGCGCTGCTGGCCAACCTGGCCAACCTCAACGCCGCCGTCGTGCCGGAAGAGGCGGTGGACACGCTGTCCAACCGGCCCGTGGGCAGCGGGCCCTTCCGCTTCGCCGCCTGGGAACCCGGCTCACGGATCATCCTGGAGCGGTTCGACGACTACTGGGACGGCGACCTGCCGTACCTGGACCGGGTGGAGTTCCGGTTCATCGACAACCCGGCCACGGCCCTGGCGGCGCTGCAGGCCGGCGACATCCACCTGATTCCCCGCATGACCGGCAGCGACGCCCTCATGCTGGAGGCGGACCCGGCCTTCAAGGTGGTGTCGGGTCCCCAGAACCTGGTCCAGTTGATGGCCATCAACAACGCGGCGGAGCCCTTCGACGACCCGCGGGTGCGGCAGGCCATCCTCCACGCCGTGGACCGCCAGGCCATCATCGCCGGCGCCTCCTGGGGCTTCGGGACGCCCATCGCCACCCACATGACGCCGGTGCTGCCCTTCTACAATCCGGCCACCGAGCAGGTTTATCCCCACGACCCGGACCGGGCCCGGGCGCTGCTGCGGGAAGCCGGCTACGAGCAGGGCCTGGAGGCGGTCCTGACCCTGCCCGAGCCCTACTCCCTGCACATCCAGTCCGGCGAGATCATCGCCGAGCAGCTGGAGGCGGTCGGCATCCGGCTCCGACTGGAGGTGGTGGAGTGGGGAACCTGGCTGGAACGGGTCTACGGCGACCGGCAGTTCCAGTTGACCATCATCGGGCATACGGGGCGCCTGGACCCCGACGCCCTGCTGGGGCGCTACGCCTCCGATCACGGCAGCAACTACTTCAGCTACAACAACCCGCAGGTCGACCGGCTGCTGGTGGAAGGGCGCCGGGCCGTCAGCTTCGACGAACGGAAGCGGATCTATGACGAGATCCAGATGCTGATCACCCGGGACGCGGCCAACCTGTTCATCCAGGATCCCCACGTGCTGGCCGGGATGGCCGCGGCGGTGGAAGGCTACAAGATCTACCCGGTGTACGTGGTCGACCTGCGCGACGTATACCTGGCGGAACGTTGAAAGGGCGGGAACTGAGGGCCCGGCTGCTGCGCCGCCTGGCCAGCCTGCTGGTCACGGCCCTCCTGGTCAGCACCATCACTTTCCTGGCCCTGCGCGTCCTGCCCGGCGACCCGGCCCGGTTGATCGTGGGGACCGACGGCGACCCGGCCGCCGTGGAGCGGATCCGCGCCCTGCTGGGCTACGACCGGCCGGTGCTGGTGCAGCTGTGGGACTGGCTGGGCGGCCTGGTGCGGGGAGACCTGGGCACGTCGCTGCGCTATGACCTGCCGGTGCTCCAGTTGATCGCCGGCCGCCTGGACGTGACGCTGGCGCTGACCGCCGGCGCCACCCTGCTGGCGGTGCTGACGGCGGGCCCCCTGGGCATCTTTGCGGCCACCCGCCGCGGCCGCCTGGGCGACGCCGCCGCCGTGGTCTTCAGCCAGGCGGGACTGGCGGTGCCGTCCTTCTGGGTGGGCATGCTGCTGATCCTGGTTTTCTCGGTGCGGCTGCGCTGGGTGCCGGCGGCGGGCTACGTGCCCTTCACCCAGGACCCGGTCACCTGGGCCCGAAGCCTGGTGCTGCCGGTACTGGCCCTGGCCCTGCCCCAGGCGGCGGTGCTGACGCGCCTGGTGCGGTCGTCGGTGCTGGAGGTGCTGGAGCAAGACTACGTGCGCTTCGCCCGGGCCAAAGGCCTGAGCGAGCGGGTGGTCCTTTACCGCCACGCGCTGCGCAACGCCCTGATCCCGCCGCTGACGGTGCTGGGCCTGCAGGTAGGACAGCTGCTGGCCGGCAGCATCGTGGTGGAGACGGTCTTCGCACTGCCGGGCCTGGGTCAGCTGCTGCTGAACGCCATCGCCGCCCGGGACCTGCCGGTGGTGCAGGGCGCCGTGGCCTTCGCGGCCCTGGCGGTGGTCCTGGTCAATTTCGTGGTGGACGCCGTTTACGCCATGGTAGACCCGAGGGTGCGGCAGTGATGGCGGGGTTGTGGCGGCGGCACCGGAGCCTGGCCCTGGGAGTAGGGATCACGGCGGCCCTGGCGGCGCTGGCGCTGCTTGGCCAGATCTGGCTGCCTTACGACGTCACCGCCATCGACATCGACAACCGCCTGCAGCCCCCTTCGGCCAAGCACCCCTTCGGCACCGACCATCTGGGGCGGGACATCCTGAGCCGCGTGCTGGCCGCCACGGGCACGGCCCTGGGGGTGGCCCTGGTGTCCCTGGGTGTTGCCCTGACGCTGGGCGTCACCATGGGCGCCCTGGCCGGCCTGGCGGGCGGGTGGCTGGACGAGGTGCTGATGCGCCTGGCCGACGCCCTGTACGCCTTCCCGGGCCTGCTGTTCGCGCTGCTGGTGGTGGCGGCCCTGGGACCGGGCATTTTCAACGCCATGCTGGCCATCGGCGTGGCGGCGGCGCCCGTGTTCGCCCGGCTCACCCGGGCCGGCCTGCTCACCCTGCGCCAGCGGGCCTTCGTGGAGGCCGCCCGGGCCGTGGGCGCCGGGCCGGGCCGGCTGTTCACCCGGCATCTCCTGCCCAACCTGTCGGCGCCGCTGATCGTGCAGTCCAGCGTCACCATGGCCTCGGCCATCCTGGCCGAGGCGGCCCTGAGCTACCTGGGCCTGGGCACGCAGCCGCCGCAGCCGTCGTGGGGGAGGATGCTGGACGAGGCCCAGGGCTACCTGGGGGTGGCCCCGTGGTTCGGCCTGTTCCCGGGGCTGTTCGTGGCCCTGGCGGTCCTGGGCTTCAACCTGCTGGGCGACGGCCTGCGCGACCTGCTGGACCCCCGCACCCGGCGGTGAAGCGCCGGGGCAGGATTTGCACCGGCCGGTGACAATCTAACTGGCGTGTCCATCCTGGTGCAAGGTGGGTGTAGGCCCTTGAATCCCCGATACGAGCAGTTGCTTGCCCGGTTACGCCAGGTGAGCGACCTGTCCAAAGCCGCGGCGGTGCTGGCCTGGGATGAACAGACGTACATGCCGACGGGGGGTGCCCGGGCCCGGGCCGACCAGCAGGCCACCCTCAGCCGGCTGATCCACTCGCTGTTCACCAGCCCTGAAGTCGGGGAACTGCTGGATCAACTGGCCGAAGACGTCCGGGACCTGCCCCCGGACAGCGACGAGGCCGCCGTGGTGCGCCTGGCGCGCCGCCAGTACGATCAGGCCGTCAAGCTGCCGGCTGATCTGGTGGAGGCCCTGTCCCGGGCCAGCTCCGAAGGGTTCAACGCCTGGATCGAGGCCCGCCGCAGCAACGATTTCGCCGTGTTCCGTCCGAAGCTGGAGCGCCTGGTGGAACTGCAGCGGCAGAAGGCCGACGCCCTGGGCTGGCGGGACCGTCGTTACGACGCCCTGCTGGACCTGTTCGAGCCCGGCATGAAGACGGCCGACGTGGAGCGGACCTTCAGCATCCTGCGGGACCAGCTGGTCCCCCTGCTGGGCGCCATCCGCGAGCGCCTGGACGCCGTGGACGACTCGGTGCTGCGGCGGGGGTACCCCGCCGACCAGCAGTGGGAGTTCACCGTGGAACTGCTGGAGGCCATCGGTTTCGACTTCAAGCGCGGGCGCCAGGACCGCTCCGAGCACCCGTTCACCATCGCCTTCTCGGTGGACGACGTGCGGATCACCACCCGCATCAACGAGGAGTACCTGGCGCAGTCCATCTTTTCCACCATTCACGAGGCGGGCCACGCCTTCCACTCCCTGCTGTGCCGCAAGGATCCGCTGCTGGCGTACCGCTCGGAGATCCCGCTGGAGTTCTGCGAGGTCGCCTCCATGAGCATGGAGCTGACCACGCACGACTTCCTCGGCGAGTACTACCAGAACCCCGAGGACGCCGCCCGGGCCGTCCGCGTCCACCTCGAGCAGCTCGCCACGCTCCTGCCGTGGATCGCGACCATCGACCAGTTCCAGCACTGGATCTACACGAACCCCTCGCACACGCGCGAGCAGCGCCGCGACAAGTGGATCGAGCTCAAC
>PKRI01000053.1 GCA_017577485.1 Bacillota bacterium | reverse complement strand
TGCCGGTGTTGCCGGCCGTGGGCTCGATGATGGTGCCCCCCGGCCGCAGCAGGCCGCGCTCCTCGGCGTCGCGGATCATCCACGCCCCGATGCGGTCCTTGACGCTGCCGCCCGGGTTGTACCATTCTGGCCGCCAGCAGGCCGCAGCGCCGGGCCAGGGCCCGCACCATGGCGAAGGCGTCGGCGTCCATCACCGTGTAAACCTGGTCCACCAGCGACACGTCCAGGGTCTCGGGGATAAACTCCACGCCGATGCCCTCGGTCTCGTGGGGGCCTTTGGGCCCGCCGCCCAGGATGGAGCCCTCCGGCTCCACGGCCACGGCCTTGAGGCGGGGGTTCTTCTCTTTCAGGTAGCGGGCGGTGCCGGTGAAGGTGCCGCCGGACCCCACCCCGGCCACGAAGATGTCCACGCGGCCCTGCATCTGCTCCCAGATCTCGGGGCCGGTGGTGCGGTAGTGGGCCTCGGGGTTGGCCGGGTTGGCGAACTGCTGGGGCACCCAGGCGCCGGGGATCTCGGCGGCCAGGGCCCTGGCCCGGGCGATGGCGCCCTCCATCCCCCCGGACCGGGGCGTGTGGACGATCTCCGCGCCCAGGGCCCGCATCAGCGCCTGCTTCTCCATGGAAAAGTGTTCGGGCACCACGAAGATGACCCGGTAGCGCCCGGCCGCGGCCAGCGCCAGGCCGATGCCGGTGTTGCCGGCCGTGGGCTCGATGATGGTGCCCCCCGGCCGCAGCAGGCCGCGCTCCTCGGCGTCGCGGATCATCCACGCCCCGATGCGGTCCTTGACGCTGCCGCCCGGGTTGTACCATTCCAGCTTGGCGTACACCTCGACCCCGTCGGGAATCTCCTCGAAGCCCCGCACGCGGATCATGGGCGTCCGGCCGATCAGGTCCAGTACGTGGTCGTAAACCCCGGCGCTCACGGCTCCAGCGTCACCTCGACTCCGCAAGTCATGCCGTCACCGGCTCCAGCACCGTCACGGTGCCCGCTCCGGCGTCCAGGGCCACCCGCGCCCCCAGCGGCAGCGTCAACTGCCAGCGCCCGTGGCCGCAGGGCACGTCCACCAGGCAGGGCACGCCCAGGTCGCCCAGGCGCTCCTCCAGCACCTCGGCGGCGGTGAAGGACGGCCGGCCGGCGGGTGGGTCGCAGTCCACCAGTTCGCCGACGATGATGCCGGCCACCTGCCGGAGCCAGCCCGCCAGCCGCAGGTGGGTCAGCATCCGGTCCAGCCGGTAGGGGGGTTCCCCCACGTCCTCCAGCAGCAGGACGGCACCGCGGGGGTCCGGCTCGTAGGGTGTCCCCACCAGCGCGCACAGCAGGGAGAGGTTGCCCCCCACCAGGCGGCCCTCGGCCCGGCCGCTGCGCAGGGTGCGGGGCCGCGGGGCCCCGGGGGCGGCCATAGGAACCACCTGCTGCGGGAAGCGGGCGTCCCGGCCGATCAGGCGCAGCAGGGCCTCCAGATTGGCCGGCTCGTCCAGGGAGCCCAGGGTGGGCCCGTGGAAGGTGGGGATCCCTGTGGCCGCCGTCAGCGCCGCAAGCAGGGCGGTCAGGTCCGAGAATCCCACCAGGGGACGGGGCCGCCGGGCGAAGTCCCGGGCCAGGGGGGCGAAATCGGCCTGCTCCAGCAGGCGCGGGCTTCCGTAGCCGCCCCGGACGCAGATGACGGCGTCGATGCCGGGGTCGGTCAGGGCCCAGCGCAGGTCGGCCAGGCGGCCGGAGTCGTCCCCGGCCAGGTAGCCGTGCCGGGCGAAAACGTGGCGCCCGAAGACGGTGCGGTAACCGGCCGCCTGCAGCCGCTCCAGCCCCGCGGCCAGTTTGGGATGGAGGCGGCCCTGGTCGTCCACGGGTACACTGCCCGCGGGCGCTACCAGGGCGATGGTGCCCCCCGGCGGCAGGGCCCGGGGCAGGGCTGCCCCCGCCGCGGGCCCGGCGGGCGGGATGGGCGCCGTCATGGGCGGGACCGGCGGGCCAGGCGTTCTTCCCGGCGCCGCTGGGCCTCCTCATAGCGCCGCTTCTCTTCCGGGGTTTCGGGCAGCACCGGCGGGACCGGCGTGGGCCTGCCCTGCTCGTCCACGGCCACGAAGGTCAGCAGAGCAGTGCTGGTGTGGTGGCGTTCGCCGGTCAGCAGGTCCTCCGCGTAGACCTCCACCTGGACCTCCATGGAGGTCCGGCCCGCGTAGTTGACCCAGCCCTTGAGGTTGACGGCCTGCCCGACCTTGATGGGATGCTTGAACGACAGGCTGTCCACGGACGCGGTGACGCAGACGCGGCGGGCGTGCCGGGCCGCGGCCATGCCGCCGCAGACGTCGATCAGGTGCATCACCCGGCCGCCCAGCATGTTGCCCAGGGGATTGGCGTCGTTGGGCAGCACCAGTTCCGTCATCTCCACGACCGACTGGCGGACGGGTTTGGGTTGCAGTTCCACGGCACACCTCCGCAGGTTTGTGGCCGGCCCCCTTTCATTGTACGGAGGGCCCGTCCATGCCAGAATGGTCTCAGAACAAGAACTTCCGCCGGTGCGCGTCCACCGGCGGGCGCCATCCTGGGAGGGAACGCCGTGGCCCGGATCGGGTCGTTCATCGACCTCCCCGACATCCGTGACCTGCTGGACCGCCACCCGACCACAGGCATTCTCACGATCTACCTGGACCCTGAATCCGGATACCGGCACGAGGCCCAGCGCTGGCAGACCCAGTTGAACTCGGGGCTGAAGGCCCTGAGCCAGCGCTATCCTGACGACAAGCACCTGCGCCGGGCCATCGAGGCCGCGGAAACCGAGATCCCGGCCCTGCCGCCGGAGTACCGCCACCGCAGCCTGGTCTACATGCGGGCCCTGGACCCCGACTGGCAGTGGATCCGCAGCCTGCACGGCACCACCGGCACCCGCTTCGGTTGGGCACCAAGGCCGATGGTCCTGCCCCTGCTGGGCTTCCTGCACCGGCACCCGGTGGCGGGCGTGATCCTGGGTTCGCAGGAAGGCCTCCAGGGCTTCACCTGGCGCCAGGGCCTGCTGGAGCCTGCGGGCCAGTGGCCCCTGGCCGTGGACACCGAGGACTGGCGGCGGTTTCTGGGCCGCGCCGCTCCCCACCTGCCCCAGCAGCGGGCAACCCACACGGACGCCTTCGCCGCCCGGTTCGTGGAACAGCTCAAACGCGAGCTGGCCGCCCGGGCGCCGGCCATCCATGAGACCGCCCAGCGCGAGGGTTGGCAGCACCTGATGGTCTTTGGGCCCACCGAACTGCGGGAGCACGTGCTGGCTGCCCTGCCCGCTCCCTGGCCCGAGCGCAGCATCCCGGTGCCTGACCGACACCTGGCGCGGGCGGGCACCCGCGAGGTCGCCGAGGCCGCCGAGGCGGCGCTGTCGGCCTGGCTGGACCAGCAGGACGCGGCCGCCGTCGAGGCCCTGATCGCTGCGGCGCTGGGCCGGGGCAAGGCCTCCATCGGCGTCCAGGAGATCCTGGACCTTTTGGCCGAGGAGCGCGTCGCCCGGCTGTACGTGTGCTCGGATCTGGAACTCACCGGATACCGCCTGCCCGACGGCCGGCTGCGCCTGAACCTGGCGCCCGGCCAGGAGCAGGGCAGCGCGGAGCTGCCGGACCTGGCCGAGGCGGTGGCCGCCCGGGCCCTGCGCCTCGGGGTCGAGGTGGTCCCGCTGGTGGGGTCGGCCGCTCACCTGCTCCGGCCCCACGGCGGCATGGGCGCCGAGCTGCGCTACTGACGCCGGGACCCGGCCGCCGCCAGGCATAGCGCTCAGCGCCTCCGCTTAGCCATGAATGAGCGGAGGTGCGCCGTGCTGGCATGGATCCCGCCCGGCCGCAGGCGGCTCGGGCACTGGATCATCCTCGGCCTGGCCCTGCCGCTGCTGGCCGCGGCGGCCCTGGCCCGCCCGGCGCTGCCGCCGGGCCTCAAGGCTGCGGCGGCGGCGCTGTCGGCGGCGGCGTCGGAGCGCCGCATCCCCATCTACAGCGTCGAAACCACGGAGCCGCGGCTGGCCATCTCCTTCGACGCCGCCTGGGGCGCCGACCGGACCGAAGCCATCCTGGACATCCTGGACCGCTACGGCGTCAAGACCACGTTCTTCCTGGTGACCTTCTGGGTGGAACGCTACCCCGACATGGCCCGGGAGATCGTGGCCCGGGGCCACGAGATCGGCATGCACTCCACCAGCCATCCCGACATGACCGCCCTGTCGCGGGCCCAGATGCGCCGGGAACTGGAGGAGAACCACCGGGTGATCCGTGAGATCACCGGCTTCGACGCCCGACTGTTTCGCCCGCCCTTCGGGGCCTACAACAACACCCTGATCGAGGTGGTGGAGGACGAACTGGGCTTCAAGACCATCCAGTGGAGCGTCGACTCCCTGGACTGGAAGGACGTGGACGCCGCCTTCATCGAGCGCCGGGTGCTGGACCGCATCGGGCCCGGCGACATCGTCCTTTTCCACAACAACGCCGAGGCCACGCCCCAGGCCCTGCCGCGGATCCTGGAGCGCCTGCAGGCCGACGGGTACGAGATCGTCCCCATCTCCCGCCTGATCTACTGGGACAACTACCTGATCAACCACGAGGGGCGGCAGGTGCCGCTGGGCCGTTGACCCCGGGGGCGCCGGGTCCCGGCGGTTAACGCGGGTTCTCCCACCTGGAGGTGGGTGTGCCTTGACCATGGCCGGATGGATCAACCCTCCGGGGACCACACCCGCTGCGGCTCCGCCAGCCAGGCGGCGTACCGGTCCAGGGCCACGTTCCCGCCGGTGAGCACGAAGGCCACCGGCCGGCCCGCCGCCACCCCCGGGAGCCGCCGCGCCAGCCCCGCCGCCAGGCTGACCGCGCCGGAAGGTTCCACCACCAGTTTCGCCCTTTCGGCCAGCAGCGCCATGGCCGCCAGGATTTCCGCCTCATCGACCCGCACGATGTCGTCCACGAAGCGCCGCACGTGGGCGAAGCACAGGTCCCCGGGCCGCCGGCACCACAGGCCGTCGGCCACCGAGTCCACCTGGTCCAGGGTCACCGGCCGCCCGGCCTGGAGCGAGGCGTGCATGGCCGCCGAACCCACGGGCTCCACCCCGATGACCCGCACCCCGGGCCGCATCCCCTTGACGGCCGCCGCCACGCCGGAAATCAGCCCGCCGCCGCCCACCGGCACCACCAGCGCCGCCACATCGGGCAGGTCCTCCAGGACCTCCACCGCCACCGTGCCCTGGCCCGCGATGACGTCGGGGTCGTCGGTGGAGTCGATGTAGTGCAGCCCCTCCTCACGGGCCAACCGCCGGGCGTGGGCCTTCCGCTCATCGGGGAAACGGCCGTGGCGCACCACCCGCGCGCCGTAACCCTCCATGGCCGCCACCTTGGCGGGCGACGCCTGCTCCGGCACCACCACCGTGGCCGGCAGGCCCGCCGAGGCCGCCGCGAAGGCCACCGCCTGGCCGTGATTGCCCGACGACGCCGTGATCACGCCGCGGCGGCGGGAGGGCGCCTGCGGCCCGCCGGTTTCTCCTTCCCCTTCCGCGAGGCGAAGCACGGCGTTCAGGGCCCCCCTGGCCTTGAAGGACCCGGTCCGCTGCAGGTTTTCGGGCTTCAGCCACACCTGCCAACCGGTCATGCGGCTGAAAGTTCGCGATGCCTGCAGGGGCGTGGGCTCCAGGTACGGGGCGATCCGCCGCCGCGCGGCCAGGATCTGGTCCAGGGCGACCAGGATGGGCTCCATTTTCCCAGCTGCGTCCACGGGTCTCACCTCGAGTTCCCCCTTCGCCGGCCAGGCCCCTCGACCCCGCATTCCGATATCGGATGGCCGGAGCCTTACCAGCATTCGGTTTGACGCCCATACCCCCCTCTGGTATCCTGAACCACAGGTTCCGGCGGGCATCACGCTGCCGGACCGGCGGGCCGCCGGGCCCGCCATACACCGGGGACCGAGCGCCCCTTCTTGTTGGGGAAGGGCTGAACGCCACCATGTGCGCCATCGCCGGGTGTACGGCCGACCGCCGGCCCCAGGTGGAGGCCATGCTGCGGGCCATGTCCCACCGGGGTCCCGACCAGTCGGGCATCACGGTCCGCCACGGCGTCGTCCTGGGCCACAACCGGCTGTCCATCATCGACCTGGAAGGCGGCCGCCAGCCCCTGGCCAACGAAGACGGCTCCCTGTGGCTCACCTTCAACGGCGAGATCTACAACTTCCGGGAACTGCGCCGGCGGCTGGAGGCCGCCGGCCACCGCTTCGCCACCCGCACCGACGGCGAGGTCATCGTGCACCTCTATGAAGAAGAGGGCCCCGAACTGGTGCGGAGCCTCTACGGCATGTTCGCCTTCGCCCTGGCCACGCCCCAGGGCCTGATGCTGGCCCGCGACCCCCTGGGGATCAAACCCCTCTACACGGGGCGGGACCGGGAGGGCCACCTCTACTTCGCCTCGGAGATCAAAGCCCTGCTTCCCCACGTGCAGTCCATCGAGGAATTCCCCCCGGGCCACTACTGGACGCCCGGCACGGGCCTGGTCCGATACTTCGACCTGCCTCCGGTCACCGAGGACCTGGACGACGTGGACCAGGCGGCGGCGCTGGTCACCGAGCGGCTGCGGGAGGCGGTGCGGGCCCGCCTGGTGGCCGACGTGCCGGTGGGCGTCTTCCTCAGCGGCGGCCTCGACAGCGCCCTCGTCGCCGCCTTCTGCGCGGAGGCGCGGCGGGAGACCGGCGAGCCCGTCCATTCCTTCGCCGTGGGCATGGCGGGCAGCGAGGACCTGCAGGCGGCTCGGCTCGTGGCCCGGCACCTGGGCACCATCCACCACGAACTGGTCTTCGACCGCGACGACCTGATCCGGCTGCTGCCCGACGTGGTGGCCTGGCTGGAATCCTACGATCCGGCGCTGGTGCGCAGCGCCCTGGCCACCTACCTGGCGTCGGGCCTGGCGCGGCGGCATGTGACGGTGGTCCTGTCCGGCGAGGGAGCCGACGAACTGTTCGCCGGTTACCAGTACCTTAAACTGCCCGGCATCCGCCGCCGGCTCCAGGAGGAACTGCGGGACATCACCCGCACCCTGCACAACACCAACCTCCAGCGGGTGGACCGCATGTCCATGATCCACTCGCTGGAGGTCCGGGTGCCGTTCCTTTCCACGCGCCTGCTGGAAGTGGCCTGGCGCATCCCCGCCCGCTGGAAACTGCACCCCTCGGGCACGGAGAAGTGGATCCTGCGCCGCATCGCCCGCCGCTACCTGCCGGAGGCCGTCTGGGCCCGGCCGAAGGCCAAGTTTGCCATCGGCACCGGTACCGGCCCCGCGCTGGAGGCCTACGCCGAAGAGGTCATTTCCGACGCCGAGTTCGCCCGGGAGGCCGCCCGCCTGGCCGACCTGGGCGTCAAGACCAAGGAAGCGCTGCTCTACTACCGGTATTTCGAGCGAGCCTTCGGCGACCGGGCCCGGGAAGCGGCCCGCCTGGTGGGCCTGAGCCGCAGCCTGAACCCCGGGCAGGTTTACCGGGAAGGCCCAGCGGTCCGGGGGGCGTGAGGGCCGTTACTCCACCGTCCCGTCCTCCAGGGAGGTCCCGTCCTGCGCCGGCTCGCCTGCGGGCGGCCGCGCCGCCTCGAAGTTCCGCTGGTAATAGTTGAGACCGTCGATCACGTGCTCCCGGAACGCGTAGTGGATCAGCGTCATCACCACGTCCCGCCTGGCGGGCTGGTTGGCCTGCAGCGGCACCAGGGGGGCCAGTTCCGGCGGGATCAAGCCCGCCTGCGACAGGGCCGACAGGTAGTTGCCGGGCCAGGCCTGATCCGGCCGCGGCTCCACGCCCAGCAGGCGGGCGACCAGGGCGGCCATTTCTGCGTAGGTGATCAACCCTTTGGGCCTGAAGGTGCCGTCGGGGTAGCCGCCCACCAGGCCCAGGTCCCGGGCCGTCGCCACGTAACCCGCGTACCAGGCCTCCGGCGCCACGTCGGGGAACGGCGCCTCGCCGGTCCAGGCGGCCGCGGCCTCCGCCCGGCCGGCCGCCACCACCAGGATCTTGGCGGCCTCGGCGCGGGTGAGGGTGTCCAGCGGCCGCAGGTTGCCGTCGGGATCGCCGGTGACGATGCCGTAGCGCCGCAGGTAGCCGGCGGCCTCGTCGAACAGCGCCTGCCACTGGTCCAGCAGCCCCTGCCCCGGATCCCCGGCGACCTGCGCCTGGACGGCGCTGATCACCGAGCCCAGCACCAGCGCCAGGATGACCGCGGCGGCCAGCACCACCAGCAGGCGCCGCCGTCCCTGGGCCCGGGAACGGGCGCCGTATTGCCGATTCACGGTCCCACCTCCGCAGGGCCGCCCCTGCCGGGCAGCCGGCCTGGGGATGTGCTGGTTCCCTTCGCGTCACCCGGTCCTCCTCCTCCGGAATAGGCTGGCCGGGGGGAGTGCCGTGGGAGAAGCGCTGGCCCTGGCCACCGCGATGTCGTACGCGGCCAGCAACGTCCTGGTGCGGCTGGCCGCCCGCCGGGTGGGCGGCGACCGGCTCGCCGCCCCCTCCTGGGCCTTCCAGGTGGAGGTCATGCTCCACACCACGTGGGTCAACGTGGCGCTGCTGTGGGCCGCCTGGGCCGCTGCGGCGCTGGCCCGGCCGCTGCTGCCGGCCCGGCCCCCGGCCCTGGGCCTGTCGCCGGCGGGCCTGCTGGCCTTCGCGGCCGCCGGCGTCACAGGACCCTTCCTGGCCAGGATCGTGCTCTACCAGGGCCTGGCCCACTTGGGGCCCGGCCGCCTGGCGGCTGGCAAGGTGCTTTCGCCGGCCATGGCCGCGGTGCTGGCCGCCGTGACCCTGGGCGAACCCCTGGGCGCCGGACTGGGCCTGGCCCTGGCCCTGATCGGCGTGGGCA
>PKRI01000052.1 GCA_017577485.1 Bacillota bacterium | reverse complement strand
GGCCCCGGGTGGGAAGTGGTGACCGTGGCCGGCAGCCGCGCCACGGGCATCGATGCCGTGGCCTGGTGCGTGGAGGGCGTCCGGCGCGGCGCCGGCGAGATCCTGCTGACCAGCATCGACCGCGACGGCACCCGCGGCGGCTATGATCTGGACCTGATCCGGGCGGTGGCAGGCGCCGTCAACGTCCCGGTGATCGCCTCGGGCGGGGCGGGCGGCATCGCCCACCTGGTGGACGCCCTGCTGGCGGCGGCCGACGCCGTGCTGGCCGCGTCCATCTTCCACGAGGGCCAGGTGTCGATCCCGGAGGTCAAACGGGAACTGCGTCGGGCGGGCCTGCCGGTCCGCAGCGGCGACGTGGGCGAGGACTGGATCGACGACCTGCACTTTGACGCCGCCGGCCTGGTGCCCGTGGTGGTGGAGGCGGCCGGCGGGGTGCGGATGCTGGCTTACGCCGACCGCCAGGCCCTGGCCCGCACCGTGGAGACGGGTTGGGCGTGGTTTTACAGCCGCAGCCGCGGCCGCCTGTGGCAGAAGGGCGAGACGTCGGGCAACCGGCTTCGGGTGCTGGCCGTGGACGTGGACTGCGACGGCGACGCCGTCCGCTACCGCGTGGAACCTGAAGGCCCCACCTGCCACACCGGCGCCCCGTCCTGCTTCTACGACACCGTCTGGCAGGCGGACCCGGGGTCCGGCGGCTCAACGAGGCAGGAAGGGGACGAGGGCGGCGGGCTTCCGGCGGCGCTGTCCCAACTGCTGGAGCGCATCGATGCCCGCCTGGACCAGCGCCCCGAGGGGTCCTACGTGGTCCGCCTGGCCCAGGACCCCGACCTGGCCCTGCGCAAGGTGGGCGAGGAAGCGGTGGAGGTGCTGGTGGCGGCCGCGGGTCTCCTGCGGGACCGGACAGCCGACCCGGAACTGCGCCGGCACCTGGTGGCCGAGGCCGCCGACCTCCTGTTCCACACTCTGGTGCTGCTGCGGGTCCTGGACATCGACCCGGACCTGGTGGGCGACGAACTGCGCCGACGCCAGCGGCCGCCCGGCGCGGCGAACCCGGTACGCGGCCCGGCTGGGGGCACGCCGGCTGGTCAAGGTTGACAGGGCTCTTCGGGTTGGGTAAGGTAAGCGCTTGGTGCTGCCAGCCCGAGGAGGTGTAGGCCCTTGCGGGCCGCTGTCACCGCGGCGGCGTGGCTTGTCACCGGCCTGCTGGCCCTGGCGGCCGTCACCGGCTTCGGGGCGGCCCGGGCCGCGGCCGGGATTCTCGAACCCATCTGGCCCCGTCCCGAGGGCATGGCCGTGCCGGGCCCATCCGGCGTCCCCGCCGGCGGCACGCTCCCGGCGGCCGCGGCATCCCTGCCCGGCGGGGTGCAGCCCGAGACCCCATCGTCCCCGGCCGGCGGGATGCGGCCGGCGCCCGGGGATCCGCTGGCCCACCTGCTTTCCTACCCGGATCTGGTCCACCACGTGCAGGAGCGCACGGGCTGGCCTCGAGGCCGCAGCGGCGACCTGGCGGCCCTGCTGATCCGGGAAGGCGTGCGCAGCGGGGTTGACCCGTGGCTGCTGGCCGCGGTCATCGAAGTGGAGAGCGGGTTCCGCGCCGACGCCGTGGGTTCGTCGGGCGAGATCGGCCTGATGCAGATCCTTCCTTCCACCGCCCGCCGGGTGGCGGCGGCCGTGGGCATCGACGGGTTCACCCGCGAGAGCCTCTTCGACCCTGCGGTCAACGTGCGCCTGGGAGCCGCCCACCTGGGGAGCCTCCTGGCCCGCTTCCATGGCGACGAGGTGGCCGCCCTCACCACCTACAACGCCGGCCGCAGCACGTCCACCGACGGCATCCTCTACGCCTACCGGGTCCTGGCCGTGGCCCAGCGGGCTTCGTCCGAGGTACGGGTGGCCTGGGCCCCGGCACGGTAAGTTCGCCTCAGCCTCAAGCCTAGGCAGGTCCCCGCCGTGACAAATGCCAACATTACGTTGGGTTGTGCTGCGTATTCTCCGACAGGAAGGCGTGGGCCATGGACTTCGAACTCACCGAGGACCAGCGGCTGATCCGTCAACTGGTGAGGGATTACGTGGAGTCCCGGGTCAAGCCCAACGCCGCAGCCTGGGAGGAGGCGCGCCGGATCCCCGACGAGGTCTTCCGGGAACTGGGGGAACTGGGGATCATGGGCCTGCCCTTCCCCGAGGAGTACGGGGGAGCCGCCGCCGATCACGTCAGCCTGGCCATCGCCATCGAGGAACTGGCCCGCGGCGACGCCTCACTGGCCATCAGCGTCGCCGCCCACATCTCCCTGGGGTGCACACCCCTGGCTCGGGCGGGCCGCGAGGAGCAGAAGCGGCGCTGGCTGGCGCCGGCGGCGCGGGGTGAGATCCTGGCGGCCTTCGGCCTCACGGAGCCCAACGCCGGATCCGACGCTGCGGCCACCGAAACCCGGGCGGTGCAGGACGGCGACCACTGGGTCATCGAGGGCACCAAGATCTACATCACCAACGGCAGCCGCGCCGGTTACGTGGTCCTGACGGCGGTCACCGACCCGGGCCGGGGCAAGGACGGCATCAGCGCCTTCATCGTCCCGCAGGGGACGCCCGGGTTCCGGGTGACGCGGCGCTACGAGAAGATGGGCCTGCACGCCTCGGATACGGCGGAACTGGTGTTCCAGCAGTGCCGGGTGCCGGCCGACCACCTGCTGGGTGAGCGGGGCCAGGGCTTCCGCATCTTCCTGGACGCTCTGAACGGCGGCAGGATCGGCATCGGCGCCCTGTCGGTGGGCATCGCCCAGGCGTGCCTGGAGCGCTCCCTGGCCTATGCCCGGCAGCGCCGCCAGTTCGGGCGGCCCATCGGCAGTTTCCAGGCCATCCAGGTGAAGCTGGCCGACATGGCCACGCAGCTGGAAGCGGCGCGGCTGATGGTCTACCGGGCGGCCTGGCTGCGGGACCAGGGCCGGCCCCACCACCGCGAGGCGTCCATGGCCAAGCTCTTCGCCTCGGAACTGGCGGTGCAGGCGGCGCTGGACGCGGTGCAGATCCACGGCGGTTACGGCTACATGCGCGAGTACGAGGTCGAGCGCTTCCTGCGGGACGCCAAGTTGATGACCATCGGCGAGGGCACCTCGGAAATCCAGCGGCTGATCATCGCCCGGAGCCTGGGCCTGTAGGGGCGCCAGGGCGGCGCGGCCCGCAGCCCCGGCACCGGGACCAGGAGGCGGGTTGCGATGGCGGTGAACCCGCATGCCGGCGGCAGGCCGCCCGAACCGGGCCAGACGCTGACGGGCCTCCTGGAGGTGCGGGCGGCCGGCCAGGGCAGCCGGGTCTTCGCGCTGCTGCCCGAACGCCGGTCCCACCTGTCGTTCGCCGACCTCAACGAGGACGCCACCCGTTTCGCCAACGTGCTCCACGCCCTGGGGCTCAGGACCGGCGACCGTGTGGTCCTGATCCTGGGCAACGGGCGGCTGTTCCTGGCGACGCTGTTCGGCGCGCTGAAACTGGGGGCGTGGGCGGCGGTGGTCGATCCCGGCCTGGGGCCCGAGGCCGTGGAGGCCTGCCTGCGGTGCGCCCGGCCCAAGGCGGTGGCTGCCGCCGGCGACGGGCTGGTGGCCCAGGCGGCGGCGGCCCGGGAACGAGGCCTGTGGAACGGGGAACTGGTTGCCTTCGGCAGCCGCCGTCCCGAGCCCCGTGCCGTCCGGGGCGAGCGCCTGCTGGAAGCCGCGCCGCGGGTCATCTACAGCGAGATCCCGCGCCTTGCGGCGGACCACGGCGGCGGGGGACTCATCACCTTCACGTACCGGCCGCCCGGGCGCACCGTGGGCGTCATGCTGCCCGAGCGCGCCCTGGCCCATGTGGCCGCAGCCCTGGCCGCACGCCTGGACCTCAAGCCCACGGACCGCACCGTGCCCCTGGCCTCGCTGGCCCACCGCCACGGCATCATCCTGGGTGTGCTGGCCATGCTCTATGCCGGGGGGACCGTGGTCCTGACGGGCCAGGGTCCCGCGGCGCCGCTGGTGGAGAGTTACCGGGCCACCTGGCTCCTGGCGCCGCCGGCGGTGCTGGCCGCGGCAGCGCCGGAAGGCCCGGCGGCCCGGGCCGGCAGGACCCTGGCCTTCGTGCTGGCGGTGCCGGGGCCCCTGGACCCGGGACTGCGCCGGTACCTGAGCCAGCGCTGGGGAGTCCCCGTACTGTCGGGCTACGGCCGTCCCGAAACCACCTGGGTAGCGGCCTGCGACAGTCCCCGGGGACGCGTGCCGTCCCCACGGGCGGACGTGATGGGCGCCGACGCCGTGGGCCGGCCGCTGGGGTGCCGGCTGGCGGTGGCCGGCCCCGACGGGTCGGTCATCGAGGCCGCCCCGGCTGCGGGGGAAATCCTGGTCCAGGGAGAAAACGTGATGCGGGGCTACATGGACGACCCGGCGGCCACGCGGCAGGCGTTCCATCCCGGTGGGTGGCTGCGCACCGGGGACCGGGGCCTGCTGGCGGCCGACGGCACGCTGCACCTGATCAGCCGCCAGGCCGTGGCCTGAGCGTCTGCACTTGCGGCGGCTCCGGCCCTGAGGTACAAGAGGGTGCAGGCGGGAGGAGAGGACGCCATGGGCACTGTGGGCGGGACGAGCCCGGCGAGGCATTTCCCGGTGGGGGCGCTGCGGCGGCCGGCTGCGCTGCTGTTGGCTGCCGCCCTGGTCCTGCTGCTGGTGCTGCCGGGCCCTGCCGCGGCCCAGAACGGGGAGGCGGCAGACCCGGCCCCGGACCGGCCCTTCACCGTCGACGCCGCGGCGGCGGTGCTGCTGGACGTCCACACCGGCCAGATCCTCTTCGCCCAGAATGAAAACGAAAGGCTGGCTCCCGCCAGCCTGACCAAGATCATGACCCTGCTGCTGGCCCTGGAAGACATCGACGCCGGCAGGGTCGCGCTGTCGGACCGGGCCGTGGTCAGCGAGGCGGCCTGGAACCTGGCGGGACGGGGCCGCCCCGGCGGCGTCTCGGCCATGTTCCTCAACGTCGGCGACCAGGTCACCCTGGAGGAGTTGCTGTACGGCATCGGGGTGCTGTCGGGCAACGACGCTTCCCTGGTGGTGGCCGAGCACCTGGCCGGCAGCGAGGAAGCCTTCGTCCGGCGGATGAACGAGCGCGCCGCTGAGTTGGGGCTGGAGAACACCCACTTCCTGGACAGCCACGGCCTGTCCCCCGACGCCGCCACCACCGCCGCAGACATGGCGCGCCTGGCGGCCTACTTCGTCCGCACCCAGCCCGACGGCATGATCTACTCCCAGCTGCCGGAGTACACTTACGCCGGCATCACCCAGCCCAACCGCAACCGCCTGCTGCTGCGGGATGACCGCGTCACGGGCCTCAAGACCGGGTACCTGGGCGTGGCGGGCTACCACCTGGTGGCCACCGCCGAGAGCGGCGAGATGTCGTTGGTGGCGGCGGTGCTGGGAGCCGCCTCCGAGTCCGACCGGGAACGCGTCGCCCTGGAACTGCTCAACTACGGTTTCAATAACTTCCGCACCGTCGCGCCGGCCGGCGACCTGGCCTCGACCACCGTCAGGGTCTACAAAGGCGCCGCCGACCAGGTGACCGTGCAGCCGGGCCAGCGCCCTGTGGTGACGGTGGCCGCCGGCGCCGTCGACCGGCTCCAGTGGCAGGTGGACCTGCCTCCTCACCTGGAGGCGCCCGTGGCCGAGGGCCAGCAGGTGGGCCGCCTGGCGGCCGTCCTGGACGGGCGGGAACTGGCCTCCTTCGACATCGTGGCGGCGGCCGGCGTGGAGCGGGGCGGTTTCTTCAAGGTGCTGGTGGACACGGTCCGCCTCTTCCTGGCCGGCCTGCTGGGGCGGCGGTGACCGCTGCGCTTCCCGTGCTGATCCCAACCTGTGTGGGAATAGGATACTCGTACCAGATTTCAAGCCTTTTCCTGGTTCCAGGAGGATGGACGGGCCCGTTCACCGAAGGCTGGCGATGACTGTGCCCGATGTGCCGAACGCTGGGGGAGAAGCACCCTTGACGCTGAACGAGATCGGTGAACTCCTGCGCCGGCGCCGCGAGGAACTGGGCCTGAGCCTGCGGGACGCCCAGACGGCCACGAAGATCCGCTGGCGCTACCTGGAAGCCCTGGAGCGCGGGGACGACAGCGTCATCCCCGGGTACGTCTACGCCAAGGGGTTTCTGCGGACCTACGCCGAGTACCTGGGCCTGGACGGCTGGGCCCTGGTGGAGGCCTACAAGCAGGTGCGGGAAGGCCCCCAGGCCGCGGTGCAGCGGCCCGACCGCGGCCGCAGCCGGCGGGTCCGGGAGGGCGCCGCCCCCGCGGCCCGGGAAGGCCCCGTGCAGTCGCCGGTGCGGGTGGGTGCCGCGCCCCTGACGCTGCCGGCCCGTCGGCCGCCGGCAGGACGGCGGCGCGGCGGCGGCTTCTACGGCGTGGTGCTGCTGGCGGTGCTGCTGGCGGCGGCGCTGATCAGCGCCTACTACCTGTACCTGGCCGCCCAGCAGCCTCCCGACACCGCCCAGGCCCGCGGCGGGCCGGCCGCTGAAGAACCGTCCGGCCAACCCGCCGAGACCCCCAGGCCGGAGCCGCCGCCCGAACCCGCCGAACCCGATCCCGAGCCCGCCGTCCGGTACACCGTGGAACGGTCCGGATCCACCATCACCTACCGGCTGACGGCCCCGGCGCTGGCCGTGGACGTGGCCGTCGAGTCCCGCTGCTGGGTGCGGGTCGAGGCCGACGGCGCGGTGGTCAGCGAGACCACCCTGCAGCCTGGGCAGCGGGTGACCTGGCGGGCCGAGGAAACCCTGCGGGTGCGCGTGGGCTACCCACCCGGCATCCGCCTTTCGGTGGCGGGGACGCCTCTGGACCTTAACGCTTCGGACCCCGTGACCCTGGTCTTCGTCCTCGACTCCTGATACCGTTCCGAACCCTTCAGGCGCCGATTCCCCACTTCTCCCGGCAGATCGCAGGGGAGTACCATTGCCCGGCGGTGGAAAAGTATCTGGGCAGCCTGTCCGCAGGGCTGGAGCCGTTTACGCTGGAGGCGAAGGGCATCGGGGTCTTCCTCGGGCCGGCGCCGGTTCCGGCGGTTCTTCGGCGCCGCGGGTTGAGGGACGCCCGCCCCGCGATCCTGAACCTGCGCGTCCTACCCCTCCACGCCTGCACATAGGCATAGATGCGCCGGCGAACTCGAAGGGCGGTGCCTGCCGCTTGCCGTCACCCCGAGGGCCGATGCTGCTGCTGGCGCTGCTGGGCGTGCCGGCCCTGGTCCTGCTGCCGGGCCTCGTGCCGGGCGCGTCGATCGCCTCGTCGACGAGCCCGCCGCCGGACCTGCCGGCGGGCCCAGGATCCCCCGCCGCGGGCCAGGCCCAGGCCCCGGAACCCGAGGTCCTTTACCCGGACCTGGCCGCCAAGGCGCCGCCCCTGTCGGCGGCGGCAGCGGTGCTGATGGACGCCGAAACCGGCGCCCTGCTCTACGCCCGCCGTCCCCACCAGCGCCGGCCGCCCGCCAGCACCACCAAGATCATGACCACCCTCCTGGCCCTGGAGTACGGGGACCTGGACGCCCAGGTCACGGTCTCGCCCCGGGCCGCGGGTACCCCGGGGTCTTCCATGGGCATCCGGGCAGGCGAGCGGTACCGCCTGCTGGACCTGCTCCACGGCGTCATGCTGCCCTCGGGAAACGACGCCGCCGTGGCGGTGGCTGAGCACGTCTCCGGATCCGTCGGCCGCTTCGTGGCGCTGATGAACCAGCGGGCTCGGCAGCTGGGCATGACCCGCACGTGGTTCGCCAATCCCCACGGCCTGACCCACCCGGGTCACCTGACCACCGCCTACGACCTGGCCCTGCTGACCAGGGCGGCCATGGCGCAGCCGCTCTTCGCCCAGTTGGGCTGCACGCGCCAGGCCCGGGTCTGCGAGCTGGAGAGCGGCCGGGCGCTGACCCTGTCCAACACCAACCGCCTGCTCTGGTCGTACGCCTACGTGGAAGCCGGCAAGACCGGCACCACGTCGGCAGCCGGCCGCTGCCTGGTGGTGGTGGCCAGCCGCGGCGGGCACCGGCTCATCGCCGTGCTGCTGGACGCGCCCAACCGCTGGCAGGACGCCCGCCGGCTGCTGGACTGGGGCTTCGAGACCTTCCGGCCGGTGATCGCGGGCCGCCGCGGCGAGCGGGTGGCCCGCATCGAGGTCCGCGGCGGCACCGCCCCGGCGGTGGAGGCGGTCCTGGCCGGGGACCTCAAGACGGTGGTTCCCCGCCAGGGCCGGCCCCGCCTGGAACTGCGACCGCTGCTGCCCGGCCCCGTGGACGCCCCGGTCTACGGGCGCCAGACCCTGGGCCGCGTGGAACTGTGGGTAGACGGCCGGCCCGTGGCTGGGGTCGACGCCGTGGCCCTGCGGGAAGTGGGCGCCCTGACGCCCGTGCGCTGGGCGGTGTCCCGGCTGCTGGCGCTGCTGTCCTGGCTCCGGGAGCCCTGGTGGCTGCCGGCGGCGCCGGGGCGGTGAACCGCCACCGGCGGCGCAGGCGAAAAAGAGCGAGGAAGGAGCGAGGGCCGCACCTTCCTCGGTGGGGGGATTCGCGGCAGGGTCTACGTCCGGCTGGTGTCCAGCAGTTCCGACAGCGGCAGCGGTTCCAGGCCCCGCTCCCGCAGTCCCCGGAGCAGCGCCGGCAGGGCCTCCAGGGTCTGGCGGCTGCCGTCGGTGGCGTGGAGCAAGACGATGCTGCCCTGGCGGGCGGCCGCCAGCACGGTGCTGGCGATGACGTCGCTGCCCGGGTTAAGCCAGTCGCGGCCGTCGACGCTCCAGAGGACCGTGCGAAGGCCCAAGGCCCGGGCCGCGGCCACCACCCGGTCGTCGTAGGCGCCGCCCGGCGGGCGGAAGAAGCGGGGCGCCGGGGCACCGGCCCGCCGCAGCTCGGCCCCGGCGGCCTCCAGTTCGGCGGCGATGCGGTCCGGCGGGGACGCCGTCAGGCTGACCACCGTGTTGCCCAGCGTGCCCACGTCGTGCCCCTCGGCCAGCATCCGGCGCACCAGGTCGGGGTTGGCCTGGGCCCAGGGGCCGGTCACGAAGACCACCGCCCGCGCATTGGCGGCGGCCAGGCGGCCCAGGACCGCCTCCGGCACCTGCCGGCCCCAGGTGATGTTGAAGGTCAGGACCACCGCCTGGGGCCTGCCGGCCACCTCGCGGAGGGGCGCCAAGTCCCCGGCACCGGCCGGGACGGCGCCGCTCAGTTC
>PKRI01000051.1 GCA_017577485.1 Bacillota bacterium | reverse complement strand
GCCGCCGGGGGTACCGCGCTCCGGCGCGGCACCACCGCCCGCGGCGGCCCCCCCGGGCCCGCGCCAGGCGGCGCCGGCAGGGCCCGCTCCCGGGCGCCGCCGGCGGGCATCCGGATGGCGGTCGTCGCCGGAAAACAGGGACCTCAGCCGGGACAGCAACGTGTCGCGCCCGTGGTGCTCCAGGTCGTCGCCGCCCCGCCACGCCCGGCGGTGACGGCCCCCGGCACCGCCGGGGGCGTCCCCCGCTCCCGGCGCACCGGGACCCGGTGCGGCGTCCTGGGCTGCCGCGCTGGCGGCCATCTCGGCAGCCGCCGGCCGCTCCTCCCGCAGGGCGCGCAGCAGGTCGCCCAGCACCTCCGGCTCCAACCGGTGGTGCAGCACCAGCGGCGCCACCGCCAGCACGTCCTCCCGCCGCACGTGACGGCTGCCGGAGCGGCCGGCGTGGAGCCGAGCCGTCCACTGCCAGGCCTCCACGGCCCGCAGGCTTTCCAGGTCAAAGCGCACGTAGAGTTCCGCCAGCAGCGTCCGCAGCTGGTCGGGCATCGGCGGGATCACCAGCGGCTCGGGGTCCCGGCCGGAATCCTCATCCACGGCGGCCTCCCCGCCTGGCGCGGCGGGTTCGGCCTCCCACCCGTCCTGCCCGGCCACCGCGGCGGGCGTCACGGCCGTGCTCCCCGCCGGTCCTGCCACCACGGCGCCGTCCCAAAGCGCCGGGCCAGGGCAGAAGGCTGCGGTCCTGTCCAGCACCGAGCGCACCTGGGCCACCTCCTGGGGCCGGCGCACGTGGACGGCCAGGTCGAAGCGGTCGGCCAGCTGCCGGCGGATATCCTCCAGGGGACCCGGTTCCTCGTCGGGGTTGGAAGCCGCCCAGACAGTGACCTGCACCGGCAGCGACACCGGCGGCAGGCCGGCCTCCTCGATCTGCAGCCGGCCCGGCTTGGTGCCCATGACGTCCAGCAGGGCGTCCACCAGTTCCGGGGCGGTGTCGGCCAGGCGGTTGATCTCGTCCACGAAGACCACGCCGCGGTGGGCCTTGGCCAGGGTCCCGGGCAGCAGCACGGCTTCGGGACCCTCGGCGTCCAGCACCCGCCGCAGGTCGATGGTGCCCACCACCGTCCCCAGGCGGGCCGAGTGGGAAATCTCCAGGAACGGCATGGGGACCAGTTCGGTGCCGATGGCGTCCAACTGCTCCCGGGAGAGGTGCCGGTGCTGGGGACAGTGGGGTGCCACCGGGTCGCAGTTGTAGAGGCAGCCCTTGACCCGCCGGATCCGGGGCAGGCAGCGCCGCACCGACCGCAGGACCGTGGTCTTGCCGGTGCCGCGGACGCCCTCGGCGTGCAGGTGCAGCGGCCAGCCCAGGCGGGTCGACATCAGGCTCAACTCGACGGCAGCGAAGAGAGCCTCGTTGCCGGGATGACGCACCAGATCGGTGAACGGGGCCAGTTCAGTGAACAGGCGCAAGCGGGGACGACCTCCCATCCGCGGGTAGGATGCCCGGCGGACGGGAGCGCTTACCGTTGGGCACCACCGGATAAATCAGGAGGATCAAACCTGCCCCGGGGGAGCGGGCCTCGGGGGCCGTTCACCGGCCGCGAAACCCGGTGGATCGGAACCCGTCACGCAGCCTGCTGATGCCGGCGCTCGGCGCGGAGCCGCCACTCCAGCCACAGCGCCGCGCAGACGAAGATGGTGGAGTACGTGCCGGTCACCACGCCCGTCATGATGGCCACGGCCAGAGGGCGGGTGGTCTCGCCGCCCAGGATGGCGACGGCCGCCAGGACCAGCAGCGTGGTCACGCTGGTGTTGATGGTGCGGGTCAGGGTCTGGTTGACCGAGTCGTTGACCAGTTCCACGTACTGGCCGCGGCGGTAGTGGGCCATGTTCTCGCGGATGCGGTCGTACACGATGATGGTGTCGTTGACCGAGTAGCCGAAGACGGTCAGGATGGCGGCCACGAACGTGGCGTCCACCGGCAGCCGCGTGACGGCGAACAGGCCGATGATGATCAGGATGTCGTGGATCAGCCCCACGATGGCGGTGACGGCGAAGCGCCACTCGAACCGGAGCGTGATGTAGATGAGCATGCCGGCCACGGCCACCGCCAGGGCCCAGAGGGCGTTGGCCCGCAAGACGCTGCCGATGACCGGCGACACGTCGTCCAGGCTGACCAGGGTGAAGTCTCCCACCTGCTCCCGCAGGGCCTGCTGGACGGCCTCCCGCCCCTCCTCGCCCACGGCCCGGGTGCGGACCACGAACTCCACGCCCTGGGCGCCCTGGGCCGAGTCCACCCGCTGGACCACGGCGTCGTCCATGCCGCCCGCGGCGAAGGCCGCGCGGACGTCCTGCTCGGCGGCTTCCTGCTCGAAGCGCAGCGTCCACAGGGACCCGCCGGTGAAGTCCACGCTGTAGTTGAGGTCCAGGAAAATCCAGGCCAGGACCGACACCAGGGTCAGCAGGCCCGAGGCGATCAGGCCGGCCCGACGCCACTTCATGAAGGGGAGGTTGAACCGCGACTTATGCTTCACGCCCGGCTCACCCCCGCCGCGCCGAACATCCGCTCCGGATTGCGGACCAGGCCGCTGTCGACCATGGCCCGCAGCAGGAACCGGGTCACGAACACGGCGGTGATCATGCTGGCGATGACGCCGATGGACAGGGTCACGGCGAAGCCCCGCACGGGGCCGGTCCCCCGCCAGGCCAGGGCCGCGGCGGCGATCAGCGTGGTGACGTTGGCGTCCAGGATGGCGCTCAGGGCGTTGCGGAAGCCGACGTCGATGGCCGCCCGCACGGTGGACCCGGCCTGCAGTTCCTCGCGGATGCGCTCGAAGATGACCACGTTGGCGTCCACCGCCATGCCCACCGACAGGATGATGCCGGCGATGCCCGGCAGGGTCAGGGTGGCGTTGATGCCGGCCAGGGTGACCAGCACGATGATGCCGTACAGGACCAGCGCCAGGTTGGCGGCCAGGCCCGGCAGGCGGTAGACCAGCAGCATGAACAGGATGACGGCGCCGACGCCGTAGTAGGCCGCCTGCTGGCTCTGGGCGATGGCCCGCTCGCCCAGCAGGGCGCTGACGGAGCGGTTCTCGACGATCTCCAGATCCACCGGCAGGGCGCCGCTGGACAGCATGACCGCCACGTTCTGGGCCTCGTCGATGGAATCGAGGCCCGTGATCACCGCTTCGCCCGTGGTGATCCGGGACGTGACGATGGGCGGCGGGTCCATGATCAACTGGCCGTCCAGGTACATGGCCATGGGCTGGCCGATGAGGCGGGCGGTGGCCTCGCTGATGGCCCGGGTGCCCTCCTCGTCGAACTCCAGCATGACCACGGGGTTGTTGGTCTGGGGCTCGAAAGCCGCCTGGGCCCGCACCAGGTTGGCGCCGGTGACGATCAACTGGCCGTCGGGGTCGCGGAACTCCAGCAAGGCGGTTCGCCCGATGACCTCCAGGGCGCGCTCGGGATCGGCGCCCGGCAGGTCCACGATGATGCGGTCCTCGCCCCAAAGCTGGAGGACCGGCTCGGCGACGCCCAGGGCGTCGACGCGGCGGCGGATGACCTCCAGGGCCGTCTGCATGGCCTCGGGGGTGACGGGGCTGCCGGGCTTGTCCTGGGCCTGCAGCACCACGTGGACGCCCCCGGCCAGGTCCAGGCCCTTGGCGATGTGGTTGAAGATGGGGTTGACGACGCCCAGGTAATAGCCGGCCGCAGCCAGCAGCACGATGTAAAGCGCGAGGAGCGTGGCGCGGAGGCGCCGACGGGCCAAGGCGGGTCGTCCCTTCGTGGGCCGTTGGGCCGCGTGGACCGCTGCCCGGCTGTGGGCCGCTGATGGGCCGGTGCAAGCCGCCGTGGGCCGGATAAGCCGCTGACGGGCCACGCAGGCCGCTGACGGGCCTCGCCGTGCACGGGAGCCGCCGCGGGACCGCCCGGCACGGTCATTTCATGGGTTGCGCCCCCGTGATCCGGGGGCGCGAAATCCGGACCCATTATATAGGCGGCCTGTCCGGGGTGTCAATTTGGCACAGCCTTCGGCCCCAGGCCCCCCGCGCCGCATGACCGGCCGGAGCGCCGGGCAACCTGCCCGTGATCGAGGTGCCCGATGGGGGCGCCGCTGCCGACGGGAGGTGGCCTTCGCTGACCCGCAAGACCTATTTCCAGACCGAGCCCCATTTTCAGCAGCCGGCGGTCACCGCCCCCTTCGCCGACGACGGCGCGGCCCGGCGCGCCGCCGAGGCCCTTCGGGAGGCCGGCTTCGACGAGGTGCAGGTGGATCGGGTGAGCCCCTACCCGGTGGAGCGAGGCGACGTGGACGACCAGCCCTTTCCCCTATCGCTCACCGGGCAGGCCGGCGACGACCGGCGGGTCCTCAGCGCCGCCGACCCGGCGATGTCCGGGCTGGCGGCCGCCGAACCGGCTGCCGATGAGCCGTACCTGCTGACGGTGGTCCTGCCGGACCGCCCCGGCGCCCGAGAGGAAGCCCTACGCATCCTTCGCGACCACGGCGCCCGCGTCGGCATCGACCATGACGGGGCCGGCAGCAATCGCCACGACCGGCGGCCCTCCGGCGACCGCCGCGGCGGAGGCGACCGCCGCGGCGGAGGCGACGACCTCGACACCGGCGACGACCGCGGCGGACAGTGAGGCCGGCCTGCCGGCACCGCCGGTTCACGCCGATGGCGCCCCATCCGCCGGCGGCGCCGCTCCCCGGCCGGCCAACTGCCTGAGGTCCCCCACCCGCCGGGTCACCCGGCGCTGGTCCAGGTGCTCCAGGAACGGCACCACGTACTTCCGGCTGGTGCCCAGCACATCGCGGATCTCGGCCACGGTGGCGCCGCCCCGAGCCGCCAGCAGCCCGCGGACCGCCTCGACCATCCGCTGGTAAACGCCGGCATCCAGATAGAAATCCTCGGCCACCCGCACCCACCGCCCGTCGGACACCAGTATGTCCACCAGCGGCCGCCACTGGTCGGGCGCCAGGCCCAGTTCCCGCGCCACTTCGGCCGGCGACGGCGGCGCGGCACCGGCCTGCCGCCAGCGGGCCTGGAAGGTGTCCAGCGCCTCCTGCAGCCGCCCGTCCAGGCGCGGACGATGGCCCGGCAGGCGGACCACCTCGCCTTCAACCTCGATGAGTCCCCGCCCCGCCAGGTGGTCCAGCACCGCCGCGAAGACCCGCGGCTCAGTTTCGGGCAGGACGTCCGCCCGCAGCCGCTCGCGGGGCACCCCCGGCCGCACCGGCCACTGCCGGTGGAAGGCCGACACGGCCTCCACCACCCGGTGGGACAGCCGCTCCAGCACCGCCGCCGACACCACCAGGCCGCCGCCGGAAACCTGCCCCGACGCCGCGGCCGGCGGCCCGTCCAGCACCACCACGCGGCCCGCCAGGTCCGGCAGCAGCCGCTGCACCCGGTGCGGCGGCACGTTCAGCCGCCGCGCCAGCGAGTCCAGGTCCACCGGCCCCGGCTCCCGGTCCAGTTCGGCGGCGGCGATGGCACCAAGGTCTCCCTGATCCAGCGTCGCCAGCAGGTCCAGCGATTCCGCCCGGCGCCGGCGGTGCCGCCGGCCCGGGTCCAGCACGACGCCCCCGCCGATGGTCCGCAGCGGCGAGTAGGAACGGATGATGAAGCGGTCGCCCCGGGCCGCGACCACCGGGGTCTCGGCCTTGAACTGGATGAAGCCGCGCTGGCCGGGCTCCAGCAGGTCGCGGTCCAGCAGCACCACCCGGCCCAGCACCTCGCTGGTACCGATGTGGAAACGGACCCTCGTACCGCTCTTCAGAGGGCGGGGGGTGTCGTCCAGCAGGCGGCAGGCGGCGGCCAGGGTGTCCACCGCCGGCTGCGTGCCCGGCGTTACCAGCACCTGGCCCCGCGACAGCCGGTCGGCGTCGACCCCCACCAGGTTGACGGCGGTCCGCTGCCCGGCCTCGGCCTGCTCGACCCGCCGCCCGTGGACCTGCACCTGCCGCACCCGCACCTGGAACCCTCCGGGCTGGATCTCAAGCCGGTCCTCGGGGCGGATGCGCCCGGCCACCAGCGTCCCGGTGACCACGGTGCCGAACCCAGCCACGGTGAACACGCGGTCGATGGGCAGGCGCACGTAGGCGTCGTCGGGACGGCGCCGCACCCGGGGGAGCATCTCGTCCACCACGGCCGTCAGCCGGTCCAGACCCTGGCCGGTCTTGGCCGACACGGCCACCAGCGGCGCCTGCGCCAGGAACGAGCCGGCCAGTTCCGAGCGGACATCGTCCTCCACCAGGCGCAGCCACTCATCGTCGACCAGGTCCACCTTGGTCAGGACCACGACGCCGCTTTCCACGCCCAAGAGTTCCAGGATCTGCAGGTGCTCGCGGGTCTGGGGCATGACGCCCTCGTCGGCCGCCACCACGAAGAGGACCAGGTCGATGCCGGTAACCCCGGCGACCATGTTCTTGATGAAGCGCTCGTGGCCCGGGACGTCGATGATGCCGGCCCGCCGGCCGCTGGGCAGGACGAACTCGGCGAAGCCCAGGTCGATGGAGATGCCGCGGCGCTTTTCCTCGGGCAGGCGGTCGGTGTCCTGGCCGGTCAGCGCCCGGATCAGCCAGGTCTTGCCGTGGTCCACGTGGCCGGCGGTGCCGATGACGACTTCGGCCAGGTCGGTTCCCTCCCGCCATTCGAACCGGCTGCAGGGCGACGTCGGGTGTTGCGGGTTCTGCGGCGGCGGGCGGTGCCCGGTGCGGCATCGCCTGCCCACCTGCGTGGTGGCGCCGTCGAACGGCGCACCGCGGTGCCGCAGCGCCGCAGCGCCGGTCGCGCCCAAATTGACGCTGCCTTCAGTGCGAGTTTATAATGGGTCGTGCTCTTCACGGGCACAGGTTTTCGGGCGGTGGCGCAGCTTGGCAGCGCGCACGGTTCGGGTCCGTGAGGTCGCGAGTTCAAATCTCGCCCGCCCGACAGGCGACCCGGAGTCCAGCACGGCTCCGGGTCTTTTGCGTTTGCCGGTCTTATGCCGCCGCGCCGAGGTGCCTGCCGCCCGGCTGCCGCGGGCATGCATCCAAGTCCAATATCGGTCCTGGTGCGGTCGAATCCGGTCCGCCGGGTAAGATAAGGTCCAAATTTCGCACTACTGGTTTACCGTAATCGCCGGGTGCCACCCGGGATGTCATCCGTAGTGCCGGGATCAGCCCTCGGTGGCGCGGATCGGCCCTAACCGGCCCTATTAGGTCCAATCCTGGACTCGCGGACCGCCCCCCACCTCCCGAAAGTCCGATTTCAGGCTTGCAGGCCGCTCGGGGGCCGCAGGTCCCCCACTACCCGGATCCCATCACCCGGACGCACCCACCGCCTCCTCGGCCGTCAACATGGCCAGCGCACCGGCCAGCACGTCGGCGGCGGCCGTGAGGTCTTCCACCGCGGCGTATTCCTCGGGGGTGTGGCTGCGGCCGTCGCGGCAGCGGACGAACAGCATGCCCGACGGCGCCACCCGGGCCATCATCATGGCATCGTGGGCGGCGCCGCTGGGCAGCCGTATGGTGGGCACACCCGCCTCCGCGGCAACGCGCTCCAGCACGTCCACCAGCCAGCCCGGCACGGTCACCGGGTCCACCCGGTGCGTTTCCTCCAGTCCCCACTCCAGGCCGCGCCGGGCGGCGATCCCGGCCAGGGCCTCGCGCAGGGCGGCTTCGGCCCGGTCACGGGTGTCCAGGTCGATGTCGCGCAGGTCCAGGCTGAATTCACAAAGCCCCGGGATCACGTTGCCGGCCCCGGGGTGCGGGCGCAGCCACCCCACCGTGGCCACCGTCGTTGGGCCGGTGGACCGGGCGATCTGCTCGGCGGCCAGCACGAACTCGGCGGCGCCGGCCAGGGCGTCGCGGCGCAGCGGCATGGGCGTGGCGCCGGCGTGGTCGGCTGCTCCCCGCAGCCAGCCCCGGAAGAAAGCCGGGCCCGCGATGCCGGTGACCACGCCCACGGGCACGCCGGCGTCCTCCAGCACGCGGCCCTGCTCGATGTGCACCTCAAGAAAGGCCGCTACGCCGCCGGGCGGGATGCGCGCGGCGTCCAGCCCGGCCGGGTCGGGCAGGGCGTCCCGCAGGCGCACGCCGCCCGCATCGACCCGGTCCAGCTCCTCTTCGGTGAGGCCGCGGGTGACGGCGGTGGAGCCCAGCAGTCCCACCGGGAACCGGCTCGCCTCCTCGCCGGTGAACACGGCGATTTCGATGGGCCGCGAGGGGACGTGACCAGCCTGCTGCAGGGCCCGGACCGCCGCCAGGGCGGTGACGACGCCGGCGGTGCCGTCGTAGCGGCCGCCGTGGGGCACCGAATCCACGTGGGACCCGGTCATCACCGGCGCACCCTGGACGCCGGCGGGACGCCAGGCGCCGAACAGATTGCCCACCGCGTCGCGGCGGGTTTCGAGACCCATCTCCTCCATCCAGCCCCGGACCAGGTCCATGGCCCGGCGCTCCTCGGCCGTCAGCGCCAGGCGGGTGACGCCGCCGTCCGGTGTGGCACCGATGGCTGCCAACTTTTCGATCGACTGGCCGATCCAGTGTGCATCACAGCGCAGGGACGACCCCTCCCGGCAGCGAACAAAATTTGCCTGGCATGGTGTCTCAGGGGAAGGGCGGAGTCTCGGTGGCGACGACCTTTGACATCGGCGGCAACGTGCGCCGGCTCCGGGAAGCCCGCGGCATCAGCCTTTCGGCCCTGGCCCGGATGGCCGGCGTCAGCAAGGCTTACCTGTCGCAGATGGAGAACGACCCCACCAAGCGCCCATCCGTCGAGATCGTATACCAGTTGGCCCAGGCCCTGGGCGTCCGGCTGACCGAACTGATCGGGATCGACGAGGAAGCGCCCAACGACGCTTCACCCCGCCGGCATCAGCCCCAGGCCGATCCGCCGGGCAACGGCCAGGGCAGCGCAGGCAGCCGCACCGGTCCCACCGGCCCCGGCCACGCCGCCGACCCCACCGCCCCGCGGGATGGAATTTCTCCCAACGCCGTTTCCCGCGCCGCCGCCGACATCGATCCCGGCCAACTGCCCACCGGGCTGCGGATCTTCTGGGCCGAGCACCCCCACCTGCCCCTGGAGGACATCCGGCTGCTGGCGTCGGTGGCCCAGGGCACCGCGTCGGGACCCCTGAGTCCCACCGATTACTGGCTGCTCTACGAAACGATCCAGTTCCTGCGGCGGCCCCGTCCCCGGAAGCAGCAGCGCTCCATGCCGGCATGACGGCCCACTGTGCCGGCGTGACGGCCCACCGCCGCGGCGGCCGGACGGACGACTTTCCGCGGTCCGCAGCCGCCGGCCACCCGATGCACCGCTTCAACTCACCCGCGTGACGGCTCGCCGGCGTGTACGGCCCGATCAAGCGCCGCACCCGGCTCGGCCGCCGGTGCGGCTTCCGCGCCGACCGCACCCGGCAGGCCCTCGGCCAGCAGCGCCGCCAGGCGGCGGCCGGCCTGGGCCCGTCCCGCGCCGTCGCCCTGCAGCACGAAGCCGGCGCCGGCCACCACTTCCGCCAGCAGCCGCGCCAGGCTGTCGATCACGGCCTCCGCCCGCGGCAGGTCGCCGCGAATCTGCCCTTCCTCCAGCAGCCACACGAAGGCCGGCGTCATCAACTGCACCAGCGGCTCCGGTTCCGAGAACAGCGGCGCCGCCGCCAGGGCCGCGTCCACCAGGGCCCGCACCTTCTCGCCCAGCGGGCGCCCGGGATTCAGCCGCTCCAGCCGCAGGCGCCGCACCAGTTCCTCGGCGGCCCGCTCCTGCACGGCCCGGGACAGGTCGGCCTTGTCCCGGTAGTAACAGGTCGGCCTTGTCCCGGTAGTAGTTGTAGAG
>PKRI01000050.1 GCA_017577485.1 Bacillota bacterium | reverse complement strand
ATACAAACACATCGGAATTAACCACAGGATAGATCGACGGCCGAGTCAGATGTTTATAAGAGACCGCCCGACGTGAAGTACGCCGACCTTTTCGTCCGGTTCCAGCGGGAAGCGCGGGAAGCGCGGAAGGGCTTGTGGGGCCTGGTCACCGAGGCGGAAGAGGCTGCCGCGCCCTCCCCACCGGCCACCGGCGAGGGCCGGGATCAGAGCCCGCAGCCAACGCCGAACCAGAACTGCGACCCCTCCTATCCGGACGTGTGCATCCCCCCGCCCCCGCCTGACCTGGACTGCGGGGACATCCCCCACCGGGGGTTCCGTGTGCTGCCTCCCGATCCGCACCGGTTTGACAGGGACAAGGACGGGGTCGGCTGCGAGGGTTGAGGGCAACGGCGTCACCCGTGGTCTTACTCCCCGAGCATGGCCATACCCATCTACCGGTGCAGCACGCCTGCAACCCACCGAGCTGCCTTGTGCGGCAACGTCGCCGGTCCACTGGGAGGGCATGCTCCTGGAATCCGCTCGACGCCTGTCTGGGTTGACCTTGCCCGTCCTCGCCACCGCCCTGGTCATCGCCATGGTGGCGTACCCCGAGGCCGCCTTCCGCTCGGCGGTGCGGGGGCTGCTGCTGTGGTGGGAGGTGGTCTTCCCGGCGCTGCTGCCCTTCTTCGTCGGCGGCCAACTGCTGATGGGCCTGGGCGTGGTGGCCTTCGTGGGCGTGCTGCTGGAGCCCCTGATGCGCCCGCTGTTCAACCTGCCGGGCGTGGGCGGCTTCGTCACCGCCATGGGGCTGGCGTCGGGGTATCCCATCGGGGCGGTGCTGACCTCCGACCTGCGCCACCGCGAGGAGATCACCGAGGCCGAGGGTGAGCGCCTCATGTCCTTTGCCAATACCGCGGATCCGCTCTTTATGGCAGGGGCGGTCGCCGTGGGGATGTTCGGGAGCGCCTCGGTGGCCGGCACCCTGGTGCTCGCCCACTACATCGGCGCCGTGCTGACGGGCTTTGTGATGCGCTTCCACCGGCCCGGCGCGCCCACGTCGAAACAGCCCGAGGGCGACAGCGGGCCCATCCTGGCCCGGGCCTACCGGGCCCTGCTGCGGGCCCGCCGCCAGGACGGCCGCCCCTTCGGACGCCTGTTCGGTGATTCGGTCCGGCGCTCCATCGAAACGCTGCTGCTGGTGGGCGGCACCATCATCCTCTTCGCGGTGATCCTGGAGATGTTGACGGCGGCAGGTGTGGTCAGGGTCCTGGCGGGCTTCTTCGGGACCGTCCTGGGCTGGCTGGGGGTGTCCCCCGCCCTGGGAGCCGCCCTGGTCTCGGGCACCTTTGAGATCACCCTGGGCTCGCAGCTGGCGGCCCAGGCCGATGCCACCCTGGTGGACCGGCTGATCGCGGCCGGCGCCATCATCGGCTGGGCCGGCCTCAGCGTGCACGCCCAGGTGGCGGCCATCATCGACGGCACCGGCATGAGCCTGGCGCCGTATATGCTGGCTCGGCTCGTTCACGCCTTCTGGGCGGGGGCGGCCACCGCGCTGCTGCTGGCCTGGGGGCCGGACCTCGGCGCCCTGGAGCAGGTCCTGGCGCCGGCTGTGGAAGCGCTGGCCCCGGGGGCCGGGACGGCTGGGGCAGCGCAGGGGATGGGCTGGGCCGCCTGGATGGGGCGGCTGGCCCTGGGCGTGCGGGGCCTGGCGCTGGCGGTGGCGGCGGCGGGCGCCGCCGCGCTGCTGTGCGTCACCGGCCAGGCTGTCAGGCGGCGTGCCGCGGGGTAGCGAATGCCGGCGGCCGCCGGCGGCAGCCACGAGCCCGCCTGGGTCACACCTGCAGGCCGTGCGGGCCTCGGGCTCCAGCGCCACCCTCCTGCCTGCGCCCCTGCCGCCCCGGCCCACGTGGGTCCCGCCCTGGCCAGGGCGGCGCCGGTGACCCTCGTAGGGCGGCGGGGAAGTGTCCATCATCGTTCCACCCGTCCCCGCCGCATGGAAACCGTGGCGGTCTGTGATCGGCCCGTCCGTCGGGGCGTGGAACCACGCGCTCCCGGACGTGCTTGCGCTGCACCGGAAAGCTTTCGCTGCTGGCCACAGCCGCCGCGTCGCGAGTGGCAGGAAGTGCCGGTCCCCACCGTTAAACCAGGGAACCAGGCCGCACGGCGGGAGGGACGCCCTTGTTCTGGCTGCGCATCGCCACCCTGGGCATGGCGTACCTGGCTTCCCAGACCGTCTGGGCGCTGTACAACGCCTACCTGCCGCTGCTTTACGGCCGGTTCATCGCCAGCAACGCCGTGATCGGGCTGGTCATGATCATCGACAACATCGCCTCGGTCACGGCCCAGCCCGCCTTCGCCGCCCTCAGCGACCGGACCGTAACCCGCCTGGGCAGGCGCATGCCCTACCTGCTGGCGGGCATGCCGCTGGCGGCCGCCTGCTTCGCCCTGATCCCCCGGGCCCCCACCCTGGCCCTGCTGCTGGGCGCCACCCTGCTGATGAACCTGGGCATCGCCGTCTTTACCACGCCCAGTTACGCCCTGATGGCCGACATCAGCCCCGAAGCCCGGTTGGGACGGGCCAACGGCGTCATCAACGCCATGGGCGGGCTGGGCGCGCTGGTGGCCTTTTTCTTCCTCAACCCGCTCTACGAGCGCAGCCCGGCGGCGCCCTTCGACGCCTCGTCGCTGCTGCTGCTGGCGGCCCTGGTGCTGATCCTGCTGGCGGTGCCGGAACGCCGCCTGGCGCTGCCGGGCGGGCCCCGGCCGGACGCCGGCGGAACCGCACCCGCGGCGCTGCCTCCACCCGGCGGCGAGGGCGAGCTGCGCCTGGGGGACCTGGGCGGGGTGATGTCGGCGGTGCGCACGGTCCTCACCGACCGGGACCGCCGGACCCTGCTCCTGCTGCTGGCAGCCCTGTGCTGGGTGGCGGCCGTCAACGGCGCCCAGAACATGTTCACCCGGTACGGGGTCGAGCACCTGGGCCTCACGCCGACCGACGCCACGTTCCTGCTGGGCTTCTTTGCCCTGGCCTTCATCGTCTTTGCGGTGCCCGCCGGGCTGGTGGGCGACCGCCTGGGCCGGCTGCCGGCGATCCGCGCCGGGGCCGTGGGCATCCTGCTGACGTTCCTGCTGATGACGGCCGTGGAGGACGCCGCCGCGGCCCGCTACATCTTCCTGCTGGGCGGCGTCAGCTGGGCGCTGATCATCACCAACGCCTATCCGGTCCTGCTGAGGCTGGTGCCGCGGGCCCTGACGGGAACCTACACCGGGCTCTGGAACGTGGTCATCGCCCTGGCGGGGCTGCTGTCGCCGCCCTTGTACGGCCTGGTGGTGGACGCTTTCGGCTTCGGCGCCTTCTTCTGGCCGGGCATCGCCTTCCTAATGGTGGGGCTGGCGTGCAGCCTGGCCATCCGGGGTCCCGGGTCATCCTGCGCTCACGCCGGCCCTGTGGAGGGCTGCGGCTGAACGATCACCTTCTTCAACCAGTTGCCGCTGCGGTAGTACATCCAGTTGAGGATCAGGCCCACGACGGTGCTGAACACCACGGCCCACCAGGTACCGGCCACGCCCCACCCGAGGCCGTAGGAGAGGTACCAGGCCACGGGCAGCCTTGCCACCCACATGGTCAGGAACGTGATCACCATGGTGGCCATGGTGTCGCCAGCGCCCCTGAGCACGCCGCCCAGGACGAAGATCAGTCCCAGGGGCACGAAGGACAGCCCGACGATGCGCAGGTAGCGGGCCCCCTCCGCCACCACAGGCGGCTCACCGGTGAAGATCCGCACCAGCGGCTCGGGCCAGGCCAGAAAGACCACGGTGGCGGCGCCGGTGATGGCCACCGTCAGCCAGGAGGACGACCGCACGATCTCCCGCACCCGCTCCTGCTTGCCCGCCCCCAGGTTCTGGCCCACCAGGGCCGTCACCGCCAGGCCGATGGACAGCGCCGGCAGGAAGGCGAACTGGTCAATGCGGATGGCGGCGGAGAATCCGGCCACCACGTCGGTGCCGAAGGTGTTGATGATCACCATCAGGATGGCCTCGCTGAAGGCCACCACCGACGTCTGCAGGCCCGCCGGCACGCCGATGGCCACCAGCCTGCGGAGCAGCATGCCGTCGGGTTTCCACTGGGACCGCACCTGGGGGAACAGGTCCGTGACGCGGCCGATGTAGTAGACCGACAGCACGGCCGACAGCAACTGGGCCAGCACCGTCGCCCAGGCCGCGCCTGCCACACCCATGGCCGGGACCGGGCCCAATCCCAGGATGAACAGCGGGTCCAGGATGATGTTGACGACGGTGGCGTAGATCAGGAACCGCAGCGGCGTCCGCGAGTCGCCCAGGCCCCTCAGCACCGCGCTCAGTGAGTTGTAGAGGAACATGGGAACAAGCCCCACCGAGAAGACGCCCAGGTACAGGGCAGCCGGCTCCAGGATCTCCTCCGGCGTGCGCATGAGCCGGAGCAGGGAAAACCGGAAGACGTACCCCACCCCGGTGGACGCCAGGCCCAGCACTACGATCAGCAGCACCGAGTTGGCCACGGTCCGGCGGACCTGGTCGTCCTGCCGGGCCCCCCGGTATTGGGCCACCAGCGTCGTGGTCGCCATGGTGAGCCCCATGATCAGCGACACCAGGGCGAAGATGGCCGGGAAACTGACCGACACCGCGCCCAGGGCGTCGGCTCCTAAGTAGCGCCCTACCCAGAAGCTGTCCACGGTGTTGTACAGCGACTGGAACAGGTTGCCCACGAACATGGGCCAGGAGAAGACCAGCAGGTGCCTCCAGATGCTGCCGGTGGTGAAGTCCTGCATTTGCCCACGAGGACGCCCGGCGGGAGTCTGGTGATGTTCGCTCATACGGGGTATCCGCTCTCCTTATCCGCAGGCCGGCCCTGGGCCGGCCTCCACCCGCCCACTATAGCACACGGGACCCGGCCGTTGGCGCCGGATTCAGGGAGCCTCGACGGCCAGGAAGCGGTGCAGCGCGGTGGACGGCACCGCGTACCCGGTGCGCCCGCCGCCGTCGCCGGCCGAAGCGCCGAAGACGACCCCCACCACGTTCCCCTCCTCATTGAAGACAGGGCTGCCGCTGTGCCCGCTGTGAATGGGGGCGTCGATCTCCATCACCGGTTCGGGCCCCTGGCCGGCGTAGCCCAGGACCGTGCCGCGCACCGCCAGGCGCGGATAGCCCAGGGGATTGCCCACCACCGTGACGCCCGAGCCGGCGGGCGGCAGGTGGGGCTCGCCCAGGGGCACCACGGGCAGATCCGCGCCGTTCAGCCGGACCAGCGCCAGGTCGGCGGCATCGTCGACCCGCACTTCCGCAGCGGGGTAGACGGTCCCGTCCCGGAAGCGGATCTCCACCGAACGGGCGCCCTCCACCACGTGGCGGTTGGTAATCACCAGGCCCGACGGGCGGATGTTGAAGCCGGTGCCGGTGCGGGCACCGCCGGCGCTGTTCCTGGCAGTCACCAGTACCACGGCTTCCTGCCAGCGGCGGTCGATGCCGGCCTGCACCGCCCGCCGGGCGAACTGCTGAGCCAGGAACGCCGCGCTGCGCTGGTCCAGGGCTCCGAACGCCTGGCCCAGTTCCACGGCGGCCGGCGACGGGGCCTCCGCCGCTTCGCCGGCATCCGCCACCGCGGCCGCCGGCACCGCGGCGCGCGCCAGCAGGATGGCCCCTGCAGCCAGGCCGACCAGCAGGCGCCGCACCCTCTGCATGCGACCGGTCCCTCCTTCGGAAAGGTTTGGGACGAGTCGGGCCGGCCGGGAAACCGCAGGCGCGTCCTCACCTCCCTGTTCCGTCCTGAAGGGGCTTGTCCGACCGGCGGTGACCCGTCCACCGGCCATGTTGACACCGGGCTTTTGCAGGACCGTGACCGGCCCGTGACGGTCCGGCCAACTTTATGAACGGTGCGTTACGGAGAGGCGGGGCAGGAACACCTGGAACCGGGCGCCCTGGCCGGGCTGGGCCTCCACCGCCACCCGCCCGCCGTGCAGTTCCACCAGGTGCCGCACGATGGCCAGGCCCAGGCCCGTTCCCGAGGCGCCGCTGCGGCCGCGATAGAAGCGCTGCCAGATGAAGGGAAGGTCGGCCGGGTCGATGCCGGGCCCGGTGTCGGCCACTTCCAGGCACACCTCGTCCTGGTGGGCGCGGACCGCCAGGGTGACCGTGCCCCCGGCCGAAACTCCCAGGGCGTTGACGGCCAGGTTGGTGATGATCTGCTCCAGGCGGTCGGGGTCCCCCATGACCTGCAGGGGCTCGTCGCAGGGCGCCACCACCAGCCGGGTACCCGAAGCTTCGGCGTTGGGCGCCAGGCGCTCGGCCACCCCTCGGACCAGCTGCCCCAGGTCCACCGGCAGGCGCACCAGGCGGATGTCGCCCGACTCCAGGCGGCTGAGTTCCAGCAGGTCCTGGACCAGGCGGCTCAGGTGCAGGGTCTGCTCGTGGATCAGCCGCAGGTGGCGCCTGCGCGCCTGCGGATCGTCGTCCAGTTCGTCCAGCAGCGCCTCGGTGAAGCCGCGGATGGAGGTCAGCGGCGTCCGGAGTTCGTGGGACACGTCGGCCAGCAGCCGCCGGCGGCTCTCCTCCGCCTGCTGCCGGTGCCGGTCCGCGGCCGCCAGTTTCTGGCCCAGGCCGGCGATGGCGGCGGCCAGCTCGCCGATCTCGTCCTCGGTTTCGACGGCGGGGTCCACCGGACCCTCGGGATACCGCCCCGCGGCCAGATCCGCCACCGCCCGCCGCAGGTGGCGCAGCGGGCGGCTGATGGTCCAGGATACGTAGGAGCCCACCGCCATGGACAGCAGCGTCACCGCCAGCGCCACCCAGAGGATGGTCTCGCGGAAGCGGGCCACGGCGGCCTCCAGGTCGGTCACCGGAGCGTAAACCAGCACGCCGCCGCGCGGCCCGTCACCCTCGCCCAGCGGCACCGCGCTCAGCAGCACCTGCGGGCCGTCGGCCACCAGGCGGGAGATGGCGGTGACGATGCGGCCTTCGCCCACCCGCCGGGTGATGTCCTCGGCGACGCTGCCCATGCCCAGGGCCTCGTCGCCGGCCGCCGCCGCCACCACGGTGCCGTCCTCGGCGAAGATGACCACACCCGCATTGAGGGTGGTGCTCAACAGGAGCACCAGCCCGGCCAGTTCCTCGCCGGCCTCCCCCGCCGGCGGGCCGCCCACCAGGCGCTGAACCGCCACGCTGACCCGCCTGGCGGCCCGGGTCAGTTCCTCCTGCTTCTGGTGGCGGATGTATCCCCCGCCCACGTACGACAGCAGCAGGCCGATGACCAGCAGGCCCACCACCGCCAGTCCCGTGTAGGCGGTCAGCAGCCGGCCGAAGACACTGCGGCCCAGGCCGATCCGCACCCAGAGGTCGTGGAGCCGGCGCGCCAGCCGGCTCACGAGGCGGGCACCTCGAAGCGGTAGCCTACGCCCCACACCGTTTCGATGCACGAGGCCGCGGGCTCGGGAAGCTTGCGGCGCAGCCGGCGGATGTGCACGTCCACCGTGCGGGGGTCGCCGAAGAAGTCGTAACCCCACACCTGGTCCAGGAGCGCGTCGCGGGTGAAGACCCGCCCGGGATTCCGGGCCAGGCACAGCAGCAGGTCGTACTCCCGGGGCGCCAGCGCCACCTCCTGGCCGCCGACCCACACCCGGCGCCCCTGGGGCCGGATCTCCAGGCCCACGGCGGGGATGAACACGCCGGTGCCGTCGTCGGCCGGCGGCGCCCCGGCCCGGCGGAGGACAGCCTTGATGCGGGCCACCACTTCCCGCGGGCTGAAGGGCTTGGTGACATAATCGTCGGCGCCCAACTCCAGGCCCACCACGCGGTCCGCTTCCTCGTCACGGGCTGTGAGCATGATGATGGGAAGCCACCGGTCGCTGCCGGACCGCAACTGCCGGCACACGTCCAGGCCGTCCATGTTGGGCAGGTTGAGGTCCAGGATCACCAGGTCGGGCGGCTGCCGGCGCACCGCCTCCAGGGCGGCGGCGCCGTCCGGGACCGTCTCGACGGTGAACCCGTCCCGGGCTGCGTAAAGGCTCAGCAGTTCCCCGACGTGGGGATCGTCGTCGACCACCAGTACCCGGGGCTTCACCGGCGATCACCTCCGGAAGACCCCACGCACCCTGCGGCAAAAACTTCGCCGCCGCCCAGCCATACCCGCCCCGCCGTTTGTTACCAGGTGGTCATACTCTCGTCATGCCGCCGCCACATGCGGGCGTCATCCTGGAGGGGCGGAAGGAGGATGGCGATGCTTCGACTGCGCCGGATGCCCTGGCTGGTCGTGCTGCTGGTGCTGCTGCTCCTCCTCGCCGCCTGCGGGGGGACCGGCACCGGCGGCGACGCCCAGACCCCGCCTGCCGGCGGCGGTGACGAGGTGCCGGCCGGCGGTGACGCCTCACCCGGCAGCGATGATGCCACTACCCCCGCCGACGGCGAGTCCGGCGGCGAGGAGGACGGCCAGGAGCCGTAGGCTCCGGACGTACCTTCGCCACGGGACGCGCCGAAAGGGGGGCCTCCACCCCACCCGCCGGGGGCCGGCCGCGCTGTGCGGCCGGCCCCCGGTCTTTGGTCTCCGGAAACCTGTTATGAGGGGATGACTGCGGTACCGAGCCGGGACGCGGCCCGCCTTCAGCGGTCGTCCTCGTCCTGGGCGGCCGCCGCCTCGGAGGCAGGCATGATGGCCCGCAGGTGTTCCTTGCCCTGGCGCACCTGGTTCAGCGCCGCGTTCAGGGTCTCTTCCAGCCGCGACAGCACCGCGGCGGCGTAGGCGTCGGCCTCCCGGCGCAGCGTACGGGCCTCCTCCCGCACCTGGGCCAGGATCCGGCCCGACTCCTCCTCGGCCCGGCGGGTGATGGCCGACTCCGACATCAGTCGCTCGGCGTACTGGCGCGCCTCGGCCACGATGGTCTCGGCCTGGGCCTCGGCCTGCTCCAGGATCTGATCCCGCTCCGCGGTGATCTGCATGGCCCGCTGGATTTCCTTGGGGATGACCTCACGCAGCTGGTCGATGAAACCGTAAAGATCGTCCTCGTCGAACATGATCTTACCGGTCAACGGCACCCGGGGCCGTTCGTTGACGAACTGCTCAAACTCGTCGATCAGGAGCATCAACTCGCGGCCGACCCTGATCTCGGGCGCCCGCGGATCCGGCGAACCCGTGGAGGTGTTCCCACCCTGCACCGGATAGCCCCCCTTCGCCTCCGCCGGCGGCGTCACCGCAGCCCGCCCCCGCCGGTCTCGCCGATCTTCTCCATCAGGCGGCGATGGACGCCCTCGGGGACGAAGCGGCTGACGTCTCCCCCGAGCCGGGCGATTTCCTTGACGATGCTGGAACTCAGGAACAGGTGCTCTTTCCGCGTCATCATAAACACCGTTTCGACCCGCTCGTACAGTTCCTTGTTCATCTGGGCCATCTGGAACTCATAGTCAAAGTCGGAGATGGCCCGCAGGCCGCGGACCACCACGTCGACGCCCCGGCGCCGGCAGAAGTCCACCAGCAGCCCCGTGGACGACTCCACGGTCACGTTGGGCAGGCCGGCCGTGACCTCGCGCACCATCTCCAGCCGCTCTTCCGCTGTGAACATCGGCGACTTTTCCAGGTTGACGAAGAGGGCCACGATCACCTGGTCGAAGATGCGCGAGGCCCGGTGGATGATGTCGAGATGCCCGTTGGTCACCGGGTCGAAGCTTCCGGGGTAGGCTGCGACGGTCACCCAGGCCCCTCCTCCAGCAGGCGCCGGTAGTAGGATACGACGGTGTCGCCGTAACGCCGCCGGTCGACGCACCGGAAGTCCGGTACGCCCGGGACCTGGTCGGGAACCGCTTCGCGGGCGCTGTGCTCCAGCACCAGCCAGGCGCCCGGCTTCAGGAGCGGGGCCACTGCCGAAACCACCCGGGCGGCCAGGCCCCGGTCGTAGGGCGGATCGGCGAAGACCAGATCCGCATCGGCCTGGCCGATGGTATTCGGTAGCGCGTGAAACACATCCTCCCGCACCACGCGCACGCGGTCGGCGTAGCCCAGGTCGCGGGCGCTGGCGGCCAGGGCGGCGGCGGTGCGCGGGGCCTGTTCCACGAAGACCGCCGAGGCGGCGCCGCGGCTCAGGGCTTCGAAGCCCATGACGCCCGAACCGGCGAAAAGGTCCACCACCCTGGCCCCCTGGATCCACGGCGCCAGCTTGCTGAACACGGCCTGGCGCACCCGGTCCGGCGTGGGACGCAGCCCCGGGGCCCTGGGCACCCGCACCGGCCGGCCCCTGGCCTCACCGCCCGTGATCCGCACCTGCCGCCACCTCCCGGCGCCGCATAATCCCGGCTCCCGCGGTTCATCTTACCCCAGTGAGAGCACCGGTTCGGCCCGACGGGCCGGGCTCTCCTCCGGTTTCTCCTCTCCCAGGGCGGATCGCCTCCGGTTGGGGGCGATTCGCCTTTTTCAACCCGGGCGGCGGCCGCCGCGGGCGGCGCGGGCAGCGCTTGCGCCCGCCGGGCGGCGGCCCGGGATAGCCGGCAGGCCCGGCGGCGCACACTAGGGCGGGAGGCCACGATGGTCCGACGTTCCGCGAGCCGCACCCCGTACACCGA
>PKRI01000004.1 GCA_017577485.1 Bacillota bacterium | reverse complement strand
GGTCAGCGGCACGCCCACCTCCCGGGCCACGGCCGCCACCAGGTCCAGGGTGGCCGACCGCCCCTCGGCGGTGGCCGAGATGTCCAGGAAAACCAGTTCGTCCGCCCCTTCCCGGGCGTACCGGCGGGCCAGTTCCAGCGGGTCGCCCATCTCCCGCAGGTTCTGGAACCGGACCCCTTTCACCACGCGGCCGGCATCCACGTCCAGGCAGGGGATGATGCGGCGGGTCAGCACCGGTCCCTCACCCCCGCAGCAGCCTGCTTCAGGTCGGAAATCGTCACCCGTCCCTCGTAAAGGGCCCGGCCGGCGATGAGCCCCCGCACCCAGCGGCCCCCGACGTGCCTGACCAGCGCAGCGTCGGCGGCGGAAGCCACGCCGCCGGCCCACCAGAAGGGCACGCCCCACGAGGCGGCCTCCTGGAGCACCTCCCGGTCGACGCCCTCCAGGGTGCCGTCGCGGGCGATGCCGGTGACCACCACGCCGGCGGCGCCGGCGGCCACGAAGTCCCTGGCCGCCTGGGCCGCCGGGACCGCCAGGCCGGTCCGCCAGCCGTCGATCCACACGCGCCCGTCCCGCACGTCCAGGGACACCAGGACCCGGCCCGGGTACCGGGCCAGTTCCCGGCACACCGCCTCGGGTTCCCGCAGCGCCCAGCTGCTGACCACCGCCCGGTCGGCCGCGGCCAGGGCCGCCGCCAGCGCCTCGGGACCGCGAATGCCGCCGCCGTACTGCACCCGGCAGCCGGTTTCGGAGCGGATGCGGGCGGCGGCGTCCAGGGCCGCCGGCACCCCGCCGCGGGCGCCGTCCAGGTCGACCACGTGCAGCCAGCGGGCGCCCTCTTCCGCCCAGGCCCGGGCCCGTTCCAGCGGGTCCCCGTAGTCGGTGGGCCGGCCGTAGTCGCCCTGGTGCAGCCGCACGCAGCGTCCCCCCAGGATGTCCACGGCGGCCAGGATCTCGAAGCCGTCTTCAGCGTTCCCCGGCAACGGGCGCCACCCCCCTGGCCGCGCCGCGCAGGAAGCCGGCGAAGATGGCGTCGCCCCAGGGCGCGCTGCGCTCGGGATGAAACTGCACGGCGAAGATGGACCCCGACCGGATGGCGGCCGGGAACGTGAAAGTGCCGTGCCGGCACACGGCCGCCACCATGCCCGGCGGGACGCCGTCGGCCGCGTAACTGTGGGCGAAGTAGGCGTAGAAGGGCCGGGCGCCCCGGGGCAGCAGCGGGTCGGCGCGCACCGGCAGCACCCGGTTCCACCCCATGTGGGGATTCTTCAGGCCCGGCGGCAGCGCGCGGACCCATCCGGGCACCAGTCCCAGCCCGGGGCGCGGCCCGCCCTCGTCGCCGCCCTCCAGCAGCACCTGCAGGCCCAGGCAGATGCCCAGCACCGGCAGCCCCCGGGCGGCCGCCGCCCGCAGGTCGCCGGCCAGCCCGGACCCCTCCAGGGCCTCCATGGCCGCGGCGAAAGACCCTACGCCGGGCACCACCACGGCGTCGGCCCCGTCCAGGCCGCCGGCCCGGTCCACCAGGCGGACGCGGGCCTCGACCCCGGCGGTGCGGGCCGCCCGGTCCAGGGCGCCCAGCACGCTGTGCAGGTTGCTGGCGCCGTAGTCGACCACCGCCACCTGCAGGACCTGAGCCGTCACCGGCTGCCGCCTCCCCCGGCCGGCACGGCGGCGGCCGCCCGGGCCAGGCGCTCGATGATCTCTTCCACCCTGGGGTCCCCGGCACGCCGGGCGCCGGGATGGGCCACCAGGCGGCAGGTGATGGGCATGATCTCGGCGGCCACCTTCAGCCCGTTGGCCTGCAGCGTGCGGCCGGTCTGGACCAGGTCGACCACCGCGTCGGCCAGACCCAGCCGCGGCGCGATCTCCACCGAGCCGCGCAGGTGGATGATCTCGGCGGCGTGCCCCTGACGCCGCAGGAACTCCTCCGCCAGGCGCGGCAGGTGGGTGGCCACCCGCAGCCGGGTGCCGGCCGGGGGAGGCCAGTGGGCATCCTCCGGCACCGCCAGGCAGGCCGTGCAGCGGCCGATGCCCAGGTCCACCACCTCATCCACCGCGGCCCGCCGCTCCAGCAGCACGTCTTTGCCCACGAAGGCCAGGGCGGCCACACCGCGTTCGGCGTAGGTCAGGCCGTCCTCGGGCCGCAGCCAGGCCAGGCGGATGCCCAGGTCCGGTTCCTCGTGGACCAATGTCCGCGCCTGGGGATCCAGGTCGCGAGCCAGCCCCGCCGCCTCCACCAGCTGCGCGGCCTCGGCGGCCAGCCGGCCCTTGGGCAGCACTATCGTGAGCCAGCGGCCGGCCACGGCGCTTCACCCCGCTCCCCGGCCCCACCGGCCCGGGCCGCCGCGGCCAGGGCCGCCGCGTCGCAGGCAAAGCCCACGCCGCCGCCGCAGGCGGGATCGGCAGCCTGGGCCAGGGCGTCGTAGCGGCCGCCCGCGGCCAGCACCCGCCCCGTCCCGGCCTCGATGACCTGGAAGACCAGGCCGTCGTAATACCCGATTTCCCGCACCATGCCCGCGTCGATCACCACGCCGGCGGCGGGGTGCCTCCGGGCGGCGGCGGCCGCCACCTGCTCCAGGTGCGCCAGCCTGGCCTCCACGGCGGCCGGCAGCGGCAGGGTCTTCAGGCGGCTGCGCACGTCGGCCGCCGGCCCGGCATAACGCAGCGCTTCCGCCACCTCGGGCCGGCTCCGGGCCGCCTCCCGGACTTCCACGAAATCTCCCGCCTCCAGCGCCCGCCGGGCCCGGGCCGCCTCGGCAGGCGGCAGCATGCCGCACAAACCTTCGGTCAGGCCGGCGTCGTTGAGTACCAGGCGCACCTGCCGGCAACCGGCGGCCGCGGCGGCCGCCAGCGCCAGGTCCACCACTTCCAGGTCCACGTCCAGGCCTACAGGGCCCAGCAGTTCGGCGCCGACCTGGGCGCCGCGGGTCCAGCGGCCGTCCACCACCCGGAAGACGTCCGCCCAGTAGCAGACCCGCAGCGCCTGGCCGCCAGTCCCTCCCAGGGACTGCAGCACGCCCAGGGTGGGATCGGGCAGCAGCAGCAGCACACGGCCGTCGGGAGCCACGAACTTGCAGGAGTCGACCCGGGCGCGGTCCAGCCCGTCCCGGACCCGGTCGTAATCCAGCCAGGGAGGCAGCCGCGTCTCCCGGTAGCCGGCGGCCAGCAGCACGTCCAGCGCCGCGGCCGCCGCCCGCCGCTCCTCCGACGGCTCCACCAACTCCGTCATCCACCACGCCTCCAGCGGGACCAACGCCCCTTCAATACTTTAGTGTGTTAAAGGACTAAAACCACGGCGCTGAGGGAAACGCTATCACGATGGCTGTATCCCGTCAACGGGTGCGGCGGCTGGACGAAGGGCGGGACGCCCGTCCGGAACGGCGCTCCCTGGCGGGGGCCGTGTCGCCCGGCGCTTCCGGGCGGGCATCCGGCGCCTCCGGCCGCGGGATGTCGCCCAGGCGCTCCAGCGCCAGGCGGTAGCCGTCGGCGCCGTAATCCAGGAAGCGGCGGATCCGGCTGATGGTGGCCGTCGACATGCCCGTGGCCTCCACGATGGCGTCGTAGGTGTACCCCTGGGCCAGCATCCGGGCCACCTCGAAGCGCTGCGCCATGGCCCGCACCTCCCGGATGGTGCAAAGGTCCTCGAAGAACCGGTAGCACTCGTCCACGTCCCGCAGCGACAGGATGGCCTGAAACAGCCGGTCCACGCTGGGATGGCGCAGCCGGGATTCATACGCCACGGGTCATCCCCCCGAGATACCCCCGCCCGGCGGCCGCGCCACCCTCAGCGGGCATCAGCGGCCGCGCCAGTGCGGCTGCCGCCGTTCCACGAACGCCGTGGTGCCCTCTCTGGCGTCCTCGGTCATGGCGGCCACAGCGATCATTTCCTGCAGGTAGTCCAGCGCCTGCAGGTAGGACAGGCCGTCGGACCGCTGGAAAGCCTGGCGGCCCAGGCGCAGCAGGGCCGGGCTGAAACGGGCGATGCCGGCCAGCACCGCCTCGGTCTCGTCCTCCAGGCGGTCGGCGGGGAACACCCGGGTGACCAGGCCCAGCTCCAGCGCCTCGCGGCCGCTGATGCGGTGGCCGCGGAAGAACAACTCCAGGCCCCGCTTGCGCCCCACCGAGCGCAGGATGGGCGCCATGACCACCATGGGGAACAGGCCCACGTGCAGTTCCGGCACGCCGAAAACCGCGTCGTCAGCGGCGTAAACCAGGTCGCAGGCGGCCGCCAGGCCGCACCCCCCGGCCAGGGCGTAGCCGTGGACCATGGCCACGATGGGCGGTTCGGTCCGGGCCATCTGCCGCAGCACGTCGGCCACGCCCGAAAAGTAACCCCGCCGTTCCAGGACCCCCTCGCGGCCCGTCAGTTCCTTGAGATCGGCCCCGGCGCAGAAGGCTTCGCGGCCGGCGCCCCGCAGCAGGATGACCCGCACCTCGGGGTCCGCGGACAACTCGGCGAAGGCCCGGACCAGTTCGGCGCAGGCCGCCTGGTTCAGGGCGTTGCGGACCTCTGGCCGGTTGATGACGATGCGCCCGATGCCGCCGTCCCGCTCCACCAGCAGGTGCCGGTAAGCCACGGCGGCTCCCCCTCCTTCCCCCGGCCGTCACACCGGGGTGACGGGCCGGTGCTTGGCCGGCCAGTCCCGCACGCGGCCGGAATACACGTCCAGGCGGCGGATCAACTCCTCGCGCAGGTCGGCCGGATCCACCACCGCGTCCACGATCAACTCCGAGGCCAGGCGCAGCAGGTCGATGTCCGCGGCGTACTCGGCCCGGCGCTGGGCTACGAAGGCCTCCCGCTCCTCGGGCGGCAGGGCCTGGATGTGGTTGTAGTACACGGCGTTGACCGCCGCCTCGGGGCCCATGACGGCGATCTGGGCCGTGGGCAGCGCCAGGCAGCAGTCGGGCTCGAAGGCCGGGCCGGCCATGGCGTACAGGCCTGCGCCGTAAGCCTTGCGTACGATCACCGACACCTTGGGCACCGTGGCTTCCGACACGGCGGCGATCATCTTGGCCCCGTGACGGATGATGCCCTGGCGCTCCACCCGGGAGCCGATCATGAACCCGGGCACGTCGGCTAGGAAGATCAGCGGGATGTTGAAGGCGTCGCACAGCCAGATGAAGCGGGCGGCTTTGTCGGCCGAGTCCACGAACAGGACGCCGCCCTTGACCCTCGGCTGGTTGGCCACGATGCCCACCACGCGCCCGTTGAGGCGGGCCAGGCCGGTGATCAGCTCGGGGGCGAACAGCGCCTTGATCTCGAAGAAACTGCCGGCGTCCACCAGGCGGCGGATCAGCTGGTACATGTCGAAGGGGGCGTTCTGGTCGGCCGGTACGATGGACGCGATCTCGGCGGTGGGCGCCTCGGGCTCGGAAGCGGGCGCCGCCGGCGGCCGCTCCGTGAAGTTGCTGGGGAAGTAACTGAGGTACCGCCGGGCGGCGGCGATGGCTTCGGGCTCGTCGGCGCACAGCACGTCCCCGCAGCCGCTGACCGTGCAGTGCATGCGGGCGCCGCCCATCTCCTCCAGGCTGACCTTCTCGCCGATGACCATCTCGGCCATGCGGGGCGAGCCCAGGTACATGCTGGCGTTGCCCTCGACCATGATGACCACGTCGCAGAAGGCCGGGATGTAGGCGCCGCCGGCCGCCGAGGGACCCAGCAGCACGCAGACCTGAGGCACCACGCCGCTGAGCCGCACCTGGTTGTAAAAGATGCGGCCCGCGTGACGGCGGCCGGGGAACATCTCCACCTGGTCCGTGATGCGGGCACCGGCCGAGTCCACCAGGTAGACCAGGGGGATGCGCTGGCGCAGGGCGGTTTCCTGGATCCGCAGGATCTTCTCCACGGTGCGGGCGCCCCATGATCCGGCCTTGACCGTGGAGTCGTTGGCCATGACGGCCACAGGCCGGCCGTGGACGTAGCCGATCCCGGTGACGACGCCGTCGGCGGGCAGGTCGCCGGCCAGGGCGTTGGCCAGCAGCCCGTCTTCCACGAAACGGTCGTCGTCGAAGAGAAGGCGCAGGCGCTCCCGGGCGAACAGCTTGCCCTGCTGGCGGTTGCGCCGGTGGTACTTCTCATCGCCGCCCCGGCGGGCGCGCTCCACCTCGCGGCGCAGGTCCACGGGTCTACGCCCCCGTCCCGTCGTCCAGCACCACCAGGACGTCGCCCTCGTTGACGAAGGCGCCGGCGGCCACGCGCACCTCGCGCACGCGGCCCCCCTGGCCGGCCGTGATGGGAATGTGCATCTTCATGGACTCCAGCACGACCACTTCGGCGCCGGGCGCCACCTGGTCGCCCTCCCGGACCTTGACCTCGGCCACGACGCCGGCCATGTCTGCAGTGATGAGGTGGATGGCCACTTCCTCCCTTCCCCTGGCCTCAGCCCGTACGGTGCCCGGGCGGCGGCCCCGCCGGCGGGGCCGCCGCCCCTTTCCGAAGGCAGTGACATTCCCGGCGCCCCTGAGCCTTTCCTGCCCCTTCCGCCGCTGGCACCCGCCCCCGGCCGCCCGCCGCGCCGGGCGGCATAAAGGCCGGCGGCCCAGGCAGGAACCGCCGGGGGGCCGGCGAAGGCGGCGGCCATGAACGTTCCACGGGTTCGCTTCTACACGAAGGCCGGATGTGAACTCTGCGAGCACGCGCTGGCGGTGGTGCTGCGGGCGCAGCGCCGCATCCCCTTTGATCTGGAGCAGGTGGACATCACCGCCGACCCGGAACTGTTCCAGCGCTACCGCTACCGCATCCCGGTGGTGGAGATCGACGGCGAGGAGGTCTTCGACCTTACGGTCCGGGAGGACCGGCTCCTGGAACGGCTCCGCCGCCGCCGCTGACCGCTTCCGGCCAGACCGAGGCCAGCAGGGCAGGCAGGTCCGGCACCAGGCGCAGGCCGGGCAGCTGGTCCCGCCGCACCCAGCGGGCCTCGGCGGCATCGCTGGCCGCCCGCAGGCTGCCCCCCACCCGCCGCGCCGCGAAGAACATGATCACGTAATGGTGGCGGATGGCGCCGGTTTCCGGGTCCCGGCCCACGGCGTCCTTGTAGGCCAGGAAGCGCTCCACCTCGATATCGAGGTTGGTTTCCTCCAGCACCTCGCGCTTGAGGGCCTCGACCACGGTCTCGCCCAGTTCCACGGCCCCGCCGGGCAGGCCCCACCACCCGCGGAAGGGCTCACCGGCCCGGCGGACCAGCAGCACCGCGTCGTCTTCGATGACCACCGCGTGGCAGGAAGGCCGCGGCGCCGGCCAGGCCTGCCGCCCGGGCGATGGTACACCGCTCAACTGTTGACCTCCAAATCTTCTTCCCTGGGCTCCCAGGGGTACACGATCCAGGCGTCGGTCTCCTCGACGAAGTAATCGGGCCGGTGGTCGGGAAACATCGACCGGGCCGGCTTGTAGTGGAGGACGGCGGTCTCCGGGTGTCCGCCCGCCGCCTCCACCCGCTCCCGCACCGCCATGATGGTGCGCCCGCTGTCCCAGATGTCGTCCACGATCAGCACGCGCCGGTCCTTGAGGAACGGGTCGGGCGGGAACTGCAGGAAAATGGGCCGGTCGGCGGTTTCGCCCACGCCCGTGTAGAACATCACCGCCGCCACCAGGATGTTGCGCAGGCCCGTCCACTCCGACACCAGGCACGCGGGGACCATGCCGCCCCGGGTGATGACCAGCATCAGGTCGTACCGGTCCACGTCGCCGATGCGGTCGATGAGGCGGCGAACCATGGCTTCGATGTCGTTCCACGCCAGCACCGTCTTCTGCACGTCCAGCGGTCCCCTTCCTGCCGCAGGTATACCCATTGTACCTACGCGGGCGGGGCACCGCTCCCTGCCGGGCCGGCAGGGTCTCCGGCCCGCCCGGCGAAACGGGGTCGCGGAGGTGCGCCTCAAGAACCGGCCGTGGAACCCGTGCTGCTGCTGTTCGACATCGACGGAACCCTGGTGCGGGTACCCGCGGCGCTGCGCGCCTGCCGGCGGGCGCTGAAGGAGCTGTACGGCGTCGAGGACGGCGACCGCGGTTTCGACTTCAGCGGGGCCACGGACCTGCCGGCCTTCCGGGAACTGGCCCGGCGCTGCGGCTCCCGGGGCGACGACGTGGACCTGCTGATCGCCCGCTACCTGGCCCACCTGGAGGAGGAGATCGCCGCGGACCCGGGCATCTGCCTGCCCGGCGCCCACCGCTTCACCGCGGCCTGCGCCGCCGATCCCCGCTACCGCCTGGCCCTGGGCACGGGCAACGTGCAGGCCGGTGCCCGGGCCAAACTTCGGGCCCACGGCCTGGACGGGTACTTTCCCACCGGCGGCTTCGGCGACGACGCCGAGCAGCGGGCCGACATCCTGCGGGTGGCCGTGGGCCGCGCCCAGGAGGTCTACGGGCAGCGTTTCCGCCGGGTCATCGTCATCGGCGACACGCCGCTGGACGTGGCCGCGGCCCGGGCCGTAGGCGCCGCGGTGCTGGCGGTGGCCACAGGCCGCCCCAGCCTGGCTGAACTGGAAGCCGCGGCCCCTGACGGCCTCCTGCCGGACCTGAGCGACACCGACCGGGCCCTGGCGCTGCTGGCCGACCTGGCCGCCGCCGTCAAGCCTTGGGGCTGACCAGCGGCTCCCCCTGGGCGCACAGCGGGCAGTCCTCCGGCCGGTAGGCAGGCACCGGCCGCCGCACCAGGGCCGCGAAGGGCACGCCGAAGTCCACGCCGTCCTGGCTCCGGTCCACCACGGCGCCGACGGCCGCCACCACACCCCCCGCTTCCTCCACCGCCCGGACGGCGGCCCGCACCGATCCCCCCGTGGTCACCGCGTCCTCCACCACGTAGACCCGCTCGCCGGGGGCCACCCGGAAGCCGCGGCGCAGGCGCATGCCGCCCTCGGGCACCGCCTCGGCAAAGATGGCTCGCGCTCCCAGGGCCCGGGCCACCTCGTGGGCCAGCAGGATCCCGCCCAGGGCCGGCCCGGCCACCACCTGGGGCCGAGGCCCCACCTCCAGCAGCCGCTCCGCCAGGGCGCGGCCCAGGGCGGCGGCCGTGTCCGGGTACTGGAAGGCCTGGGACAGCAGGAAAAACTCGGGGCTGTGCAGGCCGCTGGTCAGGCGGAAGTGCCCTCGCCGCCACGCGCCCACCTGTTCCAGCAGCCGCAGCACGTCGTCAACGCGCACCGGCGCGCTCCACCTCCTCCGCCAGGGCCGCCAGGGCCGCCACCGGGTGGGCGGCCTCGCGGACCGGGCGGCCCACCACCAGGTAATCGGCGCCCCAGCACACCGCCTCGCCGGCCGTCGCCACCCGCCGCTGGTCATCGGGCGCGCTGCCGGCGGGACGGATGCCCGGCGTCACCAGCAGCATGTCGGGTCCCAGCAGCCGCCGCAGGTCGCGGGCCTCCTGGGGAGCGCAGACGACGCCGTCCAGACCCCACCGGCGGGCGGCCAGGGCCCGGCGAACGACTTCGGCGGCCGGGTCGCGCTCCACGCCGGCCCCCTGGGCCAGCTGCGCCGCCGACAGGCTGGTCAGGACGGTGACCCCCACCACCCGCGGGGGCTCCCGTCCGGGCGGCGTGCCGGCCCGGGCGCCGGCCAGGGCGGCGGCGGCCATCTCCGGGCCGCCGGGCACGTGGATGGTGATCATCCAGGCCCCGCGGGCGGCCAGGGCCCGGGCCGCACCGTGAACGGTGTTGGGGATGTCGTGCAGTTTGGCGTCCACGAACACCCGCAGGCCCTGGTCCGCCAGCTCCTCGATGATGCCGGGGCCTTCGGCGCTCAGCAGTTCCAGCCCGACCTTGAAACCGCAGCCCAGGGGCGCCAGGCGCCGGGCCAGGTCCAGGGCCGGTTCCCGGGCTGGAAAGTCCAGCGCCACGAAGATGCGCTCGGCACCGGGCTTCACGGCTGCCTCACCTCCACGCCGGCCGCCCGCCGGGCAGCGGCCTGGTACTCCTGCAGTGAGCGTACGACCCGGCGCCGGGCCCCGCCGGCGCCGCCCAGCACCCGGGCCAGCGCCCAGGCGGTGTCCAGGGACGTCACGCAGGGGACGCCCCGCTCCACCGCCGCCCGCCGGATGCGGAAGCCGTCCCGTTCCGGCCCGCGCCCGCCGCTCAGGGTGTTGATCACCAGGCGCACCTGCCCGCCGGTCAGGGCATCCAGGAGGTTCGGCGGCGGCGACGCCAGTTTGGGCAGCGGGACGGCCGGGACGCCGGCCGCAGCCAGCGCGCGGGCGGTGCCCGGCGTGGCGAAGAGCGAGAAGCCCAGCGCCGCCAGGCGGCGGGCCAGCGCCGCCGCCTCGTCCTTGTCGCGGTCGGCCACGGTCAGCAGCACGGCCTCGCCGGGCTCCGGCAGGCGCATCCCGGCGGCCTCCAGTCCCCGGGCCAGGGCACCTTCCAGCGTGTCGTCCAACGCCATGACCTCGCCGGTGGACTTCATCTCGGGGCCCAGGGCGGGGTCCACGCCGGGCAGTTTGGTCCAGGAGAAGACCGGCACCTTGACGGCGGTGTGGGGCGGCGGCGGCAGCAGCCCCGTGGTCCAGCCCTCCGCGGCCAGCGAGGCGCCCAGCGCAGCCCGGACAGCCATCTCCACCAGCGGCACGCCGGCAGCCTTGGCCACGAAGGGCACGGTGCGGCTGGACCGGGGGTTGACCTCCAGCACGTACAGGCGCCGGCCGTCGTAGACCAGCTGCAGGTTCAGCAGGCCCCGGATCCCCAGGGCCCGGGCGATGCGCACGGCGGCCGAAGCCGCCTCCCGCGCCACGCCCGGCGGCAGGTCCGGGGCGGGGAACACCGCGATGGAATCGCCGGAATGCACGCCCGCCCGCTCCACGTGGCGCATGATGCCCGGGACGACCACCACATCGCCGTCGGACACCGCGTCCACTTCCAGTTCCATGCCCGCGATGTAGCGGTCCAGCCACAGCGGCCGGCCCCCGGCGGCGGGAAGGACCTCTTCCAGGCAGGCGGCCAGTTCGTCGCGGTCGTAGACCACCTGCATGGCCCGCCCGCCCAGCACGTAGGACGGCCGGACCATCAGCGGGTAGCCGAGGGACTCGGCCGCCGCCAGGGCCTCTTCGGCGGTGGCGGCCGCGGCGCCCGCGGGCCGGTCCAGGCCCAACCGGGCCAGCAGCGCGTCGAAGCGCTCGCGCCGCTCGGCGGCATCGATGGCGTCGACGTCGGTGCCCAGCACCCGCACCCCGGCGGCGGCCAGCGCCGGCGCCAGGTTCAGAGCGGTCTGCCCGCCGAACTGGCACAGCACGCCCAGGGGCTGTTCCCGCTCCACCACGTTGAGCACGTCCTCCAGCGACAGCGGCTCGAAATACAGGCGGTCGGCGGTGTCGAAGTCGGTGCTGACGGTTTCGGGGTTGTTGTTGACGATGACCGCCTGGTAACCCAGGCGCCGCAGTTCCTGGACGGCGTGGACCGCGCAGTGGTCGAACTCGATCCCCTGGCCGATGCGGATGGGCCCCGAACCCAGGACCACCACCCGCGGCCGGGCGCCGGGTTCGGCCTCGTTCTCCTCGTCGAAGGTGCCGTAAAAGTAGGGCGTGGCGGCGTCGAACTCGGCGGCGCAGGTGTCCACCATGCGGTAGGCTGGCCGGATGCCCCAGGACCGGCGCAGGCGCCGCACCTTTTCCCGGCTGCTTTTCACCAGGGCGGCGATGCGGGCGTCGGTGAGGCCCAGGCGCTTGGCCCACCGCAGCGTGCCGGCCTCCAGGGTCCCCCGCCGCCGCAGGTCTTCCTCGAAGCGGACGATGCGGGCGATGCGCTCCACGAAGAAGGGGTCGATGCCGCTCCACCGGGCCACGTCCCGGACTGCCGCACCGCGCCGCAGGGCCTCGGCCATCAGGAACAGCCGCCGGTCGTCGCCCCGGCGGACGGCCTGCTCCAGGGAACGGTCGTCCAGGCGGCGGGCCGGCGCCCACTCCAGGTGGTCGACGCCGAGCTCCAGCGAGCGCAGCGCTTTCAGCAGCGCACCCTCGAAGGACCGGTCGATGGCCATGACCTCGCCCGTGGCCTTCATCTGGGTGCCCAGCCGGCGGTCGGCGCCCGCCAGCTTATCGAAGGGCCAGCGCGGGATCTTGACCACCACGTAGTCCAGGGCCGGCTCGAACATGGCGGTGGTGCCGCCGGTGACGGGGTTGCGGATCTGGTCCAGCCGCCGGCCCAGGGCGATGAGGGCGGCCACCTTGGCGATGGGGTAGCCGGTGGCCTTGGAGGCCAGGGCGCTGGACCGGCTCACCCGCGGGTTGACCTCGATGACCCGGTAGTCGCACCCGCCGCCGGGCCGCAGGGCGAACTGGACGTTGCAGCCGCCCTCCACGCGCAGCGCCTGCACGATGCGCAGCGCCGCCGAGCGCAGGGCCTGCAGCGCAGCGTCGTCCAGGGTCTGGGTGGGCGCCACCACGATGCTGTCGCCGGTGTGGACGCCCACCGGGTCCAGGTTCTCCATGGCGCAGACGGCGATGCAGTTGCCGGCGCCGTCGCGCATGACCTCGAACTCGATCTCCTTCCAACCCAGCAGGCTCTCTTCCACCAGCACCTGGCCCGCCGGGCTGGCCGCCAGCGCCCGCCGGGTGAGGACCGCCAGTTCCTCGGGATCGTGGGCCACGCCGCCGCCGGTGCCGCCCAGGGTATAGGCCGGCCGCAGGATCAACGGGAACCGGCTCTGCCGGGCGAAGGCCAGCGCCTCGGCCTCGGAGCGCACCACGGCGCCCCGGGGAACGGGTTCGCCCAATTCCAGCATCAGCCGCCGGAAGGCGTCCCGATCCTCGGCCCGCTCGATGGCGTCGGGCGGTGTGCCCAGCAGGCGCACGCCGAAGCGGTCCAGCGTGCCGTCCCGCACCAGTTCCATGGCCAGGTTCAGGCCCACCTGGCCGCCCAGGGTGGGCAGCAGGCCGTCGGGGCGCTCGCGGGCGATGACGGCGGCCGCCGTTTCGGCGGTGAGGGGCTCGATGTACACCCGGTCGGCGGTGTCGGGGTCCGTCATGATGGTGGCCGGGTTGGAGTTGAGCAGGATGACCTCGACGCCTTCGGCCCGCAGGGCCCGGCACGCCTGCGTGCCCGCATAGTCGAACTCGGCCGCCTGGCCGATGACGATGGGACCCGAGCCGATGACCAGCACCCTGCGGGGCTGCGGGCGGTCAGGCACGGCCGGCCACCGCCCCCCGCACGTCCTCCAGGAAGGCCGCCAGCGCGCCGGCGCCGTCCCGGGGCCCCGGCGCCGCTTCCGGGTGGAACTGCACCGAGGCGGCCCTGAGGTGGCGGTGGCGCAGGCCCTCCACGGTGCCGTCGTGCAGATGGACGTGGGTGACGTCGAAGCCGGCGGCCAGGGCGCTGTCGCCGTCCACGGCGTAACCGTGGTTCTGGACCGTGATGGCCACGCGGCCGCCGCCCGCTTCCCGCACCGGGTGGTTGCCGCCGCGGTGCCCGTAGGGCAGCCTGAACACCCGCGCCCCGAAGGCCAGGGCCAGCAGTTGATGCCCCAGGCAGATGCCGAAGGTGGGCACCGCCTCCGCCAGGCGGCGCACCTGGTCCAGCAGCGGCGCCAGGTCCCGGGGGTCGCCGGGGCCGTTGCTGAGCACCACGCCGTCGGGGGCCAGGGCCAGGATGTCGGCGGCGGGCGTGCCGGCGGGAACCACGGTGACGCGGCAGCCCCGCCCGGCCAGTTCGCGGACGATGCTGCGCTTCACCCCGAAATCCACCACGGCGATGTGGATGCGGCCGCCGCCCAGGCTGTAGGGTTCCGGGGTGGTGACGCGCCACACCGGCGCCTGGTCGTGCCAGGCCCGAGCCTCGGCCGCCAGCGCCTGGGCGGGCGCGGTCATGTCGGTGGTCAGCACGCCCCGCAGGGTGCCGCGGCGGCGCAGGTGCCGGGTCAGCGCCCGGGTGTCGAAACCCTCGCCGGCGGCCACGCCCAGGCGCTCCAGGTAGCCGGCGAATCCCCGCCCCGCTCCGCCGCCCACCTCGCTCTCCCAGAATTCACGGGCGATGAGGCCGGAGGCCGCCGGGCGCGGCGCCTCGTCCCGCCCCGGATCGACGCCGTAGTTGCCGATCAGCGGGTAGGTCATGACCACGATCTGACCGGCGTAGGACGGGTCGGTGATCACTTCCTGATAGCCCGCCATGCTGGTGTTGAAGACCACCTCGCCCAGCACGCGGACACCGGGCCGGCCGGTCCAGCCGGGCCACTGGGTGCCGTCCTCCAGCACCAGCCGGGCGGGGACCATGCCGCTCACCGTCCCGCCCGGCCCGCGGCCGCCGCGCGGGCGAGCCGCTCCGCCGCCCGCGGCGCGGCCGGGCCGTCCTCCAGGCAGAAGACGGTGCGGCCGCCCACCAGGGTCCGAACCACGCGGCCCCGCACCCGGCGGCCGGCGAAGGGCGTGTTGCGGGACCGGCTGCGGAAGCGGGCCGGGTCGATGATCCATTCACGGTTGGGGTCGATCAGCGTCACGTCGGCCGGCATGCCGGGCCGCAGGCTGCCGGCTTCCAGGCCCAGCACCTGCGCCGGCCCCGTGGACAGCGCTTCCACGAACCGGCGGGGCGACAGCACGCCAGGCACCATGGCGTCCAGGACCACCGCCACCGCGGTCTCCAGGCCCACCACCCCGAAGGCGGCTTCCGGGAATGGCAGGTCCTTGTCGTCCCGGTGATGGGGTGCGTGGTCGGTGGCGATGATGTCGACGGTCCCGTCGGCCAGGGCCTCCATCAGGGCCTGCCGGTCATCCTCGCTGCGCAGCGGCGGGTTCATCTTCCAGTCGCCGTCGAAGCCGGAGGCGGCCACGTCCTCATCGGTCAGCAGCAGGTGGTGGGGCGTGACCTCGGCAGTGACCCGGATGCCGCGGTCTTTGGCCCAGCGGATCAGGTCCACCGTCTGCCGGGCGCTGACGTGGAGGATGTGGACCCGGGCGCCCAGGGCCTCGGCCAGCAGCAGGTCCCGGGCCACCATCACGGCCTCGGCGGCCGCCGGGATGCCGGGCATGCCGGCCGCGGCCGACACCGCGCCCTCGTGCATGGCGCCGCCGCTCAGGGCCGGCTCCTCGGCGTGGACCAGGACCGGCAGGTCCACGGCCGCCGCTTCCACCAGGGCCCGCCGCATCAGGCCCGCGTCGGCCACGGGCCGCCCGTCGTCGGTCACGGCCACGGCGCCCGCGGCCTTGAGTTCGGCGAAGGCCGTCAGTTCCGTTCCTTCGAGGCCGCGGCTCAGGGCCGCCGCCACGTGGACCCGCACCGGCGACTGCTCCTGCGCCTTCCAGCGCAGCCACTCCACCCGGATGACGTCGTCCAGGGGCGGGCGGGTGTTGGGCATGCAGACCACCGTGGTGAAGCCGCCGGCAGCCGCCGCGGCGCCGCCCGAGGCCAGGTCTTCCTTGTGGGTCTCCCCAGGCACCCGCAGGTGCACGTGGGCGTCCACCAGGCCGGGCGTCACCCACAGGCCCGCGGCGTCCACCACCTGGGCGCCGCCCGGGTCAAGATCGCGGCCCAGTTCCGCCACCCGGCCGCCGCGGATCCGTACATCCAGCACGTCCTCCAGGTCCTGGGACGGGTCGATCACCAGCCCGCCGCGGATGAGCAGGTGCTCCACGACCGCCCACCTCCCTGCCCCAGCAGGGTGTGCAGCACCGCCATCCGCACGGCAACGCCGTTGGCCACCTGCTGCAGCACGGCGCAGCGGGGATCCTCCAGCAGCCGGCCGTCCACTTCCACGTCGCGGTTGACGGGTCCGGGGTGCAGCAGCACCACGTCGGGGCTGCAGCGCTCCAGGTCGCGGGCGTCCAGGCCCCACCGGGACCGGTAGGCGCCGGGCGGGGGCAGCAGGCCCCGAGCCTGGCGCTCCCGCTGGACCCGCAGCGCCATGACCACGTCGGCCCCTTCCAGGGCCTCGTCGCGGTTCAGGGTGACGCGGGCGCCGCCGAAAGCGCCCGCCGGCGGCAGGGCCGCCGCCGGCCCGCTGAGCCACACCTCGGCGCCCAGCAGTTCCAGCAGCAGCGCGTTGGAGCGGGCCACGCGGCTGTGGCGGATGTCGCCGAGAATGGCCACCTTGAGGCCCGCCACCCGGCCCCGGCGCTCCAGGATGGTCAGGGCGTCGGTCAGGGCCTGGGTGGGGTGCTCGCCGGTGCCGTCGCCGCCGTTGATGACCGGGATCGACAGGTGCCGGGCCGCGTAGTGGGCGGCGCCGGTCTGGGGATGGCGCAGGACCACGGCGTCGGCGCCCAGGGATTCCAGGGTCTCCAGGGTGTCATCCAGGCGCTCGCCCTTCTGGACGCTGCTGCGGCTCACCGGCAGGTCCACGGCCTCGGCACCCAGCGCCGCGGCGGCCACGTGGAAGGACGTCATGGTGCGGGTGCTGGGCTCATAGAACACGGTCACGATCCTGCGCCCGGCCAGGGGACGCCGGGACAGGGCCTGCAGGCGCCCGGCGCGGGCCGCCTTCCAGGAGCGGGCTTCGGCCAGCAGCGCCTCCGCCTGGCTGCGGGTCAGGCCGCGGATGCCCAGGAGGTGGCGCAGGGCCGGGGGTGCGTCGCCCGGGGCCGGCATCACCGCCGGCGCGGGCATCGACAGGGACAACGACATGAGGATGACCCCCTTGCCTGCCCCCGTCCCGTGGGTGGGCACGAAAAAACTTCTTGCCGACCGGCAAGAAGTTTGTGATCGCGCCCTGCGCCGCAGGGCCGCCGGCATCCCGCAGGGGGGCGGACCGTCCACGGCGCCATGTTCTGTGACTCCTTACCGGCCTCACGGGACCAGTTTAAAGGGGCTTTTTTCTCGCCTGAGTATAGGCGCGGCGCCGCCGCCTGTCAATGCCGCCGCGGCGCGAGGCCGACGCCGCGGCGGCTGAGCGGAGCTGGCGGGCCGGGCCGGGCGCGTCAGCCCAGCAGCCGCAGCAGCAGCGCCTTCTGGGCGTGCAGGCGGTTCTCCGCCTGATCCCAGACCACCGACTGCGGCCCGTCGATCACTTCGGCGGTGACTTCCTCGCCGCGGTGGGCCGGCAGGCAGTGCATGAATACCGCGTCCGGCCGGGCGGCCGCCATCAACTGCGGCGTCACCTGATACGGCTGGAAGACCTTCAGCCGGGTTTCCCGCTCGTCTTCCCAGCCCATGCTGGTCCAGACGTCGGTGTAAACGGCGTGGGCGCCGGCCACGGCTTCCTCGGCGCTGTGGGTCAGCACCACCTCGCTGCCGTTGCGCCGGGCCGCCTGGACCACCGCGGGGTCGGGCTCGAACCCGGGCGGCGTGGCCACGCGGAACCGCACGCCCACCGTGGTGCCCAGCAGCAGCAGCGAGTGCAGCACGTTGTTGCCGTCACCCACGTAGGCGACTTCCACGCCTTCCAGGCTGCCGAACCGTTCCGCCAGCGTCAGCAGGTCGGCCAGCGCCTGGCAGGGATGGAAGGAATCGGTCAGCATGTTGATGACCGGGACCGTGCTGGCTGCCGCCAGGGCCTCCAGTTCGGCGTGGGCGAAGGTGCGCACCGCCACCCCTGCCACGTAACGGGACAACACCGCGCCGGTGTCCTCGATGGTCTCCCCGCGGCCCAACTGCATGTCGCGGGCGTTCAGGACGACGGTGTAGCCGCCCAACTCCTTCATGCCCACCTCGAACGACACCCGCGTCCGGGTGGACGGCTTGGCGAAGATCATCGCCAGGGTCTTGCCGGCCAGGGCACCGGACCAGGCCCCGCGGTGAATCTTCATCTGCCGGCTCAGCTCCAGGAGGTCTTTGACGGCGGCCCCATCCAGCTCGGCGCCGGTGAGGAGGTGCTTCACCCGCGGCTTAGGGGCAGGCTCGGCTTCGTCCACGCAGGTCATCGAGGCAGGGCTGGCGGGCAAGGTGCCATCACGTCCTTCCATCGTCTGCTTCGCGCTTAAGATATCAGGTGACGCATAAATATGCAACTACGCCGCAGAAAGATTCATCGTTTCAGCGGGGCGGGATGGTGAGGGCCAGGGGGATGGGCAGGTCGGGCATCACCTTTCGCAGGGCCTGCGGGTCCCACGTGCCGTCGCCGCGGCGGACCCCAGGGGCCTCCGGGTCCACCCCGGCGGCGGCCAGCCCCTCCAATCGCCGGCGCAGGCCCCGGCGCAGGCCGTCGACGTCCACGCCCAGGTGCACGTCCGGCACGCCCTCCAGGCGCCGCAGGGCCCTGCGCAGGTGTAGCACGGCACCCACGGCGTTGCCCCGGTCCCGCTTGCAGAACGCCGCTGCCGTGATGATCAGCCCCTGGTAGAAGGGGCTGCGGGTGCGCAGCCACACCGGTTCCAGGGCCTCGTGGGCTTCGAAGTAGAGGCCGGCCCGGTAAAGTTCCAGGAACTCCTGCAGCGGTCCGGGCAGGCCCGGCGACGCCTTCATGACGCGCATCTCCCCTCCCCTTGCGCCGGCGCGCCGCCTGGTTCTTCGGCCGCCGCCTGCGGTGCCCCGCCGGGCCCGCCTGGCCCGGGCGCGGGTGCACCCGTGGGTGCGGTCCTGGGCGGGGTTTGGGCGCAGGGAACGTACCCCGCCCGGCGAAAAGCGGGCCTTCGGGGGTGGCCAGGCTGTGCCGGCACCGGTGCCTTATCCCGTATTTTGCCGTTGGGCCGACGAGATCGTCGACAGCCTGCCGGAGCCGCTGTTCCGGGAGCTGTCGGGCGGCGTGCAGGTAAGCCGGCAAACCCGCCGAAATCCAGAAGATCCTCCCGACGTATACCTGCTGGGCGAATATATCGTGGACCCGTACCTGGGACGGCTTATCCACATCTACTACGGATCGTTCCGGCGGGTATTCGCCGGCGAGGAGCCCGAGGTGTGGCGGGAGGAACTGGAGATCACCATCCTCCACGAACTGCGCCATCACGTCGAGGACCTGGCCGGCGTGGACTGGCTCAACGAGGAGGATCGGCTGGAACTGCTGCGGCTGTGGCAGGAAGTGTCGCAGGGCGCCGGCCGCGACGGAGGTGACGATCCCTGAAGCCGCTGTCCCACAGGGCGCTGGAAATGCCCGTACACGGCATCCGAGAGATCATGGAGAGGGCCTGGGCCGTCCCCGGCGCCATCCGCCTGGAGGTGGGCGAGCCGGACTTCCCCACTCCGGACCACGTGGTGGCCGCTGCCCAAAGGGCCCTGGAAGAAGGTCACACCAAGTACACGTCCAACGCCGGCATGCCCGGCCTGCGGCAGGCGGTGGCCCGCCGGGTGTCGGCGGCCGCCGGGCGCCCTGTGGACCCGGAGCAGGTGGTCATCACCACCGGCGCCGTGACGGCCATCCACTCCACGCTGCTGGCCCTGCTGGATCCCGGCGACGAGGTGCTGGTGCCGGAACCGGCGTGGCCCAACGCGGCCATGTCGGCGCAACTGCTGGGCGCCACGCCGGTGCCCTACCGCCTGTCGGTGGAGAACGGTTTCGTACCCCGGATCGCGGAACTGGAGGCGCTGATCACCCCCCGCACCCGGGCACTGGTCGTCAACAGCCCGGCCAACCCCACCGGCGCGGTGTTTCCCGCCTCCGCCGTCCGGGAACTGGTGGAATTGTGCCGCCGCCATGACCTTTACCTGGTCAGCGACGAGATCTACTGCGACATCGTGTTCGACGAGCCCCACACGCCGGCCGCGGCCTTCGACGAGGACGGGCGCGTGTTCACCATCGGGGGCGTGTCCAAGGGCTACGCCATGACCGGCTGGCGCATCGGCTGGGTGGTGGCGCCTCCCCACGCCGCCGACGCCCTGGCCCGGCTGCAGGAGCCCCTGACCTCGTGCGCCAACGCCGTGGCCCAGATCGCCGCGGAGGCGGCGCTGAACGGCCCTCAAGACGTGGTGGAGACCATGCGGCGCGAGTACCACCGGCGCCGCGACCTGGCGGTGGACCTGATGCGCCGGCGTGGCCGCTGGCGCTACAGCCCCCAGGGCGCCTTCTACGTGATGGTGGACGTCCGCGACACGGGGCTTTCGTCCCGGGACTTCGCCATCGCCCTGCTGGAGGAGAAGGGCGTAGCCGTGGCGCCCGGCGCCGCCTTCGGCGCCGCCGGCGAGGGCTTCGTCCGGGTTTCCCTGGCCAATGCGGAAGAAGCGGTGCTGACGGGCCTGGAGCGCCTGTGCGACCTGGCGGACCGCCTGGCGGCCGGCGCCGGCGGGCGGCGGGCCGCAGGCGACTGAGCCTGCCGGCCCCTCCGGGCGGCACGTTTGGGCAGCGCTGGACGGCACCGGCAGGCGGTGCGTTTGGGCTCCTCTCCCGCGGGGCATACTGGCCAGGGGAGGGAGCCCCATGCCCGACATCGAGGTCTACTGCACCGTCAGCAACTGCCACTACTGGGACCACGGCAACCGCTGCGCCGCCGAGCGGATCCTGATCACCCTGGACCGCATCGGCGACCGCTATCCCGAGGACGTGGACGCCCAGCACGTCTCCATGATCGTGGACGAGGTGGGCACGACGCCGGCCGAGTCCTGCATGGAGACGTGCTGCAAGACCTTCCGGCCCCGCTCCTGAAGCCGGGGCCGCATCCCCGGACACCCGTCCCGCCTCCCGGGAAGCCCGTCCCCCGGCGCTGCTGGGCCCCAGGCCGGTGCCGCCTGCGGCCGCATTGCGGTGCCTCATGCAGCCCAATGGCCGCCGCCGGTACCGGGTGGCCCCGCCATGCCTGTGGTACAATCCCACTGGATTCCCGGGAGAGGTGTGAGGCGCGTGCAGCGCACGGACTTCCGCAACGAACCCTTCACCAACTTCCAGGACCCTGAGGAGCGGCGCCGCTTCCAGGCTGCCCTGGACCGCGTGCGGGCCGACCTGGGGCGGCACTATCCCCTGATCATCGGCGGCCGCCGCGTCGACACCGAGGGTCGCATCGTCTCCGTCAACCCCGCCAATCCCCAGGAGGTCATCGGCACCGTCGCCCGGGCCGGCCGCCAGCACGCCGACCAGGCGCTGGAGGCCGCCGAGCAGGCCTTTGCGCGGTGGTCCCGCTTCGATCCGGAGGCCAGGGCCCGGGCGCTGTTCCGGCTGGCTGCGGTCCTGCGCCGCCGCAAGCACGAGCTTTCGGCCACCATGGTGCTGGAGGTCGGCAAGCAGTGGTCGGAAGCCGACGCCGACACCGCCGAGGCCATCGACTTCTGCGAGTGGTACGGCCGCGAGATGATCCGGCTGGCGAAGCCCTGGCCGCTGTACCGGCCCGAGGGCACCGACAACGAGACCTTCTACATCCCCATGGGCGTGGGCCTGGTGATCCCGCCGTGGAACTTCCCGCTGGCCATCCTGGTGGGCACCACCATGGCGCCGGTGGTGGCCGGCAACACCGTCATCGTCAAGCCTGCGTCGTCGACGCCGGTGATCGCCGCCAAGTTCATGGAGTGCCTGGAGGAGGCCGGTTTCCCCGAGGGCGTGGTCAACTTCCTGCCCGGCCCCGGCGGCGAGGTGGGCGAGTACCTGGTCCAGCACCCGCGGATCCGCTTCATCAACTTCACCGGGTCGCTGGAGGTCGGCCTCCGCATCAACGAACTGGCCGCCAAGATGCAGCCCGGCCAGAAGTGGATCAAGCGGGTCATCGCCGAGATGGGCGGCAAGGACGCCATCATCGTCTGCGACGACGCGGATCTGGACGAGGCGGCAGCGGGCATTGTCCAGTCGGCCTTCGGCTTCCAGGGGCAGAAGTGCTCCGCCTGCTCCCGGGTCATCGCCGACCAGAAGATCTATGACGAACTGCTGCAGAAGGTGGTCGAGCGCACCCGGAACCTCAAGGTGGGTCCCGCCGAGGACCCGGACAACCACATGGGCGCCGTGGCCGACGAGAACCAGTTCCGCAAGGTGCTGGAGTACATCGAGATCGGCAAGGGCGAGGGCCGGCTGGTGACCGGCGGCAGCGCCCTTGCCGGCGCGCCGGAAAAGGGCTACTTCATCGAGCCCACCATCTTCGCCGACGTGGATCCCAAGGCGCGCATCGCCCAGGAGGAGATCTTCGGCCCGGTGCTGGCCTTCATCAAGGCCCGGGACTACGACCACGCGCTGGAGATCGCCAACGACACGGTCTACGGCCTGACCGGGTCGGTGTACTCCCGCAGCCGGGAGCGCCTGGAACGGGCCCGGCGGGAGTTCTACGTGGGCAACCTCTACCTCAACCGCAAGTGCACGGGCGCCCTGGTGGGCGTGGAGCCTTTCGGCGGCTTTAACCTGAGCGGCACCAACGCCAAGGCCGGCGGCACCGACTACCTGCAGCTGTTCATGCTGGCCAAGTCGGTGTCGGAGCGGCTCTGACTCCCCACCGCCACACAGCAGCCCGGCCGCCCCGGCGGATGCTCCCGCCGGGGCGGCTTTCCTTCTTCCCGCCCGGCGCCGCCTGTAATTCCCGCCCGGCGCCGCCCGTGCGGCCGTACCGCTCCTGTTACCGTTCCGTTAAGGCGGGGGCGTCCCGATAGGACCGGCGCGGCGCCGCTCGAACCAGCGGCCAGGGTGGAGGATGAACCCGATGCCGACCCTGACCACCGCCCGGACGGCGCCCTGGCTGGTGCTGGGACTGCTGCTGGGGGTGCTGGCCACGGCCGGCGCCTTCCTGTTCGACTTGGTGGAAACGTCCCGGCGCCTACCGCCGGACCGGCAGCCCCGCCTGGTGCTGGGTGACCGCCTGCTGGACCTCCCTCCCGTGCTGACCGGCGGCGACGTGCTGGTCCCGGCCGCGCTGGTGGAGGAACTGGGCGGCCGTCTGGTGGACCAGGACGGCCTGGCCGTGATCAGCAGTCCCCGGGGGCTGCTGCAGGCCGACCTGCAGGCGTCCGCCGCCCGTTTGGACCTGGAGGAACTGGACATCCCCGTCCCCGACCACCGCGTGCATGGGCGGCTCTACGTGAGCGCCGCCCTCGTCGAGCGGCTGTTTCCCGTGTCCATCCACCGGGAGGGCCCGGCGGTGGTGGTGGACTCCCTGGCTGAGCCGGTGCTGGAGGCGGAGGTCATGGAGGCGGCGCCGGTCCGCGCCGAGCCCCGACGGACCGCCCCCATCGCCGCCGATGCCCGGCCCGGCGACACGGTGCGGGTCTTCGCGGAGGAGGACGGCGGCTGGCTGCGGGTCCGCGCAGGGGGCGTGCTGGGATACATGGACAAGCGCCAGGTCCGCCTGCTGCCGCCGCGGGCGCCGCAGGCCGCGGGCGAGTCGGCCCGGGTCCCGCGCCACGACCTGCCGGGCTGGTCGCTGCTGAAGCCGGTCAACCTGACCTGGGTCCAGGAGACCAGGGCCCGCTCCGGCGAGCCGGAGGGCAGCCCGCCCCCGGGCGTCAACGTCCTCTCCCCCACCTGGTTCGAGATCGAGGCCGACGGGTCGGTCCGCAGCATCGCCAACCCCGCCTTCGTGCACTGGGCCCACGCCCACGGCCGCTATGTGTGGGCGCTGGTTTCCAACGGCTTTGATCCCGACCGGACGTCGCGCTTCCTGAACGACCCGGCCGCCCGCCTCAGGGCGGCGCGGCAGTTGGTGGCCCTGGCCGCCCTGTACCGGCTGGACGGGATCAACCTGGATTTCGAGAACATGCACCTGGCCGACCGCGACGCCTATGCGGCCTTCGTGGAGGAACTGGCCGGCCTGGCCCGGGCCCAGGGCCTGGTGACCTCGGTGGACGTGACCCTCTATTCCAGCAGCCCCAACTGGTCGCTGGTTTACGACCGGGCCGCCCTGGGCAGGGCCGCGGACTACGTGATCGTCATGGCCTACGACCAGCACACCGGCTCCTCGGGCCCAGGGTCGGTATCGGAAGTGGCCTGGGTGGAGGACGGCATCCGTCGCATGCTGGAAGAGGTGCCGGCCCACAAGCTGGTGCTGGGGATTCCCTTTTACGTGCGGGTGTGGGACGTGACCCAAGACGGCGAGGGACGCCCAGACGTGCGGTCCCGCGCCGTGTCCATGGGCCGCGGCCTGGCCCTGGCCCGGGAGGCCGGCGTCGAACCGGTCTGGGACGAAGAGGCGGGCCAGCTCTATGCCGGCTGGCAGCAGGCGCCGGGGTCCTGGCGGCACGTGTGGCTGGAGGACGAGCGCTCGCTGGCACTGCGGCTGGACGTGGTCCGCCGCTATCGCCTGGCCGGCGTGGCCTCCTGGCGCCTGGGACTGGAGGAGCCCGAAGCCTGGTCCGTCATCGACCGCCACCTGCAGGCCGGGGGGTACTAGAGGCGGTAGGCCCGGACACCTGTCCGGGACCCGGCTCAGGCCCGGGCCGGAGCCGTACGGTAAGGCACTCTGAGTGCCCAATCTTCCTGAAGTGAGCGGTCCCGCCCACGCGAAGGCACCGTGGGTGCCTTAAGATTCGGGTTCAGCCGCGTCCCGTGCCCGGAATAGCTGGATTAGGGTGCGCGCGGTTCCTTAGGCTGCCCGGGGACGTCCCCCCGGGGCCGTTTAAGGTTCCCAAAGTTCCTTCGCTGCACGGGGCCGCCGCGTTGGGATGGCTTCCCGCCCTACGGTCCCCGGCGGCGCGCGGCGGGCGAGACCAGGTTCCGCAGCAGCATGCCCACGTTGGCGGGCCGTTCCGCCAGGCGGCGAACGAACCAGGGGTACCACTCGCGGCCGTAGACCACCAGCACCCGGACCGGCTCGCCCGCCGCCACCAGGCCTTCCTGCAGGGACGGGTTGATGCCCCGCAGCATCTGCACCTCGTAGCGGTCGGGTCCCAGGCCGCGGCGCCGCGCCTCGCCCAGGACCTCCCGCAGCAACGCGCCGTCATGGCTCGCCGCGGCCAGAAAGCACCCGGCGTCCATCAACCGGCGCGCCAGTTCCAGGTACCGCCGGGTCACCGCCGCCCGGTCCTGCAGCGCCACCGACGGCGGCTCGGCGTAGGCGCCCTTGACCAGCCTGATCCGCGGCCGCAGGGGCGCCAGGCGCTGGATGTCGTCCGGGGTCCGATGCAGGTAGGCTTGCAGGCAGACGCCCAGGAACGGGTATTCCGGCGCCAGGCGCTGGAAGACGGCCAGGGTGGCGTCCACGCGGGCCGAGTCCTCCATGTCGATCTCGACCAGGGCGCCGGCACCGGCGGCCGCGTCCAGCACCCGGCGGGTGTTCTCGAGGCACACGTCGAGGTCCAGGTCCAGCCCCAACTGCGTCAACTTGATGGAAAGGCCGACCTCGAGGGCCCGGCTGCGGGCAGCGGCCAGGAGGTCCACGTACGTGTCGGCGGCGGCCCGGGCCGCCGCCGCGTCGCTGGTGTACTCACCCAGATGGGTCAGCGACACCCGCCGGCCCGCCGCCAGCAGGCCGGCGGCCACCCGCAGGGCGTCCCCGGCGGTCTCGCCGGCTACGAAGCGCCCCGCGCCCAGCGCCATGCCGTGCCGCTCCATCCACCGCCGCACCCCCGGGCGCTGGAACACCTTGAGGACGACGGCCCGGGCCAGCGCAGCCATCAGAGACTGACCTCGACGCCCGCCCCGCGGCTTTCGGCGGCCTCCAGGGCGCGGGCCGCGGCGTAAAGGTCCTGGGCGGCCAGGCCGGAACTCTTGAACACCGTCACTTCTTCGGGATCCCGCCGGCCTTCTGCCTCACCCGCCAGGACCGCTCCCAGTTCGATGAGGGCGTCCTCGGCCAGCACACCGGCCTGCAGGGCGTGGATGACCTCCCCGGCCTCCTCCAGGGCCGCTTCCCGCTGGTCCACGTAGACCCGTCCGGCCCTCGCCAGCAGATCCGCCGGCAGTTCCCGCATGGCCGGCGTGAAACTGCCCACGGCGCTGACGTGGGTGCCGGGCTTCACGTCGGCGTCGGCCAGCACGGGCTCCACGGCGTTGGTGGCGGTACAGATGATGTCGGCCTCGCGGACGGCGGCGCCGGCGGAATCGGTCACCACCACCCGCAGGTCCGGGCGGCGCTGCCGCACCTGGGCGGCCAGGGCCTCGGCCCGGGAGCGGGTCCGCGAGTAGAGCCGCACCTCCTCGATGGGGCGCACGGCCAGCACCGCGTCCACCTGGAACGGCGCTTGGGCTCCTGCGCCGATCACCGCCAGGACACGGCTGTCCGGGCGGGCCAGGACCTGGCTGGACACGCCGCTGGCGGCGCCCGTCCGCAGCCCGGTGAGGCGGGCGGCGTCCATGACGGCCAGCGGCCGGCCGTCGACCGCGTCAAACACCAGCACCACGCCCATGATGGCGGGCAGGCCCCGCGCCGGGTTGTCGCCGTACACCGACAGCGCCTTCAGCACCGTGCGGCCCAGGTCGGGGTCGCTGGAGGGCATGAACAGGTTGAGCCCCCCGTACCGCTCCGAGGGCAGGTGCATGCGCAGGGGCATCTGCACCGTCCGGCGGTAGACTGCGACGTAGGCCTGGCGGACCGCCTCCACGGCCGCCTCCATGGTCAGCACCGAAGCAACGTCGTCGCCGCTGAGCCAGCGGATCTTCACGACCGGCCCTCCTTCTGGGTTCGGGGTGCGGGGGTATAGCCGGGCGATGCCCGTCAAACACTTACCCTGCTTCGACTTCTCTCCGGAAGGGAGGGCTCCTGTGGCCTTCAGCGAGAACTTCCGGCACATGCTGGACCGCCTGCGGGAGCGGGCCGGCGAGGCCAAGCGCATGGGCATGAGCGACGAGGACGTGGCGGCCATCACCGCCCAGATCGGCGACTGGCTGGCCCGCGAGGCGGAACCCCGCACCTACGAGCAGCGGCTGCTCAAGGAATTCTGGGACGTGTGCAACGAAGAGGAGAAGCGGGTCATCAGCCGCGCCCTGCTGCGGGTGGCCGAGAAGTCGGCACCGGCTCCGGTGGGCAGCCGCGGCGGCGAGGGCTGATCCGCAGCCCCTCCCCGCTCGGGACGGGCGGGGACCGGGACCCCGGCGGCGAATTCCCCCGCCGGGGGTGCTGCCGTGCACGTCGACGCCGAAGCCGTCGCCCGGTTGGAAGCGGCCTACGGCCGCCCCGCCCTGCTGACCGTGGAACAGTCCATCAGCCGCGACGAGGCCGGCATCGTCCAGCGCAGCCTGGACCGGGGCCGCCGGCACGACATGACGCTGTTCATCTTCGACCCGGCCGGCCGGCTGGCGCTGATCCGCAAGCCTTTCCACCCGCCCGGCGTCTACCGGGCACCCAGCGGCGGTGTGCGGCCCGGCGAGGCGCCCGACCAGGGCGCCCTGCGGGAGGGCTACGAGGAGACGGGCCTGCGTGCCCGGCTCCACCGGTACGTGCTGCGGGTCGACGCCCTGTTCCTTCCCCCCGACGGCCAGATCCTCTCCTGGCAGAGCCACGTGTTCACCGCCTTCTGCCCGGAGCCTCCTCCCCACCCCCGGCCCGTGGACACCGAGGAGATCGCCGAGGTGCGGTGGGCCACCCTGGAGGAACTGCAGGGACCGGTCCGCCGTGCCCTCCTGGAGAGCGGCCGGGGCCTGCTGCGCTACCGGGCGTCGCTGACGGACGCCGTGGCGGCGCTTCTCCACCTACACCCGGACTGGCGGCCGGGCGGCGGGTGCCGCTGACGGCGGCGGGGCCAATGGCGGCGGCGCACCTGGGCGGGAGGAATCGCCCGGGCCGCCCGGAAGTTTTCGACGCAGTTTGCGAAGGGGGCTGCCTACGCTATGGGACTCGACACCGCAGGACGCTGGATCATCCTTCGCCTGGCCGACAGCCCCACCGTCCGCCGACTGGTCACCCGCTACGGCATGAAACTGGGGGCGGGCCGCTTCACCGCCGGGGAAACCCTGGACGAAGCCGTGCAGGTGGTGAAGCGGCTCAACCGCGACGGCCTCAAGGTCACCCTGGACAACCTGGGCGAGAGCGTGGCGCAGGAGGCCCAGGCCCGGGCCGCCGCCGCCGTTTACCTGGACATTCTCGACCGCATCGCCGCCGACGGGCTCGACGCCAATGTTTCCGTGAAGCTCACGCAGCTGGGCCTGGAACTGTCCACCGACCTGGCCTACGAGAACATCCGCCGGGTGGTGGAGCGGGCCACGGCCCTGGGCAACTTTGTCCGCATCGATATGGAGCACTCGGACACCATCGACCGCACCCTGGAGATCTACCGGCGCCTGCGCCAGGACTTCGACAACGTGGGCGTGGTCATCCAGGCCATGCTCTACCGGTCCGAGGAGGACCTGCGCGGCCTCGCCGCACAGGGCGCCAACGTGCGCCTGGTCAAAGGGGCTTACGCCGAGCCGCCCGACCGGGCCTATCCCCGCAAGGCCGACGTGGACGCCAACTACCGGCGGCTGATCGCCTACTACCTGCAGGAAGGGCGCTACACCGCCGTGGCCACCCACGACGAGGCCGTCATCGACTTCACGCGGCGGTTCGTGGCCGAGCACAACATCCCCCGTGACCGCTTCGAGTTCCAGATGCTGCTGGGCATCCGGCCGGACCTTCAGCGCAGGCTGGCGGCCGAGGGCTACACGGTGCGCGTCTACGTGCCCTACGGCACCGACTGGTACCCGTACCTGATGCGCCGGCTGGCGGAGCGGCCGGCCAACCTGGGCTTCCTACTGCGCAACCTGTTCCGGCGGTGACGCGCCGGCCGCGGCGTACACCTCGCCGGCGGGAATCCAGCGCACACCCCGGTAACCCAGGGCCTGGGCCACGTCCTCGGCCACGGCGGCCAGCACCTGCTCCCAGGGCACCGGCCGGCCCAGTTCCCGCTCCAGGGACGTGACCCCGCGGTCCCCCAGGCCGCAGGGGATGATGCCGCTGAAGTGGTTGAGGTCCGTGGACACGTTGAGGGCGAAGCCGTGGCTGGTGACGCCGCGGGAACAGCGGATTCCGATGGCGGCGATCTTGGCGTCGCCCACCCAGACCCCCGGCAGCCCCTCGACGGCCCGGGCCTCGACGCCGAAGCGGGCGCAGGCGGCGATGAGCCCGGCCTGCAGCCGTTCCACGTAAGCCCGCACGCCCAGGCCCAGCGGCTCCAGGTGCAGGATCGGGTACCCCACCACCTGCCCCGGGCCGTGGTACGTCACGTCGCCTCCCCGGTCGATGTGGTACAGCGCGATGCCTTCCTGCCGCCGGCGCCCCTCGTCCCAAAGGACGTTGTCCGGACGGCCGTGGCGGCCCAGGGTGTACACAGGCTCGTGCTCCAGCAGCAGGAACACGTCGTCGATGCGGCCCGCCTGGCGCAGCCGGACCAGGTCCTGCTGCAGCGCCCACACCGGCCCGTAGGGCGTGCGCCGGCCCAGGTCGGCCGTCGCCAGGAGCCCGTCCGGCCCCGTCACCTCAGTCGCCGCCCCCCGTGCCGGCGGCCGGAGCCGCAGCGCCAGCGGCGGCCCGGGCGGCACCCTGGCCGGCGGCCTCCACGGCGGCGCGGGCGTCGCGGGTCTGCCGGTGGGCGTGGTAGGAACTGCGCACCAGGGGGCCCGACTCCACGTGGGAGAAGCCCATCTCCAGGCCGATCTCCTTCAACTGCTGGAACTCGGCGGGCGTCCAGAACCGGGCCAGCGGCAGGTGGTCCCGGCTCGGGCGCAGGTACTGGCCGATGGTGAGAATGTCGACCTCCACCGCCCGCAGTTCCCGCATGGTTTCGACCACCTCATCGAAGGTCTCGCCCAACCCCACCATCAACCCTGACTTGGTCAGCGTGGCCGCGCCCCGCTCCCGGGCGAATTCCTTGGCCCGGCGCAGCAGTTCCAGCGAGCGGTCGTGGGTGGCCCGGGCCCGTACCCGCGGGGACAGGCGCCGGACGGTCTCCACGTTGTGGTTGAGGATGTCGGGCTCGGCGTCCATGACCACCCGCAGGGCGGCGGCGCTGCCCTGGAAGTCGGGGATCAGCACCTCCACGGTGACGCCGGGCGCCCGCTCGCGCACGGCGCGGATGGCGTCGGCAAAGATGGAGGCGCCCCCGTCGAAGAGGTCGTCGCGGGCCACCGAGGTGATGACCACGTGCTCCAGGCCCAACCTGGCCACAGCCTCGGCGAGACGCTGGGGCTCAGCCAGGTCCAGTTCGGTGGGCAGCCCCGTCTTGACGGCGCAGAACCCGCAGGCGCGGGTACAGATGTCGCCCAGGATCATGAAGGTGGCGGTGCCGTACTCCCAGCACTCGTGGATGTTGGGACAGCGGGCCTCCTCGCAGACGGTGTGCAGGTTGAGGTCACCCATCAGCCGCTTCAGGCGGCGGAAGTTGGGCCCGCTGGACAGCCGGATCTTCAGCCAGTCGGGTTTGCGCCCCGGTTCCAGGTCGGCCACGGGGCATCCCCCCCGTCCGTGGTCTCTTCATCCATCATACTCGTCAAGCCGCGCCCACAGGGCCGCGGCCGCCGCCGGCCGGCACAGGTAGGCGAAGCGGTCCGGGTCCCGGCAAACGGCGGTGAAGATGGGCTCGCCGGGCTCCTGGAGCCCCACCAGGTCCGGCGGGGTCGGGGCGCCCCACCGTACCGCGGGCGCCGGGTGGTACGCCGGGTTGGACCGCAGCACCGGCCCGCCGCTGCCCGCCTCCACGTAGACCGCCGCCCCCCGCCGCTGCCGGTAGCCGTCATAAAGCGACGTGAAACCGCCGTCGACCCAGTTGGCCAGCACCAGGGGGCCCGGCCCGACGTTGACGGTCACGTGCCCGAAGCCCGGCGGGATCAGCGCGCAGTCACCGGGCCCGGCGGCAATCACCAGCACCGTCCGCCGGTCCTGCAGGATGAACCAGGCCCGGCCCGCGGCCACCTGGTAGAGTTCCGGGTAGGCGATGCCGTCGGGCGCGGCCGGGTGCTCGTGACCGAAGGTCTTCACGTACTCGCGGCCCACCAGCCCCGGACGCAGCACCGTCAGGTCGTAGCGCAGCCCGCGCCGGCGGGCGCCGGCCTGCGGAGCGGCGGGCCCGGCGCCCCGGTACATGAAGTACAGTTCGGCGGGACCCTGGGCCGCCGGGTCGGCCAGCACCGGCCGCATGGCTTCCAGCGCCCGCACGTCGGGCGGTCCGGGCGTCCACTGGCCGCCCCCCTGCAGGCGGCACGAGGCTTCGTCCAGGAACGCGGTGAAGCCCAGGCGCGGCGTCAGGTCCACGGTACCAACTCCTGGCCGTGGGGTCCATCCTTCGCCGTGGGACCGCCCGGCCCTGTTCCGTGCATTGTCAGTCCTCCCGGGCTCGAGTAGAATGTCGCGCGGGAGGTGCGGTCCATGCTGCAGGCCGTGCTGGAGTTCCTGAGCCGCTGGGTCATCCCGCTGGGCATCCTGCTGTTCTTCGTCCTCATCCTGAGCCAGACCGTCAGGGGCGGGCGCCGCAGTTACTGACGCCGACCGGCCTGCCTCATTCATCCGGCGAGAAGATCCGCCGGTACTCCTCCATGGTCAGGCGCACGTCGCGCGGCTTGCTTCCCTGGTGGGGGCCCACGAAGCCGCGCTCTTCCATCATGTCGATGAGCCGGCCGGCGCGGGTGTAGCCCACCCGCAGGCGCCGCTGCAGCAGCGACACCGAGGCCTGGCCGGCCTCCACCACGAGGCGCACCGCCTCCGGGAACAGGTCGTCGTCACCTTCCAGGGGCTCGGCCTCGCCGCGGTCGGCGGCCGCCAGCACCTCCTCGTGGTACCGGGGCCGTCCCTGCTCCCGGACGAAATTGAGCAGTTCCTCCAGCTCGCCTTCCGACAGGTACGCGCCCTGGACACGGATGGGCTTGGACGCCCCCATGGGGTGGAAGAGCATGTCGCCCTTCCCCACCAGCTTCTCGGCCCCGGCCATGTCCAGGATGACGCGCGAGTCGGTCTGCGACGACACGGCGAAGGCGATGCGCGACGGGATGTTGGCCTTGATCACGCCGGTGATCACGTCCACCGACGGCCGCTGGGTGGCCACCACCAGGTGGATGCCGGCGGCCCGGGCCATCTGGGCCAGGCGTTGGATGGCGTCCTCCACGTCCACCGGCGCCACCATCATCAGGTCCGCCAGCTCGTCGATGACCACGACGATGTAGGGAAGCCGCTCCCAGCCCTCCTCATCGGCGCGGGCGTTGTAACGGCTGATGTCGCGGACGCCGGTGTCGGCGAAACGCTCGTACCGACGCTCCATCTCCCGCACGGCCCAGCCCAGGGCGGCCGCTGCCCGCTTGGGATCGGTCACCACCGGCACCAGCAGGTGCGGGATGCCGTTATAGAGGTTGAGTTCCACCACCTTGGGATCGATCAGCAGCAGGCGGACCTCGTCGGGCCTGGCCTTGAACAGCAGCGAGGCCAGTAGTGAGTTGATGCAGACGCTCTTGCCCGATCCGGTGGCACCGGCGATCAGCACGTGGACCATCTTCTCCAGCGATGTGACCACGGGCTGGCCGGCGATGTCGCGGCCCAGGGCCACCGCCAGCCGCGACGGGTGCTTCTGGAACTCGGGTGTATCGATGACGTCCCGCAGGTAAACCGCCGAGATCTCCCGGTTGGGGACCTCGATGCCCACCAGCGACTTGCCGGGGATGGGCGCCTCGATGCGCACGTCGGTGGCCGCCATGCTCAGGGCGATGTCGTTGGCCAGGCTCTGGATGCGGCTGACCCGAACGCCGGTGGCGGGCTCCAGTTCGAAGCGGGTGACCGCCGGGCCCTGCTGCACGCCCACCACCCGGGCCTTGACGCCGAAGTTCTCCAGGGTGACCTCCAGGTGGCGGGCCCGGGCCTCGACCTCCTTGCGGCTCTCGGCCGCGGGCCGGCGGGGGCTGCCCTTCTTGAGCAGCGACAGCGGCGGCAGCCGGTACGGCCGCGGGGCGGCGTCGCCGCCGTCAGGCTGGTCCTGGACGGGCGCTCCGGGCGCCGCCGCGGCCGCGGCGGCTTCCGCGGTCCCGGCCCCCCCACCCGCGGCAGTGGGCGCAGCGGGGGCAGCGGTTCCGCCGCGCGCCCTGGCGGGCACGGGAGCGGCATCGAGGCCGGCCTCTTCGTCCTCGTCCCCCTCATCGGCGTGGATCACCGGCGGCCCTTCCACGGCGGCCAGGTCGCCGGCGGTCTCCTGCGGCTCGCCTGCCCTATCCTGCTCTTCCGGCTCAAGCTCCTGACCGGCCGCCTCTCCCGCCGGCTCCAGCAGGAAATCCCGCAGGGCACGGGCGCTGCCAGTGGCGGCCCTGCCGGCACCGCGGGCCCCCGCCGACGCCAGGCGCCCCAGGGGCAACTGCAGCATCAGCGGGATCGAGGCCAGCGCCATGGCCGCCATGATCAGCGTGCGGCCGACGGGACCGAAGGCCCGCACCAGCAGCCAGTGCAGGGTCGCGCCGATGACGCCGCCGAAGTGCCCCCGGAAGCCGTTCCGCGCCGCCGCGATGAAGCCGGTGTCCGGCATGTCGCCGCTGACGAAGACCAGCACCGCCGCCAGCGCCAGCAGGGCGCCCACGGCCCGCGCCGGCAGGCGCGGCACCTCCCGGCCCACCAGCAGCACCACGCCCGCCACGCCCATCAGCACCACCGTCACCGGCGCCCCGCGGCCAAACAGCCCCAGCAGCACCCGCTGGAAAAAGCCCCCGACGGTCCCGGCACCGGCGCCGTCACTGTACAGGGCGAACAGCAGGAGCACGGAGGCGGCGATCAAGGCGATGGCCGCCAGCTCCCGGCGAATGCGCTCGTCGAGGTCAGCGAACCAGGTGCGCATGGCCAGCCTCCCCCAGGCTGATTCGGCGCCGGGCGGACCCCCCCTGCGCCTCTCAGCGCTGGCCGAGCAGGACCACCAGGGACAGCAGCAGGCAGTAGGCGGCGAAGTAGGCCAGGCGGCCGCGCCGCAGCAGGTCCAGCAGCCAGCGGATGGCCAGGTAGCCTGACGCCGCCGCGGTGAGGAACCCTACCAGGAGCGGGGCCAGAGGCAGCGCCGTGCCGGAATGGAGGATGTCCAGGGCGTCCAGCAGGGCGGCGCCGCCGATGGCCGGGATGGACAGCAGGAACGAGAACCGGGCCGCCGCCCCGGCTGACAGGCCCGCGAACAACCCGGCGGCGATGGTACTGCCCGAGCGGCTGATGCCCGGCAGCACGGCCAGGGCCTGGAACACGCCCATGGCGAGGGCCTGGGGGCCCGTGGGATCGCCAGCGGTCACCGGCGGCCTCGCCGCCCGCAGGAACCGGTCAGCGGCCAGCAGCAGGCCGGCGGTAACCAGCCAGCCCACGCCCAGGAAGCGCAGGTCCGAAAAGGCGGTCTCGATCCACGCCTTGCCCAACAAGCCCGCCAGCGCGGCGGGAATGCTGCCCAGCAGCAGCAGCCAGGCCAGGCGCCCGTCGGGGCCCAGGCCCGCGGCGCCCCGACGCAGCAGGGGGTCGCGCAGCACGGCCCCCGGCCGCCGCAGCACCTCCACCACGCCCCGCAGCACCGCGGCCACGTCATGCCGGTAGGCGGCCAGCACCGCAGCCAGCGTCCCTACGTGGACCACGACCTCGAAGGAAAGCCCGGGCAGGTCCAGGCCCAGCAGGTGCTGGCCCAGGACCAGGTGGCCGGAACTGGACACGGGCAGGAACTCGGTGGCCCCCTGCAGCAGGCCCAGCGCGGCGGCTTTCCACAGCGGCACGTCCACGGCGACACCCCTGGCCGGCCCGCCGGCGCCCGTGCAGGGTCCGGTCCGGGCGGGTCTCGCCGCCTATTGTATCAGGCCGCTCCCGGGGCGCATCACCCCGTCGACGGGAACTCCGCGCCGGCAGCCCCCGAGGAGGCGGCGGTCAGAGAGGGCCCGCCGTTCACCGGAGATCCGGCGGCCACAGGGCCCCCGGCGCCAGGCGCGGGTCCAGGAAGTCTTCGGGGTCCGGCGACAGCACCCGCTCCACGCGGTCCCAGCCCTCCGGGTCCCGGCGCAGCAGCACCCGGCGGCCCTGCCACGCGGCCTCCCGCAGCGGTTCGGGCGCCGCGCCGCCCCAGACCAGGCCGGGGTCGGCCACGGTCCAGATGACGGCCAGGGGGATGCCGTCCCAGTGGATCCCGGGCCCGCCCATCAGCGCCCGCCTCCTTCCGTGGCCATCAACTCTTCCAGCAACTGCAGCGCCCGGTTCAGGCCTCCCACCTCGTCGATGAGGCCCTCCCGCACGGCGTCGGGCCCCACCAGCACCGTGCCGATGTCGCGGGCCAGCTCGCCGGTGCGGAACATCAGGGAACGGAAGCGTTCCTCGCTGATCCGGGAGTTGGCCACCACGAAGCGCACCACGCGGTCCTGCATCTTGTCCAGGTACTCATAGGTCTGGGGCACGCCGATGACCAGGCCGCTCATGCGGATGGGATGGATGGTCATGGTGGCCGAGGGGGCGATGACGCTGCGCCGGGCCGCCACCGCGATGGGCACGCCGATGCTGTGGCCACCGCCCAGCACTAGGGACACGGTGGGCTTGGGCAGCGTGCGGATCAACTCGGCGATGGCCAGCCCCGCTTCCACGTCACCGCCCACGGTGTTGAGCACCACCAGGACGCCGCGGACGGCCCGGGACCGGGCGGCGGCCACCAGCTGCGGCACCACGTGCTCGTACTTGGTGGTTTTGTTCTGGCTGCTGAGGAGGACGTGGCCCTCCACCTGGCCGATGACGGTGATGACGTGGACGTCCGACGGCGCCCGCGGCGTCTCGGTGGTGCCCGCTTCCTTGATGGCGGCCTCGGGGGTTCCGGGCGCCGGCGCCACGTTGAAGGTGAGGCCGCCTGCCGTCTCGGGGTCCACCGGGGGCCGGGCCGGCGCGCCAGGAAGGGGAACCTGTCCGGGCCCGGGCGGCGGGGGCGGCTGCAGCGGCGGCCGGATGCGCGGGTCGTAGGGGTCGGGCATGGTGTCACCTCCGGCGGAAGCAGCGCCTGGATAGTATCGCGCCGCCGCGCCGGGGCGATACGGTGCAGCGGCCTCAAGCCGCGGGCTGCCCCCCGGGAGCCGCCCGCGGCCTACCCGTCTCGCTCGGCGGCCGCGACCGCCGGCTGCTCCACCTCCAGCACCACGGGCACGATCATGGGCCGCCGGTGGGTCTTCTCGTAGAGGAATCCGGCCAGGGCGTCACGGATGGCCGACTTCAATTCGGTCCAGTTGACGTCGCCCTCGCCGGCGCGGCTGGCCACGGCGTCGGCCGCCCGCCGGCGCACCTCTTCGATCAGGTCCTCGGCCTCCCGCATGTAGACGAAGCCCCGGGAGATGATCTCGGGCCCCGACACGATCTCGGCCGTGCCGGCCCGGACGCCCACCACGGCGATGAGGATGCCGTCCTGGGCCAGCTGCTGGCGGTCCCGGAGCACCACCTGGCCCACGTCGCCGACGCCCAGGCCGTCCACCAGCACCGTGCCCGAGGGCACGCCGGAGATGATCTCGCCGCGCTCGCCGTCAAATCCGAAAACGTCGCCGTTGCCCCCGATCAGCACCCGTTCCTCGGGGATGCCCATCTCCACCGCCAGGCGGCGGTGCAGGATCATGTGCCGGTACTCGCCGTGGACCGGCACCAGGAACCGCGGCTTCAGCAGGTTGAGCATCAGCTTCAGTTCTTCCTGGGAGCCGTGGCCCGAGGCGTGGACGCCGGCCTCGCGGCCGTACACCACCTGGGCGCCCAGGCGGAACAGGTTGTTGATGGTGCGGTAGACCAGTTTCTCGTTGCCGGGGATGGGCGTGGCGGCGATGACAACGGTATCGCCGGGCTCGATCTGGAACCGCCGGTGGTCGCCGGTGGACATGCGGGTCAGGGCCGACAGGGGCTCGCCCTGGCTGCCGGTGGTGAGGATGGTGCAGCGCTCGGGCGGCATGTCCCGCATGTGCTCCAGGCGCACCAGCACGCCGCCGGCGCCCCGCAGGTAACCCAGGTCGGCCGCCACCTGCACCGTCTGCTCCATGCTGCGGCCCAGCACCGCCACCTTGCGGCCGTAGCGGGCCGAGGCATCGATGACCTGCTGGATGCGGTGGACGTTGCTGGCGAAGGTGGCCACCAGCACCCGGCCGGAGGCCCGCGCGATGACCTCGGCGATGGCGGCGCCCACCGACCGTTCCGACGGCGTCACTCCCGGGCGGTCGGCGTTGGTGCTGTCGCCCAGCATCACCAGCACGCCGCGGCGCCCCAACTCGGCCAGGGCTGCGTAGTCGGCCGGCCGCCCGTCCACCGGCGTCTGGTCGAACTTGTAGTCGCCGGTGTAGACCACGGTGCCCACCGGGGTTTCCACGCCGAAGCCCACCGAGTCGGGGATGCTGTGGGTGACCAGGTACGGCAGGACCCGGAAGCGGCCGATCTCCAGCCAGCGGCCCGGGTCGATGACCCGGGAGTCGGGGTGCAGTTCCAACCCGTACTCCTTCAACTTGTGCCGGACCAGGCCCAGGGTGAGGCCGGTGGCGTAGACCGGTACCTGGACCTCCCGCAGCAGGTAGGGCAGGCCGCCCACGTGGTCTTCATGGCCGTGGGTCAGCAGGACGGCCCGGAGCCGGTGGCGGTTCTCTTTCAGGTAGGTGAAATCGGGGATGACCACGTCGACGCCCAGCATTTCCTCCTCGGGGAAGGCCAGGCCGGCGTCGACCACCAGCATGTCGTCTTCGTACTCGATGACGTAGCAGTTCTTGCCGATCTCGTTCATGCCGCCCAGGGCGATGATCCGGAGCGGCCACTTGCGCGATCTCGCTGCGATGAGCAATTCACTCCCTTGGGGACTGGGGCGCCGCCGCCGGCGCCGTTTGCGGCGGCCGGACGGCGCTGGAGGCACACAAAAAAGGGGCCCGGCGCCCCGCCTCTGGCAGGATTATAGGCGGCCCCGGGCCCGGCGGCAAGTCAGCCGGGCAGCAGGTCGGAAATCTCCGCCATCACCTGCTCCAGGTGGCGGCGGACCCCCTCGTCGGCGGCGTCCAGGGGCTGGCGCAGGCCGCCCACGGGGAAGCCCGCGATCTCCAGGGCGCACTTGACGGGGATCGGGTTGGAGGTCACGAACAGGGCGCGGAAGAACGGGAACAGCCTCAGGTGCAGCCGCCGGGCCTCCGCCACGTCGCCGGCCTCGAAGGCGGCGATCATGCGGGCGATGGCGCCCGGCACCACATTGCCGGCGACGCTGACCACGCCCCGGGCGCCCACGGCCAGCATGGGCAGGGTCAGGTCGTCGTCGCCGCTGTAGATCACGAAGTCGTCGGGGCAGGCGCGGCGCACGGCCGAGGCCTGGGTCAGGTTGCCCGACGATTCCTTCAGGGCCACGATCCGCGGGTGCTGGGCCAGGCGCGCCACCGTGGCGGGTTCCATGTTGGTGGCGGTTCGGCCCGGCACGTTGTAGAGCATCACCGGGATGTCCACGGCGTCGGCGACGCGGGTGAAGTGGCGTTCCAGGCTGGCCTGGGGCGGCTTGTTGTAATAGGGCACCACCAGCAGCAGGCCGTCGACGCCGGCCTCGGCGGCCGCACGGCTGAGCCGCACGGTTTCCTCGGTGTTGTTGCTGCCGGTGCCCGCCCAGACGAAGACCCGGTCCCCCACCGCCTCCACCACGGTCCGGTAGAGGCGCACCTTCTCCGCAAAGGACAGGGTGGCGGCCTCGCCCGTGCTGCCGGTCACCACCAGGCCGTCGCAGCCGCCTTCCACCAGGCGCCGCGCCAGTTCGGCGGCCCGGCCGTAGTCCACCTGCAGGTCCGCGTCAAAGGGCGTCACCATGGCGGTGATCACCCGGCCGTAGTCCTTGCCGGCCATCGGTTCCCTCACTCCCCCTCGCCGCGGGTTAACCCGAAGCCCCGGTGCAGGGCCCGGACGGCCCGTTCCAGGTGCTCACCGTCCACCAGGCACGATATGGTGATGTGGGAATCCACCGACAGCAGGATATCCACGTCGGCGGCGTCCAGCGCCTCCACCACCCGGGCCATGACGCCCGGCATGCCGCGCATGCCGGTGCCGATGACGGTCACCTTGACGCAGCCGCCGCGGACCGTTACGTCGAACCCCAGGTCGGTGAGGATCCGCCGGGCCTCGCCGGCCACCTCCTCCCTCACCACGAAGGCCTTGCGCTCCGGGGAGACGTTGATCATGTCCACGCTGATGCCGGCGTCGGCCAGGGAGCGGAAGATCTTCAACTCGCTGCGCACCGGCCCGCCGGCGCCTTCGGGGGTCGCCACCCTGAACAGCGCCAGGCCCGGCGTGTGGGCCACACCGGTGACCACCCGCCCCTCCCGGTCCAGCCACAGGCGGTCGGCCTGCCAGGCGTGGGTGATCAGGGTGCCCGGCGCATCGGAGAAGGTGCTTCGGACCCGCAGGGGTACGCTGGCCCGCATGGCGATCTCGATGGCCCGGGGGTGAATCACCCGCGCCCCTTCCACGGCCATCTGGGCGACTTCTTCGTACGTGGCGGTGACCATGGTGCGGGCCTCGGGCACCACCCGGGGATCGGCGGTGTAGACGCCCTCCACGTCGGTGTAGATGTCGACCACTTCAGCGTTGAGGGCGGCTCCCAGGGCCGCGGCGGTGGTGTCGCTGCCGCCCCGGCCCAGGGTGGTCACCTGCCCCTGCTCGGTAATGCCCTGGAAGCCGGTGACCACCGGCACCCGGCCCTGCTCCAGCAGTTCCAGCAGCGGCTGCGGGTCCACCCGCAGGATGCGGGCGTCGCCGAACCGGGCGTCGGTGATGATGCCCGCCTGGCCGCCGGTGAGGGCCAGGGCGTCCAGGCCGTGGCGCCGCAGCACCGAGGTCACCACCACCGCGGCGATCTGCTCACCGCACACCATGAGGAGGTCCAGTTCCCGCGCCGGCAGGTACCCGCGGTCCTCGCGCACCAGGCCCAGCAGCGTATCGGTGGCGTACGGGTCTCCCCGGCGGCCCATGGCCGAGACCACCACCACCGGGCGGGCGCCGTCGCGCACCGCCTCCAGCACCCGGCGGGCAGCCGCCTCGCGTCCCTCGGGCGCCGCCAGGGAAGTGCCCCCGAACTTCTGCACGATGATGCGCACGGGCCGGGCGCTCCTTTCAGATCAGGGACCAGGCCGACAGCTGCTCGGCGATCTGCACGGCGTTGGTGGCAGCGCCCTTGCGCAGGTTGTCGGAAACGATCCACATCCACAGGGCCCGGTCGTCGGCGGGATCCCTGCGGATGCGTCCCACCCACACGTCGTCGTTGCCGGCGGCGTCCAGCGGCGTCGGGTACTGCCCGGCGCCCGGATCGTCCATGACCTGCACGCCCGGCGCCTCCGCCAGCAGCCGGCGCACCTCGGCCAGGTCCACCACCCGGTCAAGCTGGACCCACACCGACTCGCTGTGGCCCACCCGTACCGGCACCCGCACTGCCGTGGCCGAGATCTTCAGGTCGGGGAGACCGAGGATCCGGCGGGTTTCCCGGACCAGTTTCCATTCCTCGCCCGTGTAGTCGCCGTCGCCGAAGCTGTCGCAGTGGGGCAGCACGTTGAAGGCGATGGGCCGCGGGTAAACCCGGGGCGCGGCGCCGTTGGCGACCTGGCTCTCCAGTTCGTCCAGAGCGTCGGCGCCGGTGCCGGTCACCGCCTGGTAGGTGCTGACCAGCACCCGCTCCAGGTTGGCGGCCCGCCGCAGCGGGTGGAGCGCCATCACCAGTTGGGTGGTGGAGCAGTTGGGACTGGCGATGATCCCCTTGTGCTGCCGCAGCGTTTCCCCGTTGATCTCGGGGACCACCAGCGGCACCTCGGGGTCCATGCGGAAGGCGTTGCTCTTGTCGATGACGACGGCGCCTTCCTGGACCGCCACCGGCGCCAGCTCACGGCTGACGTCGGTGCCCGCCGCGAAGAACACCAGGTCGCAGCCCTGGAAGGCACCGGGCCTGGCCTCCCGGACCTCGATGTCGGTATCCTGGAAACGAACCTTGCTGCCTGCCGAGCGTCGAGACGCCAGCGCCACCAGGTCGGCCACCGGGAACCGGCGCTCCTCCAGGACCTGGAGCAGTTGCCTGCCCACCAGACCCGTGGCGCCGCAGATGCCAACGCGATAGCCCTGCATGATCTCCCTCCGGTTCCTTCGATTAAACGTATCACGGGTCCGGGCTGTGAACAATCGGCGGCGGGGACTGCTGGTAAGCCTGAAACACCGTCTCGAAGTCGGTGACCAGGCCCCTGAACCGGTGGGCCACCAGCACCGCCATGCGCACCCCGGGCGCGAAGGACTCCCGGGAAACCGTGTCGTGCTGGATGGTCAGGGTTTCGCCGGCGCTGCCGAAGATCACCTGGTGATGGGCCACCAGGCCCGGCAGGCGCACGCTGTGGATGGGCACCGACTCCCGACCGGCGGACCGGGCGATGGCCTCAGCCAGCCGCAGGGCGGTGCCCGACGGGGCGTCCCGCTTGGTGGCGTGGTGCAGTTCCACGATTTCCACGCCGGCCATCAGCGCCGCGGCCTCGCGGCTGAAGCGGGCCATGAGCATGGCGCCCAGCGAGAAGTTGGGAATGGCCAGTACGGCGATGCCCCGCTGCTCGGCCTCCCGACCCAGTTCCTCCAGGGTGGCGAACGGGATGCCCGTGGTCCCCAGCACCACGGGCACGCCCCGGGTTAGGGCGGCGCGGGCATGGGCCTCGCCGGCCTCGGCCGTGGTGAAGTCCACCAGCACCTGGGCGCCGGTGCGGTCCAGGGCGGCCGCCACATCGGGCTCGATCACGACGCCCACCGGCGGCAGGCCCAGGGCCGGTCCCAGGTCCTCCCCGGCGCGGCGCCGGGCCACCGCGCCCACCACGGCCACGTTGGGCATGGACAGCAGGGCTCTGGCCACGGCGCCCCCGGTCCTGCCGGTGGCGCCGGCCAGCACGATGCCAACCCGTTCGGGCAGTGGTTCGGCCATGGTACATCTCCCCCAACGGCCAAAGCCATTCCCCGGAACGGGCGCCGTTTCCTTGCCGCTGTTCCGTTGCGCCTCGCCTCGGGCCGCCGCGGTGCGGTTACCCACAGAAAAGGGGGCGGCCCCGGGCCGCCCCCCGGCTGCGCCAGTGCGGCGTCACCGGCGACTGTCGTGGACCTCGACGTGATGGGCGCCGGCCTCGCGAAACGCCGACTCCACCCGGTCCACCCGGTCCTCGTCGCAGCGCACGGCGCAGAGCACACGGCCCTGTTTGACCTCCTGCTCGTAACGCCGGCCGCTCTCTTCCGGCAGCCCCCAGTCGATGAGACCGCCGGCCAGGCCGCCGGTGACCGCCCCCGAGAGGGCCGCCGCCAGCGGGCCTGCGGCCAGCAGGGGGCCGATGCCCGGCACCGCCAGGGCACCGGCGGAAGCCAGCAGGCCGGCGCCGGCGCCGATGCCGGCGCCCCACCAGGCGCCCTCGCTGGCCTCGCTCATGCTGGCGCCCTGATCCTGGCGGTCCTGCCCCTGTCCTCCGCGCTCGTCTTTGGTGACGATGGAGATGTCGCCGCGGTCGACACCGGCCTGCTGCAGCCGATCGGCCGCCCGCTCGGCGCTCTGGCGGTCGTCGAAGGTGCCCAGCACGATCTTGGCCACTGCCCACCACCTCCCGGGCTAGTCTCCCCGGGCGGCGGGAGCCTATTCGGCGGCAGGCGCGGGCGTCACGCGCCCGGCGGCAGCGGCCCCAGGCCGTCGCCGAAGGGCTGCTCCACCGGGGCCACCGCGGCGATCGCCAATCGACCGGGATCCAGCATGCGGCAGGCCAGCCGCTGGATCTGGCCGGCGTCCACCTGATCCAGCCGTGCCAGCAGTTCGTCGATGGGCGGCACCCGGCCCAGCAGCAGTTCGCTGCGGCCGATGCGGCCCATACGGGACGACGTGCTCTCAAGGCCCAGCACCAGTTCGGCCTTCAGCTGCTCCCGCGTGCGCTCCAGTTCGTCGCGGGAAACCGGCTCCCGGCACAGGCGCCGGCACTCGGCCAGGATCAACTCCAGGACCTGGGGCGCGGTCTCCACGGCGGTCCCGGCGTACACGCCCACGAGGCCGGTGTCGCGGTACGAGCCCTGGAAGGCATAGACGGAATAGGCCAGGCCGCGCTCCTCGCGCACTTCCTGGAAGAGCCTCGATGACGACCCGCCGCCCAGGATGTTGACCAGCGCCAGGGTCCCGTACAGGTCCGGATCGTCCAGGGCGCAGCCCTGGCTGACCACGCAGAGGTGGACCTGTTCCGTGTCCTTGACGCGCACGCAGCGGCCGGCGGCGGGCTGCGGCGCCCGGGCCGGCGCTGGCAGCCCCGGTCCCGGCCGCCACGGGCCGAACAGCGCTTCCGCCAGGCGGACCACCTCATCGTGCTCCACGCACCCGGCCGCTACCAGCACGGCGTTGCCGGGCGTGTAGGCACGGCGGTAAAAGTCCAGCACGGCGTCACGGTCGAAAGCCTCCAGCGCCGCCGGGGTGCCCAGCACCGGGCGCCCCAGGGGATCGTGGGGCCAAAGGCAGGCCGATGCCAGGTCGTGGACCAGCTCGTCGGGCGTGTCCTCGTAGAGCCTGAGTTCCTCCAGCACCACGCCGCGCTCAACCTCGATGTCGGAGGGATCGAAACGCGGGCGCAGCAGCATGTCGGCCAGCAGTTCCAGCGCGTCGGCCAGGCGGTGCTCCAGGACCCGGGCGTGGAAGCAGGTGTACTCGCGGGTGGTGTAGGCGTTCAGTTGCCCGCCGATCCGGTCGATGGCGGCGGCCAGCTCGCGGGCGGTACGGGTGGCCGTGCCCTTGAAGGCCATGTGCTCGATGAAGTGGCTGATGCCGGCCAGGTGATCGGGCTCCAGGCGGGAGCCCACCCCCAGCCAGATCCCCGCCGCCACCGACCGTACGTGGGGTATGGTCTCGGTGATGACCCGCAGCCCGTTGCTGAGGGTGGTGCGGGCCAGCGCGTTCTGCCGTTCAACCACGGGCGTCGAAGGACCCGCGCCCGCCGCGCCGCCCGCCCCGGTCGCGGCGGTGCCCGCCGCCGCGCCGGCCCCCGTCGCGCTGCTCGCCGGCCGGGCCCCGCAGGCCTCCGCCCACGGCGGCCGGCGCTTCCAGGCCGTCGAACTCCTCATGGCGGTCGCCGCTGAGGCTCTCGCGGCTGCGCAGGTCCGGCTGCTCCCTGAGGGCCGCGGTGCGGGACAGGTTGACCCGACCCATGTCGTCGATCTCGATGACCTTGGCCGCGATGACGTCGCCGATCTTGACCAGGTCCTCCACCTTGGGGATGCGGGCGTAGGCCAGCTGCGAGATGTGGACCAGCCCTTCCTTGCCCGGGTACAGTTCGACGAAGGCGCCGAAGTTCAGCAGCCGGGTCACGCGCCCGACGTACACCTCACCGACTTCCACTTCCTTGGTGAGCTGCTCGATCCATGCCCTGGCCCGGGCGCCGCCTTCCTCGTCCTCGGCGGCGATGAACACCCGGCCGTCGTCCTCGATGTCGATCTTGCACCGGCACTCGGCGGTGATCTTGTTGATGATCTTGCCGCCGGGGCCGATGATGTTGCGGATCTTGTCGGGATCCACCCGCATGACGATCATCCGCGGCGCGTACGGGCTCAGTTCGGGCCGCGGCGCCGGCAGCGTCTCCAGCATCCGGTCCAGGATGTAGAGCCGTGCCTTGCGCGCCTGTTCCAGGGCCATCTCCAGGATGGGCCGGTCCAAACCGCTGATCTTGATGTCAAGCTGGATGGCGGTGACGCCCTCGCGGGTGCCGGCCACCTTGAAGTCCATGTCGCCCAGGAAGTCCTCGGCGCCCTGGATGTCGGTCAGCACCGCCACCCGGTCGCCTTCCTTGACCAGACCCATGGCGATGCCGGCCACCGGCGCCTTGATGGGCACGCCGGCGTCCATCAGCGCCAGGGTGCTGCCGCAGACGCTGCCCATGGACGTGGAGCCGTTGGACTCCAGCACCTCCGACACCAGCCGGATGGTATAAGGGAAGTCCTCCTCGTCGGGCAGCACCGGCACCAGCGCCCGCTCCGCCAGGGCGCCGTGGCCGATCTCCCGGCGGCCGGGACCCCGCATGGCTCGCACCTCGCCGGTGCTGTAGGGCGGGAAGTTGTAGTGGTGCATGTAGCGCTTGAACTCTTCGATGTGGCCCAGGCTGTCCAGCAGCTGCCGGTCGCCCACGGCGCCCAGCGACGCCACCGTCAGCACCTGGGTCTGGCCGCGGCGGAAGAGGCCGCTGCCGTGGGCCCGCGGCAGCAGGCCCACGTCGCAGGTGATGGGCCGGATCTCGTCCAGGCGGCGACCGTCGATGCGGATGCCTTCCTCCAGGATCCCGCGCCGCATGACCTCCTTTTCGAGGTCGTAAAGGGCGGCGTTGATATAGGCCTCCTGCTCGGGGAACTCCTCCAGCAGCGCCTGGGCGGCCTCCTTCTTGACCTCTTCCACGGCCTGCTCCCGGGCCTGCTTGTCGGGGTTGCGCAGGGCCTGGGCCAGGTTCTGCTCGTAGCGGCGGACCGCGGCGGCGATCTCATCGGGAACCTTGAACAGTTCCACTTCCATCTTGGGCTTGCCGACCTCGGCGATGATGGCTGCCTGGAAGTCCACCAGTTCCCGGATGGCCTCGTGGCCGAAGAAGACGGCGTCGATGATGGTCTGCTCCGGCACCTGGTTGGCGCCGGCCTCGATCATCAGCACGGCGTCGCGGGTGCCGGCCACCGTCAGGTCCAGGTCCGAGCGGTCCCGCTGCTCCTCGGTGGGGTTGAGGACCAGCTCACCGTCCACCAGGCCCACCATGACGGCGGCCACGGGGCCGCCGAAGGGGATGTCGGAAATGCCCAGGCTCAGGGACGCGCCCAGGATGCCGGCAATCTCCGGCAGGTTGTCGTCGTCATAGGACAGGGTGGTGACCACGATCTGGACGTCGTTGCGGAAACCCTTGGGGAACAGGGGCCGGAGGGGCCTGTCCGTCAGGCGGCCCGAGAGGATGGCCCGCTCGCTGGGCCGGCCCTCCCGGCGGAAGAAGGAGCCCGGGATGCGCCCGGCGGCGTAGAGCCTCTCCTCCCAGTCCACGCGGAGCGGGAAAAAGTCGATGCCTTCCCGGGGCTCCCGCGTCGCTGTGGCCGTGACCAGGACGACGGTATCGCCGTACCTGACCAGGGCCGAACCGTTGGCCTGGAGGGCCATCTCGCCCAGTTCCACCACCAGGGGCCGGCCCGCCAGTTCGGTGCGGTAGACCTTCTTTTCCAACAGTGCGTCCTCCCTTATACGTTCTTGCCCGGACCTGGGTCCGGGCAAGAGGAACCGTCTCCCGTCAGCGGCGCAGCCCCAGGCGCTCGATCAACGTCTGATAGCGCCCCGGCGCCGTGTCGCGCAGGTAGTTCAGCAGGCGGCGGCGCTTGCCGACCATCTTCAGCAGGCCGCGGCGCGAGTGATGGTCCTTCTTGTGCACCCTGAGATGCTCGGTCAACTCGCGGATCCGCTGGGTCAGCAGGGCCACCTGCACCTCGGGCGAGCCGGTGTCGTGCTCGTGGGTGCGGAACTCCTCGATCAGTGAGCGCTTCTGCTCCGGTGCCAGCGGCATGTCCGGTTCACCTCCGTCTTGGACGATCCCCGCCGGGCCACGCGTGCCGTCGGAGGCGGACGGGCAGCCTAGCCCGGGGTTCAGCGGTCCCGGGGACCGCGCTGGAATCCCGTTGGATGATAGCACAGCCAGCCGCCGCGGGCCAAGATGTCGCGGGCCTGCCGCACATCCCGGGCGATCTGCTCCCGCAGCGCTTCAACGCTGGGAAATTTGCGCACGTCGCGCAGGCGGTCGATGAACTCCACCGACAGCCGCCGGCCGTACAGGTCGCCGTGGAAGTCCAGCAGGTGCACTTCCAGCAGCCGCGGGCCCGCAGGGTCGATGGTGGGGCGCCCGCCCAGGTTGGCCACGCCGGCCCACATGCCGCCGTCCCAGCGGGCGCGGACGGCGTAGACGCCGTCGGTCGGCCACAGCACCCGGCCGTCGTCAGCCAGGTTGGCGGTGGGAAAGCCGAGGCCGCGGCCCTGGCGGCGTCCCGGCAGGACTGGACCCGACACGGCATGGGGACGGCCCAGGTAGCGCAGGGCCGCCGCCACGTCACCCGCGGCCAGCGCCTGGCGGATCACCGTCGACGACAGCACCTGGCCCGCCTCGGTGACCGGCCCCAACTGCCGTACCTCCAGCCCCAGCGGCTCACCGATCTGGCGCAGCAGGGCCGGCGTGCCGCGACCGCCGCGCCCGAAGGTGAACGAAAAGCCCACGTACACGCGCCGCGCCCTGAGCCTCTCCACCAGTACATGCCGGACAAATTCCTCAGGCTCCAGGGACGCGAATTCCCGGTTGAACGGCACCACCAGCACCCGCTGGGCGCCGTGTTCCTTAAGACGCTGGACCCGGTCCTCCAGGGTCAGCAGCAGGGGCGGCGCTTCATCGGGCCGCACCACGGCCCGGGGGTGGGGATCGAAGGTCATGGCGGCCGGTTCCGCGCCGGCCTCGGCGGCGTCGGCGGCCAGCCGGCGCAGGATCACCTGGTGGCCCCGGTGGACGCCGTCGAAGGTGCCCACGGCCAGGAACAGCGGCCGGCCGCTGCCGGCGTCGGCGAAGCGACGGATCACAGCCAGCGAGTCTTCAAGGCTCGTCATTGGGCATCACCCGGGGCGCCGAACACGGCTTCGTAACGGACGGCGCCGCCCGCGGCCGTCACCACCGCCAGCAGCCTGCCGCGGTCGTCCAGCACGCGGGTGGGCCCGGCGTCCTGACCCAGGCCCAGAGCCGCCGCGGGCAGGGACCGGCCCTGGACCACGCGGCGGGCCAGCGCCGGGTCCACCGTCACCGCAGGCAGGAAGCCCAGGGCGTCGGCCAGGGGCAGCAGCGGCACGGCGCCGCCGGCCGCCGCCTGCTCCAGTTCCTCCAGGGTCAGCGCCTCCTCCAGCCCGAAGGGACCCACCCGTGTCCGCAGCAGGAACGAGGTCACGGCGGGCACCCCCAGAGCCCGGCCCAGGTCTTCCACCAGCGATCGCACGTAGGTCCCGCTGGAGCACTCGATGTCCAGCAGGGCCCGGGGACCGGGAACGGCGTCGGGAAACCATTCCAGCAGATCGCAGCGGCCCACGTGCACCGTCCGCTCCGGCACCGACACCGCCTCGCCGCGGCGGGCGCGCCGGTAGGCCCGCTCGCCCGCCACCCGCACCGCCGACACCGCCGGCGGCCTCTGCTTCACCCACCCGGCCAGCGCCGCGGCGGCGGCCTCTACCTGACCCGCCGTAAGGCCCGAGGCGTCGGCCCGGGCCGTGACGGCGCCGTCCAGGTCGCCGCTGTCGGTGCTCACCCCGAACAGGGCCTCGGCCCGGTAGGCCTTGCGCAGGCCCAGAAACCAGCGGGACGCCCGGGTGGCCCGGCCCACCAGCAGCACCAGCACGCCCGCCGCCAGCGGGTCCAGGGTGCCGGTGTGGCCGACGCGCCGCAGTCCCAGGGCCCGCCGCGCCCAGGCCACCACGTCATGGCTGGTCATGCCCGGGGGCTTGAGGACCACCACCGCGCCCCCGGCCGGCGCCTGGCCGCTCATGCCTTGATGCCCTCGCCGGCGGGCCCCTCCAGGAACCGGCGGCTGGCCTCGGTCACCTGCCGCACCGCCGCCTGCAGGGGTCCCGGGTGGGTGCAGCCGGCGGCCCGGGGATGGCCGCCGCCGCCGAACTGCTGGGCCAGCACGGCCACGTCGGCCTGGCCCCTGGAGCGGAACGCCACCCGCACCGTGCCGTCGGCCTGCTCGAAAAACGACAGGGCGATCTCGACCCCCGCCAGGCTGCGGGGATAGCTGACGATGCCCTCGGCTTCGGCCGGTCCCGCCTGGTGGCGCTCCTGCAGGGCGCGGTCCACCACGATCCAGGCCACCCGGCCGTCGGGCGACGTGGCCAAGGTGCCCAGAGCGTCGCCCAGCAGCCGCAGCGCCGTCAGCGAGCGGTTGTCGTACACCTGGGTCGCCACCTCTTCGGGCCGCAGCCGCCCCTCTTCGATCAGCCGCGCAGCCCGGCGGTGCGCATCGGGGGTGGTGTTGCTGAAACGAAAGGAACCGGTGTCGGTGACCAGGGCGGTGTAGAGGCACAGGGCCATAGGCTGGTCCAGTGCCACGCCCAGGTCGTCGATGATGTCCATGATCATCTCGCCGACGCAGGACCGGTCGGGTTCGACCCAGCGCACGTCGCCGAACCCGGTGTTGGAGGCGTGGTGGTCGATGTTGACCACCAGCCGTGCCGCTTCCAGCAGCGGAGCGGCGTTCCCGACACGGCCGGCGTCGGAGCAGTCGGGCAGGAGCGCCACGTCGAAACCCTGGGACGCGTCCACCTGGTCCCAGGCGGTGATGGCGCCCGCTCCCGGAAGGAAAGCGTAGGCCTGGGGATACCGGTCGCCGTAGGCCACCACGCAGCGGGCTCCCCGGTGCTCCAGGGCCCGGGCCAGGGCCAGGCACGACCCCACGCTGTCGCCGTCGGCATTGACGTGAAGCAGCAGCAGGGCCCGGGACACACCCTGCAGCGCGCGGACCACCGCGTCGCGGCCCAACTGGGGCGCCGTCACCAGCGGACTCCTCCCCCCGGCAGCCGGATGCCGCCGTCATTCCTCCTTGAGGCTGCGCAGCAGTTCAGAAATGCGGGCACCGTGCCGGATGGACGAATCGGCGACGAAGGTCAGCTCAGGGGCGTAGCGCAGCCCCAGGCGGCGGCCCACTTCGCCCCGCAGCCAGCCCTTGGCGCCGTTGAGGGCCTGCATGGCCTGCCGCTGCTCTTCCTCCGACCCGTAAACGCTCACGTACACCCTGGCGTGGCGCAGGTCCTGGGACACCTCGACCTGTACGATGCTGGCCAGGCCCACCCGCGGGTCCTTCAACTCCATCTGCAGCAGGCGCCCCAGTTCGTCCCGCAGGGCCTCGGCCACCCGCTGCCGGCGGATTCGTCCCATGACCCATCCCTCACCTGAACTCGCGCTCCACGTGGACCACCTGGCCGGGCACCTGGGCGTCGATCCAGTTGACCAGGGCCGTCATCATCCGGTCCACGTGCACCGCATCGCCCGACACGCAGACCAGCGCCAGCACCGCCCGGTCCCGGCGGTCCTGGTCGTCCACCTCGGCGGCGGCCACGTTGAAGCGGTGCCGGGCCCGGTCCAGCAGGCCCCGGACCACGCGGCGCTTGTCCTTCAACGTGCCGTTCCCGGGCAGGCGCAGGTGCACCCGGACGGCGCCCACCACCAAGGATCAGCCCTCCAGCCGCCGCTGGACTTCCTCTTCGACGAAGACCTCCAGGATGTCGCCTTCCTTGATGTCGTTGAAGCGCTCGATGCCGACGCCGCACTCGAAGCCCTGGCGCACTTCCCGGACGTCATCCTGGAAGCGCTTCAGGGAACCGACGCGGCCCTCGTAGACCACCTTGCCCTCCCGGAGCACGCGCACACCGGCGCCCCGCCGCACCACGCCGTCGGTGACGTAGCAGCCGGCCACCGTGCCGACGCCGGGGATGCGGAAGGTCTGCCGAACCTCGGCCTGGCCGATGACCTGCTCGCGGATCTCGGGCGCCAGCAGGCCCTCCAGGGCATTGCGCACGTCGTCGATCAACTCGTAGATGATGCGATAAGTCCGGATCTCAACGCCCTCGCGCTCGGCGGCCCGGCGGGCGTTGGCGTCGGGCCGGACGTTGAAGCCCAGCACCACGCCCTCGGACGCCGACGCCAGCATCACGTCGTCCTGGGTGATGGCGCCCACGGCGCCGTGCAGGACGTTCACCGACACCTCGGCGGTGCCCAGCCGCTGCAGCGCCGCCGTCACCGCTTCCAGCGAGCCCTGGGCGTCGGCCTTGACGATGACCCGCAGTTCCCGAACCTCGCCGGCCTGGGCCCTGCGGTAGATGTCCTGCAGGCTGATGGTGCGGGACGAGCGAAGCTGCGCCTGCCGGGCCAGTTCCTGGCGGCGCTGGGCCACCTCCCGGGCCTTCTTCTCGTCGGCCACCACGATGAGCCGGTCACCGGCCTGGGGCACGTCTTCAAAGCCCATGACCTCCACCGGCGTCGAGGGGCCCGCTTCCTTCAACTGCCGGCCCCGGTCGTCGAACATGGCCCGGACCCGGCCCCAGGTGGCGCCGCAGACGAAAGCATCGCCCCGCTTGAGGGTGCCGGCGCGGACCAGCACCGTGCCCACGGGACCCCGGGCGCGGTCCAGGCTGGACTCGATGACGGTGCCCACCGCCGGGCGTTTGGGGTTGGCCTTCAATTCATGGAGGTCGGCCACCAGCAGGATCATCTCCAGCAGGTCGTCGATGCCCTGGCCCTGGACCGCCGACACCGGCACGCAGACGGTGTCGCCGCCCCAGTCCTCGGGCACCAGGCCGTGCTCCGTCAACTGCTGCTTGACCCGATCCGGGTTGGCTTCAGGCTTATCGATCTTGTTGATGGCCACGATGACGGGCACCCCGGCGGCCCGGGCGTGGTTCAGGGCCTCCACGGTCTGGGGCATGACGCCGTCGTCGGCGGCCACCACCAGCACGGCGATGTCGGTGACCTGGGCGCCCCGCGCCCGCAGTTGGGTGAAGGCCTCGTGGCCGGGGGTGTCGATGAAGACGATGCGCCGGCCGTCCCGCTCCACCACCGAGGCGCCGATGTGCTGGGTGATGCCGCCGTACTCGCCGGCGGCCACCCGGGTCTTGCGGATGGCATCCAGCAGCGAGGTCTTGCCGTGGTCCACGTGGCCCATGACGGTGACCACCGGCGCCCGCGGCCGCATGTCCTCGGGCCGGTCCTCACCGTGCTCCTTGAGCAGCACGTCGTCGGAATACTGTTCGGCCGGTCTCTCCTGGAAGCGGACCGAAGCCCCGAACTCCTCGGCCAGCAGCATGGCGGTGTCGGGGTCCAATTCCTGATTGATGCTGGCCATGACGCCCATGTCGACAAGTTTCTGAATGGCCTGGGTGGCGCGGACGCCCAGCTGATCCGCCAGCTGGCCCACGGCAACGGGACCCGTGAGGGTGATCTCGCGGGTGGTTCGGCGCCGGTGGCGCTGGGGCAGGTCGCGGTCTTCCTCTTCGCGGGCGGGGCGGCCGCGGCGCCGCCGCTCCCGCTCCAGCTCGAGGTCCACGTCATCCACCGGCACGTCGGGCAGGGCCTCGGCGTCGCCGCCGCCCGGCTCCTCGCCCAGGATGTCCACTGCCGGCCGGGGGCGCCTGCCCGGCTTCTTCGGGCGCCGCCTGGCCTCGCCGGCGGCCGGAGTCTGGCCGGCGGGGCGAGCCGGCGCGGCCTCCTCGGCCGGCTCGCCTTTCAGGATCTGACGAACCCGGCGGGCGACCTGGTCGTTGATGGTAGCCATGTGGTTCTGGATGTCGATGTTCATCTCTTCCTGAAGAACGCGCAGGATCTCCTTGCTCTGCACGTCCAGTTCGCGCGCCAGTTCGTATACGCGTACGCCCCTGCTCAAAACGTGCACCCCCGTTCGGTCCCACGTGCTCCGCCAGTTCCCGGGCGATGCGGCCCGCCAGGTCCTGGCGGGTCACGACGACCACGGCCAGCGGCGGCCGCCCCACTGCCCGGCCCAGCGTCGCAGCGCCGGCGTCGATGACCGCCCACGGGACGCCGGCGCTCTCAGCGAGCCGCGTCATCCGGCGCTGGAGCACCGAACCCGCGTCGCGGGCCAGCACCACCAGGCCGCCGCCCCGGCCCGCCAACCGGCGGCGGGAGGCTTCGTAGCCCAGGGTCAGGGCTCCCGCCCGCCGGGCCAGCCCCAGCAGGGCCAGCACCCGCTCCGGTCCCCGTTCCGGTCCCGTCACGGTCCCTGCCGGCCCGGCTCGGCCAGCAGAGCCTGCAGGGCCGAGCGCAGGGCCGCCGCCTGCTCCGCCGACACCTCGGTCTTCAGGGCCTGGCCCAGGGTGCGGGCCTGCAGCGCCCGCTCCAGGCAGGCCTCGTCCCGGCAGACGTAGGCGCCGCGGCCCGAGCGTTTCCCGGTGGGGTCGAAGATGATCTCACCCTCCGGGGTCCGGACGATCCGCAGCAGTTCCCGCTTGTCGCGGGCGCTGCGGCAGCCGATGCAGGTGCGCTGGGGCACATGGCGGCGCCGGGCCATGTCAGGCTTCGTCCTCCTGGTCCTGCTCGCCGGCGGGTTCCACCACTCCGGCCGCGCCGGCGTCTTCAGCAGCTTCAGCGGCAGCCTCAGCGCCTTCGGCCGCGCCCGCGGATTCCGCCGCTTGCGCGGCCTCACCCGCCTCGGCGGCTTCGCCCGCCGCGGGCGGCTCGCCGTCTTCACCACTCGACGAGCGCTGCCGCAGCCGCTCCAGTTCCATGGCCGCTTCCTCGTCGACGGCCACGATGCGGCGCAGCGGCCGGCTGCCGGACTCTTCGGCCTCCTGGCGGTAACCCAGGCTGATCTCGGACGCGCTCTTGATGTCGATGCGCCAGCCCGTGAGCTTGGCGGCCAGGCGGGCGTTCTGGCCCTCGCGGCCGATGGCCAGCGACAGCTGGTCGTCGGGCACGATGACCTCGGCCACCTTCTCCTCGGGGTGGAGGATGACGTCCACCACCCGCGCCGGGCTCAGCGCGTTGGCCACGTAGCGCTGGGGATCTTCGTCCCAGCGGACGATGTCGATCTTCTCACCCTTGAGTTCGTTGACCACCGACTGCACGCGGCTGCCCCGCGGGCCGACGCAGGCGCCCACCGGGTCGATGCGCTCATCCCGCGACGCCACGGCCACCTTGGAGCGGGCGCCCGCCTCGCGGGCGATGGCCTTGATCTCCACGTACCCCTGGTGAATCTCCGGGACCTCCAGCTCGAACAGCCGCTTCAGCAGCCCCGGATGGCTGCGGGACAGCACGATCTGGGGGCCCTTGGTGGTCTTGCGCACTTCCACGATGTAAGTCTTGATCCGCTCGCCGGGGCGGTAAAACTCCCTGGGAATCTGCTCGGAGGGCAGCAGGATGGCCTCGCTGCGGCCCAGGTCCACGAACACGTTGCGGCCCACCACCCGGCGGACCACCCCGGTGATGATGTCGCCCTCGCGGCTGATGAACTCCTCGTAAATCAGGTCGCGCTCGGCCTCCCGCAGCCGCTGCATGACCACCTGCTTGGCGGTCTGGGCGGCAATGCGGCCGAAGTCGCGGGGCGTGACCTCGATCTGGGCCTCATCTCCGACCTTGTACGTCGGGTCGATCTTGCGGGCCTCGTCCAGCGAGATCTCCTGGCTCTCGTCCTGGACCTCCTCCACCACCCGCTTGCGGGCGATGACCCGGATCTCGCCGGTTTCCCGGTCCAGGCGCACGACCACGTCCTGTGCCGACCCGAAGTTGCGGCGAAACGCCGAAATGAGGGCCGCTTCGATGGCCTCCACCAGGGTGTCGGCATCGATCCCCCGCTCGCGCTCCAGGTCCTGCAGCGCACCGATGAGCTCGAGGTTCAACTTGGTGGTTCCCTCCTTCGGGTCAAGCGAAACCCCGGCTGTCGCCGGGGCCCCTGGATACGGCCCGGGTCCGGGTGCCGGCGGTCAGAACCGCACGTGCAGGCGGACCCGCGCCACCTGGTCCAGGGCGAAGCGCCGTTCCTGACCGGCTTCGTCGATCACCAGGTCGTCGCCTTCCAGGCCCCGCAGGGTGCCGGTGACGCGGTGACGCCCGCCGCCGGGGTCCTTGAAGACCACCTCGACCTCACGGCCGGCGAAGTAACGGAATTCCCGCGGTGTCCGCAGGACCCGGTCGATGCCGGGCGACTCCACGTCCAGGCGGTATGGCCCCGCGAACCAGGAACCGGCGTCCAGCCGCTCCTCCAGGGCGCGGCTCATGCGCCGGCAGTCCTCGACGGTGACGCCCCCCGGCCGGTCGATGGTCACCGTGACCAGGCTGGACGGGCCGCTCCGCCGCAGCGTGACGTCCACCAGGTTGAGGCCCAGGTCCTGGGCCACCGGCTCGGCCAGGGCCAGCAGCCGCTCCCGCAGTTCCGGGTCGTGCGGCACCCCAACACCCCCATGACGAAAAGAGTGGGTTCTGCGACCCACTCTTCCGGGGCGATTCAAGACCGACCGCATTATACCACAGGGTTTTCCGGGAACCAAGCGGCGCTCAGTCGCCGTTCTCCAGTTCCAACGCCCGCACCCCGGGGACCCGGCCCACCGCGTCGGCCAGGTGCAGCGGGTCCAAACCCCGCGGCAGGTCCACCACCAGCTCCAGCTCCACCTCGTCCTCCCGGGACGTCGGGTTCATCTCCACCTGCCGGATGTTCACCTGATGCTGGGCCAGCGGCGTCACGATGGCCGCCAGCTGACCGGGGCGGTCTTCCAGGCGGATCCGCAGCAGGCGCTGCCGCTCCTTGAGCCGCGACCGCCGCTCCAGCCGCCCCAGCACCACCAGGGCCGTCAGGGTTACGGCGGTGGTGACCAGGGCACCCAGGAAGGCCCCCGCGCCCACGGCCAGCCCGATGGCGGCCGCCACCCACAGGCTGGCGGCGGTGGTCAGGCCGCGGACGGTGGCGCCCTCCCGGAGGATGGTGCCGGCACCCAGGAAGCCGATGCCGCTGACCACCTGCGCGGCGATGCGGCCCGGGTCGGCCCGCGAGAACTGGTCGTCCTGGAAGTACTGCAGGAACATCTCTTGGGACACCAGCATCACCAGGGCCGATCCTACCCCCACCAGCACGTGGGTGCGCAGGCCCGCCGGCCGGCGCGTGGTCTCCCGCTCCCATCCGATCAGGCCCGCCAGCGCGGCAGCCAGCAGCAGGCGCGCAACCTGTTCCAGCGGCGTCACCGGCAGCCCCCCCTCCCGCCAGGATCCACCGTCACTCCACCGTGGAGCGGATGATGTCCCAGTACTCCCGCATGCGGGCCAGGAACCCCCGCAGCAGGCCCAGCTTCTCCTCCTTGGTGCGGTGGGTCAGGCCCACCAGCAGCACCTCTTCCACCGGGATGCCGTTGCGGTGGATGTGGCGCGTCAGGGCCATCTCCACACCGAAGCGGGCCAGTTCCAGGTTGGGGATGCCCGCCAGCACCTCGCGGCGCACCGCCCGCTGGCCGCTCAGGTACGGCGCCACCACCTGGGCCAGGTCAGTGGCCACCCGCCCGCCGGTAAAGCGGCCGACGGTCATGGAGGCGCGTCCCGCCAGCACCGGCTCCAGCAGCGCCTCCACGTGCTCCGGTGTGAGCCCGATCAGGTCCGCATCCAGGAACACGTACACGTCGGCGTCGGCGCGCTGGATGCCGGCCTTCAGGGCGGCACCCTTGCCCACGTTGGCCTCCAGTTCGATGACGTAGGCGCCGTGGCTGCGGGCCACCGCCGCCGTGGCGTCATCGGAACCGTCGCTCACCACGATGACCTCATCGACGCGGGGCACCTGACGCACCGCGTCGATCACCGCGCCGATGGTGCTCTCTTCGTTGAAAGCCGGGATCACCGCAGCAACCCGCACGGTTCCTTCCCTCCCGGGGTTCCAGGCCACCGCGCTCCGGCGTTTCCCGGCTCAGTAAGCCCGGGCGAAAAGGGCCCGGTGCTGCGCGGGCCGGCCGCAGTGCAGGCAGTTGCCCGACGGCGCCGGCGCGTCCAGGGGCAGGCAGCGGATGGTGGCGCCGGTCCGCTCCTTGACCGCCAGCTCACAGGCGCCGTCGCCGCACCAGCCGGCGTAGATGAAGCCCCGGCGGTCCTGGAGGATGGCCTCCAGTTGGTCGACGCCGGCCGCCTCGTGGGTGTTTTCCTCGCGGAAGCGGGCCGCCCGCCGGTAGAGGTCTCCCTGCATGGCCGCCAGTTCCCGCTGCACGGTCTCGGCCACCTGGGCCAGGGGCACCGGGCGGCGCCGGCCGTCGTCGCGGCGCACCAGCACCGCCTGGCCGGCCTCCAGGTCGCGGGGGCCCAGTTCCAGCCGGATGGGCACGCCCCGCAGCTCCCACTCGTTGAACTTCCAGCCCGGCGTGTACTCGGGCCGGTCATCCAGGTGGACCCGCACCCCCCCGAGGCCGTCGGCCAGGCGCCGGGCCTCGCCCAGCACCTGGTCCCGCACCGCCTCCGGCGCGATGGGGACGATGACCACCTGGTACGGGGCCACCGACGGGGGCAGCACCAGGCCCCGGTCGTCGCCGTGGACCATGATCAGCGCGCCGATGACCCGCCAGGACAGGCCGAAGGAGGTCATGTGCACGTACTTGCGCTGCCCGTCGGCGTCCAGGAAGTCGATGCCCAGCACCCGGGCGAAGCCGTCGCCCAGGTAATGGGAGGTGGCCGCCTGCAGGGCGCGGCCGTTGCCCATCAGGGCCTCGACGGAATAGGTGTCCACGGCCCCGGCGAATTTCTCATTGGGCGTCTTGCGGCCGGGCACCACGGGGATCGCCAGGAAATCTTCCAGGAAGGCCCGGTAAACCTCCAGCATCATCATGGTCCGCTCGCGGGCGTCGGCCTCGTCGCGGTGGGCCGTGTGCCCCTCCTGCCACAGGAACTCGGTGGTGCGCAGGAACGGCACGGTGCGCCGCTCCCAGCGCATGACGCTGCACCACTGGTTGATCAGCACGGGCAGGTCGCGGTAGGACTGGATCCACTTGGCATACATGGTGCCGATGATGGTCTCGGAAGTGGGCCGGACCAGGTAGCGCTCGGCCAGCTGCTCCTGGCCGGCGTGGGTCACCCAGGCCACCTCCGGGGCGAAACCTTCAATGTGCTCGGCTTCCTTCTTGAAAATGCTTTCGGGGATCAGGAGCGGGAAGTACGCGTTCTGCACGCCGGTCTCCTTGAAGCGCCGGTCCAGGTCGGCCTGGGCCAGTTCCCAGATGCGGTAGCCGTAGGGCCGGAAGACCATGCAGCCCCGGACCGGGGCGTAGTCGGCCAGTTCGGCGCGCAGCACCACGTCCAGATACCACTGGGAAAAGCTGTCCTCGCGGTCGGCGATCTGCTCCACGTACTCCCGTTCCATACATGACCCCCCACAACAGAATGCCCTCCGCCCCTGGGACGGAGGGTCAGCACGCCTCGCTGCACCCGGTTGCGCTCCAGCCGGGCATCCCCTCAGCCCGCCTGCGCCTGCCTGTCTGTGGCGATTCTAGCAAGGACCGCTCGGCAGGTCAAACCGGCCCCCCGGCGGCCGGCGGTGGGCCCTAGCCCACCCCGAACAGGCGGGCGACGTCGCGGATGCTGACCACCAGCAGCAGGGCCAGCATCAGGGCGAAGCCCAGCAGGTGGATGAGCCCCTCCTTGTTGGGGTCGATGGGCCGGCCCCTGAGCCCCTCCAGCACCAGGAACAGCATGCGGCTGCCGTCCAGGGCCGGGATGGGCAGCAGGTTGATCAGCCCCAGGTTGGCGCTGAGCAGGCCGGTGAGGAACACCAGGTTGGGCAGCCCCTGCTGGGTGGCCTGGCCGATCTCGGCGCCGATGCCCACCGGGCCCACGATCTCGCCCCGCACATCGCCGGAGAACATACCCGCCACGGCGTCCAGGAAGGCCAGCACCACGCGGCCGGTCCAGGCGAAGCCCTGGGTCACCGACTGGCCGAATCCGTAGTGCTGCACCTCGATGCGCGGCCGGATGCCGATGACCCCGAAACCGCCGTCAGGGTCCCGCGCGGGTGTCACCCGCAGGTCCACGGTGTCGCCGCCGCGGCGGACGGTGACCGCCAGTTCCCGCCCGGGGCTGGACCGGACGATCTGGACCAGGTCGTCCCAGGCATCGATGGGCCGGCCGCCCACCGCCACGATGCGGTCGCCGGGCTGGAATCCCGCGGCCTGGGCCGGGTAGCGGGGCTCTACGGCGGCGATGGTCAGCGTGGTGGTGGGGATCCCCAGCAGGCTGAAGACCGTCACGAACAGGACCACGGCCGTGATCAGGTTGGCCAGGGGACCGGCGCCGACGATGGCCAGCCGCTGGGCTACGGGCTTATTCATGAAGCGTCGGTCCTGGGGAACCGCGTCCAGGCCCTCTTCCTCGGGGTGCATGCCCGCCATGCGCACGAAGCCGCCCAGGGGCAGCAGGCGCAGCGAGTAGGCGGTATCCCCGCGGCGGATGGACAGGATGGCCGGGCCGAAGCCCAGGGCGAACTCGTGGACGTGGACGCCGGCCCGCTTGGCGGCCAGGAAGTGGCCCAACTCGTGGACGAAGATGAGGCCGCCCAGGACGACGATGGTGACCAGCAGGGTCAAATTCGGGTCTCCTTCACCGTGAGATGGACCGGATCACCCGCCGGGCCTGCTCCCGGGCCCACGCGTCGGCAGCCTTCACGGTCTCCAGATCCTCCAGGGGAACCGCCCGATGGACGGTCACCACCGATTCCACCACCTGCGCGATCCCGGGGAAGGAAAGCTGCTGTCGGAGGAAGGCCTCGACGGCCACTTCGTTGGCGGCATTGAGGACGGCGGGCATCGTACCCCCGATTCTACCAGCCTCCTCCGCCAGCCGCAAGCAAGGGAACGTGCGGCGGTCCGGCTCCTCGAAGGTCAGGGTGCCCGCCTGGACCAGATTCAACCGCCGGTAGGCGCGATCCAGGCGTTCCGGGTACGCCAGGCACCACCCCAGGGGAATGCGCATGTCGGGAGCGGCGATGTGGGCGATGAACCCGCCGTCCGCCAGTTCCACCAGGCCGTGCACCAGGCTCTCGGGATGGACCAGCACGCCGATGCGGTCCACCGGCAGGTCGAACAGGTGCACGGCCTCGATGACCTCCAGGCCCTTGTTCATCAGCGTGGCCGAATCCACGGTGATCTTGGCGCCCATGGACCAGTTGGGGTGGCGCAGCGCCTGCTCCGGGCGCACCCCCGCCAGCTGCTCGGGTGTGAAGCCGCGGAAGGGGCCGCCCGAGGCCGTCAGCCACAGCCGCTCCACGTGGGCACGGTCGACGCCCGCCAGGGCCTGGAACAGCGCGTTGTGCTCGCTGTCGGCGGGCAGGATGCGGGCGCCCGAGCGGGCCGCCTCCGCCTTGACCAGGGGGCCGGCCGCCACCAGGGTCTCCTTATTGGCCAGGGCGATGGTCCGGCCGGCGCGCACGGCCGCCAGGGTGGGCTCCAGGCCGGCAAAGCCCATGACGGCGCTGACCACCAGGTCGACGCCCGGGGCGGTGGCCGCCGCCGCCAGCCCCTCGGGGCCGGCCAGCACCTCGATTCCCAGGGGCCGCAGGTGCTCCCTGACGGACGCCGCCGCGCCGGGATCGCTCATGGCCACCAGTTCCGGCCGGTGCCGGCGGGCCGCCGCCACCATGCCCTCCACATCGCGGCGTGCCGCCAGGGCCACCACCCGGAAACGGTCGGGATGGTCGCCGGCGATCTCCAGGGCCTGGCGGCCGATGGACCCGGTGGCGCCCAGGATGGCCAGCCCCTTCAAGCCTGGTCCCCCCCGGGCCCGCCGTTCAGCGACAGCATGCCCAGGTCGCGCATGGCCTGGATGATGGCAGCCGTCAGCGGCCCGATGACCACGCCGGCGGCGCCGAAGAGCTTCACGCCGATGTACAGCGACGCCAGCGCGGCCAGGGGATGCAGGCCCACGCGGTCGCCGATCACCTGGGCCTGGGCCAGGGTGCGGACGATGCTGACGCCGGCGTAAAGCCCCAGCAGTTTCACCCCGAACATGACGTCGCCGAAGAGGATGTGGTAGGCGCTCCACGGCACGAACAGCAGCGCGGGCCCGATCAGCGGCAGCACGTCCAGGATGCCCGAGGTGAATCCCAGCAGCACGGCAAAGGGCGCCTGCAGCAGCACCAGGCCCAGCGTGGTCGCCGCCGTGGTCAGCACGATCAGGATGAACATGGCGTTGACGAAGGCCACCAGGGACTCGGTCAGCCGCTCCATCAGCCGGTGCAGGTTGTGCCGCCAGGCGGGCGGCGCCAGGTTCAGCACGAACTGCTGGACCAGGGCGTGGTCGCGGCTGATGAAGAAGGTGGCGATCAGGGTGAACAGGATGATCAGCAGCAGGTTGGGCAGGCCCGCCAGCACCAGGTCCTGCAGCCTGCGGGCCACGGCGTCCAGGTACTGGCTGGCGCTACTGACCAGTTCCTGCTGGCGCTGCTCCAGCTGCTGCTGGAGGGCCGGCGGCAGGTTCTGCTGCCACTGGCCATAGAGGTGCCACAGCCGGGCGGCCTGCTCTTCCAGCTGGCGGTAATAGGCCGGGAAGCCGGCGGCCAGCACCTGCAGTTCGGCGGCCACCCGGGCTACCCCCACCACCAGGAACAGCAACAGCATGACGGCGATCAGCACCAGCACGATGCCCACCGCCAGCGATCTGGGCAGGCGGGCCCTGTGCTCCAGGTGGTTGACCAGCGGGTCCAGCAGCACGGCCAGCACCGCGGCCAGGATGAAGGGAAAGACGTAGTCCAGGACCACGCGGAACAGCAGGTACAGGATGACCAGGGCCAGCACCAGGGGGCCGTAGGCCCGGACCAGTTCCCGCAGCGTCACCCCTCCTCAGCGGGCCAGCCAGACGGCGGCGGCCAGGTAGGCGGCCGGCACCGCCGCCAGCAGCGCGTCAAAGCGGTCCAGCACGCCGCCGTGGCCCGGCAGCAGCCGGCCGGAATCCTTGACACCGGCGGTGCGCTTCACCGCCGACTCCAGGAGGTCGCCCGCCTGGGCCGCGGCGGCGATCAGCAGGCCGGCGGCGGCTCCCCCGGCCGGCGACCAGGGCAGCCACAGCGCCACCACCGCTCCTCCCGCGGCTCCGGCGGCCAGGCCCGCCAGGGCACCCTCCACGCTCTTGGCGGGCGACAGGGCCGGCGCCAGGCGGTGCCGGCCCCAGCGTAGGCCGGCGAAATAGGCCGCCGTGTCGCACAGCCACGTGACCACCACCGGCAGCGCCGACAGGGCCAGGCCCACGGCCCGCCCCTGGGCGGCGCCGAGCCGGTACAGGACCGGCCAGAGGGACAGGGGCCAGGCCAGCCAGAAGGCCGCCAGCAGGGTTCCCCCGGCCTGGGCCAGCAGGCGGGCCGGGGCGCCTTCGCCGCCGGCGCGCGAGCCCAGCATCAGCACGGCGGTCACCGCCAGCCAGGCCCCCGCCAGGGCGACTGCCGAGGCGGCTGCGGCGGCCTGGGGCTCCGCGGCGGCGCCCACGGCCTGGGCCAGGAACACCATCGCCGCTGCGGTAAAGCGCACGTCGGCCAGACCCGCCCGGGCCAGCAGCGGCCCCAATTCCAGGGCGCCCACGGCGCCGATCACCGCCGCCAGCGCCGTCAGGCCCCAGGGTGCCAGAAGCCACGCCGCCGCCACCAGCGGGATGCCGGCGGCGGCGGTTAGCACGCGCCGGCGCAGCACTATTCCTGCCCCTCGCGGGACAGGCCGCCGAAGCGGCGTTCCCGGCGCTGGTAGGCCTCGATGGCCTGGGCCAGGTGCTGCCGGCGGAAGTCCGGCCAGCACACGTCGGTCACCCAGAACTCCGTATACGCCGTCTGCCACAGCAAGAAGTTGCTGATGCGCTGCTCGCCGCTGGTGCGGATCAGCAGATCGGGATCGGGAAGGCCCGCGGTGTACAGCGCGCCGGCAACCATGTCCTCGTCGATGTCCTCCGGACGCAGCTCGCCGGCCTTCACCCGGGCCGCCAGGCGGGCGCAGGCATCCACCAGTTCCCGGCGCCCCCCGTAGTTCAGGGCCAGCACCAGGATCAGCCGCCGGTTGTGGGCGGTGGCGCGGACGGCCTTGCCGACCGCCTCGCGGGCCGCCGGCGGCAGTTCTTCCACCCGGCCGATGACCCGCACCTGGACGCCGTTGCTCACCAGGTCGTCCAGCTCGCTCTCCACGTGGTCCACCAGCAGGTCCCAGAGCGCCTCCACCTCGGAGCGGGGACGCTTCCAGTTCTCGGTTGAGAAGGCAAAGAGAGTCAAGACTTCCAGGCCCAGTTCGCCGGCGAAGCGCACCACGTCGCGGACCGCCTCCAGGCTGGCGCGGTGGCCGGCGATCCGCGGCAGGCCCCGCTGGTGGGCCCAGCGCCCGTTGCCGTCCATGATGATGGCCACGTGCCGCGGCAGCGGCGCGGCCCGCAGGCGCTCCACACGCTGTTCCCAGGCGATGTCCTCGCCGGCGCTCACCACCGGGGCCACCTCGTCAACCCTCGCATACGGCCGCCGGGTCCGGTCCCGGGCCGACCACCAGGATCACCCGTCCCGGCTGCGGCCGGCGGACGGCCAGGACCCTGGGGGGACCGCCGGGGACCCGCCGGGGCGGCCTGGTTTCCATCATGTCGACGGCGAACCCGGCGCCCTCCAGGCGCCGGACGGCTTCGGGCACGGGCAGCGCCAGGACGTCGGGAGCGTCAGACCTCGAGGATCTCACGTTCCCTGGCCTCGACCATCTCGTCGATCCTGGCGATGCAGCGGTCCGTCAACTTCTGCACGTCGTCCAGCGCGCGCCTGGCCTCGTCCTCGGAGGCCTCGCCTTCCTTCTCCAGTTCCCGGATGGTGTCGTTGGCGTCGCGGCGTATGTTGCGGATGGCCACGCGGCCTTCCTCAGCCAGCCGCCGCGCCTGCTTCACCAGTTCCTGGCGCCGCTCCTCGGTCAGCGGCGGCACGGTCAGCCGGATCACCTTACCGTCGTTGGCAGGCGTGAGGCCCAGGTCGGACTTGACGATGGCCCGTTCGATTTCCGCCAGGACGTTGCGGTCCCAGGGTTGGATGACGATCAGCCGGGGCTCGGGTACCGTGACGGTGGCCACCTGGTTGACGGGCACCTGGGTGCCGTAGTAGTCCACGCGGACCTTCTCCAGCAGCGCCGGTGAGGCGCGGCCCGCCCGCAGGGCGGCCAGCTCGCGGCGGCAGTTCTCGATGGCCGCCTCCATGCGGCGCTCGGCGTCCTCGAGAATCTCCTTAAGCACCGGTCTCCCCCCTGATAAAGGTGCCGATGTTCTCCCCCAGGACGACGCGCTTGATGTTGCCCGGCACGTTCAGGTTGAAGAAGACGATGGGAATCTGGTTGTCCATGCACAGCGACGTGGCCGTGGAGTCCATGGCCTTGAGACCCCGCTGGAGCACGTCCAGATAGGAAATCTCGTCAAACTTGCGGGCGTCGGGATTCTGCCGCGGGTCCTTGTCGTAGATGCCTTCCTCCTTGGTGGCCTTGAGCACCACCTCGGCCTCGATCTCGGCAGCCCGGAGCGCCGCGGTGGTGTCGGTGGAGAAGAACGGGTTGCCGGTGCCCGCGGCGAAGATGACCACCCGCCCTTTCTCCAGGTGGCGGATGGCCCGGCGGCGGATGTAGGGTTCGGCGATCTCCTTCATCTCGATGGCGGTCTGGACGCGGGTGGGCACGCCCAGGGCTTCCAGGGCGTCCTGCAGCGCCAGCGCGTTGATGACCGTGGCCAGCATGCCCATGTAGTCGGCGGTGGTGCGGTCCATGCCCTTGGCGCTGCCGGAGGTTCCCCGCCAGATGTTGCCCCCGCCCACCACGATGGCCAGTTCCACGCCCAGGTCGACCACTTCCTTGATCTCCTGGGCATAGCGATGGACCACCTCAGGGTCCACGCCGTAGCCGGCGGGCCCCGCCAGGGCCTCGCCGCTCAACTTCAGCACCACGCGCCGGTATCGGGGTACGGGTCCGTCTGAAGTGCCGGGCATACCTCCAAGCCTCCACCATGTAGTTCTATGGGAACCGGGCCGGCTCCCGCCCGGAAACGCCGCGGGACGGGAGCCGGCCACAGCAGAGAGCCCCCTTGCGGGGGCTCGGTCAGGCTGCGCCGCTGTCGCCCGGCTCCGCGGCACCCAGTTCGAAGCGCACGAAGCGGCGGATGCGTATGTTCTCGCCGAGCTTGGCGATCAGCTCCTGGGTCAGCTCGCGGATGGTGCGGTCGCCGTCCTTGATGAACGGCTGCTCCTCCAGGCAGACCTGTTCAAAGAACTTCTCCAGCCGGCCCTCGACGATGCGGTCCACCACTTGCTCGGGTTTGCCCTCGGCCAGGGCCTGCTTGCGGTAGACCTCCCGCTCCCGGGCCACCACGTCGGCGGGCACGTCTTCCCGGCGGACGTAACTGGGGTTGGTGGCCGCCACCTGCATGGCCACGTCGTGGACGAAGGCCCGGAAGTCGTCGGTGCGCGCCACGAAGTCGGTCTCGCAGTTGACCTCCACCAGCACGCCCACCCGGCCGCCGTGGTGGATGTACGCGTGAACCAGGCCCTCCGCCGTCTGGCGGCCGGCCTTCTTCTGCGCCGCAGCCAGCCCGCGCTCGCGGAGGATCTGCTGGGCCCGATCCAGGTCGCCGCCCGTTTCCTCCAGGGCCCGCTTGCAGTCCATCATGCCGGCGCCGGTCCGCTCCCGCAGGGTTCGGACCAGTTCAGCCGTGATCTCAGGCACCCTGAACCACCTCGTCCTGGACGACCTGCACGCCCTGCAGGCCCTCGAGGATGGCGTCGGCGATCTTGCCGGTAATCAGCTTGACCGCCCGGATGGCATCGTCGTTGCCCGGGATCGGGTAGTCGATCTCCTCCGGGTCGCAGTTGGTGTCGACGATGCCGATGATGGGGATCCCTACGCGGCGCGCCTCCTTGACGGCGATGTGCTCCTTGCGGGGATCCACCACGTAGATGGCGTCGGGCCGCTCCTTCATGCCGCGGACGCCGCCCAGGTACTTCTGGAGCTTCTCCAGCTCCTTGGTCAGCCGGGCGACCTCCTTCTTGGGCAGGCGCTCGAAGTAGCCCGATTCGGCCATCTGCTCCAGTTCCAGCAGGCGCTCGATGCGCCCGCGGATGGTGCTGAAGTTGGTGAGCATGCCGCCCAGCCAGCGCTGGTTGACGTAATACATCCCGCAGCGCCGTGCTTCCTCGGCGATGGTTTCCTGGGCCTGCTTCTTGGTGCCCACGAACAGCACCTTGCCGCCCTGGAACGCCAGGTTGCGCACGAAGTCGTACGCCTGCTCCAGCATCCGCACCGTCTTCTGCAGGTCGACGATGTAGATGCCGTTGCGCTCAGTGAAGATGTAGGGCTTCATCTTGGGGTTCCAGCGGCGGGTCTGGTGCCCGAAGTGGACGCCGGCTTCCAGGAGCTGCTTCATGGTCACGACCGCCACGGTCCCACCTCCCCTCTCGCGGTTTTCAGCCTCCGCCCGGTTCATCTCCGCGCCGGGGCCTGCGCGGTGGGGGCAGCAGGCACCCCCGGCGGAATCCCGGGGCGTGCGTATTCGGCGCGGTCGCACGCCGTCACGTAGTATAGCACAGCGCTTGGGAGCGGGAAACGAGCGGGCTGCGGCGCCGGCGGCGGATCGGGCCGCGCCGCGTCAGCGCACGCTGAGGACCACCGGCACCGTGGGCCACGGGTAAGCGGGGTGGATCTGCACGTCCAGGCGCCGGCCCCGCAGCTGGGCGCGCAGGGCCGATGCCAGCAGCCGCTCGCCCCGGGCACCCCATTCCGCGGCGGTGGACGCCACGTCCACCTCGTCGATGGCCTGCTGGATCTCCTCGCTGACCATCTGCTCGATCTGGGCCTGGACCCCGGCCAGGCTTTCCGGCGGCAGCCGGATGGTGACGTCGTAGAGGACGAAACTGGCGCTACCCAGCCGTCCCGTCAACTCGCGGGCGACCCGCCCCGGCACTTCCTGTTTCAACGATGCCAGCACCTGGGGCAGCAGTTCGGCCACCTGCAGTTCCACCTGCCCCCGCACCTGGGCGGCCACGCCGTCGACGTCGACGTGGGCCGTGAAGCCCCGCTGGGTCATGACCTGGATCACGGCTGCCGCCGCACCGAGGCACAAAAAAAGACCGGTCAGGAGCCCGGCCGTGAACGCGCGCACCTGCAGCCAGTTCATGGACGACCCCCCGTCCTAGCCTATGCCGCCCGGGGAGGATTCTATGAGGCCCCGGCCGGGATGGGCCGCAGCCGCACGGGGCAGCCGGCGCTCAGACGCGGACGTCCAGCACCCGTCCCCGCGGGTCGCCGTCGTCGCCCGGCGGTGGATCGTGGCCGCCGGCCTGGCCGCCGTCGTGGGGCCGCCGCTGGGGCCCGGCGCCCTTCCGCCCACCGCTGCCGGGGGCTGCGTCACCGCCGCCCCCCCGGGCGTCGCGGTCGACGCGGCCGTGGCGCGATTCCGCGCTGCGCTCCACCTGCTCGCGGCGGCGCATGGCCTCCCGCAGGGCGTCTTCGGCCTGCGCCCGGCGGCCCTGCTCGTCCAGGTGGTCGCCGGCCCGGTGCAGCCTGGCCACCTCGTGGACCTGCGAGAGGTTGACCCCGAAATCCACGGGCTTCACGGCCGCCATCCTCCTTTCCCGGCGCCCTGCGCGGCCCGGCGGCGGTCCCATCGCCCTTCAGGGCGGGAACCGCAGCCGCCGTCAGGACGGATCCGGGCCGGCCATGGCCGCCCGCAGCCGCAGGATGGCGCGGGCGTGCAGTTGCGAGATGCGCGACGCGCTCAGGTTGAACAATTCGCCGATTTCTTTGACGGTCAGCCCCTCGTAATAGTATAGGGCGATGATCTGCCGTTCCCGTTCGGGTAGGCGGTCCAGGGCCGCGGCCAGCCGCTGCCGCAGATCCTGAAACACGCTGTGCTCCAGGGGATCCGGCGAGTGGGGGTCGGGCACCAGGTCACGCAGCTCCATGGCGTCGTCTTCCTCGGCCCCCAGCACATCGTCCAGCGACAGGACGGTGGCCTGGCTGAGCCGCGTCAGCACGTCCTGCAGTTCCTCGACGCTGATGCCCAGTTCCTCGGCAACCTCGGCGTCGGTGGCGGGGCGGCCCAGGCGGCGCTCCAGGGCGCCGTAGGCCGCCGAGATGGCACGGCCCCGCTTGCGCAGCGATTGGGGCACCCAGTCCACGGACCGCAGGCCGTCCAGGATGGCTCCCTTGATGCGGGTGTAGGCATACGTCTCGAACTTGATGCCCCGCCGGTAGTCGAACTTGTCGATGGCGTCCAGCAGGCCGAAGACCCCGTAGCTCAGCAGGTCGTCCAGTTCCACGCTGCTGGGCAGGTGCATCACCAGGCGGCCGGCGATGTACTTGACCAGATGCAGGTGGCGCTGCACCAGCTCGTCCCGGGCCGCCAGGTCGCCCCGGTGCTTGTAGTCCAGCCACAATTGCTCCAGGCTCCGGGTCGCATGGGCTTCGCTGGTATTGGGCATGGTCGGCTTCTCCCCCCCACTGGGTTCAGGACAGTCCCCGCCGCCGCAGTTTGCGCTGCTCCGCGAAGATGAAGCGGACGATCCGGTCCTGGTCGGCCATGCGCAGGTTTTCGAAGGCCAGGGCGTAATGATGTGCGGTGCGCCCGTCGGGCAGTCGCTGCTCGCAGGACCGGATCACACGGGCTCGGGACACCACGGGTCCATCGGGCAACTGAATCGAAACCTTGTAGAACCGGGCGGGCGGGAGTTGCTTGGCGACCCGCAGCCTGGCGCCGCCGCCGCTGATGTCCACCGTGGCGGCGGGCAAGCCTGAGCTGTCGGCGCCGCCGGTGTCCCCTCCGCCGGAGCCGGGCTGCCCGCGGCCCGTCCCGGCCCGGCCCTCCCCCTCGTCTTCATCGACCCAGATGCGGGCAGGCAGCCGCACCTCGAAGCGGACATGCTCCCGGCGCTGGACGGCCTCGATCTCATCCGCAAGTTCCAGCCACGTCAGGGCCACAGGCCGCTGTTCAACCGCCCGCACCACGGCCGTGAAACGGTATTCCCCCATCGCATCCACGTAGCGCACGATCCACCGCTGGCCCGGCCGCACATCGTCCTTTCCGACATAGGGCGCGGGCGTGGCCACCGCCAGCAGGTCTCCCCGGCGGTCCTGCACCACCGTGGTCTGCCACCGCTGCTGGCCCTCGGGCGTCATGCTCACCTGCTCGCCGATGCGCGGCCATCGGGCATGGATCACGGGACTGCTCCTCTCCGCCTTGTACCGGTCATCTCAGAGGTCGACACCGGCGCCGGTCTGGGCGCCGCCAGGGCCCGCGCCACGCGCCGCGCCACCCGCCGGACGGCGACGCTGGCCGGCGCGCCGGGATCGCTCACGACGAAGGGAACCTGCCGGGATGCGGCACGGCGCACTGCCGGGTCTTCCGGCAGCGCCCCGCCGAAGGCGGCCTGGACGCCCAGAAACCGCACCGCCGCCGCGTCCAGCCGCCGGAACACCCGCCGGGCCTCGGTCCCTTCGGCCCGGTTGACCACCAGGTACAGGCCGGCGGCCGGGTTGGCGCGGCTGGACACCTTGAGCACAGCGTACGCGCCCGTGATGGCCGCGGGATCGGGCGCAGCCACCAGCAGGATGCCGGAGGCCGCCTCCAGCCAGGGCCTTACATCCCGCACCAGCCCGGCCGGGAGATCCACCACCACGTGGGTGGGCCTGGCGGTGCCCGGCGGCAGCGCCTGCAGCAGGCAGTCCAGGAGCGGCTCCGCTCCGCCGCTGCCCGCGGCCGGCGCGGCTGCCCGCAGGATCCCGGCGGGCCCGGCCTGCACCACCGGGTCCGCGTCACGCCGGTGCCGCGCCATCCCCGAGGAACCGCCGGCGGTGTCGCCGGCCGGGCCGAGACCGCAGAGGGCCTCCACGCCGGCCTGGGGATCGGCGTCCACCAGCAGAACGCGGCTGCCCCGCTCCTGCAGGGCCACCGCCAGGTTGACGGCCAGGGTGGTGCGGCCTGCTCCGGCACCGCCGGCCGTCACCAGCACCCTGGGCAGGACGGCGGCTCCGGACCGCGACCGGCGCCGGGCCCGCAGCATGCGCTCCAGCGAAGAAGCCTGGTGCTCACCGTCCCAGAGGTTCACGGCAGGACCTCCTCCCGGGCGGCCCGCAGGGCGTCCATGATCCGGACCGCGGCCCGCTGGGGCGTGGCCGGCTCGATGTCGTCGGGCACGCTCTGGCCGAAGGTGAAGTAGGACACGGGCAGGCCCATGACGGCCGGCAGCTCGAGGATGCCGCCCAGCCCCAGCGTCTCGTCCAGTTTGGTCAGCAGCAGCCGGTTGGGGCCCAGCCTGCGGTAGGTGGCGCCCAGGTACTGGGCGTCCAGCACGCGGGTGCCGGCGGCCATCACCAGGTGGATCTCATCGATCTGCACCTGGTCCAGCACCCGGCGCAGGCGGGCGATGGCCACGGCGTCGCCGGGCCCGCGGCCGGCGGTGTCGATCAGCACCAGGTCGGCGCTGCGGCACCGCTCCACGGCCTGGAGTAGATCATCGGCGGTGTAGGCCACGTAGAGGGGAACGTCCAGGATCTCGGCGTAGGTCTGCAGCTGGTCCACGGCGCCGATCCGGTACGTGTCCAGGGTGATCAGGGCCACACTGCGTCCTTCCAGCAGCACGGCCCGCGACGCCAGCTTGGCCAGGGTCGTGGTCTTGCCGGAGCCGGTGGGCCCCACGAAGGCCACCGTGCGTACCGGCCCGGCGTGCCCGGGGCCCAGGCGCTCGGCCGCCAGTTCTTCCAGGCGGCGGGCGAACTCCGGGTCGTTGATCCCGACGCCGCCCGCCAGGAGGCGTTCGGCGGTCTGGGGCATCAGGTCGCAGCGCAGCAGCGCCGCCAGGTCCGCGGTCTGCGGCAGCGCCGGGGCGGGTTCGGCAGGCACGGGCGCCGCGGCCGCCTGCACCCGATTCACCACCCCGGCCGGCGCCGTGCCGCGGAACTCCTCCATCCACCAGGGCCGGGGTGCAGCCGGCGGCTCCACCGGGCGCCGCTTGGGCTCCGCCGCTGCCGGCGCCAGCGCCGGCCCGTCGCCGGCGGAACCCAGGTCCGACACCACCCGCAGCCCGGGGTCCACCGCGGCGATGACCTCGAAGCCGCCCCGGCCGAAGAGTCCCAGCGCCGGGCGCCGGCGGCGCGCCTCCAGGATGATGGCGCCCGGCCCCAACTCGGCCTTCACTTCCTGCAGCGCCTGCTCCATGGTCGGTGCCACGTAACGCTTAATCCTCATCGCCGATCACCCCCACGGCTCGGATCTCGATGCCGGCCGGGATCTCGCCGTATCCCACCACCGGCACGTCCGGCAGCGCCGCTTCCAGCAGTCGCCGCAGGTGCAGCCGGACCAGCGGCGGCGCCAGGATCACAGGCTCCTCGCCGGCGTCAAGCCGCCGCCGGCAGGCCTCGGTGCAGGCCCGGACCAGCCGTTCGGCCTCGCCCGGCGGCAGCGCCAGGTAGGTACCGTCCTCGCCCCGCTTGATGGACTCGCCCAGGCGCTGCTCCACCCGGGGCGCCAGCGTCAGCACTTCCAGGCGGCCGTCCCGGACCGGCAGCAGCGCCGCGATCTGGGCAGCCAGCGCCTGGCGTACATGCTCGGTGAGCACGTCGGGGTCGCGGGTGACGGGCGCGCGGTCGGCCAGGACCTCCAGGATGGTGGTCAGGTCGCGGATGGGCACGCCCTCCCGCAGCAGGTTGCGCAGCACCTTCTGCACGTCGCCGATCTTCATGTGGTCGGGGATCAACTCGTCCACCAGCGCCGGGGAGTGCTCGCGCACGGCGTCGATCAGGCGCTTGACGTCCTGGCGGCCCAGCAGCTGGTGGGCCGCCAGGCGCACCACCCTGGACAGGTGGGTGGCCAGCACGGTGCCGGCATCCACCACGGTGTAGCCGGCCAGTTCGGCGGCTTCCCGGCGGGACTCGTCGATCCACAGGGCCGGCAGGCCGAAGGCAGGCTCCCGGGTGGGGATGCCGTCGATGCCTCCCTCGGCGCCGCCGGGGTCCATGGCCAGGTAGTGGCCGGGCATCAGGGTGCCCCTGGCGGCCTCCACGCCGCGGACCCGGATGACGTAGTCGTTGGGGCTCAACTGGACGTTGTCGCGCACCCGGATCAGGGGCAACACGATGCCCAGTTCCGCCGCCATCTGCCGGCGGATGGCCGCCACCCGATCCAGCAGGTTGCCGTCGCGGCCGGTGTCGGCCAGCGCCAGCAGGCCGTAGCCCAGCTCGATCTCCAGGGGGTCGACCCGCATCAACTCGGTCAACTGCTCGGGCCCGTCCTGGGGCCGGGCGGGCTCCTCCGGGGCCTCCGCCGGTACCGGCGCCGGGGACCGGGTCATGGACCAGGCCACGAAGCCGAAGGCCGCCGCCAGGAGCAGGAAGGGCAGCGCCGGCAGCCCCGGCACCAGGCCCAGCACCGCCAGGACGCCGGCGGCGATCTGCAGCACCCGCGGCTCGCGGGCCAGCTGGCCCGTCATATCGCTGCCCAGGTTGCCCTCGGAAGCGGCGCGGGTGACGATGATGCCCGCCGCCGTCGACATCAGCAGCGCGGGGATCTGGGTCACCAGGCCGTCGCCCACCGTCAGCAGCGTGTAGCGCTGCAGGGCCTCGGCGGCCGTCAGCCCCTTCTGGGCCATGCCGATGACGAAGCCGCCCAGCACGTTGACGAGGGTGATGAGCATGCCGGCCACCGCGTCGCCCCGGACGAACTTGGACGCGCCGTCCATGGCTCCGTAGAAGTCGGCTTCCCGGGCGATCTCGGCGCGCCGCGCCCGGGCCTCCTCTTCCCCGATGAGGCCGGCGTTGAGGTCGGCATCGATGCTCATCTGCTTGCCGGGCATGGCGTCCAGGGTGAAGCGGGCCGCCACCTCGGCCACGCGCTCGGCGCCCCGGGTGATGACCACGAACTGGATGATGACCAGGATGAGGAAGACCACGAACCCGACCACCGCGTTGCCGCCCACCACGAACTGGCCGAACTGCTGGATCACCTGGCCGGCGTAGCCGTGCAGCAGGATCAGGCGCGTCGACGACACGTTCAGCGCCAGGCGCGCCAGGGTGGCCACCAGCAGGATGGTGGGGAAAGCCGCGATGTCCAGCGCCCGGCGCACGTAGAACGTGGCCAGCAGCGTGGTCAGCGAGAAGGCCAGGTTGGCCACCAGCAGCAGGTCCAGCAGCCACGGCGGCATGGGGATCACCATCATGGCCACCACGGCCACCAGTCCCACGGCCACGCCGATGTCGCTGAACCGGCCGATGCCCTGGGCGGCCTTGACCATGGTCGTCAACGCTCATCCCCTCCCAACGTCCGGTTGCGCAGGCGCCAGACGAAGGCCAGCACCTCGGCCACGGCCTCGTAGAGGCTCTCGGGGACGGGTTCGCCCACGTCCACGGCGTGATAGAGGCTGCGGGCCAGGAAGCGGTCCTCGACCCAGGTGACGTTGCACTCCCTGGCGATCTGCCGGATGCGCAGCGCCATGTGGTCCTTGCCCTTGGCGCAGCAGACGGGCGCGTCCATGGTCTCGGGGTCGTAGCGCAGGGCCACCGCATAGTGGGTGGGGTTGGTGATGACCACGTCGGCGCGGCGCACCTCCTGCAGCATGCGGGCCTGGGCCAGTTCCCGCTGGCGCCGGCGGATCCGCGACCGCAGGAGGGGATCGCCCTCGGTCTGGCGCAGCTCTTCCTTGATTTCCTGGCGGGTCATCTTCAGGCTCTGCTCGTACTCGTAACGCTGGTAGAGGTAGTCCAGGGCCGCCACCACCGCCAGCACCAGGGCCGCCCGCCAGCCCAGGCCCAGGGCGTGGCTGCCCACGGCCGCCGCCAGGGAGCGGACGTCGGCGCCGGACCGGGCCACCACAGACTCCACGGCGGTGCGGAAGGCGCCGTAGGTGACCGCGGCCACCAGGGCCACCTTCAGCAGCGACTTGCCCAGTTCGAACAGCGCCCGCCGCGAGAAGATGCGCCTGGCGCCCTCCAGCGGGTTGATGCGGCTCAGCCGAGGCGCCAGCGGCTCCACCGACCAGACCAGTCCCGTCTGGGCGGCGTTGACCGCCAGGCCCAGCACCGCCAGCACCCCGAGCAGCGGCAGCACGGCCAGCAGGAAGGTCCAGACCACCTGACCGGCCAGCCCGCTGACGGTGGCCGTGGTGAGTTCCATGCGGGTCCAGACGACCAGCGCCTCGTGGATCAGCCCCGTCATGCGGCCGTAGATGTAGGGGCCGAAGAACTGGAGGGTCGCCAGGCCGCCCAACAGGATGACGGCGGAACTGACTTCCAGGCTGCGGAACACCTGGCCCCGGCGCCGGGCCTCCTGCCGGCGCCGCGGGGTGGCCGGGAACTGGCGCTCCTCGGCGAACAACTGCAGGTTGATGACGCGCACCGGGGCCGCCACCGTCACCGCCCCCCCAGTTCCCGCAGGAACCCGCGCACGAAATCGAAGGTAGTGTCGAAACCGTCCAGGAAGACCTGGTACAGGGCCGGCAGCACCAGGGCGATGACCGCCAGGCCCAGGGCGATCTTCAGGGCCAAACCCACCATGAACACGTTGAGCTGGGGCATGGTCCTGGCCAGGACCCCCAGGGCGGCGGTGGTCAGGAACAGCACGCCCACCACCGGCAGGGCGATGCGCACGGCGGTGACGATGACCCACGCGAACTGCCGGGCCACCGCGGCCAGCACGGGCCCCTCCCAGCGCCCGCCGCCGGGCGGAATGGCCTGGAAGCTGTCCAGCAGCGCCCGCAGCACCAGCAGGTGGCCGTCCACCGCCAGGAAGACCACCAGCGCCAGGAAGTACAGGAAGTTTCCCACCAGCGGCACCGGCCGGCCGAAGGCCGGGTCGATGACGTTGACCAGGCCGAAGCCCATCTCCAGATCGATCAACTCGCCGGCACCCTGGATGGCCAGCAGCAGCAGCAGGATGATGAGGCCCATGGCCAGGCCCATGGCCAGTTCCCCGGCGGCGGCCGCGGCAAAGTCCCAGGGGCCGGCGCCGGTCCAGGCCGGCACCGCCGGCACCACGATCAGGGTCAGGGCCAGGGCCAGCAGCGCCCGCACGGCGACGGGGACCGTGGCGGCCGCGAAGGGCGGGGCCACGGCGATGATGCCGCTGATCCGCATCAGCACCAGGCCCACGGTAGGGATGTGGTTGAGAATGACCGCGGCCAGGTCCACCCCACGCCCTCCTTCCCGGCGCGCTTACCGGGCCACCTCGGGCAGCATCGCCAGCAGCCGCGAGGCGTAGTTGACCAGGGTCGACATCATCCACGGCCCGAACAGCAGCGCCGCCGCCAGCACCGCCAGGATCTTGGGTACGAAGGCCAGGGTCTGCTCGTTGATCTGGGTGGTGGCCTGGAAGAGGCTGACCAGAAGGCCCACCGCCAGGCTCAACCCCAGCACCGGCGCCGCCACCAGCAGCACCATCCACACCGCTTCCTGGCCGATCCGCAACGCCAGCTGCGCTTCCATCGACGCCTACCCCCCGTACCCCAGCAGCAGCGACTCCACCACCAGGTGCCAGCCGTCCACCAGCACGAACAGCAGTACCTTGAAAGGAAGCGAAACCATCATGGGCGGGACCATCAGCATGCCCATGGACATCAGGGCGCTGGCGACGATCATGTCGATGACGACGAAAGGCACGAAGACGATGAAGCCGATCTGGAAGGCCGTCTTCAGTTCGCTGATGGCGAAGGCCGGGATCAGCAGGTAGCTGGGCACGTCGTCGGGAGTCTCGGGACGCTCCAGGCCCGCGTAGTCCACGAACAGCGCCAGGTCCCGTTCCCGCGTGTGCCGGAACATGAACTCGCGCACCGGTTCCATGGCCCGCTCCACGGCGGTGGCCTGGTCGATCTCGCCCTCCCGGAAGGGGACCCAGGCCTCGTCGTAAGCCTGCTGCCAGACCGGCGCCATGACGAAGAAGGTCAGGAACAGGGCCAGGGCGATGAGCACCTGCGTGGGCGGCAGCTGCTGGGTGGACAGGGCGTAGCGGACGAAGGCCAGCACCACCACGATGCGGGTGAAGGCCGTCATCATCACCAGGATGGAGGGGGCCAGCGACAGCACGGTCAACAGCAGCAGGATCTGCAGCCCCGTGCTCCACGCCTCCACGCCGTCGGCGGCGCCCCATTCCAGCGACAGGCTGGGCAGCACGGCCTGGGCCCAGGCGGGGTCCGCATCCCACAGCACCGCCAGCGCAGCCCCGGCGGCGGCGGCCGCCAAGCGCCCCAGCATCAGGCCTCGCCCCCGCCTTCACCGTCGGGACGCCGGAGCAGTCCCTGGAAGCGGGCGGCGAACGAACCGGCGCTCCCGCCGCCCCGCGGGCCGGGTTCCCCGGTCCCCTGGGCCAGCAGCCTCTGGGCGTCGTCGCCGTCGAACTCGGTGATGGGCCGCAGCCCGTCGGCGCTGACGCCCACGCAGATCACCCGGGTGCCCGCCCGCACCAGGGCCAGGTGGTGGCGGCCGCCCAGGGACAGGGCGTCGATCAGTTCCAGATGGGTCCCGCGCCGCAGGCGCACGGCCCGCTGCCGCAGCAGCGCCGCGGCCAGGTAAGCCAGCCCCGCCACAAGGGCCGACATGACCAGGACCCTCAGCAGCATCCACACGGTTTCCACGCTCGTCACCCCACCACACGGAACCGGCCTGCAGGTTCCCACGGCCTGCCGGCCGGGTCGTCAGCGCATGCGCTTCAGCCGCTCCGCGCGGCTCACGATGTCGGTGATGCGCACGCCGAAGTGCTCGTCGATGACCACCACCTCGCCCCGGGCGATCAACTTGCCGTTGACCAGCAGGTCCACCGGCTCGCCGGCCAGCTTGTCCAGTTCCAGCACCGATCCGGGCCCGAGGTTCAGCACCTCGCCGATCTGGCGCCGGGTGCGTCCCAGCACGGCCGTCACTTCCAGCGGCACATCGTACAGCAGCTCGATGGCCGCCCGGGCGGCCTGGTCACCGGCGGGATCCAGCTCCGGGTACTCGGCCGGTTCGGCCTGCCTGCCGGCCGACTGCACCGCTGCCGCAGCAGCAGCCGCCGGCGCCGCGGCAGCCGCCAGAGGGACTTCCGCCGCCTGCTGCCTGGCCTGGGCGGACTGCTCCACCAGGCTGCGCACTTCCCGCAGCAGGGCGGCCGCCACCGGGCCCTGCACACCCCAGCGGGCCACCACCGCCGGGTCCTGGGCCGAACCCTTGCCCAGGTCGGGCTGGTCCTGCCACTGGGCCTGGAGGTCGACCCCTCCCACCGCGGCCTCCTCCAGGGCCCGCCGGATCTCCGCCGCCGCCGCCTGGACCGCCGGTTCGTCGGGCGCCTGGCTGGGGACGCCGCCTGGGCCCACGGCCACGGTGGCCTGCACCGGACCGGACACGTCAATCACCAGGGCGCCGCCCGACAGGGCTTCGTGGGCCTCCTCCACCGGCACCACCTCGACGTCGGCGTCGGACGCCCCGGTATCGGGAGCCTGCAGGCCCAGCGCCGGAGCCGCGGCGCCGGCCACGGCGCCCAGCAGCCGGGCGAAAGCCGCTTCCTCGGCCGGCTCCAGGTCGCCGCCCTCATCGCCGGCTTCCAGCTCGGCCAGGAGCGCGTCGATCTCTTCCTGGGTCAGCAGATCGCCCTCGGACTCGTTCATACCAGGTCACTCCTCCCTTCCGGGTCGTCCAGGACCGCCTCGATGCGTACCGCCAGGCGGTCCCGGCGCCGACCCGGCATGGCGCGGAACGTGGGCTGGTCCTCGACGAAGACCTCCACAGGCTCGCCGCGCCGCCGGTCAAGCTGGATCAGGTCACCCGGCTCCAGGCCCAGCAGGTCCCGGACGGTGACCACGGCGGTGCCCAGCCGAACCCAGAGGCCCACCTGCACCCGCTCCAGGTCGCTGCCCACATGGGCGTCCGCCTGGACCTTGCGCTCTGCGGCGAACCACTGCTGGGTGCTGAGCTTGGGCAGCACCGGCTCCAGCACGATGTAGGGAAAGCAAAGCCGCATGTAGCCCCGGTGCGAGCCCACGCGCACCTCGAAACCGATGACCGCGCACATCTCGTTGGGCGCCACGATCTGCACAAAGGTCGGGTTGGACTCCACGGCCCGGATGGAAGGCCGCAGCCGCACCAGGTTGGACCAGGAACCGGCCAGGGCATCCAGCGCCGCCGACATCACCCGGTCGTAGACGCTGCGCTCGATGTCGGTCAGGGGCCTGCGCTCCGCCATGCCGTGGCCGGGACCGCCGAACAGCCGGTCCAGCATCTGAAAGACCAGGTCCAGGTCCACCTGCAGCAGCCCGGTGCCGGGCAGCGGTTCCAGTTCCACCACCACCAGGAGATTGGGGTCGTCCAGGCGGTCGAGAAACTCTCCGTAGGTCGTCTGGTGGACCGCGGTGACGCCCACCTCCACGCCTGCCCGCAGGTGCGTGGTGAACACGGTGGCCAGGGCGCGGGCGTAGTTGTCGTGCACCATCTGCAGGGTCCGGATCTGTTCCTTGGAGAACTTGTCCGGCCTGCGGAAGTCGTAGAGTCGGATATTGCTCCTCCTGGCCATGGCCCGACCCACCATCACTGGACGACGAACTCCTGGAAGTAGACCTGGAGCACTTCGCCCCGGTCCAGCACCTGGTTGACCGCTGCCAGCAGCCGCTGGGCCAGCGTCGCCATGCCATCGGCTCCCTGCAGTTCCTCCGCGGTGGAGGCCCGCAGCGTCCGCAGCGCCGCGTCGCGGACGGCTCCCTCCCTGGCCGTCAACTCGGTCAGGGTCAACTGGTCGGCGGCCTCCAACTGCACCGAGACCTGGATGAAGCGGGGACGCCCCTCGTCGTTGAGGTTGGTCGTCAGGCTTCCCAGGCTGAACACGGGACCGGGCTGCCGGGCCGCGGGTTCGCGGGCCACCACGGGCGCCGCCTCGAAAGCACCCTGCCCCACCCAGTACCCGGCGGCCGCGCCGCCGCCGGCGGTCAGGAAAACCGCCAGCGCCAGCAGCAAGTGGCGCACGGCACGCCGCCTGGTCCCGTTCTGGTTCCCGGCGTCGCTCACTGCCTATCCCCTCCTGCGGACGGCTCCCACCGGGACTGGCCCTGGAACAGGATCACGATGTCGACGCGGCGATTCAGCTGGCGTCCCTCCGGCGTGGCGTTGTCGGCGATGGGCCGGTACTCCCCGTACCCGGCCGCCGACAGCCGCAGGGGATCAAGGCCGTGCACCTCGATGAAGTGCCGGATCACCGCCGTGGCCCGCGCCGTAGACAGTTCCCAGTTGGTGGGGAACCGGTAGGTGTTGATGGGACGGTTGTCGGTGTGGCCCTCGACCCGTACGTGGTTGGGTATCTGCCCGATGACCCCGGCGATGCGCTCCAGGACCAGGCGCGCGTCGGGCCGGATGTCGGCACGGCCGCTGTCGAACAGGGCCCGCTCGGTAAAGCGCACCACCAGGCCCCGCTCCTCGATCTGGGTGACCACGGCGTCCTCCATCCCGACCTCGCGCAGCACCTGCTCGATCTCCGCCTGGACGGCTTCCATCTGCTCCATGTCCGGGACGAAGATCATGCGGAACTGGGGACCCGGACCCGGCTGCTGCATCGGCTCCGGGGACAACGTCTGGCCGCCGGGCAGGATGCCGAGGGCCCCCTGCAGCGAGATCAGCGCCCGCTGGAACTTGATGACGTCCAGGCTGGAGAAGGCGTACAGCATGACGAAGAAGCACAGCACCAGCGTGACCATGTCGCTGTATGTGGTCAGCCACTCGCTGCCAGTCAGGCCGCCCGCTGCCCTGGAGCGCCGCCGCTGCCTCACGCCGTGACCTCCCCCCGCCGGCGGGCCTCGGCCTGCTCAGCAGTCTCGCCGCTCTCGACCCGCTCGCGCATGCTGGCGGGCAGGAACGCCCACAGCTTCTCGTAGACGATCCGGGGGTTGTCGCCGGCCTGAATGGACAGCACGCCCTCGATGGCCATCTCCCGGAACAGGGTCTCCTCCTCGCTGGCCAGCCGGAGCTTCCCGGCAATGGGATTCAAGAAGAGGTAGGCCAGCAGGGCCCCGTAGAAGGTGGTGGTCAGGGCCACGGCCAGGCCCGGGCCGATGGCGTCGGGATTGTCCAGCTCGCCCAGCATCTGGATCAGGCCGATGAGCGTGCCGATCATGCCGAAGGCCGGCGACAGCGCCGCCATGGTGGAGAAGATGGACTGGCCCATGCGGTGCCGGTCCTGCTGGAAGGCCAGCTCCGTCTCCAGCACCGAGCGGACCAGTTCCGGGTCGGCGCCGTCCACCACCAGGCGGATGCCTTTCTTAAGGAAGCTGTCTTCCAGGGCCTCGGCCTCTTCTTCCAGGGCCAGAAGGCCGTCCCGCCGGGCCCGCTCGGCGAACCCCACCAGGGTCTGGATCAACGCCGCGTGGTCGTACCCGTTGCCGCGGAACACGCGGAATGCCAGCCGGATGGCCGTCAGCACCTGCTGCACCCGGAAGTTGATCAGGGTGGCGGCGAAGGTACCGCCCAGCACGATGGCCGCCGACTGCGCGTCCACGAAGGCCATCGGGTCACCGCCGGAGACCAGCGCCCAGCCGATCAGGACGATGCCCGCGACCAGGCCCAAGAGCGTGGCAGCGTCCATGGCTACTGCTCCCTCCCGGCCAGCAAGCGGCGGCGGTAGGCGACGACCCGCTCGATGACCTCGTCCACCGACTCCCTGACCACCAGCTTCCGGCCGGTGGTGAGGGAGACCACGGTGTCGGGCGTAGTCTCCACGGTTTCGATGAGATCGGCGTTGACCACCAGGGTCTCGCCGCCCAACCGCGTCAATTCGATCATCTGGTGTCCTCCCGTCGGCCCGGGCCTTCCCGGGCCCCGGCCCCCGGCCGGTGCGGCGGCTTCCCGCTCGGGAGCCGCCGCACCGCCGGCGGCTCAAATGTGCTCGACGTTACCGCCGCAGGTTCACCAGCTCCTGGAGCATCTCGTCGGAGGTGGTGATCACCCGAGCGTTGGCCTGGAAGCCGCGCTGGGTGACGATCATGTCGGTGAATTCCTGCGACAGGTCCACGTTGGACATCTCCAGCGAACTGGGCACGATGTCGCCCAGGCCGCTGGTCCCCGCGGCGCCCACCACGCGGGCGCCCGAGTTGTTGGACTCCATGAACAGGCCGCCGCCCTGGTCGATCAACCCGGCGGGGTTGGTGAAGCCCGCCAGGGCCACCTGGGCCAGCTGCCAGGTGATGCCGTTGGAGAACGCGCCGGTGATGACCCCGGCCGTGTCGATGCTGAAGCGCTGCAGTTCACCGGCGGGGTAACCGTCCTGGCTGATCATCTTGACGGTGGTGGGGGCGGCGTACTGGGTCAGACCGCTGAAGTTCAGGTTGACGGTCATGGCGCTGGCGCCATCCAGTTGGGCGGCCGGGATGGTGAAGGAATCCCGGAACACGTTGACCAGGCTTCCGTCGGCGCCGAAGCGGATGGCGCCGTTATTCAGCTTAGTGCCGTCGTAGTAAGCCGCCCAGTTCCAGTGATTGTCCGCCGCCGTTCTGGTGAAGACCAGCTCCACCGACCGCGGCCGCCCCAGGGAATCCCAGAGGTCCAGGGTGAGCCGCACCTCATCGCCTTCCTGGGCGGCGGCATCCAGATTGTCGGCCAACTCCACCCGCGTCGTCGCCCGGGCGGGGATGGCCTCACCCAGCCGGATCCGGATGTCCCGCAGGTTGCCGGCGCCCGGCGTGGGCAGGACGCCCGACGACGCCATCCAGCCCTGGACCCGCAGGCCGTTGGCGGCGTCCACCAGGTAGCCCTCGCCGTCGATGATGAAGTTGCCGGCCCGGGTGTAGATCAGCCGGTTGCCGTCGCGCAGGATGAAGAACCCGTTGCCCGCCAGGGCCAGGTCCGTTTCACTGCCGGTGGTCTGCACGTTGCCGGGCGTGAAGGTCGGGGTGATGGACCCCAGCCTCATGCCCAGGCCCACCTGCATGGGGTTGGTGCCGCCCCGGTCGTTGGTGGGCCGGGACGCGCCCTGCAGGGTCTGGCTGAACATCTGCCGGAAGGTCACACGGCTGGCCTTGAAGCCCACCGTGTTGACGTTGGCGATGTTGTTGCCGATGACGTCCATCCGGGTCTGGTGGTTGCGCAGGCCCGAGACACCGGAGAACATCGAGCGCATCATGAGACGATCGACCTCCTGAAGGTGAGCCCGCTTCCGTCGTTCCACGGGCTCGGGGCCCCCCCGGCGCCGTCAGCGGCGCGCTGAGGTCCAGCCCCTGGATTCCGGTTGATGATGGCCGCCGCGTCGATCTGGGTGAAGACACCCTCGTCCAGCCGCTCGGGGCGGGCAGCGGTGATCACCGTGCGGCCCCGGACGCTGACCACCAGGGCCAGGTCGCCGTAGACGATCAGCCCTTCCCGGGCACCCTTGCCGGCCAGGGCGTTGACCGCCCGATCGATGGCTTCCCGGTCCGCCTCGTCCAGGGTGATGCCGGCCTGGCGCAGGCGGTCCTCGGCGTGCCGCGACCAGCGCAGGCCCTGAGCCGCCACCTTCTGCCGCAGCAGGGCCTGGAAGGCTCCGGGGGCACCGCCCGCCTGGGCCGCCTCCCGGCGCCCGGCGGGCGCCGCGCCCGCGCTGCGGACCGCACCGGCACCGGCAGCTGCGGGGTCGAAACCGACCGGCCGGCCGGCAGCGCCGTTCCCCGCCGGCGTCACGGCAGCACCGCCTCCTCCACCGCTTCGTCCTGCGGCAGGTCACCCGCCGGCGGCACATCCCCCGCCGCGCCGTCCTGGGCCGGGTCCTCCGGGGCCGTTTCCTCAGGGGAGTCATCCGGCCGCAGCACCTCGGCCACATCATCCAGGCTGAAGCGGGTGCCGTTTTCCAGCACCAGCACCGGCAGCCCGTCGGCCAGGTTGACCCCGGTGACCAGCCCCTGAGCACCGTCGACCAGGCGCACCACGCGTCCCAGCAGCGCCACGGCTTCCAGCCGCACGCTGCCCAGGTTCAGCGACTCCAGGCCCAGGATCATGACGTCCAGGCCAGAAGCCAGGCCGCTGATGCCCTGGGCCAGGCCGTGCAGCTGCTCCAGGGAAGCGAACTGCGCCAGCTGGGCCACCATGTCGCGGGGCTCCAGGGGGCTCAGGGGATCCTGGTTCCGCAGCTGGGTGACCAGCAGGTGCAGGAAGGCGTCCCGCCCCAACTGGCCCCCGGCCTCTTCCTGAGACCACACCGCGGGTTCGTAGGCTTGTCCCGCTGCCTGGATCCCGTTGACCACTGCCATCACCTCGCTCACCGCCGGCCGGACGTCAGGCCATGACGTCCAGCCGTGCCGTCGTCCACCACGGGTTTGCCGCCGGCGCCCCACCCGCCGCCGCGGCCGCGGCGCCCGCACTGCGGGTCAGGGCCGCGGCCGCCGCAGGAGCCCGCCGGGACCGCTGGGGGTGCCCGTGGCCGCCCCGGTCCGGATGGCCCGCCCGGCCGTCGGCCTGGGGATGGAACCCCGTGAACACCCCAGCCTGGCTCACGTCCAGGCGCCGGGTCCTGAGGCCGGCCACCAGTTCCGGCAGGTGCTGGCCCAGCAGGTCTGCGGTTTCGGGCCGCAGGGCCCGCAGGCCCAACTCGATCTGCTCACCGGCACGCCGGACATCCACGTGGATGGGCCCCAGTTCCCGGGCATCGACGCGGACCGCCAGGCGCCGGCCCGCATCCCGGTGCAGCAGGCGCACCGGGAAGGGGATCACGGTCTCGCCCTCGCCGCCGGCCGCCGCCGGGCCGTGGGGCTCCGCCCCCGCTTCCGCCCCGGCCAGGGCCTCGCCGGCGGCACCGTCGCCGGCTTCATGGTGGGCGGCTGCCTCACCGGTGACGGGTGCCGCCGTCCAGGCGGCCGGAAGCGGGCCGCCGGGCTTGTCGGTCCCAGCGCCGCCGGTCGCGGCGCGCTCCTCCGGACCGTTCCCCGGCGCGGCATCCCGCGCACCGGGCGGCTGCCCTAGGCCGGCCGGCCTGCCGGGAATCCCGGGCCCCCCTCCACCGCGGGGCCCCGGGATGCCGCCCGCACCGCCGGCCGCCTCCTGGTGCGGGATGTCGGCGTCACCCGCCGAGACCTCGCCCGTCCCCGGCGCGGGAAACGAGCCGGGTGCAGGCGCCTCGCCAGGGTCCCCCGGCCGGCTGCCGGGCGCCGCTTCCACGCCGCCAGGCCCCAGGCCCGCCGGCAGGTCCGCTGCCGGGCCGGTGGTCAGACCGCCGCCCTGGACGGGCACCAGGGGCTCCCCGCCCGCCGGCACAGCCGCCGCGCCGGGCAGGTCCTCGCCGGCACCGCCGGCTGATCCGCCGGCATCCATGCCGGCGGCCCCGCCGGCGTCAAGGCCCGGGACCGGCATCGGGTCCCCGCCGGCCGCCGGGAAGGGCACCGCCGCAGCCACCACCGCCGCCGCGGCCGGGTCCTGGCCGGCCGCCTCGCCGCGGTCACCCGCATCGCCGGCCGCATCCCCGGCGGGGTCAGGGCCGGCAGCCGCTCGCCCGCGGGCAGGCCGGCTCACCAGCGCCATCATCCGGG
>PKRI01000049.1 GCA_017577485.1 Bacillota bacterium | reverse complement strand
CGGGCGGCGCGGGCAGCGCTTGCGCCCGCCGGGCGGCGGCCCGGGATAGCCGGCAGGCCCGGCGGCGCACACTAGGGCGGGAGGCCACGATGGTCCGACGTTCCGCGAGCCGCACCCCGTACACCGACCTGGCGGTCGAGACCTTCGATCCCCAGCGGGCCCCTGACGGCATCCGGGTCAGCAGTGATCAGCGGGACGGGATCCGCATCACCCGGGTCCACGTCCTGGACGAGCGCGGCCGGGCCCAGGTGGGCCGGCCGCCGGGTACTTACGTGACCATCGAAGCCCCCGACCTCTTCACCCGCGGCCCCGACCGGCAGGAGCAGGCCGCCGCCGTGGTGGCCGAGGAACTGACGCGGCTGCTGCGCCTGGAACCCGACGATCCCGTCTTCGTGGTGGGGCTGGGCAACTGGAACGCCACCCCCGACGCCCTGGGCCCGCGGGTGGTGGACCGGCTGCTCATCACCCGGCACCTGCAGGATTACGTGCCCGAGGACCTGCGCGGGAAACTGCGGCCGGTATCGGCCCTGGCTCCCGGGGTCCTGGGCATCACCGGCATCGAGACCAGCGAGATCATCCGGGGCATCGTCGACCGGGTCCAGCCCAAGACCGTCATCGCCATCGACGCCCTGGCGGCCCGGGGCCTGGACCGGATCCTGACCACCATCCAGATCGCTGACACGGGCATCCATCCCGGCTCCGGCGTGGGCAACCACCGGGCGGGCATCACCCAGGAGACCCTGGGGGTGCCCGTGGTGGCCATCGGCGTGCCCACGGTGGTCCACGCGGTGACCATCGCCACCCAGACGGTGGACCTGCTGACCGAGCGGCTCCGGGACCGGGAGTCCATCTACAAGGTGCTGGCGGGGATGTCGGCCGAGGAGGAGCGGGCGCTGATCGACGAGGTGCTGGGTCCCACCGTCGGCGACCTGATGGTGACGCCCAAGGAGATCGACGTGTTCATCAAGCAGGCCGCCGACCTGCTGGCGGCCAGCCTGAACCACGCCCTCCACCCCGGCATCACCAGCACCGACCTGGCCGAGGCGCTGCGCTGAAGCCGGCGCGGCCGTGCGGCCGCGGTCGCCGCTGCGGCACCCCGCCGGGACGGGCCCGGCGGGGTCAGGCGAAGCGCACCCGGGCGCCCAGCAGTTCCAGGCGCCGGTAGAAATCCGGGAACGTCTTGGCGGCACAGCCGGGGTCGTCGATCTCCAGGCCCGGCACCCGCAGCGCCAGCACGCTGAAGGCCATGGCCAGGCGGTGGTCGTCGTAGGTCCTGACCCGGCCGGGCCGGGGCCGGGCCGGGTGGATGGTGAGCCCGTCGGCCGTCTCCTCCACCGGCACGCCCAGCCGTCCCAGTTCGGCGGCCAGGGCCTGCAGGCGGTCGCTCTCCTGTACCCGGATGTGACCCACGTTCCGGATGCGCACCGGGCCGTCGGCGAAGGGAGCCAGCACCGCCACCGTGGGGGTGAGGTCCGACATGGCGTTGAGGTCCACGTCCACGGCCCGCAGGCGGCCGTCGGCAGGCCCCTCCACCGTGGTGGCGGTCTCGTCCTGCGCCACCCCGCAGCCCATGGCCCGGAGCACCTCCACGAAGGCGGCATCCCCCTGCAGCGACCCGCTGCCCACGCCGGGCACGGTGACCCGCCCGCCGGTCAGCGCCGCCGCCGCCAGGAAGTAGGACGCCGACGAGGCGTCGGGTTCCACGCTGTAGCGGCGGCCGCGGTAGGCCTGTCCGCCGCGCACCAGCCAGCGGCCCTGCTCCTCCACGGGCGGCTCGGCGCCGTAGGCGGCGATCATCCGCACCGTCATGTCCACGTAGGGACGGGCGGGCAGCGAACCGATCAGGTCGATGCGGCTGTCGGAGGGCGCCAGGGGCAGGGCCAGAAGCAGCGCCGACAGGAACTGGCTGCTCAAAGCGGCGTCCACGCGCGTGATCCCGCCCAGCAGCGGGCCGGCCACGCGCACCGGCGGGCAGCCGGTCCCCTCCTCGTCCACGGCCTCGGCACCCAGGTCCCGCAGCGACTCCAGCAGGGGCGCGATGGGCCGCCGGCGCATGCGGGGCGTGCCGTCGATGCGGTAGCGGCCGGGCGCCAGGGCCGCGGCGGCCGCCAGGAAGCGGGCCACCGTGCCGGCATTGCCGGCGAACAGGTCGGCGTGCTCCGCCGGCCAGCGCCCGCCGGCGCCCTCCACGCGGACCCGGCCGCCCTCCCGGTCCGCCTCCAGCGCCACCCCCAGGCGGGCCAGGCAGTCCAGCATGCGCTCGGTATCGTCGGCCCACAGGACGCCGTCCAGTTCGGAAGGACCCACCGCCAGCGCCGCCAGCAGCAGCGCCCGGTTGGTGATGCTCTTGGAGCCCGGCACGGGCACCACGGCATCGGGCGGTTCCGGCGGCGGCTCCACCAGCGCCGTCCGCGGCCGGTCGGGGACTGTCGAGCCGGTACCCTGCACGGTCACGAGATCAGCAAACCTCCTCCAACCGGCGCCGGGCGGCGGCACCGGCGTCGATGATGCGCCGGACGGCGCCGGCGTCGCGCCGGGCCACGGCGTCCACCAGGGCGGCGAAATGTTGGGAAAAGGCTCGGGCCGCCTCCACCACCGCGTCGGCGTTGAGGGTGAGGACGTCGCCCCACAGGGCCCCGGGACTGGCCGCCAGGCGCGTGGTGTCCCGCAGGCCCGGCCCGGCCACCTGCTCGGCGCCGTCGATGCCGGCGGCCGCCAGCATCAGGGCCGTAGCCGCCAGTTGGGGCAGGTGGCTCACCAGGCTCACCCGCCGGTCGTGCTCGTCGGGGTCCAGGTGGACCACCCGGGCGCCCGCCGCCCGCGCCAGTTCCCCCACCTGGTGCAGGGCGCCGGGATCGGTGGCCGGGGTGGGGGTCAGGATCCACGGCCGGCCGGAAAACAGGCCCGCCTCGGCGGCCGCGGCCCCCGCCGCCGCCTTGCCGGCCATGGGGTGTCCCCCCACGAAGAAGGCCCGGGCCGCCAGCGCCTCCTCGTAACGGTGCACCACCGGGGCCTTGACGCTGCACACGTCGGTGACCACGGCCCCGGGCGCCGCCACCCGGGCCACCTCACCGGCCATGGCCAGCACCGCCGACGGCGGCGCCGCCAGCACCACCACCTGCGCGCCCGCGGCGGCGTCCAGGCCCTCCGCCGTTTCGTCGAAGGCGCCCATGCCCGAGGCCGCCTGGCGGGCCCCGGGGTCGGGGTCGATGCCCACCAGGCGCCGGTCCAGGCCGGCCCGCCGCCAGGCCAGGCCCAGCGAGGTGCCGATCAGTCCCAGGCCGACGACGGCGATCACGCCGCCATCACGCCGTCTGCCCCGCCGGCAGCGGCAGCCTGCGCCCCACCGCCTCGGCCACGGCGGCCACCTGCTCCATCAGGGCCGTGAACCGCTTGGGCGTCAGGCTCTGGGGGCCGTCGGACAGGGCCTCCTCGGGCCGCGGGTGCACTTCGATCAGCAGGCCGTCGGCCCCCGCCGCCACCGCCGCGCGGCTCATGGCCGGCACCAGCGACCACTTGCCGGTGCCGTGGCTGGGGTCCACCACCACCGGCAGGTGGGTCAGTTCCTTGGCCAGGGGCACGGCGTTCAGGTCCAGCGTGAAGCGGGTGGCCGTCTCGAAGGTCCGCAGGCCCCGCTCGCACAGGACCACGTTGAAGTTGCCTTCCGACAGGATGTACTCGGCGGCCATCAGCCACTCTTCCACCGTAGCCGCCATGCCGCGCTTGAGCAGCACGGGCTTGCCGCTGCGGCCCACCTCCCGCAGCAGCTGGAAATTCTGCATGTTGCGGGCACCGATCTGGAGCATGTCGGCGTAGCTCGCCACCAGTTCCACGGACTCGGGGCTCACCACCTCGGTGACCACCGGCAGGCCGAACCGCTCCCGGGCCTCGGCCAGGATCTTGAGCCCCTCTTCCTCCAGGCCCTGGAACGAGTAGGGCGACGTCCGCGGCTTGAAGGCGCCGCCCCGGAGAAGGTGGGCGCCGGCCCTGGCCACGGCCTCGGCCGTTTCCATCAGCTGCTGGTGGCTCTCCACCGAGCAGGGACCCGCCGCCACCACGATCTGGTCGCCGCCGAACACCACCGGCCCTACCCGCACCTGGCTGGACTCGGGCCGGAATTCCCGGCTCACCAGCTTGAAGGGCTTGAGGATCGGCACCACCCGCTCCACGCCCGGCAGCAGTTCCAGGTTGGCGGCCCCGAGGCGGCTCTTGTCGCCGATGGCGCCGATGACGGTCTGCTCAACCCCCTCCGACAGGTGCACGCCGAAGCCCAGGCGCTCCAGGTGCTCGATGACCTGGTCCACCTGATCCCGGGTGGACCCCCTCTTCATGACGATGATCATCCAGGGTTCATCTCCTTTCCCTGTCCAGGCCTCCGCAAGACGCAAAAAGACCCTCGCCCAGGGACGAAGGTCTTCCGCGGTACCACCCTGATTGGCCCGCCGCCTGCGCGGCGGGCCCCCTCAGTGGCGCGCCGGAGCGCGCCGGTCCGGTAACGGGGACGCCGTCGGAGCCTACTGCCGGCCAGCCCGCCGCAGGCCGGCGGCCGGGTTCGGTCCGCGCTCGCGGGTGTATTCAGCGGTGCCCGGCACCGGCTCGCACCGTGGGCCCTTCGGGGGTCTGCGCCCGCCGAAGCGCACCGTACCGCCGGCTCTCTGCAGCCGCCGGCAGCCGCCTACTTCTCCCGCTCACAGCTTTGAACAGCCGGTTTTAGGCTTCAGTCTAGCCGCCCCCGGCCCGCGGGTCAACGATCGTCCATGGCTTTTCGCACGGCAGCGGTGAATTCCGCGGCCGCGGCCACCGGGTCCAGGCCGGCCCCCGCCGCGGCCTCCATCCGGTCCAGCAGGGCCGAGCCGACGATGACGCCGTCGGCGTGCCGGGCCAGTTCCCGGGCTGCCTCGGGGCCCGAAACGCCGAACCCCACCGCCACCGGCCGCCGGCTGTGGGCCCGCACCCGCCCCAGCAGGTCCGCCACCGTTTCCGGCAGCCGGCTGCGGGCCCCGGTCACCCCGGTCACCGACACGCAGTAGATGAAGCCGCCCTCCACGGCTCCCACCCGCCGCACCTGCTCCTCGGGACTGGTGGGGGTGAGGAACGGGATCCAGTGCAGCCCCGCCGAGGCGCAGGCCGCCTCCCAGGAGGCGCTCTCCAGGGACGGCACGTCGGGCACGATCAGGCCGTCGAAGCCTGCCTCCGCCAGGCGCCGCGGCTCCTGCAGCAGGCCCCTGGCCAGCAGGGGGTTGGCGTAGCTCATCAGCACCAGCGCCCCATCCACGCCCCGGCGCCGGGCATCCCGGGCCACGTCCAGGACGTCGGCCACCCGCACCCCCCGCTGCAGGGCCAGGTGGGACGCCCGCTGGATGGTGGGCCCGTCGGCCAGCGGGTCGGAGAAGGGCAGGCCCAACTCGATGACGTCGGCACCGGCGGCGAAAAGTTCCGGGATCAGCCGCCGGGTGACGTCCAGGTCGGGAAAGCCGGCAGTGATGTAGATCAGCAGCGCTGCCTGGCCCCGGCCGAGCCGGGCTGCCAGGGCCTGGTCCAGGCGGTTGGCGGCGGCGGCCGCGGCACCGGGCGCGCCGGCGGCGAGGCGGTTCATGATGCGGGCACCTCCTGTTCCTGCAGCAGGCGGCGCACCTCGGCCACGTCCTTGTCGCCCCTGCCGGAGAGGCAGACCACCACGATGCTGCCCGGCTCCAGTTCAGGCAGCAGCCGGCGCAGGTACGCCAGCGCATGGGCGCTTTCCAGGGCGGGGATGATGCCCTCGCACCGGGCCAGCAGCTGGAAGGCTTCCAGCGCCTCGGCGTCGGTGACCGTCTCGTAGCGGGCGCGGCCGGTCTCCTTGAGCCAGGCGTGCTCGGGCCCCACCCCCGGGTAGTCCAGGCCGGCCGACACCGAATGGGCGACGCGCACCTGGCCGTCGTCGTCCTGCAGCAGGTACGTCAGGGACCCGTGCAGCACGCCGGGCGACCCCGCCGCCAGCGAGGCCGCGTGGTGCCCGGTGTCCAGGCCCGTGCCCCCCGCCTCCACACCCACCATGGCCACCTGCGGGTCGTCGACGAAGGGATGGAACAGGCCCATGGCGTTGCTGCCGCCTCCCACGCATGCCACCAGGACGTCGGGCAGGCGGCCTTCCTTCTCCAGCACCTGGGCCCGGGTCTCGCGGCCGATGACCGACTGGAAGTCCCGCACCATGCGCGGGTAAGGATGGGGTCCCACCACCGAGCCGATGACGTAGGAGGTGTCGGCCACGTTGGTGACCCAGTCGCGCAGGGCCTCGTTGATGGCGTCCTTCAGGGTGCGGCTGCCGGCGTCGACGCTGTGGACCCGGGCGCCCAGAAGTTCCATGCGGAAGACATTGAGGCTCTGGCGCCGCACGTCCTCGGCGCCCATGTAGACCACGCACTCCAGGCCCAGGGCCGCCGCCGCCGTGGCGGTGGCCACGCCGTGCTGGCCGGCGCCCGTTTCGGCCACCACGCGTCCCTTGCCCATGCGGCGGGCCAGCAGCACCTGCCCCAGGGCGTTGTTGATCTTGTGGGCGCCGGTGTGGTTCAGGTCTTCCCGCTTCAGGTACAGGCGGACCCGGGGATTGCCGCAGGCCTCGGCCAGGCGGTCCGCCCGGTACAGCGGGGTGGGCCGGCCGCACAACTCCCGCAGCCACCCGTCCAGTTCCCGGGCGAAGGCCGGGTCCGCCTGGGCCTCCTCGTAAGCCTGCTCCAGTTCCAGCAGGGCAGGCACCAGCGTTTCCGGCACGAACCGGCCGCCGAAGGGGCCGAAATAGCCGCGTTCGTCAGGTAGCGCTGCGCACACTGTCCATCACCTTCCTCCGGCGGCTGGTTTCGCGGACCACCGCCTGCTGCCAGGCGGCCTGGGCCAACTGCACGAAGCCGGCGATGCGGCCCGGGTCCTTGACCCCCGGAGACCGCTCGACGCCGCTGGAGGTGTCCACGCCGAAGGGCAGCACCGCCCGCACCGCGTCACCCACGTTGTGGGGGGTGAGGCCCCCCGCCAGGATGACGCGCCGGCGGCGGCAGAGGCCGGCAGCCAGGCTCCAGTCGAAGACGCGGCCGGTGCCTCCCCGCTTTTCGGGGTCATAGGCGTCCAGCAGGATCAGGTCCGCCGGGCTCTGCTCCGCGCCGGCCAGGGCCTCGGGGCCGCTGACCCGCACCGCCCGGATCACCCGGTAGCCGGCGGCCTGCAGGCGGGTGATCACCTGATCATCCTCGTCGCCGTGCAGCTGCACATGGGTGAGCCCGGCCGCCCGGGCGACCCGCAGGATGCGGTCCACCGGCTCGTCGACGAACACCCCCACCCGGGCCATGGGCCGGCGCAGCAGGGAGCCCAGGCGCCGGGCCGTGGACGGGTCCACCCGCCGGGGGCTCGGGGCGAAGACGAAACCCACGGCGTCGGCGCCGGCGTTCTGGGCGGCCAGCACCGCCGGCTCGTCGGTGAGCCCGCAGATCTTGACCCAGAGGGGCTGCTCCTCCACCCTGGCCGGCACCGCGTCCGGCACCGGCCGGCGCGCCGAAGCCAGCCAGGCCGAGGGGTCGGGCGCCTGCATCAGCGCCTGGCCCACCAGGCAGCCGTCCACCCCCAGGGCGTGGACCCGCTGCACGTCCTCGGGCGCGGCCAGCCCGCTGGCGGCCACCACCAGCACGTCCTCCGGCAGCAGGGTCAGCAGGCGCTCGGTGCGCCCCGGGTCGATGTCAAAGGTGCGGAGGTCCCGGTTGTTGATGCCCACCAGGGCGGCGCCGGCCGCCAGGGCGGTTTCCACGTCGGCCTCGTCGTTGACCTCCACCAGGGCCTCCAGGCCCACCCGCCGCGCCTCCTCCATCAGGTGGGCCAGGCGCCGGGCGTCCAGCAGCCGCGCGATCAGCAGCACCGCGTCGGCGCCCAGCAGGGCCGACTCCAGCACCTGGTAGGGATCCACGATGAAGTCCTTGCGCAGCACCGGCAGGCCGGCGGGGCGCACCCGCTCCAGGTCGGCGGGATCGCCCCCGAAGTGGTCGGGTTCGGTGACCACGCTGACGGCGCAGGCGCCGCCGGCGGCGTAGATGCCGGCCATGCGGGCGGCATCCGCCTGTGAGCCGATGTCGCCGGCGGCGGGCGACCGCCGCTTGATCTCCGCGATGATCCGGGGCCGCCGGTCGTAACGGCCGCCGGCCAGGGCGGCCGCCAGGCTCCGGGGGTCCCGCGGGCCCCGGGCCTCGCCCAGCCGCTCCTCCACCCGGCGGCGCAGCACGGGCTCCGGCACCTGCTGCCGCCGGGCTTCCAGCCGCCGGCGCACGTCGGCCACGATGCGCTGCAGCCGGTCGCTCATCCCGCCGCCTCCTCCGCCCGGCGGGCCCTGGCGGCTGCCTGCTGGGTCCAGGCCGCCAGTTCCTCCAGCTTGGCGGCCGCCGCGCCCGAGTCGATGGCCTCGGCCGCCGCCGCAGCCCCTTCACGCAGGGAGCCGACGGCACCGGCCGCCAGCAGGGCACCGGCGGCATTGAGCACTACGGCGTCGCGCCGCGGGCCCCGCTGGCCCGCCAGCACGGCCCGGGCAATGGCGGCGTTGTGGGCGGGGTCGCCGCCCGCCAGGGCCTCCAGCGGGGCCGCGGGCAGCCCGGCGTCGCCCGGCTCGATGGTCATCGTGCGGACGTGGCCGTCGTCCACCAGCGCCGCGCGGGTGGACCCGCAGACCGAGATCTCGTCCAGGCCGGGTTCGCCGTGGACCACCAGCGCCCGCCGGGTGCCCAGTTCCGCCAAAGCCCGCGCCACCGGCTCCACCAGGTCGGGGCTGTAGACGCCCAGCAGCTGGTAGGGGGCCCCGGCGGGGTTGGTCAGCGGCCCCAGCAGGTTGAAGATGGTGCGGGTGGCCAGTTCCCGCCGCGGCGTCACGGCGTGCCGCATGGCCGGGTGCAGGCGGGGCGCCATCAGGAAGGCCATCCCCACCTCGTCCAGGCAGCGGCCCAGTTCCTCCGCGGGCAGGTCCACGGCCACGCCCAAGGCCTCCAGCACGTCGGCGCTGCCGCAGCGGCTGGACACCGAGCGGTTGCCGTGCTTGGCCACCGGCACCCCGGCCGCCGCCACCACCAGCGCCGCCAGGGTGGAGATGTTGAAGGTGTGCCGGCCGTCGCCGCCGGTGCCGCAGGTGTCCACCAGGTCCCGGCGGCGGCTGACCACCGGCGTGGCGAAAGCCCGCATGGCCCGCGCCGACCCGATGATCTCGTCGACGGTTTCGCCTTTGATCCGCAGGGCCACCAGGTAGCCCGCGATCTGGGCGGGCGTGGCGTTGCCCGCCATGATCTCGACCATGGCCCGCTCGGCCTCGCCGGCGGTCAGGTCATGACCTTCGATGACGCGGTGCAGCAGCTCCACCAGCATCAGGACCACTCCCCCCGCGCCAGGCTCAGGAACCGGTACAGGATCAACTCGCCGTGGGGCGTCAGCACCGACTCCGGGTGGAACTGGAGTCCCCAGACGGGGTAACGCCGGTGCCGCAGGGCCATCACCAGGCCGTCGCCGGTCCAGGCGCACACCTCCAGGTCCGGGGGCAGGCTCCCCCGGTCCACCACCAGCGAGTGGTAGCGGCCCGCCGGCAGCGGCGACGGCAGGCCGGCCAGCAGCCCCTGCCCGTCGTGGTGGACCAGGCTGGCCTTGCCGTGGACAGGCTGGGGGGCCCGGACCACCAGGCCGCCGTAAGCGGCGGCGATGGCCTGGTGACCCAGGCAGACGCCCAGCACGGGAACCCGCGGCCCCGCCGCCCGGATTATGTCAACAGATGCGCCGGCCTCGGCAGGGGTGCACGGTCCCGGCGAGACCACGACCGCGTCGGGCGCCAGGTGATCCAGGTCCGCCGGCGACACCGCGTCGTTGCGCCGGACCATGGGGTCGGCCCCCAGCGCCCCCAGCACCTGCACCAGGTTGTAGGTGAAGGAGTCGTAGTTATCGACCACCAGGACCCGCGTCACAGCCACTCCCCTCCCGCCGCCGGAGCCGCCGCCCCGTGGATGCGGGCCGCCAGCTCCAGCGCCCGCAGGGCGGACCGGGCCTTGTTCTCGGTCTCCTCGAACTCGCGGTCCGGGTCCGAGTCGGCCACCACCCCGGCGCCCACCTGCAGGTGCGCCCGGCCGCGGTGGACCAGCACGGTCCGGATGGCGATGCACATGTCCAGGCTGCCGTCGTAGCCCAGGTAGCCCACCACGCCGCCGTAGGGACCCCGGGCCACCGGCTCCAGTTCGGCGATGATCTCCATGGCGCGGACCTTGGGTGCGCCGGTCAGGGTACCGGCCGGGAAGCAGGCGGCCAGGGCGTGGACGGCGTCGAAGCCGTCGGCCAGTTCACCCACCACGTCGGAGGCCAGGTGCATCACGTGGGAATAGCGCTCCACGTACATCAGGCGCTCCACCCGGACGCTGCCGAAACGGCTCACCCGGCCCACGTCGTTGCGGCCCAGATCCACCAGCATGGTGTGCTCGGCCCGCTCCTTCTCGTCGGCCAGCAGCTCCCGCTCCATGGCCAGGTCCTGTTGGGCCGTGGCGCCCCGGGGCCGGGTGCCGGCCAGGGGACGGGTCAGCACCCGGCGCCCCTGGACGCGTACCAGCAGTTCCGGCGAGGCGCCCAGCAGCGCCGTCTCGCCGTCGAACCGGATGAAGAACATGTAGGGGGACGGGCTGACCACCCGGTACGCGCGGTACAGGTCGAAGGGGTCTCCCGTCAGCGGGAACGACAGCCGCCGCGACAGCACCACCTGGAAGACGTCGCCGGCCCGGATGTAGTCCAGGGCGCGCCGCACGGCCGCCGTGAAGGCGTCCCGGTCCAGGCTGGCCACCGCCGCCGGCAGCGAGCCGCCGGCACCCGGCCCCCCTTCGTCCAGCAGCGGCACCGGCCGGCCACCGCCCACGCCCGCCGCCAGGCGGCGGAGGGCCGTGCCCAGGCGGTGGCGGGCTTCCTCGTAAACCAGCCGCGGGTCGGTGCCCGGGGCCGGCCGCGCCGGGGCCACCAGCGTCAGTTCGTGGCGCAGGTGGTCGACCACCGCCACCAGGTCGCATTCCATGAACCAGGCCGTGGGCACGTTCAGGTCCGACGGAACCGCCGGCAGCCGCTCCAGGTAGCCCACGGCGTCGTAGCCCAGGTAGCCCACGGCGCCCCCGGCAAACCGCAGCCCTTCAGGCACCGTACCCGGCGGGGTGAAGGCCCGCAGCGCCTCGAAGGGGTTGGGCGGCAGGGTTGCCGGGCCCCGGGGCTCGTGGACCAGCGACGCCCGGTCCTGGCAGCGCAGCACCCGCACCGGGTAAGCGCCGTCGCCGATGACGCCCGAAAGCCGCGGGCTCCGCTCGCTCCCCTCCCGCTGCAG
>PKRI01000048.1 GCA_017577485.1 Bacillota bacterium | reverse complement strand
CGCCTGCAGAAGCCCTGGCCGCCGCCGTCGCCTTCGGCGCCGAGCGCGGCGGTTGGCCCGCCGCCGGCGATGTGGTGCTGGCCTCGGTGACGCCGGTGGTGGCGCGCGGCTCCCTGAGCGCGCCGCGGATCCTGGGCTACCGGTTCGGGTTCCTGCAGCGGGTCGACGGCTACCTGCTGGCCGACCGCTACCTGGCGGTGGTGGAGGTGGGCCCCGGCGGCGTGGCCTACTGGCGCCGCCGCTTCATCGAGAGCAACCTGGCCGACCCCCTGGGCACCGTGGCCATCCCCATCATGCCGGCCGGCGAGGCGGTGGCGCTGGCAGCGGCGCTCGGCTTCGACGAACTGCCGGAGTCGGCAAGACTGGTGGACGCCGCCCGCCTGGTCTACGTCCGGCACGAGGGGGAGTTCCAGAAGCCGGCCTGGCAGTTGAACCTGCACGACGGCACCGTGGTGTGGGTCAGCGCCTGGCCGGGGGGCGACATCCAGGTCAACGCCGCGGCGCGGTGACGGGCCCGGCGCGGCGGGACGCCGGCCGGCGCCGGCGCCCCCGCCGGCGCAGCGGCGGTGAAAGGAGGCGGCAGCGGTGGACTGGCCCCGCGCCAAGACCATCCTCATCGTGGCCCTGGCGCTGCTCAACATCTTCCTTTACCACCAGGTCTACGGCGGCGTGGGGCTGCCGGCTCCGGAGGAATCGTATCTGACGGCCTTCCCGGTCGAGGCGCTGGTGGAGGAACTGGCGGTTTACGGCGTCCAGCCCAAGATCCAGGACGGCGTCCCGCCGCGGCTGCCGCCGGTGCGGCTGATCCCGCGCGTTCCCGCGCTGGACCTGGACGCCGTCTTCGCCGGCCGCCGTTACGAGACCCGGCAGGGCACCCTGGGTTACTGCACCGGCACCCTTTACAGCACCGACGAGGATGTGCTGTGCTTATCCGAGGACGGGCGGCTGGTGTACGCGGTGGTGCAGCGGGCCGGCGTGGAGCGGGCCCGCCGTGCCGACCTGGACGCGGCGCGGCAGCAGGTGGAGGCTTTATTCGAGGCCGTGGGCGGCCCGCCCGCCGACCTGCATGGGCCCGAGATCACGTTCGACGACCAGGGCGGCACGTTCGTGTTCCGCTACGAGCAGGTGATCGAGGACGCCGCGGCGGGACCGCTGTGGATCTTCCCGGGCGCCGTCGAAATCCACGCCACCGGCCGCCGGGTGGTCAGCTACCAGCAGCGGCTGTGGGATGTGGAAACGGTGGACGCGGCCCCGGCGCCGGTGATGCCGGTGACCAACCTGCTGCACCGCCAGCTGGAGGACCGCGACCGCCTGGTGGACCTGCTGGAGCAGTTCGGTTCCGACCGCGGCCACCGGGTCCTGCAGCTGCGCCTGGGTTACGCGCTGGGCCCGGCGCCCGAGGCGGGCACGCCCGGCAGCGGCGCGCAGCCGCCGGCTTACGAGGGACGTCCCGCCTGGCAGGCGCTGCTGCAGGGGGCGCCCCCGCTGCTGTTCGACGCGCGGACCGGCGCGTTCATCGAAAGCGTGTGGCCGTAGCCGGGCAGCGGCGCGCTCACAGCCGGCCGCGAGGCGCTCCCGGCCGGCCCGCGGCACGCTCATAACGGCGGCGACGTCGGGGATACAATGCCCCCGAAGGCCCCGACGCGGCAGGGATTGCCAGCGCCCGGACCTTCCCAAACGCCGCCGGGGCGCCGAAACTGGAAGAGTGCCTGGATGCCAAAGTTGTCCGCCGGGCGGCCTGAAGGAAAAGCGGGCCGGCGCACGAACGTGGACACGAAGCGTGTTATGTAACGTGGCGTGCTGACGGCTCGGGGGAGCCGCGGCAATTCGCCGCCGCCGGCAGCCAGGGTTGGGAGGCAGCAGTTTGGCCAATCTCGTCGTGCGCGGGGGACGCCGCCTGCACGGCCGGGTCCGGATCGGCGGCCGCAAGAATTCGGCCGTCGCCGTGATCCCGGCCGCCCTGCTGGCCAACGGGCCCAGCGTGCTGGAGAACCTGCCCGTCATCCGCGACGTCGACACCTACATCGCCATCCTGCGGGCCATGGGCGTCAAGGTGGATCGCATCGGCCCCCACGCCATCCGCATCGATCCACGGCACCTGGAACCGATCCCGCCGCCCGACCTGGTCAAGGAGATGCGGGCGTCCTACTACCTGCTGGGCGTCTTCCTGGGACGCTACGGCTACGCCGAGGTGCCCGTACCCGGCGGGTGCGACATCGGCCAGCGGCCGCTGGACCAGCACCTGAAGGGGCTGCGGGCCCTGGGCGCCGACGTCACCATCGAGCACGGCGTGATCCGGGCCCGCGCCGACCGCCTGGTGGGCGCGCCGGTCTACCTGGACGTGGTCAGCGTGGGCGCCACCATCAACATCATGCTGGCGGCGGTGCTGGCCGAGGGCACCACGGTCATCGAGAACGCGGCCAAGGAGCCCCACATCGTCGACGTGGCCAACCTGCTCAACGCCATGGGCGCCCGCGTGGTGGGGGCCGGCACCGACGTCATCAAGATCCGCGGCGTGCCGCGGCTTAAGGGCGCCTCCCACGCCATCATCCCCGATGAAATCGAGGCGGCCACCTTCATGATGGCCGCCGTGGCCACCCGCGGCGACGTGGTGGTCGAAAACGTCATCCCCAAGCACCTGGACCCCATCACCGCCAAGCTACGCGAGGCCGGCGCCGAGATCGAAGAGAACGGCGACTGGATCCGCGTCACCTGCAGCCGGCGTCCCACGGCGGTCACCGTCAAGACGCTGCCGTACCCGGGCTTCCCCACCGACGCCCAGCAGCCCATGACGGCGCTGCTGTCCATCGCCGAGGGCACCAGCGTGGTGACCGACACCATCTGGGAGGCCCGCTTCAAGCACGTGGACGAACTGCAGCGCATGGGCACCCGCATCCGGGTGGAGGGCCGCACCGCCATCATCGACGGCGTGGAGCGGCTCAGCGGGACCCATGTGCGGGCCACCGACCTGCGGGCCGGCGCCGCCTTAGTGGTGGCGGGCCTGGTGGCCGAGGGCGAGACGGTCATCGGCGGCGTCGAGCACATCGAGCGCGGCTACGAACTGATCCACGAGAAACTGGGCCAACTGGGAGCCGACATCCAGCGGGTGACCGAAATCCCGGCGCCGGTGGCCGGGCGATCCCAGGCGCTGGCCCGCACCCAGGGCTGACGCGGTTCCGGAGGTGCGGAACGTGGACGACCTCTACCGCCTGGGCGGCGGCTGGTCCATGCATCGACCGCCGCGGCGTTCGGCGTCGCCGTTCCTCTACGCCCTGGTGGGAGCCGTCGCCGGCGGTCTCGTGGCCCTGGCCCTGGCACCGGTGGTGCTGCCCCGCCTGATGGACCCGGCCGACATCGCCCGCCGCCTGGGCCTCCAGGATGACGCCGCCCAGGGCCCGTCCACGGCGCAGCCGGTGAGCCCGCCCGCCACCTCGCCCGGCGCCGTGCCCCCCGGCGGCGCGGGGGGCGGCACAGGCGGAACGGCCGGCGCGCCGCTGCCGCCGCCTGCCGCCGAGGACCTGGCGGTGGTGGAAGTGGTGCGGCGCGTGGCCCCGGCGGTGGTCGGCGTCGTCAACTTCCAGCAGGTCACCAACCCCTTCACCGGCACCCGCGCGGTGGTGGAGGCCGGCTACGGCACCGGCGTCATCCTGGACGCCCGCGGCTACATCGTCACCAACTACCACGTGGTGGAGAACGCCGTGCGCCTGGAAGTGGTGCTGGACGGCGGCGACCGGGTCGAGGCCCAACTGGTGGCCCACGACGACCCCTTCTCCGACCTGGCCGTGCTGCGCATCGACCCCGGCGGCCGTCAGCTGGTGGCCGCCACGCTGGGCGACTCCTCGCAGGTGCAGGTGGGTGAAACGGTGGTGGCCATCGGCAACCCGCGGGGCCTGGACTTTTTCCAGTCGGTGACCCGCGGCGTGGTCAGCGGCATCCGCCAGGACCTGCTGCAGCAGTTGAGCAGCGCCAGCGCCGACAGCCGCATCTTCACCGTCATCCAGACCGACGCCGCCATCAACGCCGGCAACAGCGGCGGGCCGCTGGTGAACCTGCGCGGCGAGGTCATCGGCATCAACACCCTGAAGTTCGTGGGCGAGGCGGTCGAAGGGATGGGCTTCGCCATCCCGTCCAACGACGTGCGGCGCATCACCGCCGACCTGATCCAGTACGGCCGGGTGATCCGCCCGGCCCTGGGCGTCCAGGTGGTCAGCGACTCCCAGGCGCGCACGCAGTACGGCGTCGAGCGGGGCGTGCTGGTGGCGCAGGTGCAGCCGGGCGGGGCGGCGGCCGAGGCCGGCATCCGCGCCGGCGACGTGATCATCGCCCTGGACGGCCAGCCGGTGGAGGGCTTCCGGGACCTGACCCGGACCCTGTCGGAACGCCGGGTGGGGCAGCGCGTGACCGTCACCGTCCTGCGGGGCAATCAGCAGCTGGATTTCGACGTGGTGCTGGGCGAGTTGAGCCCTGCCCGCTGACGGGCCGGGGTTCCCGGCGGGGAACGTCCGCACAAGGGAGCCACGTCCCCACCGTCGAAGCCTTAGGATGGTCCGGCGAGGACTGTCGGCCGGCAGGCTCTGGTCTAAGGCCACCCCTCAAAGCTTCGCGGGGCCGCGGTCCTCGTCGACCTGTTACATGCCTGGCCTGCCGGGGTTCCCGGCAGCCGCGCCTTTTCCCGCGCCGCGCTTCAATTGACGCCCGGTCCCGGCTCCTTTATATTGGCGCATGGCGTCACAGCGCCCCCATCACTGCCCCGCGGGAACGGAGGGATCGGGCCATGCTCCCCACGCCGAAAAAGATCACCGTCACGGCAGGATGCGCCGAGGGCGACAAGCCGCTGACCGCCTTCGACAAGGCGCTGCTGGCGGCAGGCATCGGCAACCTGAACCTGATCCGCGTCAGCAGCATCCTGCCGCCCTCCTGCCAGTTTGTGGACAGGCTGGAGATTCCCGCGGGGTCGCTGACGCCCACGGCCTACGGCTCCATCGTCAGCGACCGGCCCGGTGAGCTGATCGCTGCGGCGGTGGCCGTGGGCTTCAGCGAGGATGATTACGGGACCATCATGGAGTTTTCAGGCCGCTGCTCGGCGGCCGAGGCCGAGCGCCAGGTGACCGAGATGGTCGAAGAGTCCTTCGCGGTCCGGGGGCTCAGGCTGCGCGACGTCAAGGTGGCGTCGGCGGAACTTCGCGTGGAGCGGATCGGCGCGGCGGTGGCCGCGGCGGTGCTCTGGTACTGAAGCGCAGAAGCCCGGGCTCGGGTCAGCGCGCGGGGGTGGAGAGCGGCGGTGCCCGGCGAGAAGCGGATGCCCCTAAGCGGCCATCTCCGGGAACTGCGCTACCGCCTGCTGGCGACGGCGGTTCCATGGCTGGTGCTGGTGGGCATCGGCTTCACCCAGGCCGGGCGGGTGCTGGAGTGGCTGCGCCCGCAGGACGGCACGCTGGTTTTCCTGGCCCCCGCCGAGGCCTTTCTCACCTACCTGCGCATCGCGGCGTACCTGGCCACGGCGGCGGTGCTGCCCCTGGCCCTGTATCACGCCGCCGCCTTCGCGGCGCCGGGCCTTGAGCCCGGTGAGCGCCGGCTCATGTTCCTGCTGCTGCCGGCGGCGGTGGTGCTGTTCGCGGCCGGCGTGGCGTTCGGGTTCACGGTGGTCCGGCCCATCGCGCTGGCCTTCTTTCTCGGCTTCGCCGGCGAGGGACTGGAGCCCATGATCTCGGTGGGGCGCTACCTGTCCTTCGTGGCCGGGACGACCCTGCCGGTGGGCCTGGTCTTCCAGACGCCGGTGGTCATCTACCTGCTGGCCCGCCTGGGCATCGTCAGCGGTGAGGGACTGCGGCGCAGCCGCCCCTACGCCCTGCTGATCATCCTGGTGGTGGCCGCGGTGGTCACGCCGCCGGACGTGATCTCGCAGGTGCTGGTGGCGGTGCCCATGTACGCCCTGTACGAGTTAAGCATCTGGATCGCCCGCGCGGTGGGCGGGCCGCCGCGGCGGTCCTGAACCTGTCATCCGCAAGGGCAGCGTCGCCCGGGGAGGTGTTTGGCGGTGAACGTCTGGTTTTACGAAGATCAGACGCCTGATCTGCGGATCGGCCTGCGCGTGGGCCGCGTGGTCCATCACGAGCGGTCCCCCTACCAGGAGATCCTGGTGGCGGACACCGACCAGTGGGGGCGGATGCTGGCCCTCGACAACGTCATCCAGACCAACGAGACCACCGAGTTCGTGTACCACGAGATGATGGCCCACGTGGCGCTGTTCGCCCATCCCAACCCGGAGCGGGTGCTGGTGGTGGGAGGCGGCGACGGCGGCGTCATCCGCGAGGTCGTCAAGCACCCCACGGTGCGCCAGGCGGTGCTGGCCGAGATCGACGAGAAGGTCATCGAGGCGGCCCGCCGCTGGCTGCCCTCGATTTCGTCGGGCCTGGACGATCCCCGGACCCGGATCGACGTGGGCGACGGCATCGACCACGTGGCCCGGTCGCCCGACACCTACGACGTGATCATCGTGGACTCCACCGACCCCGTCGGCCCGGCCGTGGGGCTGTTCAGCGAGGAGTTCTACCGCTCGGCCTTCCGGGCGCTGCGGGACGGCGGGCTGTTCGTGGCCCAGACCGAGTCGCCCTTTTACAACGCCGACCTGATCCGGCGCGTCCAGCAGGCCCTGCGGAACGTGTTTCCCTGGTCGGGGATGTACTGGGGCGTGGTTCCCGAATACCCCGGCGGCTTCTGGACCATGAGCATCGGCAGCCGGGGCGGCGACCCGCGGCGGGTGCCCGCCGGCCGCTACGCGGAGCGGCGGTTCGAGACCTTCGCCACCCGCTACTACGCGCCGGACGTGCATGCGGCGGCCTTCGTGCTGCCGCCGTTCGTGCTGGAACTGCTGCCCGACGGCGCGCCCCAGCGCCGCGAGGCGTACGTGGAGCGGTTCCTGCCCGGCGCGGGTGAGGAGGCCGGCGAGGAGGCCGGCGGTTCCGGCGAGGGGGAGGAAAGCGGCGGCCCCGGGGGGCCCGCCCGGTGAAGTTCCTGGCGGCCCGCGACGGCGAGCCGGCGCCGGGCACGGTGGCGCTGTTCGGCGCGCCCTTCGACGCCACGGTCACGTACCGGGGCGGCGCCCGCTTCGGTCCCGCCCGCATCCGCGAGGCGTCGTACGGCCTGGAGGAGTACAGCGCCCGCCTGGACGCCAGCCTGGCCGATGTGCCCTTTGTCGACGTGGGTGACCTGGACCTGGCCCACGGGTCGCCGGCCCGGGCGGTGGACGAGGTGGCCCGCGCGGCCGCCGGCCTGGCCCGCCGCGGCGCGGTGCCGTTCATGCTGGGCGGCGAGCACCTGCTGACCCTGGGGGCCGTGCGGGGCCTGGCCGAGGTCTACCCGGACCTGGCGGTGATCCAGCTGGACGCCCACGCCGACCTACGGGAAGACTGGATGGGCGAGCCGCTGTCCCACGCCACGGTCATGCGGCGGGTCAGCGAGATCGTGGGGGCGGGGAGCCTGTTCCCCCTGGGAATCCGCTCCGGCACCGCCGAGGAGATCGCCTGGGGCCGGGCCCACACCCGCTGGCCTCGAGACGGGCAGGACCTGGCGGCCCAGGCCCGGGCCGCGGCGGCCGCGGCGGCCGGCCGGCCGGTCTACGTGACCATCGACATCGACGTGCTGGACCCGTCGGCGGCACCGGGCACAGGAACGCCCGAGCCCGGCGGCGTATCGTTCCTGGACTTGCTGGCGGCCCTGGACCAGCTGCGCGGCCTCCGCATCGTCGCCTGCGACCTGGTGGAGACGGCGCCGCCCCTGGACCCCAGCGGCCGTACGGAAGTCACCGCCGCGGCCATCTGCCGCCACGTGCTGATCGGGTGGTTCGGCGGGGCGGGCGGCGGCGCTTTCTGAACGGTGGGGAGGAACCTTTGGTGATGCAGCACCGCGACGACGGCACGCACCACAATCCCGGCACGCAGGACGAGCGGGGCACGCAGCGCGATGGGCAGGCAGCACCCTACCGCTACGCCGCCGAGCGCGTGCGCGACCAGATCCGCGCCGCCGTGCGGGACGCCGTCGCGGCCTGCATCGCCGCCGGCGGCCTTCCCGAAGCGGCCGCCCAGGCTCCCGTCACCCTGGAAGTGCCCCGGGAGCGGGCCCACGGCGACTACTCCACCAACGTGGCCATGGTCACGGCCCGGACGGTGGGCCTCAAGCCCCGCGACTGGGCGGAGCGCATCGTGAGCCGCATCGACACCGCCGGCACCTTCATCGACCGGGTCGAGGTGGCCGGGCCCGGCTTCATCAATTTCTACCTGCGGCCCCAGTGGCTTTACGGCGTGCTGGACGACGTGCTGGCCCTGGGCCCGCGGTACGGCGACACCCACGTGGGCCAGGGCCGCCGGGTGGTGGTGGAGTTCGTCAGCGCCAACCCCACCGGCCCCCTGAACGTGGTCAACGCCCGCCACGCGGCGCTGGGCGACTCCCTGGCCAGCCTGCTGGCGGCGGCCGGCTACCGGGTGGCCCGGGAGTTCTACGTCAACGACGCCGGCAACCAGTTCCGCATGCTGGCCCTGGCCATGGACACCCGCCTGCGGGAACTGCTGGGCGAGCCGGCCGAACTGCCCGAGGGCGCGTACCCCGGCGAGTACGTGATCGACCTGGCCCGCCAGTTCGCGGCCCAGCATCCCGACGCGGTTTCCGCGCGGCCGCCGCGGCCGGACCGGGGGCGCGCCGGCGGCGCTGCCGAATCCGGCGGCGCCGGTGAATCCGGCGCCGGCGAGGGAGCGGGCAGCGGGCCCGTGCTGGCCGGCGACGAGACCTGGGAAGCGTGGCTGGAGCGCATCGGCCGCTTCGCGGTGGAGCGGATCCTGGAGGACCAGCGGAAGACCCTGGAGCGGTTCGGCGTCCGCTATGACCGGTGGGCGCGGGAGAGCGAGATCCGGGCAGCCGGCCTGCCCGGGCAGGTGCTGCAGCGCCTGGCGGAGCGGGGTCACACGTACCAGCGGGACGGCGCCGTGTGGCTCCGCACCACCGCCTTCGGCGACGACAAGGACCGGGTGCTGGTCAAGCGCGACGGCCAGTTTACCTACGTGCTGCCCGACATCGCCTATCACGTGGACAAACTGCAGCGCGGCTTCGACCTGCTCATCAACCTGCTGGGCCAGGACCACCACGGCCACCACGTCCGGCTGAAGGCCGGCCTCGAGGCCCTGGGGTACGACCCCGACGTCCTCGAGGTCATTTACCTGCAGATGGTGCACCTGACCCGGGGCGGCGAGGCGGTCCGCATGTCCAAGCGCCGGGGCGAGTTCGTGTCCATGGGCGAGTTCCTGGACGAGGTCAGCACCGACGCCGCCCGCTACTTCTTCCTGATGCGCTCGGCCGACACCACCATGGATTTCGACGTGGACCTGGCCAATCTCCAGACCCAGGAGAACCCGGTCTACTACGTGCAGTACGCCCACGCCCGGATCTCCGGGATCCTGCGGCAGGCGGCGGAGCAGGGCGTCGAGGTGCCGGCGGCGGGTGCGGCTGGGCACGGCGATCTGCCGGCCGGCGCGGCGCGCCCGTCGGGCGCCGAGGCAGTGGACCTGCCGCCCGTCGACCTGTCGCCCATCGCCGACCCGCGTGAGTTCGACCTGCTGCGCAAGCTGGCGGACCTGCCGGATGAGCTGGCCGCCGCGGCCGAGGCCCGCGAGCCGCACCGGCTCACCCACTACGCCTACGACCTGGCGTCGACCTTTCACCAGTTCTACGTGCACTGCCGGGTGCTGGGCGAGGCCCCCGAGGTGACGCGGGCCCGGCTGCTGCTGGTCCGGGCCACCCAGGTGGCCCTGGCCAAGGTGCTGGGGATCCTGGGCGTCAGCGCGCCGGAGCGGATGTAAGAGGGTCGGATGGATCGCGGGCACAGACTTTGAGGGCTGGCTCAAGTTCTTTCTGCGCGGCGTAGCCCATGTTTCTAGGCAAGCCGTAGACACTGCGCGAAAGGTGGTCAGCCTCAGCGAAGAACACAAGGAGCGCTTGATGCAGGCCGGCGGCAACACGGCAGCGGCCCTGAAGCTTCTCGAGGGACTCTTCAGCCAACCCGTCGTGACGGCCAAGGACGTGGCTCGGATTACTGGCCTGTCGGTACCTGCGACTTACAGCCTTATCGCCAAGTTCGGGGAAATGGGGCTGCTGACGGAGATCAGCGGCCGCCGCTGGCGCCGGGTTTATATGTACCGGCCGTACATCGAATTGTTCGACGACGATCTGGTGCGCGCCCCAGTTTGAGCCCCACCCTGCCAGCCGTCCTTGACACCCCTCCGCCGCCGTCGATACGATGGGAAGGGCAGCGCATGCGGTCACGCTGCCGGCGCGGCCGCGCCGGCGGGGCCGCCGGCTCGACCGGGCCGCGGCCGGCGCAGCGGAGACCGTTCGATCACGTACCTGTCCCCCGGCATCTGTGGAATACCTGCAGGCGGGGGTATTTCTTTTATGGCCAAATTCGTCTTCGTCACCGGCGGCGTGGTGTCGGCCCTGGGCAAGGGCATCACCGCCGCCTCCATCGGGCGCCTTCTCAAGAGCCGCGGCCTCAGGGTCGGCATCCAGAAGATGGACCCCTACATCAACGTCGACCCGGGCACCATGAGCCCCCTGCAGCACGGCGAGGTGTTCGTCACCAACGACGGCGCCGAGACCGACCTGGACCTGGGCCACTACGAGCGCTTCATCGACGAAGACCTCAGCCAGATCAACAACGTCACCACCGGCCGCATCTACCAGGCCGTCATCGAGAAGGAGCGGCGGGGCGACTACCTGGGCGGCACGGTGCAGGTGATCCCCCACATCACCAACGAGATCAAGGCGCGGATCCTCCAGGTGGCCGAGGCCAGCCGGGCCGACGTGGTCATCGTCGAGATCGGCGGCACCGTGGGCGACATCGAGAGCCTGCCGTTCCTGGAGGCCATCCGCCAGCTGCGCACCGACCTGGGCCGCGACGAGGTCATGTACATCCACGTCACCCTGGTGCCCTACGTGGACGCCGCCGGCGAGGCCAAGACCAAGCCTACCCAGCACTCGGTGAAGGAACTGCGCAGCATCGGCATCTCGCCCGACGTCATCGTGGCCCGCACCGAGCGGCCGCTGCCGCCGGAGATGCGCGAGAAGATCGCCATGTTCTGCGACGTGGACCCGCGGGCCGTGATCGAGAACGTCGACGTGGACAGCATCTACGAGGTCCCGCTGCTGCTGGAACAGCAGGGCCTCGACGACATCATCGTGGAGCGCCTGCGGCTGCCGGCGCAGTCCAGGGACCTGGCCGAGTGGCGCGAGATGGTCAGGCACCTGCGCAACCCCGTCCACCAGGTCCGCGTCGCCCTGGTGGGCAAGTACGTGGACCTGCACGACGCCTACCTCAGCGTGGTGGAGGCCTTGGGCCACGGCGGCATCGCCCACGACGCCCGCGTCGACATCCTGTGGGTCAACTCCGAGGAACTGGAGCGGCGGCCCGCCGAGGAAGTGCTGGCCGGCGTCGACGGCATCTGCGTGCCCGGCGGCTTCGGCTACCGGGGCGTAGAGGGCAAGATCGAGGCGGTACGCTATGCCCGGGAAAGGGGCGTGCCGTTCCTGGGGCTGTGCCTGGGCATGCAGTGCGCCGTCATCGAGTTCGCCCGCAACGTCTGCGGCCTGGAGGGCGCCAACAGCACCGAGTTCGTGGACGACCCGCCGCACCCGGTCATCGACCTGATGCCCACCCAGCAGGGCGTCACCCAGAAGGGCGGGACCATGCGCCTGGGCGCGTACCCGTGCCGCCTGGAGCCCGGGTCCCTGGCGCACCGGCTCTACGGCGCCGACGTCGTCATGGAACGGCACCGCCACCGCTACGAGGTCAACAACCGCTACCGGGCGCAGCTGGCGGCGGCGGGGCTCAAGCCCACCGGCATCTGGCCCGAGGCCGATCTGGTGGAGATCGTCGAGCTGGAGGGGCATCCCTTCTTCATCGGGACCCAGTTCCACCCCGAGTTCCGGTCGCGCCCCAACCGCCCGCACCCGCTGTTTGCCGGGTTCGTGGGCGCCGCCCTGGAGTACCGGCGGAAGCGGCAGGCTGAAGTGGGCGCCGGCGCCCCCGGTGCCGCGGCCGCCGGCCCGTCGTCGCCGGCCGTCGACGGGAGGAGCCGCGCCTGATGACGGCCGCCGCCGGCCGCCGGGCGATGGTGGTGGTCC
>PKRI01000047.1 GCA_017577485.1 Bacillota bacterium | reverse complement strand
GCCCGGGACAGGTCGGCCTTGTCCCGGTAGTAGTTGTAGAGCGTGCCCACGGCCACGCCGGCCTCGCGGGCGATGTCCCGCATGCCCACCCGGGCGGCGCCCCGGGTCAGGAAGAGCCGGGCGGCCGCCTCCAGGATCCGGCCCGCCGGGGCGGCGTCGGCAGCCAACGCCACCGTCCGCTGCACCTCCCGCGCGGCGACCCCCGCCCGTGCGTCAGGGCACGGGCGCCGCCTGGGTTCCGGGCTGCTGCGCCTCCCGCAGCAGGTGCGCCGCGATGACCAGGCGCTGGATCTCCGACGTACCCTCGTAGATCTCGGTGATCTTGGCGTCGCGCATCAGCTTCTCGACGCCGAACTCACGGACATACCCGTACCCGCCGTGGATCTGCACCGCCTGCAGGGTGGTGCGCATGGCCGTCTCGCTGGCGAACAGCTTGGCCATGGAGATTTCTTTGGAGAAGCGGCGGCCGGTCCGCTTGCTTTCCTCGTACAGCACCGCCGCCCGGTAAACCAGCAGGCGCGCGGCCTCGATCTCGGTGGCCATGTCGGCCAGCTTGAACTGGATGGCCTGGAAATCGGCGATGGGCCGCCCGAACTGCTCGCGCTGCTGGGCGTAGCGCAGCGCCTTGTCCAGGGCGGCCTGGGCGATGCCCACGGCCTGGGCGGCGATGCCCACGCGGCCGTTGTCCAGGGTTGCCAGGGCGATGCGGTAGCCGTCGCCCTCGGAGCCGATCAGGTTTTCGGCCGGCACCTCCACGTCCTCCAGCACCACGTCGCCGGTGGACGACGCGTGGAGGCCCAGCTTATCCAGCGGTTTCCCGAAGGACAGCCCCGGCGTGCCCTTCTCCACCACGAAGGCGCTGATGCCTTTCTCACCCCGGGCCGGGTCCGTGACGGCGAAGACCACGTAGAGGCCGGCCACCTCGGCGTTGCTGATGAACACCTTGCGGCCGTTGAGGATGTAACGATCGCCCCGCCGGACGGCCGTGGTCTTCAGGTTGGCGGCGTTGGAGCCGGCCTGGGGCTCGGTCAGGCAGAAGGCGCCCAGCACGTCCACCCGCGCCAGGCGCGGCAGGAAGCGCTGCTTCAGTTCCTCGCCGGCCCAGCGGCTGATCAGGTCCGACACCAGGCTGTTGTGGACATCCATAATGACGCCGGCCACGGGATCGCCCCGGCTCACCTGCTCCAGGCAGAGGGCGTGCAGCAGCGTATCCATGCCGCCGCCGCCGAAGCGCTCCTCGATGGTCATGCCCAGGAAGCCGTGGTCCCGCATCTTCTCCACGTACTCCCAGGGGAACTCGTGGGTGCGGTCGTAGTGCAGGGCCCGGGGCGCCAGTTCCCGCTGGGCGAATTCGTACGCGGCGTCCCGCATGGCGATCTGGTCTTCGGTCAGGTGAAACTGCAGCGCCAATCCTCCACCCTCGCTCTCCGGCCAGGCCGTCATGCCTCCACGGGGTCCCCGCCGCCGGAGCCGGCCTCGCGGGCAAGCCCCGCCAGCACGTCCACATCGGACAGCAGCCGCCGCACCGCGTCCGCGGGCGACCGGCGCCGCGCGACCACCTCGTCCACGGCCTGCCGCCAGCGGTCCCCAGCCGCCCGCTGCAGCGCCGCCAGCAGTCGCTCGGACACCAGTTCACCCAGGTGCCGCTCCACCAGTTGGCGGCGCCGCCGGGCCAACGTGTCGCGATCTTTCAGATACTCCCGGTGCTGCTCGATGGCGGCCACCAGGTCGTCGATCCCCTGGCCGGTGCTGGCCACCGTCAGGATCACCGGCGGCTTCCAGGCGTCGCCGTCACCCTGCGGCGCCAGGCTGATCATGTGGCGCAATTCCGAGGCCGTCCGGTCGGCGCCCTCGCGGTCGGCCTTGTTGACCACGAAGATGTCGCCGATCTCCAGGATCCCGGCCTTGGAGGCCTGCACGTCGTCGCCCAGTCCCGGGGCGGTCAGCACCAGCACCGTGTGGGCGTAGCGCATGATCTCCACCTCGGACTGGCCCGCACCCACCGTCTCCACGATGATCACGTCAAACCCGGCCGCATCCAGGACGTGGATGATGTCGCCGGTGGCCCGGGACAGGCCGCCGACCTGGCCCCGGTTGGAGAGGCTGCGGAAGTAGACGCCCTCGTCCCGCCGGCTGCCGGCCAGGCGGATGCGGTCGCCCAGGATGGCGCCGCCGCTGAAGGGACTGGACGGGTCCACGGCGATGACGCCCACCCGGGCGCCCCGCTGCCGGTAGGCGTCGATCAGCGCGCTGACCAGGGTGCTCTTGCCGACGCCCGGCGCGCCGGTGACGCCCACGATGAAGGCGTTGCCCGTCAGGGGATAAAGCGACTGCAGGATCGCCTCGCCGGCAGGCTCACGATTCTCCACCAGGGTGATGGCGCGGGCCAGGGCCCGCCGGTCGCCGGCCCGCAGCGCCTCGATCAACTGCTGAGGTGTCACGGTCACCGCCATTATCCGATCCTCTGCCGTTCCCGGACCGCCTGCCGGACGAACTCGACAATGCGGTCAAGATCGCTCCCGGGCCCGAAGACCTCGGCCACCCCGGCGGCCTTCAGGGCGGGGATATCGTCGTCGGGGATGATGCCGCCCACCACCACCACCACGTCGTCGAGCCCGGCCTGGCGCAGCAGGTCCATGATCCGGGGAACCAGGGTGTTGTGGGCGCCCGAAAGGATGCTGAGGCCCACCACGTCGACGTCCTCGTCGACAGCGGCGTCGACGATGGCCTGCGGCGTCTGGCGCAGTCCCGTGTAGATGACCTCCATGCCCGCGTCACGGAACGCCCGGGCGATGACCTTGGCCCCGCGGTCGTGGGCGTCCATGCCGGGTTTGGCCACCAGCACGCGGATGGGACGGTCCACCGGCGCCTCCCCCTCTGCAGCGGTGCGCGACGCAGCCGGAACGGCGGCGTCCTCGCATCAAGAATGGCGTTAGAAAATGGCTTGCTCCCGGTACTCGCCGTAGACCTCCCGCAGGGTGTCGCAAATCTCCCCCAGGGTGGCGTAGGCCCGCACGGCGTCCAGCAGGGGCGGCATGACGTTGTCGCCCCGGCGCGCAGCCGCGGCCAGGGACCGCAGGGTTTCGGAGACCCGCCGCCGGTGGCGGCTGCGCTTGATCTGGCGCAGGTCCCGGATCTGCCGCCGCTGGACGTCCTCGCCGATCTTGAGGATGGGGACAGGCTGCTCCTCTTCCATTTGATACTTGTTGACGCCGACGATGACATACTGGCCCTGCTGGACCCGGCGCTGGAAGGCGTACGACGCGTCGGCGATCTCCTTCTGGAAAAAGCCCTTCTCGATGCCGGCCACCACGCCGCCGATCTCCTCGATGCGGCGGAAGTACTCCTCGGCCTGGCGTTCCATCTGGTCGGTCAGGGCCTCGACGAAGTAGGACCCGGCCAGCGGATCGATGGTGTTGGTGACGCCGGTTTCCTCGGCGATGATCTGCTGCGTGCGCAGGGCGATGCGCACCGCCTGCTCCGTGGGCAGGGCCAGGGCCTCATCAAAGGAGTTGGTGTGCAGCGACTGGCAGCCGCCCAGCACCGCCGCCAGGGCCTGGAGCGCCACGCGGACGATGTTGTTTTCGGGCTGCTGCGCCGTCAGCGACACGCCGGCCGTCTGGGCGTGGAACCGCATGGCCCAGGAACGGGGGTCTTTGGCGCCGTACCGCTCCCGCATCCGCCGGGCCCAGATGCGGCGGGCCGCCCGCAGCTTGGCGATCTCCTCGAAGAAGTCGTTGTGGATGTCCCAGAAGAACGACAGCCGCGGGGCGAAGCAGTCCACGTCCAGCCCGGCCTTGATGCCTTCTTCCACGTAGGTGAAGCCGTTGGCCAGGGTGAAGGCCAGTTCCTGAACGGCGGTGGCGCCGGCCTCCCGGATGTGGTAGCCGGAGATCGAAATGGTGTTCCACTTGGGCACGTGCTCCGACGAAAAGGCGAAGATGTCGGTGATGATCTTCAGCGACGGCTGCGGCGGGAAGATGTAGGTGTTCTGGGCGTAGTACTCCTTGAGGATGTCGTTCTGGATGGTCCCGCGCAGCTGGCGCCAGTCCGCCCCCTGCTTCTCGGCCACCGCCAGGTACATGGCGTAGAGGACCATGGCCGGGCCGTTGATGGTCATGGACGTGGACACCTGGGCCAGCGGGATCCCTTCGAAGAGCCGCTCCATGTCGGCCAGGGTGTCGATGGCCACCCCCAGCTTGCCGACCTCGCCGTCGCTGAAGGGATGGTCGGAGTCGTAGCCCAGCAGGGTCGGGAAGTCGAAGGCGACGCTGAGGCCCGTCTGGCCCTGCTCCAGCAGGTATTTGAAGCGCCGGTTGGTCTCGGCCGCCGTGCCGTAACCGGCGAACTGGCGCATGGTCCACAGGCGGCCGCGGTACATGGTCTCGTACGGGCCCCGGGTGAAGGGGTACCGGCCGGGGTCGCCCAGGTCCCGGGCGTAGTCGATGGGGGCGTCTTCGGGACGGTAGACGGCCTTGACGGGCTGGCCCGAGAGGGTGAGGAATTGCCGGCCGCTTCCGGGACCGGCGCCGGGCGCCGCGGCACGCTCCGCACCGGGTGCCGCGCAATTCGGGGCCTGCGAGGTTCCGTCCATGACAATGACCTCCCTGCCGGTGCGGGAGTTTCGCCGGTTTTTGCCGGCCATCATTCTACCATACGGGTATCGGTTTCCCGGCTTTACGGTTCAGCGGGCGCGCAGCGGTGGCCCGGCCGCAGGGGCGCCGGCCCCGGCGGGTCACGCCAGCCAGCGCAGCACCTGGGGTGCGAAGTACGTGAGGATCAGGTCGGCGCCGGCGCGCCGGATGGCCGTCAGGGCCTCCAGGGCTGCCGCCTGCTCATCCAGCCAGCCCCGCTCCGCGGCGGCCTTGATCATGGCGTACTCGCCGCTGACCTGGTAAGCGGCGATGGGCACGTCGAAGACCTCGCGCGCGGACCGGATCACGTCCAGGTAGGGCATGGCCGGCTTGACCATCAGGATGTCGGCGCCCTCGTCCAGGTCCAGCTCCAGTTCCCGCAGGGCCTCGCGGGCGTTGGCCGGGTCCATCTGGTAGGACCGGCGGTCGCCGAAACCCGGAGCCGAATGGGCGGCGTCGCGGAACGGCCCGTAGAAGGCCGACGCGTACTTGGCGCTGTAGGCCATGATGGCCACGTCGCTGAAGCCCTCGTCGTCCAGAGCCTGGCGGATGGCGCCGACCCGGCCGTCCATCATGTCCGAAGGCGCCACCATGTCGGCGCCCGCCCGGGCGTGGGACACCGCCATCCGGGCCAGCAGTTCCAGGGTTTCGTCGTTGAGGATGCGCCCGTCCTTCACCACGCCGCAGTGGCCGTGGTCGGTGTAGGCGCAGAGGCACACGTCGGTGATGACCACCAGGTCAGGCAGGGCGTCCTTAAGCCGGGCAATGGCCTCCTGGACCGCGCCCGCGTGGTCGTAGGCGGCGGAGCCCCGCTCGTCCTTACGGTCCGGCACACCGAACAGGATCACCGCCGGCAGGCCGGCCGCCGCCAGGGGCCGGACCTCCTCCACCAGGGTGTCCGGGGACAGGTGGAAGTTGCCCGGCATCGACGGGATCTCCTGGCGCAGGCCGCGACCCGGGCGCACGAACATGGGATAGATAAGGTTGGACGGCTGGATGCCGGTCTCGCGGACCATGCGGCGGATGGTCTCGGTGCGCCGCAGGCGCCGCGGCCGGACGATGGGGAAAGCCACTGGCGTCACCCCGCCGAGAAGTCATTCACGCCGGGCCGGCTGCCGGCCCGTCAACTGCATCAGCCTGCCTTCACGGCGCCCCGTCAGAGGAGCCCGTCTTCCGAGGCCAGGCCCAGGATCAGGCAGCCCCAGAACTGCTTGAAGGCGGTGACCACGTCGCCGGCGGTGACGGCCACGGTGCGCGGTCCCCGCCGCTCGACGCCGGGGAACAGGGTGCAGACCCGGGCGCAGGCGGTGCGCTTGAAGTCCACCTCGAAGGTGACGGGGCCCTCGATGCGGTAGGGCTGCACCTGGCCGCGGCGCACCGCTTCCACGGCGGCGCCGGCCCGGCCCTGGATCAGGGCCCGGGCCCGTTCAAGGCTCAGGCTGACCGCGGTCACGCGGTCCAGCGCCCCCTTCACGGGCGCGGTGACGACCCCCTCGAACCGCCGCTCGGCGTCGGCGCAGACGGCGTCGTCGCCGGTGACCAGCGCCACCGGCACGCCGAAGGCGCCGGCCAGGGCGCCGTTGATGGCAGCCTCGTCCACGGGCTCGCCGTTGAGGCGCACCTCGTACACCAGCCTGCCGATCAGCGTGTGGTTGAGGACGCCGTCGCCGCCGCCCTCCCGCTGGTGGTAGCCCACGAAGAAGACGGCGTCGAACCCCGAGGGGTCGTCGATGCCCTCCATCTGGCCCAGCAGGCGGTTGGAACCGCTGATGAGCCGCGCCGCCGGGTGCAGTTCCTCGATGAGGATGTTGGTCATGGGCCCGTGGCCGTCAGAAACCACCACGTCGGTGGCGCCGGCGTCCAGGGCGCCCTGAATGGCGGCGTTGACATCGGCGGTCATCAGGCGGCGCATCCGTTGATACTCGGCGTGGGTTGGCTGCACGTGGCCCACCGCCGCCACGCCGCAGACGCCTTCCATGTCCGCCGAGATGTAGATGCGCATGGGGTCCTCCCCTTTCACCTTCACCCGCCATGCGTAAACCCCGCGGCGCCCGGACACATTGAGCAGCGAGGTGATGGGCCATGCGGCTTCTCTCGCCCAGCGTCAGCTGGACGGTCGTCGGTGTCGGCGCCGTGGTCACGCTGGTGGGATGGTTGATGAGACCGAGCCCGCTGTCGTACGGCATCGTGGGCTTCGGTCTGGCCCACGTGGTGCTGGGTCTCCTGGACCTCTACCGCACGGGCCAGGGAGACTCCCGCTGACCCGCGGGGTTCGACACCGGCCCCCCGAAATCATCCCGCCGCGGCGTCACCCGGCGGCCGTGGTGGAGTGCACCAGTTCCACCAGGCGGCGCAGGTGGTCCACCGGGGTCCCGGGCAGCACGCCGTGGCCCAGGTTGAAGATGTGGCCGGGGCGGCCGCCGACCCGGCGCAGCACGTCGCGGGCGCGCCGCTCCACCGCTTCCCAGGGCCCCAGCAGGACGGCGGGGTCCAGGTTGCCCTGGACGGCGTACCCGGGACCGATTCGGTCCCAGGCCTCGTCCAGCCCGATCCGCCAGTCCACCCCCACCACGTCGGCGCCGGCCCGGGCCATCAGGGGCAGCAGCGTGGCGGTGCCGGTGCCGAAGTGGATGCGGGGCACGCCGGTCCCGGCCAGGCCCTGCAGGATCCGGGCCGAGTAGGGCATGACGAATTCCTCGTAGTCCCAGGGCGAAAGCCCCCCGACCCACGAGTCGAACAACTGCACGGCGTCGACGCCGGCCTCCACCTGGGCCCGCAGGTAGTCCAGGATGGTGTCGCTGAGAACGTCCATGAGGGCGTGCCACGCCGCGGGGTCACCGTGCATCAGGGCCCGCGCCCGGGTGAACTCGCGGCTGGACCGTCCCTCCACCAGGTAGCAGGCCAGGGTGAACGGCGCGCCGGCGAAGCCGATCAGGGGCAGGCGGCCGCCCAACTCCCGCTTCACCTGGCGGATGCCTTCATAAAGGTAAGCGTTGGCCTCGCGGGGATCCCGGCGGGCGAGGCGCGCCACGTCGGCGGCGGTGCGCACGGGCTGCTGGATCACGGGCCCCGTGCCCTCGCGCAGGTCGTAGGCGATGCCCAGCGCTTCCAGCGGCAGCATGATGTCGGCGAAGATGATGGCGGCGTCGACGCCCAGGGGTTCCAGGGGCATCAGGGTGACCTGGGTGATCAGGTCCGGCGTGCGGCACAGGGTGAGGAAGTCGTAGCGCTCCCGCAGCGCCCGGTACTCGGGGAAGATGCGGCCGGCCTGGCGCATGAACCACACCGGCGTCCGGTCGGTGGGCCGCCGGCGGCAGGCGGCCAGGAAGCGTTGTTCCGGCGCCGGGCGCTGGGGCGCGGGCGGCTCCGTGCCCCTCGCGGCGCCCGGCTGGGTGCCGGCGGCCGGCGTATCGGCGGACATGGGCGGGCCCTCCAATCCGCCGTCATTGTACCGCAGTCAGGGGTTCGTCCCAGATGAACCACAGCCGCTGGTAGGACCCGTCCCAAAACGCCGGGCGGCGGCGGGCAGCGACTGCAGGGGTTTCGGCAGGGGCCGTGGCACCGCGTGAGGGTCGGTCACCTGCGTAAGGGCGCCGGTCCGAACGTCCACTTCCAGGGCCGTGGTGGGGTGCCCCACGTATTCACCCCGCAGCAGCACCGTGCCGCCGTCCAGCCAGGCCAACTCGCCGAGGCGCTCGGGGGCCGCGCCGTCCACCGCGACGCGGGCGGCCGCATGGCCCTGGGGGTCGGCCAGCGGGTCCCACACGACCAGGACCTCCGGCCGCAGGTCGAAAGGATCGTCGAAATGGAGGCCCTCCAGCACCTCGCCTTCGACGAAGGCCAGCTGCCCGCCGGCGGACCAGACCGGCTTGACGCCGGCCAGCCTGCCGCCGGGGACCTCCCACCGGGCCACCAGGGACCCGTCCGGCGCCAGCAGCCGCAGTTCAACGTAGCCCGCCACCTCCGGTTCCCCGGCGCCGGTGCGCACGTATTCCTTCGGCGTAACCCCCATCAGGACACAGCCGTCACCGGGGTGGACCGAAAGCAGGGTGTAATACTCCCCCGCGCCGGGCTCGACGTCGATGGTCTCGCCGGTGCTCAGGTCCGCCAGGCGGAAGGCGCCGGCGTACCGGGCCCAGGCCAGGACCCGCCCGCGGCTCCCCACATGCAGCGGCAGCCAGAACACGCTGTCCACCGGGCCGTAAACCCTTTCCGCTTCCGGCCGGTCGGGGGCGAAGCGGTAGAGCGCCTCCTCGCCGGGACCATCGACCGTGCCGGCGACGAGGACCTGCAGCAGGCCCTCGTCGCCGAACGCGGCAGCGTGGATATGATGGGCCAGTCCCGGCGACTCCACGAAGCCCAGCGGTTCCCAATCCCCGGACGGGTAGTGGAGGGCCAGCAGTTGGGCGCCGTAAGAGCCTTGGGCAGGCAGTCCCGGGGGAATCCGGCCGTGGACGAAGACCAGCAGGGTCCGGCTCCCGTCGCCGCGCCGGTACCAGTGGAGGCGTTGGACGGTCATGGCGTCGGTCCAGGAGGTGCGGCCGCCCGGCGGTGCGGGATCCCACAGCCGGCCCAGGCGGCGCGCCTGGCGGTCCGAAAGGTCCACCACCCAGAAGTCGTGCCAGGTGTCGTCACCGGTGGACGGGTCTACATAAAAAGCAGCCAGCCCTGCGCCGGCGTCCACATCCAGCAGCGTCCGCCCGTGGAAGGGCTCCAGCGTGTAAGCCCGGCCCCCGGAGCCTGGGACTTCCTGCCACAAGAGGGCGGCAGCGTCCTGGGGTTCGGGGCCCGGATCCGGAGATTCACCGAATTCCGTGGATGGAGGCTGGGCCGGCGACGTGCCGGGCGGCTCCACCGGCCGGGATCCGGCCCCGCATCCGGCCAGCAGCAGGGCCGCCGTCACCAGCCACGCGCCCCAGGTGACGCGTTTCCGCACTGCCGTTCCCCCACTTCGCAAGGCTTCGGGTCGTGCTTCGGCTGAAGGCTGCGGGTCGTGCTGCTGCTGAGCGACGTCCGGCTAGAGGCGGGAAATCAAGCGGCATCGATGCTGAGGTGCAGGCTGCGGTTCATCTCGTTGATTCGACGGGAAAGGTGCACGTGTCCTTGCATCCTCACACGGCCAGGTTGCGTCCTCACCCCGTCAGGGTGCCGGCCACGTCGCGGTTCCTGCCGGCCCGCTTGCACCGCTGTCGCGCCGGCCGACCGGCGGCCGGGACGCAGGGTCCAAACGCCGGGGGCCGGCCTCTGCTGCCAGAGGCCGGCCCCCTGTACGGCATCGTGCGGTCCGGCTCAGACCTTCTCGAACTGCTCCTCCTCGGTGGAGCCGGGCAGCGCCAGCGTCGACGCCTGGCCGGCGCTGACCACCTCCGCCACCTTGTCGAAGTAGCCCGCGCCCACCTCGCGCTGGTGCCGCGTGGCCGTGAAGCCCAGCTTCTCCAGCTCGAACTCCCGCTGCTGCAGGCGGACGAAGGCGGTCATGCCCTCGCGCGCGTACCCGTGGGCCAGTTCGAACATGGACGCGTTCAGCGCGTGGAAGCCGGCCAGGGTGATGAACTGGAACTTGTAACCCATGGCCGCCAGTTCCCGCTGGAAGCGGGCGATGGTGTCGTCGTCCAGGTAGCGCTTCCAGTTGAAGGACGGCGAGCAGTTGTAGGCCAGCAATTTCCCGGGAAATTCCGCATGGATGGCCTCAGCGAAGCGGCGCGCCTCGTCCAGGTCCGGCGTCTGGGTCTCGCACCAGAGCAGGTCGGCGTAGGGCGCGTAGGCCAGGGCCCGGCTGATGGCGGCCTCGATCCCGTTGCGGACCACGAAGTAGCCCTCGGGGGTCCGCTCGCCGGTGATGAACTCCCGGTCGCGGGGGTCGATGTCGCTGGTCAGCAGCGTGGCCGCCAGGGCATCGGTGCGGGCGATCAGCAGCGTGGGCACGCCCAGGACGTCGGCGGCCAGCCGTGCCGCCTGCAGCGTCCGGATGTGCTGGCTGGTGGGCACCAGGACCTTGCCGCCCATGTGGCCGCACTTCTTCTCCGACGCCAGCTGGTCCTCAAAGTGGACGGCGGCCGCGCCGGCCTCGATCATGGCCTTCATCAACTCGAAGGCGTTCAGGGGACCGCCGAAGCCGGCCTCGGCGTCGGCCACGATGGGGGCCAGCCAGTGGATGGAGTTGTCGCCCTCGGACCAGTGGATCTGGTCGGCCCGCAGCAGGGCGTTGTTGATGCGCCGGACCAGGGCCGGGGCGCTGTTGGCCGGATACAGGGACTGGTCGGGGTAGGTCTGCCCGGCCAGGTTGTTGTCGGCCGCCACCTGCCAGCCGCTCAGGTAGATGGCCGGCACGCCGGCGCGCACCATCTGGACGGCCTGGTTGCCGGTCAGCGCGCCCAGGGCCGGCACGTACTCCCGCTCATGCAGCAGGCGCCACAGGCGCTCGGCCCCCAGCCGCGCCAGGGTGTGCTCCACCTGCACCGAACCCCGCAGGCGAATCACGTCTTCCGCCGAGTAGTCGCGGCGAATGCCGCGCCACCGCTCGTCCTCGGCCCACTGCAGTTCCAGTTCCGCAGCGGCTCGTCGAATCTCCGCCTCCACGTCCATGCCCATGCTCTCATCCCTCTCCCGGTGTGATCTGTCTGCTGCTGCCCGCCGCCCGTCATTGCCCGCAGCGCGGGGACGCTTTCACCCCAGCCGGTCGTAGGCGGGCAGGGTCAGAAACTCGATGAAGTCCCGGGACAGCGCCACCTGTTCGAACAGGCCGGCGGCGTCCTCGAAGCGTCCCTCACGGAAGGCCTGGTCGCCCACGGCCTGCCGGATGGCCTCCAGTTCTTCCTTCTGGACCCGCCGGACCAGGTCGGCCGTCACCTGCGGCCCCTCGGCCAGGTGCGCGCCGTGGCGCACCCACTGCCACACCTGGGCCCGGGCGATCTCGGCGGTGGCGGCGTCCTCCATCAGGTTGTAGATGGCGACGGCGCCGGTGCCCCGCAGCCACGAGGCCATGTACTGGATGGCCACGCTGACGTTGTTGCGCAGCCCGGCCTCGGTGATGCGGCCGCCCTCCACCGTCACGTCCAGCAGGTCTCGGGCCGCCACCCGCACGTCCTCCCGCAGGCGCTCCAACTGGTTGGGGCGGGTCCCCAGCACCCGGTCGAAGACCTCGGTCGCCACCGGCACCAGGTCCGGGTGGGCCACCCAGGTCCCGTCGAACCCGTCGCCGGCCTCCCGCTCCTTGTCCTCGCGGACCTTGGCCAGGGCGGCCTCGGTCACCACCGGGTCGCGGCGGTTGGGGATGAAGGCGGCCATACCGCCGATGGCGTGCGCGCCGCGCCGGTGGCAGGTTTTCACCAGCAATTCCGTGTAGGCATACATGAACGGCACGGTCATCGTCACCTGCGCCCGGTCCGGAAAGATGGGCGCCGTCGCGTGGAATTTCTTGATGCAACTGAAGATGTAGTCCCAGCGCCCGGCGTTCAGTCCGGCGGCATGATCCCGCAGCTCGTAAAGGATTTCCTCCATTTCCAGCGCGGCCAGGATCGTCTCGATCAGCACGGTGGCCCGGATCGTCCCGCGCGGGATGCCCAGGTAATCCTGCGCAAAATTGAACACGTCGTTCCAGAGCCGCGCTTCCAGATGGCTTTCCAGCTTCGGCAGGTAGAAATACGGCCCGCTTCCCCGCTCCAGGAGTTCT
>PKRI01000046.1 GCA_017577485.1 Bacillota bacterium | reverse complement strand
GTAGAAGTCGAGGCCGAAGTCGAAGAAGGCGCCGGCGATAGGCTTGCCGTCGACCCACACGTGCTGCTCCACCAGGGGCCAGCCCCGCGGCCGGACCACCAGGGTGGCGATCTCCTCGTTGAGCCGGTAGACCCGCCCGTCGGGCGAGTGGAAAGTGATGGTGCGGTCCACGGCATCGCATAGGTTGACCTGGCCCAGGGTGACGTTCTCCCAGGTCGGCGACAGGGCGTCCTCGAAATCGGCCATGAACACCCGGGCGCCGGAGTTGAGGGCGTTGATCATCATCTTCCGGTCCACGGGACCGGTGATCTCGACGCGCCGGTCCTGCAGGTCGGCGGGAGCAGGCGGCACGCGCCAGTCGCCCTCGCGCACCGAGGCGGTGGACGTCAGGAAGTCGGGGCGGGCGCCCTGGTCGATCTCGGCCTGGCGCTGGACCCGCCGGGCCAGCAGGCGCTCACGCTCCGGGTTGAACTCCCGGTGCATGGCGGCCACGAAGGCCAGGGCCTCCGGGGTCAGGACCCGCTCGGCCCCCGGGGGCACCGGTGCGCGGAGTTCCACGCCCTCGACGGCGCCGGCGATTCCTGGCGTCGACGACATGCCTTCGCACCTCCAACTGGCCGCGGCCGGCGGCTCGCTGCCGCCGCCAGGCCGATGCTGCTCGGGTTGTTGCACCCTATGGTAGGCCTACGACGCAGGCCTGCCGGGGAATTTCCGCATCTGGTCGATGGAGCGGCCCGAGATGCACCGGTGAGCCGTGACAGGCATCGGTGGACCGCGGCCGGCGCTCCGGGCACCTCGGGGCGCGAAAACGACCGCTGACGGCCGAGAACAGGCGCTTCACCGGCCGAAGCCGCCCGCTGGCCGGTTTGCGGGGCGGGGCGGGGCGCCGGGGGCCCGGGGCCGGCTTCGGCGCCAGTCCCCTGCCGCCGGGCGTCGCGGGCTCAGGGCCGCGGGCAGCCGGCTCGACATCTTGCGCTGCCTTCGACAGGCATGTGGCCGGCACTGGTGGAATCCCGTCAGGGGAGGTCGCTGGTGTGGCGGCAACCGAGTGGCAGTTCCTGGACCACACCTTCCGCATCGGCGAGGAGAGCGGGCCGGTCATCCGCCAGGGGCTCAACTTCGACACGGCCCAGAAAACCGCCGAGATCATCCGCGACATCGCCGGGGTCGACGCGGTGGCCATCACCGACCGCGAGACCGTGCTGGGCTACGCCGGCGTCGGGTGCCCGTACATGGTCCAGGGGCAGCCCATCATCACCGAGGCCACGCGGCGGGCGCTGCGGACGGGACAGGTCCAGGTGGCCCAGAGCAAGGCCGACCTGGCCTGCCCGGTGGCCGGCTGTCCCTGTCCCCTGCACGCGGCGGTGATCGCCCCGCTGAAGGTGCGGGACCGCGTGGCCGGCACCGTCAAGCTCTACCGGCACGACCCCAGCACCGTCCCCAGCGCCGACCTGCGCCTGGCGGTGGGCATCTCGCAGATCCTCAGCCTGCAGCTGGAAGCGGGCGAGACCGACCGCCTGCGGGAACTGGCGGCGCGGGCCCGCCTGGAAGCGCTGCAGGCCCAGATCCGCCCGCACTTCCTCTTCAACGCCCTGAACACGGTGCTGATGTTCTCGCGGCACGACATCGACCGGGCGCGGGAACTGCTGATGCAGTTGGCCTCGTTCCTGCGGCGGGTGCTGACGGTGCGGGGCGACTTCATCCGCCTGGACGACGAGCTGGAATACGTCCAGACCTACCTGGAGATCGAGCGCGCCCGGTTCGGCGAGAACCTGCAGGTCCGCTTCCGGGTGCAGCCTGCGGCCCTGGGCTGCCTCGTCCCGGTGCTGATGCTGCAGCCGCTGGTGGAGAACGCTGTGGTCCACGGGGTGGCGCGCCGGGAAGGCGGCGGCAAGATCCTGATCACCTGCCAGGTGCGCGGGCAGCACCTGATCGTGATGGTGATCGACAACGGCACGGGCATGACGCCCGAGCGCATGGCGACGCTGTTCCAGCCGGGCTCGGGAACCGGCATGGGCCTGGGGCTGGCCAACATCAACGAGCGCCTGGTGGGGCTCTACGGCGAGGACTACCGGCTCAAGGTGCGGAGCCGCCCGGGCCGCGGGACGGCGGTGCGGATGCGGGTTCCGGTGCAGCGGGAACCGCTGCCCAAAGCCGCCTCGCTGCGGGCCGCCGGGGAGGCTGCCGGGCTGTGAGCGCCAACCCGGAACGGCCCATCCGCGTGCTGATCGTGGACGACGAGTACCCGGCCCGGGCCGAGATGCGGTACCACTGCGGCCGCTTCCCCGACGTGGAGATCATCGGCGAGGCCGCCACCGCCCGCGAGGCCCTGCACCTGATCGAGAACCTGGAGTACGACGTGGTGTTCCTGGACATCGCCATGCCCGGGGTGTCCGGCATCGAACTGGCGCAGCAGCTGCGCGACCGGCCGGGGGCCCCGGCGGTGGTGTTTGTATCTGCTTATGACGAGTATGCGCTGAAGGCGTTCGAGACCCGGGCCCTGGACTACCTGCTGAAGCCCCTGGATCCGGCGCGGCTCAGCGAGGCCCTGCAGCGGGTGCGGGAGCGAACGCGGCTCGGCCGGAGCAGGGCAGCGGCCGGACACGGCGCCGGTGCCGGCGCCCGGACGGACCCCGGCGACGAGGAGGTCCCCGGCAGCGGCACCCCGGGCCGCCGAGACGGCAGCGTCGTGGACGCCTCCGGAGGCACCCGGAGCGAGGGTGGCGGAAGTGCAGGCGGCGGCGGTGCGGGCAGTGGCTCCGGCAGTGGGGGCGCCGGCGGTGCGGGCAGCGGCGGTGCGGGCGGCGGGGCCGGGGACGGCGCGGGACGCGGCGGCCGCGTCCCTGAAGCCCGCTGGGTCCTCGGGGTCCTCGAGGACGCCACCATCCCCATCCCGGTGGACGAGGTGGTCTACATCACCGCCGAGCAGGACCAGGTCATGGTCTACACGCGGCAGTCCCAGTACCTGACGCGGCAGGCGCTGCGCGAGCTGGAGCAGGCCCTGCCCGCGGACCGCTTCTTCCGCTGCCACCGGGGCTACATCGTGAACCTGTCCCACGTGCGGGCCATCAGCCCCTTTGCCAACGGCACCTACCTGCTGACGGTGCGCCAGGGCGGCAAGACCACCACGATCCCCGTGGCCCGGAGCCGCGCCGCGGAATTGAAGCGGCGCTTCTGGCCGGGAGCGTGACGGGTCCCGCGCGGTGTGCACGCGGCCGGCGTGCACCGTTCCTGGCGCCCCGTCCCCCGTGCAATGGAAGGGCATTTCCCCTCTTATCGGCCCCGGACGGAGTCCTTCCGTGCAATGTAAGCGCGTTCAGCCCCTTAACGGGCCCGTCGAACGGCAGGCAGCCCGGCGCCAGGCCGTTTTAAGACCGGGAAGGCGTCTATTGTGCACGAAACGAGGTGAACGAACTGGGATAAGAGTCGAACAAGCTTTACAATGCACAGGGCTGGCCGGTTTCGGCGAATACCGACTCTAGCGCCTGCCCATCGCCGGCCGCTGACCCGTCAGCCAGGCCCCCGGCTCCCCCCGAGGCCACCCGGTTCATGGCCTCCAGGCGCTGGGCGCTGAAGGTCCTGGCGGCGGTGTGCACGGCGTACCGGGTGGGGTCCACGGCGGCCCGCTCCTGCAGTTTCGGCAGCAGTTCCTTCATTTGCTTCAAGACCTGCTCGGCCACGCCCAGGACAGTGGCGAACACCAGGTAGTGCTCCCACAGGGTCACGGCCGGAACCTCGGCCAGGTCCAGGCGGGAAAAGTGCAGCAGGAACCGGCGGAACGCGTCCCACCGCGCCTTCTGGTTCGACCCGTACTGGCTGCGCCGCTGCACCAGCAGGGCCGCCAGGAGCCCGGCGGCGGCCAGCGGCACCAGCACCAGTTCGGTCCAGGTGGTCCACTGGTTGACCAGCCACACCAGCACCAGCGCCGCGGCCGACCCGAGGGCTAGGCGGGTGCGGTCCCGCCGCGAGCGCTGCTCCTCTTCCGGCGTAAGGGTCCAGAAGCCCAGTTCCTCGCTGCGCCGGTCCAGCAGCTGATTCCACTGACGGAGGAAGTTGCGGCTGGCCTCCTGATGCTTGGAGAACCAGCGGCTCAGGGTGGACAGGCGCAGTTCCGGCGCCCCTGCCGCCACGGTGCCCAGCAGGAAGTCCACCAGCAGCCGCTCATGGGGCTGCAGCACGTCGCCGTCGCGCGGCTCCCCCCGGGCCACGGCCAGGTCTTCTTTGGTCCGGCCCAGCCAGGTGGTGGTGGTCACCGGCTCCAGGCGCACGTGGCCCCGCCGGGCCAGGTCCAGCAGGGTCGCCGCCAGGCCCGGCCCCAGGCGGCTCCACGGGTCGCGGGACAACAGGCGCGTCAACTCGGCCGGCCCGTAGTCGCCCGGCAGCTCCCGGTAGTAGGCGCCGGTCCAGTCCGGCTTGGGATCGCGCCCGTGCCGGCGCACGAACCGGACCAGCGCCACCGGCCCCACGATCAGGGCCACCAGCGCCACCGCCAGGTCCAGGCGGATGATCCACCGCAGCCGATCGGCCTGGGCAGCCAGCGCCCGCTCCTCCGCCAGGATGGCCGGCAGTGCCGCCCGGCCCGTGCGGCGCCCGCCCGGGACCGCCGCCGGGTCGAACACGACCCGCCCTTCCAGCATGGTCTCTGGCGGCAGGTCCAGCACGTCCCAGATGACCCGGCCTTCCTCCAGGAACACCTCGCCGTGCAGCGGGCCGTGGCCCCACGCCAGCACGTCACCGGCGCCGTCCGGCAGCGTCAACTCCACCCGGGCGCGGCCGGTGCCGGCCTCCCACCCGTCGCCGATGAACTGCCAGTACAGTTCCGCCACGTCGTCGTGGACGGCCACGGCGCCCGCCGCCCGGTAGCGCAAGACGAAGGTGCGGTCCTCGTTGGTCGCCTGGAAGTGCCAGCGCACCTGGGTGTAGCCGGGCGTGACGGTCACGGCGTAGGTGCCCGGCAGGCCCGTGCCCGCGGCCTCGTAGTCCAGGCCCGGCTCGCCGACCCCCAGAACCGCCACCTCATAGTCGCCGTGGGGGATCCACTGCTCCCACCAGGAGTACGAGCCCTGAAAGCGGTAGGTGCGGCTTTCGGTGACCAGCAGGCTGCCGTCGGGCTCCACCACGGCCTCGATGCGGGCCTCGGGGAAGGTGACGGATTTCTCCTGGGCAGCGGCGATGCGGGTGCCGCCGGGGGCGACAGGGAGTGCGGGGGCCGGGAGAGCCAGGAGCACGAGGAGAGCCAGGATGGCCAGCAGCGATGGCGCAGCGCCCGCAGCCCCGAGGCCCGAGCGGTGACCCGTAGGGCGGCGAGAACGGCGGATGCGCCCCACCGTCACCGGCCCGACCCGGAACGACCCGGTCCCAGGTTCAGTTCCGGCATCTCCCGCCGGCGCTCGTCCCTGACGGCGAAGTACTCCCGCGGCTGGAACCCCATCTGCCGCGCCACCAGGTTGGTGGGCAACGTGTCGAGGCGGGTGTTGTACATCATGACGGTGTCGTTGTAGAACTGGCGCGCGAACCCGATCTTGCTCTCGGTCTCGCTGAGTTCCCGCTGCACTTCCATCATGACCGTGTTGGCCTTCAGGTCCGGGTAAGCCTCGGCCACGGCAAACAACTGCCGGAAGGCCGACGTCAGGCCCTCCTCGGCCTCGGCTCGGGCCGCCGGGTCGCTGCCGGCCTCCGCTACCCGCGTGCGGGCACGGGTGAGGTTCATCAGGGTTTCGTGTTCGTGGGACAGGTAGGCCGCCGCCACCTCCGCCACCTTCGGGATCAGGTCCCAGCGGCGCTGCAGCTGGACGTCCACCTGCGCCCAGGCGTTGTCCACGCGGTTCCGCAGCTGGACCAGCCCGTTGTAGGTGAAGACCACGTAGAGCAGGAGCAGGATGACGACGGCTGAAAACGCGATGATGGCCATGGACCCGGCCCTCCCCGACGGTGACGGGATCACCCTGGTGCACTAGCCTGGCGGGGCCGGAGGTTTCCCTTGCCGCCCCGTGCTTCCCAATATGACGGCCCGGGGCCGCGTACGCCCGGGTCGCACCCCGGACCACCTCCGCACCGGGCGAAGGCTTCCACGGCCTCCGTGCCATGCAAAGACTTCATATTCCTGCCGGGCTGCTGCTGGGACACATGCCGGGCCCTGCCTGGGCGCGCCGGCACCGGCCGGCACCGGCGCCGCCCGGCAGCCCGGATCCGGGCTGCATCCGGCCCACCCTCACAAGGGTTGCTGGACGGACTCCGTCGACGGATCCAGGACCTCGAACAGGCTGCCGAAAATGTCCACAATGCCGTTGGAATGGAGGTCCAGCACGCATCCCGCCGCCAGGGCCAACAGGACCGTGAGAATCAACAGCCGGCGCACGGGCACCACCTCCTCAAAGCTCCACCTCGCGCTCCAGCAGCCAGGAACCTGCGGCGTAGAGCGCCGCGGTCAACAGCAGCAGGCCCACCACCGGGCCGGCGGCCACCGTCACAGTGGAGTGGATGAGCCACAGGGCGTCTGCCGACCGCCCCTCGATCCACATCCCCTGGGCCACGGGGATCCGCGGCAGCCACGACAGTGCCAGTCCCAGCAGCCAGGCGCCGCGCCACATCATCCAGCCGAGACCGGCCAGGATCAGGACCGACACGATCCTGCGCCCCCGGGAAAGCGGGAGCAGCCTCGACGCCAGCCAGGACACGTGGATGATCCCGTACGCGGCCGCTAAGATCAGAATGCCGTGGGGCACCAACAGCAGCACGGTGCGGAAGGCGGTCCACAGTGTGGCCCTGATGAATGCGTTCCCCACGGAATCACTCAGGTACGGGCTGCTGAAGTGCCGCAGGTCATCGTGGACCGCCACCAGGTAGATGGCCCCGGCGTGGACCGCCGCGTAAAGGCCCACCTCCAGCAAGAGCACGAGGAACTTGCTGAGGGTCAGGTACCACCCCGGGACCGGCAGCGCCAGCAGCAGGTGTGCGTGCCGGCCGCTCCACTCGGCCCGGAGGCTCTGGTACGCCCGCCACAGGAACCACAGGGGCGTGAAGCCCATGGGCAGGATCAGCAGCGGCGGGATCAGGTCATCCCAGCGTTCCTTAAAGTTGTAAAGGACGATGGCCCAGGCGATCAGGACGCCGGCAAAGGCCAGCGCAGTGGGCCCGTGTTGGCGCAGTTCCTTGCGCAGCAGCGCAGCGAAGGCCCTCATCAGCCGAGCACCTCCTCCAGCAGTGCCTGGATGGACCGACCGGCCTGGCCCCGCAGGCTGTCGGCGTCGCCGTCGAGGACCACCCGGCCCCGGTCCAGGACCAGCACCCGGTCGAACAGCGACTCGGTCTCCAGCACCTCGTGGGTGGACAGCAGCAGGGTCTGCTCGCCCGCGCGGTAGGCGGCCAGGATCGCCCGCGTGATCCGGGACCGCGACGGCGGGTCGATACCCGACAGGGGCTCATCCAGCAGGATCAGATCGGCCGCCCGCGACAGGGCCAGCACCAGCCGCAGGCGGGCGCGCATGCCCTTGGACAGGGCACCCACCCGCTGACGCTCGGGCAGGCCCAGTTCCTCCATCAGCAGCCGCTCCCGCTCCGGCTGCCAGTCGCCGTAGAAGCGCCGGACGAAGTCCAGGGTCTCGGCCACGGTCATCCAGGCGTAGAGGTGGTCCACCTCGGGCAGGTAGGCGACGCGAGCCTTGGTCCGGCGCCCGGGCTCGAGGCCCAGGACCCGCACGCGCCCGCGATTCGGCCGGAGCATCCCCGCCGCCAGTTTGATCAGGGTCGACTTGCCGCTGCCGTTGGCGCCCAGCAGGCCGACCACCACCCCGCGCGGCAGGGTGAACGACACGCCGCGAAGGGCATCCACGCCCGGGTAATGCTTGTGGACGTCGTGGAACTCCAGGACCGGTTTTGCGGATTCCGCGACCGGTGCTTCCCGGACCGGCGCCCGGTCTCCAAGGGCTGCGGCCGTCCCGGGCACGCCTGCGGTTTCAGTCATCAGAGGCTTCTCCTTCCTGGGCCGGGGTCGGGGCCGGTGGTTCGACGCGTCCTTCCTGTGCCGCCGCGGGCTGGACTGCCGTGGACTGGACCGCCGCGCGAACCAGGTGGACGATCTCCTCTCCCGTGCACCCAAGGCGCCCCATCGTGTCGATGAACCGCGCCAGTTCGGCCTGGATGGTTTCCTCGCGCACCTTCCGCCAGCGCTCCGGATCGGGGGAAAGGAAGGTCCCCGTGCCCCGCCTGGTCTCGACGAGACCCAGGTACTCCATCTCCCGGTATGCCCGCTGGACGGTGTTGGGGTTGACCCGCAGCTGCTGGGCCAGGTCCCGCTGGGAAGGGATCTGGTCGCCGGGCGCCAGGTCGCCGCGGGCCACGGCCAGGCGGAAGGCCTCGATGATCTGCAGGTAAATGGGCCGCTCCGGATCCAGGTGCAGGGTGCTGAAGGTGTCCCCGGCCATGACTGCCCTCCACCGGTTTGGTGCACTAGTAGACTAGTGCACTAGGCACGCGGTGTCAAGGGGGTTCGGAGGTGCTGTGCCTGGGACCCGGAGATGCGGCGCCGCGCCCCAGGGACCGCAACCGGACGGCCGGGCAGCGGTTCGGCCCGGTTCAAGGCTGAACTCGTCCCTGGGTGACGGCCGGGAGGCCCACCAGCGGTGGGCAGGACCGATCCTGGCGCTACTTACGTAAACCCGCACGCCGATCGCCTGTTATTGTCAACTTCCAGGCTCGAAATCGTCCCTGGGGCGCGCCGGCAAGACCCCCGGGCCCTGCACAGGGCCGAAATTGGACGGAGACGCCGCGACGGGCACGGCCGGATGAAGGTGCAGCTGGACAGCCACCGATGAACGCGGCGGCCCGGCGGTCCGGATCACGGCGCGCAGCCGGCCGGCTCCGGAGGCACCCGGGCGGCGGCCGGCTCTCCACGCTCCAGCAGCGGCGCAAGGGAGGCCAGTTCCACCGTCCACGGCGTCCCCGGCGCCGTCCGGTGCAAGCGGACGGTCAGGTCCACGGAAAAGGGACGGTCACGGTCGGGCTCATAGAAGTAGACGGTGACCGCCGCGCGCACCACGGCGCGCCGATCCTCCACCACTTCCTCGCGGACGTCTACCACCGTTAGGTGCCGGATCTCCCCCAGCAGGTCGGCCAGCAGGCCCGTGGCGGGCGCAGGCGGCAGCGGGCCCGGCCGGCGCGGGTCCGGGAGAGCCTGCGTGCCGGTACCGTCCCCGTCCAGTGCCACCCGCAGGGTTGCGGTCTCCCGGTGGTTGAGGGCGGCCAGCACCAGGTCCACCAGTTCACCGGGCGCGGCGGTGTCGAGGGTTTCCGCCAGCCGTCCCGCCGCCTTCAGCACCATCAGCTGGTGCCCTGGGTCCCGGCGCCAGGTGGTATGGACCCGGCTGCCGGCCACGTGGACGCAGAAATGCCCGCGGAAGTCGTTGTCGAAGATGTCGCCCCAACCGTGGGGCATGCCGTTCATGGAGGCGGCGATGCGGCGCCCGCCGGCCATGAGCACCGCGGCCCGGCGCTTCCAGCTCCACCGGCCGCCGTAAATGGCCCGCAGCGTCGCCGTGTCCTCGGCCGTCAGCGGTTCCACGTCGAAGTGGGCGTCGCCCCGGTGGCGGCGGATCTGCAGGGTCTGCCGGGATTCCACATCGCGCAGCAGGGCCGTCCCGCCCACCGGGAAGAAGGGGTTGGCCTCAGGCCACTCCACCAGGTCGCCGAAGGCCTGGTGGTGGAGACGGTCGATGTAGGGGGTCAGGCTGTCCAGGATTCCGCGGGCGTCCAGCGGACCCGCCAGGCGGGCCCCACCGGCGGCGACCGGGTCCTCCCCTTCCTCCAGCCAGGCCAGGCCGTCGCGGGTGATCCACCAGCGGCGGATGCCGCCGGCCGTGTCCACCGTCAGGGTCCAGTAAGATCGGCGCGGGTCGGCCGGTGCGCCTGCAGCAGCCTCGGCAGCCGTGAGGGCGTCCAGCCCGGCCGCGATGACTGAGGCGGGGACGCTGACGCTGTAGGGATACTCCGGCCAGGCGAAGGCCAGCACTGCGCGGGTGGGTTCGATCGGCGCCGGCGCCGGTCCCAGGAGCAGGCCGCGCCAGATCCCGGCGGCCGGCACCCCCAGGAGGACCGGGACCACCAGGGCAACCACCGCCGCCAGAGCTATGACCCCGTACATGGCGGACCGCCGGCGCACCGCAGCATCCCCGTGGCATGGGTATGGTGAGTGCCCCGGGCGACAGCACGGGCGGCACCGGATCCCGGGCGCCGGCTGAGCGCCGCCCGGCATAGTCCAGCGCCGTCTGGCGCAGCCTCCCGCCCTCCTGCAGGGCACGCAAGGCATGCTGGACAGGAAGCCGCCCGCCGTGCGCCGAAGGGCGGCGCTGCGCAGGATCAGGTACCGCTCCAGAGGAGGCGTGCGCCATGCTGCCCGAAGGAACGCTGCAGGACCGCGTGGCCATCATCACCGGGGGCGGGACGGGCCTGGGCAAGGCCATGGCCCTGGAGTTCAGCCGCCTGGGTGCCCGGCTGGTCCTCGCCAGCCGCAACCAGGACAACCTCCGGCGAGCCGCCGCCGAGATCGAAGCCCGGGGCGGCGAGGCCCTGGTAGTGACCGTGGATGTCCGCCACCCTGAGCAGGTGGACCACATGGTCCAGGCGGCCCTGGACCGGTTCGGCCGCATCGACATCCTGGTCAACAACGCCGCCGGCAACTTCGTCTGTCCCGCCGAGGAACTGACCGTCAACGGCTGGAACGCCGTGGTCAACATCGTGCTGCACGGGACCTTCTACTGCACCCGGGCCGTGGCCCGGCACTGGATCCGGCAGGGCCGGGGCGGCAGCATCCTCAACATCCTGGCCACCTACGCCTGGACCGGCGGGCCCGGCACCGTTCACTCGGCGGCCGCCAAGGCCGGCGTGCTGGCCATGACGCGCACCCTGGCGGTGGAGTGGGCCGCCAGGGGCATCCGCGTCAACGCCATCGCGCCGGGACCTGTGGACGGCACGGGCGCCGCGCCGCAACTGTGGCCCACCGAAGAAGCGCGGCAGGCCGTGCTGGCGTCCATCCCCCTGGGCCGGATGGGCCGGCCGGAAGAAATCGCCCACGCGGCGGCGTACCTGGTGTCGGACTACGCGTCCTTCATCACCGGCGAGGTGCTGACCATGGATGGCGGCCAGTGGCTGGGCCGGGGCGTGTTCCAGGGAGCACGGCGGGGCGGGAAGGGATCTTGACAGAGCGCGCCGTCCACAACTCTGAATGGTACGTGTGCTTCGGTCCATGTACAAGTCGAACGAGGACACCTGCCGATTGGGCCATTTCCACCGCAGGAATGAGATCACGATCCCCGGTCACCAAGACGATCATGTCCACCCTGTTGCGTGAAACGAGAGAAGCAATATCCAGCGAACCTCCGCTCCTCACCGCTCCCACCGGTACCGCGCCAGCAGTTCCGCCACCACCTGCCGCACGGCGCGCTCGAAGGCGGCCGGGTCCCCGCCGGGCACGTAGCGGTCCACCAGCCGGATGAAATACAGGTAGAGTTCCTGGGCCAGGTCCTCGTCAACACGACCGGCGGCGTCGCGGGCCTCCCTTCGGATCAAAGGGGTGAAACGACGCACCAGTTCGGTGAGGGCATCCCCGTCGCCCCCCTGGGCACGACGCACCAGTTGGGCGATGCGGCGCGCCTCGGTGGGCTTCAAGTCCATCCGCCTCCCGGGTCAGGTTGTGCTGGACTCGTGTCACGGCGTGCACCAGGTCCTGTACCACAGGGGAAAGACGCTCCAGTTCCACGTTCAGCCGCGCCACCCGCCCGTCCAACCGGACCAGCAGGTAGACGGCCACCGCTGCGGGGAAACCGACACTGGCGAAGAGGTCGACCAGGTCAGGCCACATGGGATCCCCTCCCGTGGAGCAGGGCGTGGAGCCGCCGCAGGGCGCGCAGCTTGACCCTGTTGACGTTCTGCTGGGAGGTCCCCAGCAAGGCGCCGGCTTCGGCTTCGGTGGATCCCCCGCACACCACCAGGAAGACCACCTGCTGCTGCCGGGGCGTCAGCCGGCTCACCGCCCAGGCGAGGCCCGGGTCGGTGGGGATGTCGCGCAGGTGACGCTCCGGCAGGGCGGGGTCGGCGGCCGCAGCCATGCGGTCACGCCAGGTGAGATCGGGTTCCTGGCAGCGGATCGGGGCATCCAGGATCAGGGGCTCGCGGGTTTCCTGGCGGCGGTGCCGCAGGCGCAGCCGCCGGGCCCGCCGCCGGATCCCGCCGGCGGCATAGCCGGTGAACAGCACGCCTGCATAGTAGTCAAAAACCAGGGCATGAAGCCTTTCCAGGGCGGCGCGGTCCCGCCCCGAGGCCGCCTGGCGCAGGGCACCCTGCAGGTCAGCATCCCCATCGGTCGACGGCAAGAACCGGAACTGCACGGGAACCGCTCCTTCCGCCAGCTTTGGCCTGTCAAGAGCCGGCGCAGGGTTCCCGGTACAACCACCGGCGGCGCACAGCCGGTGCTGCAGACCGTTTTGCCGACACGGGACCCGCAGTGGAGTGGATGGTGCGGTAGGTGCCGCGGCAGCCTGGCGATCCTGCTGTGGACCCATGGCTTTGCGCCCCCGGGTCGCCCCGGGTTTGCCCTTACACGGCTTACAGGCATTTTAGGAGACGCACGGCAGGCGGGTCCAGTTCCAGGTTGTGACGGGTCGGCAACAAATGGAGGCGGGGCGCGGGGACGAGCGCCACCCGGCGCGGCCTGGGCCCGGGACGCGGCCGCCGCCGACCTGGAGGCTTTCCCCTTCCCCGCCTACGTGCTGGACCCACCGGAGCGCCGGATTCCCTCGCCTCGTTCCGGCTCCGCGATGAAATCCCACCCGAACTGTCGTTCCCGACAATGGATGACGGAGCCTGTCCCTTATACTGGGGTCCCGGCCAATCTCCGGCAGGACGGCGGCGGCCGGCCGCCCGCCGGAGGCGCTGCCGGGAGAATCCGTGTGAGGGAGGATGGGCGAGATGACGTACCGCAGGCTGCCGGCGGTCGTGGCCGTGGTGCTGGCCGCGACCCTGGCCCTGGCCCCGGCGGTTTCGGCCGAGTCGCCGGGGAAGACGATCTCCAACGTCCTCGAAGCCACGTTGGAGGCGGAGAAACCCGGCATCACCGTCCACGACGACCTCTCCGGCACCAGCATCGCCGGGCTGTGGGACGTGTTCAGCGTCAGCACCACGCCCGGAAAACGGCCCCCGATGACCTGGTGGTCTTCTACTGGGATGAAGGGCTGGGCGCGTGGATCGCCCTGCCGTCCCAGCGGTCGGCGGACGGCAGCACGCTCACGGCGCTGGTGGACCACCTGACCATCTTCGCGCTGCTGGCGGCGCCGGATCTCGCCCTGCCCGTCGACCTGCGGGGCCACTGGGCCGAAGCCGACGTCTACAAGCTGGTCAGCATCGGCGCCGTCACCGGTTTCCCGGACGGGGCCTTCCGTCCCGACCGGCTGGTCACCCGGGCCGAGTTGGCCGTGATGCTGACCCGGGCGCTGCGGATCCCGCCGGCGGACGCCGCGCCGCCATTCCGCGACGCCGTTCCCGGTTGGGCCGCCGGGTACCTGGCGGCGGCGGTGCAGCGGGGGCTCATCGGCGGCTACGAGGACGGCACGTTCCGGCCCGATGAACCCGTCACCAGGGAGGCGGCGGCCGCCATCCTGGTCCGGGCGCTGCCGGAAGCGGCGCTCCGTGACGGCGCGGGCCCACTGCCGCCGGGCCCGGAGACCTTCACGGATGCAGGCGACATCTCCGCCTGGGCGGCGGAGAGCGTGGCGCTGGCGGTCCGGTACGGCCTGATCACGGGCTTCGCGGACGGGACCTTCCGGCCGCAGGATCCCACCACCCGGGCCCAGGCCGCCGTCCTGATCGCCAGGCTCCTGGCGCTGGCCGGTCCTTAAGGTCCTAGAGAGGTTTGCGACCGCACCGAAGAACGGCCGCTGCACGCGTCGCAGCCTTGACCCGCCCGGCGGAGACGGCGGCCGGGTGCGGCGCGCGGTGGGGAGG
>PKRI01000045.1 GCA_017577485.1 Bacillota bacterium | reverse complement strand
GGCCGGGAAGGAGGGTGCGGCGGGATGAACGGCGCTCAGGCGCTGGTGGCCCAACTGCAGGCGGAAGGCGTCGACGTGGTCTTCGGGATCCCCGGCGGCGCCGTCCTGCCCCTCTATGACGCGCTGTACGGCGCGCCGCTGCGGCACGTGCTGGTCCGGCACGAGCAGGCGGCGGCGCTGGCGGCCGACGGGTACGCCCGGGTGACCGGCCGGCCGGGGGTCTGCATCGCCACGTCCGGCCCCGGCGCCATGAACCTGGTCACCGGCCTGGCCACGTCCTACATGGATTCGGTGCCGGTGGTGGCCATCACCGGCAACGTGGCCACGGCGGTGATGGGCACCGACGCCTTCCAGGAGGCCGACACCTTCGGCACCACCATGCCGGTGACCAAGCACAACTACCTGGTGAAGGACCCGGCGGACCTGCTGCCGGTGCTGGCCGAGGCTTTCGAGGTGGCCCGCTCTGGCCGCCCGGGTCCGGTGCTGGTGGACATACCCAAGGACGTCTTCCTGGCGCCCGTGGGCGACAGCCTGGCGGAGGCGGCGGGGAACCGGCGGCCCTGGGCCCGCAACGGCCGCGCGCCCGCACCCTGCGAGGCCACGGTGGCCGCGGCGGCCCGGGCCATCGCCGGTGCGCGGCAGCCTGTGCTCTACGCGGGCGGCGGCGTCATCACCGCCGGCGCCGCGGACGTGCTGCGGTCCCTGGTGGAGCAGGCCGGCATCCCGGTGACGACCACGCTGATGGCCCTGGGGTCCGTGCCGGTGGACCACCCCCTGTTCCTGGGCATGCCGGGGATGCACGGCACCTACGCCGCCAACATGGCCCTCACCGAGACCGACTGCCTGATCGCCGTCGGCGCCCGCTTCGACGACCGCGTGACCGGGCGGCTGGCCGAGTTCGCGCCGCAGGCGGCGGTGATCCACGTCGACATCGACGCTGCCGAGCACGGCAAGATCCGGGCGCCCCAGTTTCCCATCGTGGCCGATGCCCGTGACGGCCTGGAGGCGCTGCTCAAGGCCCTGGACGGCCTGGAGCACAACGGCGCCCGGCGGGAGTGGATCCAGCGGGTGCAGTCCTGGAAGCAGGAGCATCCCCTGGAGTACGACCGGTCGGCTCCCGAGATCCTTCCCCAGGCGGTCATCGAGGAGATCAGCCGCGCCACCGGCGGCGATGCGGTGATCGTGACCGGGGTCGGCCAGCACCAGATGTGGACGGCCATGCTCTACGCCTGGAAACGGCCGCGGCAGTTGCTGACGTCGGGCGGCCTGGGCACCATGGGCTACTCGCTGCCGGCGGCCATCGGCGCCAAGATCGCCCGGCCCGGCGACCTGGTGGTCTGCGTGGACGGCGACGGCAGTTTCCAGATGAACGTCCAGGAGCTGGCCACCGTGGCCGAGCAGAACCTGCCGCTGAAAATCTTCATCATCAACAACGGCTGCCACGGTATGGTCCGGCAGTGGCAGCAGTTGTTCCACGGCAACCGGCTGTCGGCCAGCGTCTTCGCCGGCAACCCTGACTTCGTGCGCCTGGCCGAGGCTTACGGCATCCGGGGCCTGCGCATCGACGACCCCGCCCGCCTGCCCGCCGGGGTGCGGGAGGCGCTGGAGTACGACGGGCCGGTGGTGGTGGACTGCATCGTTCGGCAAGAGGAGAACGTGCTGCCCATGGTGCCGCCCGGGGCGGCCCTGCGGGAGATGATCGAACGTTGAAGGCGAGGACGCTGTTCGAGAAGATCTGGGACGCGCACGTCATCCACGAGGCCGAGGACGGGCAGGCCCTGCTCTACATCGACCTGCACCTGGTCCATGAGGTGACCTCTCCCCAGGCCTTCGACGGCCTGCGCCTGGCGGGCCGGCGGGTCCGCCGCACGGAGAGGACCGTGGCCACCATGGACCACAACGTGCCCACCGTCGACCGGCATCTGCCCATCAAGGATGAACTGGCGGCGGCCCAGGTGGAGGCCCTGATCCGCAACTGCCGCGAGTTCGGGGTCGAACTGTTCGACCTCTTCTCGCCCTACCAGGGCATCGTTCACGTCATCGGTCCGGAACTGGGGCTGACGCTGCCCGGCATGACCATCGTCTGCGGCGACAGCCACACGGCCACCCACGGTGCCTTCGGGGCGCTGGCCTTCGGCATCGGCACCAGCGAGGTGGAGCACGTCCTGGCCACCCAGACCCTGCATCAGGTCAAGCCCAGGACCATGGAGGTGCGCCTGGTGGGCCGGCGCGGCCGGGGTGTCACCGCCAAGGACGTCATCCTGGGCGTCATCGGCCGCCTGGGGGTGGGCGCCGGCGCCGGTTACGTGGTCGAGTACACCGGCGAGGTGGTCCGCTCGCTGGACATGGAGGAGCGGCTGACCCTCTGCAACATGTCCATCGAGATGGGCGCCCGGGCCGGCATGGTGGCCCCCGACGACGTCACCTTCGCGTACCTGGAGGGGCGGCCCCGGGCGCCGCGGGGCCGGGACTGGGAGCGGGCGCTGGACTGGTGGCAGTCGCTGCCCAGCGACCCCGGCGCCGCCTACGACCGCAGCGTCGAGGTGGACGTGTCGGATCTGGCGCCCATGGTGACCTGGGGGACCAACCCGGGCCAGGTGGTGCCGGTGACGGGCCGCGTCCCTGATCCCGACGACATGGCGGACCCCAAGGAGCGGGCTGCCGCCCGGCGAGCCCTGGAGTACATGGGCCTGGAGCCGGGCACGCCCATCCAGGACATCCGCATCGACCGGGTGTTCATCGGCTCCTGCACCAACGGGCGGCTGTCGGACCTGCGGGCCGCCGCCCGCGTCGTCCGCGGCCGCAAGGTGGCGCCCCACGTCACGGCCTGGGTGGTGCCCGGGTCGCAGCAGGTCAAGGCTCAGGCCGAGGCCGAAGGCCTGGACCGCATCTTCAAGGAGGCCGGGTTCGAGTGGCGGGAACCCGGCTGCAGCATGTGCCTGGGCATGAACGGCGACATCCTGGAGCCCGGCCAGCGCTGCGCCTCCACGTCCAACCGGAACTTCGAGGGGCGCCAGGGCAAGGGCGGCCGCACCCACCTGGTCAGCCCCGAGATGGCGGCGGCGGCGGCCATCGCCGGCCACTTCGTCGACGTCAGGGAGTGGGACGCATGAGGCCTTTCACCCGCCACGAGGGGCTGGTGATGCCCCTGGACCGCAGCAACGTGGACACCGACCAGATCATCCCGGCCCAGTTCCTGAAACTGGTGGGGCGGACCGGCTTCGGCCGCTACCTGTTCTACGAGTGGCGCTACCTGGGCGACGGGCAGACGCCCAACCCCGAGTTCGTGCTGAACCGGCCGGAGTATGCCGGAGCCTCCATCCTGCTGGCCCGCGAGAATTTCGGCTCCGGTTCCTCCCGCGAGCACGCCGTCTGGGCCCTGATGGATTACGGCTTCCGGGTGGTCATCGCGCCGTCCTTTGCCGACATCTTCTACAATAATTCCTTCAAGAACGGCCTGCTGCCGGTGACCCTGTCCCCCGAACAGGTGGACCTGCTGTTCGCCCGGGCCGCCGGCGGCCGGCCGCTGCGCCTGGTGGTGGACCTGGAGGCCTGCCGGGTCACCGGTGACGGCGGGCTGGACATCCCCTTCGACATCGACCCGGCCCGGCGCCGCCGGCTCCTGGAGGGCCTGGACGAAATCGCCCTGACCCTGCGCCACGAAGACCTGATCGCCGCCTACGAGCGGCGGCGAGCCGAGACCATGCCCTGGCTCTGACGGGGCCGGCACGGCCCGACCGGAACGGGCCGCGGCCGCGGGCGGGGCGGCGCCCTGCCCGCTGTCGCGGCCCGCTTTGCTGCGCTAAGATAGTCGTGTGCGGCGGGTTTCCCGCCGCCTTCCACACACGCCGGAACCCTGGAGGGTCGGTATGGCTCGGGAAACGGTCATCGTCGCCGCCGCCCGCACGCCGTTCGGGCGCTTCGGCGGCGGGCTCAAGGACCTGCCCGCAGTGGACCTGGGCGCCCTGGTGATCCGCGAGGTGGTGGCCCGGGCGGGCATCGGCGGCACCGACGTGGATTACGTTTTCATGGGTATGGTGGTCCAGGCCGGGGCCGGCCAGATCCCCGCCCGCCAGGCCGCGGTCAAGGCCGGCCTTCCCTATGAGGTGCCCGCCGATACCATCAACAAGGTCTGCGCCTCCAGCCTCCGCGCCGTGAACCTGGCCGACGCGCTGATCCGTGCCGGCGACGCCGAGATCGTGGTGGCCGGCGGCATGGAGAGCATGAGCCGGGCTCCCTACCTGGTGGACGGCGCCCGCTGGGGTCTTCGCCTGGGCGACCGCGCCCTGCAGGACGCCCTGCTGGTGGACGGCCTCACCTGCGCCTTCGGCGGCGTCCACATGGGTGTCTACGGCACCCGGGTGGCCCGGGAATACGGCGTCACCCGCGAGGAGATGGACCGCTGGGCGCTGCGCAGCCACCAGCGGGCGGCGGAAGCGTGGGAGAAGGGGCTGTTCGACCGGGAGGTCATCCCCGTCCAGATCCCGCAGGCCCGGGGCGAACCCGTGCTGGTCCAGCGCGACGAGTCCATCCGGCCCGACACCAGTTACGAAAAGCTGCAGGCGCTGCGGCCCGCCTTTGAGCCCGACGGGCTGATCACCGCCGGCAACGCGCCGCCCATCAACGACGGCGCGGCGGCCGTGCTGCTGATGTCGCGGGAGCGGGCCGAGAGCCTGGGGCTCAAGCCGCTGGCCGTCATCGTTTCCCAGGGCTCCGTGTCGGCAGAGCCGCCCTACCTGCACACCGTTCCCTACCTGGCCGGGAAGCGGGCCCTGGAGCGGGCGGGCCTGGCCGAGGGCGACCTGGACCTGGTGGAGATCAACGAGGCCTTCGCCGCCGTCACGCTGACCAGCATGCGGCTGGGCGGCTGGGACCCGGAGAAGGTCAACGTCAACGGCGGCGCCGTGGCCCTGGGGCATCCCATCGGCGCCAGCGGCGCCCGCATCCTCATGACCCTGGCCTATGAACTGCAGCGCCGGGGAGGCGGCCTGGGCCTGGCCGCCATCTGCTCCGGCGGCGGCCAGGGCGAGGCCACCGTCATCCGGGTCGAGTAAGGGGGATCGGCGTTGGACGTGCGCACGGTTTTCGTGGCCGGCGCGGGCCAGATGGGGGCCGGCATCGCCCAGGTCTGCGCGGAAAACGGCCTGGACGTGTTCCTCTACGATGTGTCGACGGAAGCGCTGCAGCGGGGCCTGGACACCATCCGCCGGTACCTGGGCCGGAACGTGGAGAAGGGGCGCATGGACGCCGGCGCCATGGAGGCGGCCCTGGGCCGCATCCGCCCGGTCAACGACCTGGAGCCCGCCGCCGGGGCCGACGTGGTCATCGAGGCCATCATCGAGAAACTGGACGCCAAGCGGGAACTCTTCGGCCGCCTGGACGGCATCTGCCCCGAGCCCACCATCTTCGCCAGCAACACGTCGTCGCTGCCCATCACGCAGCTGGCGGCGTCGACCAGCCGTCCCGACCGCTTCATCGGCATGCACTTCATGAATCCGGTGCCGGTGATGGCGCTGGTGGAGGTGATCCGGGGCGTGGTCACCTCCGACGAAACCCACGCCGTCATCTACGACCTGGCGAAGCGGCTGGGCAAGACGCCGGTCACCGTCCAGGACTACCCCGGCTTCGTTTCCAACCGGGTGCTGATGCCCCTGCTGAATGAAGCCATGTACTGCCTGATGGAGGGTGTGGCCAGCGCCGAGGACATCGACACGGTGATGAAACTGGGCATGAACCATCCCATGGGCCCGCTGCAGCTGGCCGACTTCATCGGGCTGGACACGTGCCTCTACATCATGGAGGTACTTTACGAAGGGTACGGTGACCCCAAGTACCGGCCGTGCCCGCTGCTGCGCAAGCTGGTCATGGCCGGCCACCTGGGACGGAAGACCGGGCGCGGCTTTTACGATTACGGCGGGCGCTGACCGCCGCCGCGGCGGAGGCCGGCTCCCGGCGGCGCGCGGCCTGCGGACGGGGGAATTGCGGGTGACCCGGGCTCAAGGCGGACCCGGCGGGGGATACCGGCTCTTCCCGGAGCGGCTGCCGACCCTGGCGGAGGCCCTGGCCGCGGTGACGGCGGCGGTGCCGGGGCCCCGCGGCCCGGTGGAGCACGTGTGGCTGGACCAGGCGCTGGGCCGCGTGCTGGCGCAGCCCGTGGCCGCCGGCGAGGACCTGCCGGCCTTCGACCGCTCCACCGTGGACGGCTACGCCGTCCGGGCCGCCGACACGGCCGGCGCCGCCCCGGACCGGCCCGTGGCCCTGGCCTGGGCGGGCCGGGTGGCCATGGGAAGCGTCCCGCAGAACCCGCTGCAGCCTGGACAGGCTGTGGCCGTGGGCACCGGGGCCATGCTGCCCCCGGGCGCCGACGCGGTGGTCATGGCCGAGGACGCCCAGCGGGCCGGCGCCGCGGGCGGCAGCTCGGGCGGCGCCCCAGGCGGCACCGTCCTGATCCGCCGGGCCGTGGCGCCCGGCGACAACGTTCTGCCCCGGGGCGCCGACCTTAAGGCGGGCCAGCAGGTGCTGCCGGCCGGGACGCTGCTGGGCCCCGCCCAGATCGGGGCGCTGGCGGCGGCGGGCATCGTGGAAGTGCCGGTGCATCCCCGGCCCCTGGCGGCGGTCCTGTCCACCGGCGACGAGCTGGTGCCGCCGCACCGCGTGCCGGGGCCGGGTGCGGTGCGCGACGCCAACGCCTACGCCCTGGCCGCCGCGGTGCGGCGGGACGGCGGGCGGGTGCTGCGGCTGGACCGGGTGGGCGACGACCTGGGCCGGCTGCGGGCGGCCCTGGAGGCCGCGGTGGCGGGCGGCGCGGCGCTGGTTCTGGTGTCCGGCGGCAGTTCGGTGGGGACCCACGACCTGACCCTGGACGCAGTGACGGCGATGGGAGCCCGCGTCCTGGTCCACGGCATCGCCGTCAAGCCCGGCAAGCCCACGCTGGCGGCGCGCCTGGACGATGCGCTGATCTTCGGCCTGCCGGGCAACCCGGTGTCGGCGCTGGTGATCCACGACGTGCTGGTGCGGCCGGTGCTGCGGGCCCTGATGGGAGCCGCAGAACCCGCCCGGCTGCCGGTCCAGCGGGCGGTGCTGGCCGAGACGGTGCGGCGCCCCGCCGCCCGCGAGGAACTGGTGCGGGTGCGGCTCAGCCGCCGGGGTCCGGATTCGGTGCCCGAGGCGCAGCGGGTGCCCGGCACCTCGGGAATGCTGCAGTCGCTGGCCCGGGCCGACGGCTACCTGTGGATCGGCTTCGACCGTGAGGGCTACGAAGCCGGGGAGATGGTCGAGATCTGGTGCATCCCCGGCAACTGAGGGATGGGCATGGCCGGCGGCGAAATGCAGCGGTTGAGCCACCTGGACGAGCATGGGCGGGCGCGGATGGTGGACGTGGGCGGCAAGGACGTCACCCACCGCCGGGCCGTGGCCCGGGGCCGGCTGTTGATGCGGCCCGAAACCCTGGACCTGATCCTGTCCGGCCGCGCGCCCAAGGGCGACGTGCTGGCCGTGGCCCGGACGGCGGGGATCATGGCCGCCAAGCGCACCGCCGACCTGATCCCGCTCTGCCACCCGCTGCCGCTGACGGCGGTGGAGGTCCGCTTCGCCGGCCGGCGGCCCGAGCCGGGCAGCGACCAGCCGGCCTCCCTGGAGATCGAGGCGGTGGTGGAGACCGTGGACCGCACCGGCGTCGAGATGGAGGCCCTTACGGCCGTGGCCGTGGCGGGGCTGACCGTGTATGACATGTGCAAGGCCGTGGACCGCGGCATGGTGCTGGAGGCCGTCCGGCTGACGGCCAAGTCCGGCGGCCGGTCCGGCCGATTCCAGCGCGAGGGGGAGGAGCCGCTGTGACCCTGGACACGGGGTTCGAAGCCGGTGTCGTGCTGGTGGAGACCGCGGCGCTCAAGCGTCATGGGGCCGAGGTCCTGCTGGACGTGGTCCGGGCGGAATTGGAGCGGATGAACGGGGTGATCCGCCAGGTGGCCAGCGTGCGGCCCAACGCCGACCTGATCGCCGAGCAGGTGGCGCTGCTGGCCGACCACTTCAACGTGCACTGCGTCATGACCGTGGGCGGCTCCGGCCTCGATCCCGAAGACGTGGCCCCCGACGCCATGGTCCAGGTGATCCACCGCCCGACGCCCGGCATCGCCGAACTGCTTCGGGCCCGGGTCAGCCAGTACAACCCGGAGTTCGTGCTGACCCGCGGCGCCGCCGGCACCCGCGGCCGCACGCTGATCATCAACCTGCCCGACAATCCCGAGGACCTGGGCCACTGCTTCGAGGTGCTGCGGCCGGTGCTCCCGGCAGCCCTGCGCAGGCTCAGCGCCGGCAGCCTGCTGCGGGACCGCCAGGTGCGCCTGCTCTGACCCCGCGCCCGGTTCCGCCGGGCGCCGCCTCGCGGCGCTCCCGCCCTTGACTCCGGCAGATAAGGGTTCTTATGATTGTTCCTGGCGTTAGCACTCGCCGCCGGCGAGTGCTAACACACTGCTCCCACCATTCCCACGCCCAGGTTCGAAGGAGGGATACCGCATGAGCAGCACGCCGAACATCAAGCCGCTCGGCGACCGCGTGGTGGTCCAGGCCCTGGAGGAGGAAGAGGTCACCCAGGGCGGCATCATCCTGCCCGACACGGCCAAGGAGAAGCCGCAGCAGGGGAAGGTCCTGGCCGTCGGCAGCGGACGCACCCTGGACAACGGCCAGAAGGTGCCGCTGGAGGTGTCGGTGGGCGACACCGTCATCTTTTCCAAGTACGCCGGCACCGAAGTCAAGATCGGCGGCGAGGAGTACCTGATCCTCAGCGAGCGCGACATCCTGGCCATCGTCGAGAAGTGACGACACGGGGAGGTTGAAGCATGGCCAAGTCCATCGTGTTCAACGAGCGCGCGCGCCGCGCCCTGGAGCGGGGCATCAACGCCGCCGCCAACACGGTCAAGGTCACCCTGGGGCCGCGCGGCCGCAACGTGGTGCTGGAGAAGAAGTTCGGGGCGCCCACCATCACCAACGACGGCGTCACCATCGCCCGCGACATCGAGCTTGAAGATCCCTACGAGAACATGGGCGCCCAGCTGCTGAAGGAGATCGCCACCAAGACCGACGACGTGGCCGGCGACGGCACCACCACCGCCATCGTGCTGGGCCAGGCCCTGGTGCGGGAGGGCCTCAAGAACGTGGCGGCCGGCGCCAACCCGATGCTGATCAAGCGCGGCATCGAGATGGCCGTCGACAAGGCCGTCGAGGAGATCAAGCGGCTGGCCAAGCCCGTCGAGGGCAAGAACCAGATCCAGCAGGTGGCCTCCATCTCGGCCAACGACCCCGAGATCGGCAAGATGGTGGCCGACGCCATGGACAAGGTCGGCAAGGACGGCGTCATCACCACCGAGGAATCCAAGACCCTCGAGACCACCGTCGAGGTCGTCGAGGGCATGCAGTTCGACCGGGGTTACCTGTCGGCCTACTTCGTCACCGATCCCGACACCATGGAAGCCGTCCTGGAAGACCCCTTCATCCTGATCACCGACAAGAAGGTCAGCGCCGTCAACGACCTGCTGCCGGTGCTGCAGAAGGCGGCGGAGCGGGGCCGGCCCATCGTGGTCATCGCCGAGGACGTGGAGGGTGAGGCCCTGGCCACGCTGGTGCTCAACAAGATCCGCGGCACCCTCCAGGCGGCGGCCGTCAAGGCGCCGGGCTTCGGCGACCGGCGGAAGGCCATGCTGGAGGACATCGCCATCCTTACCGGCGGCCAGGTGGTCTCCGAGGACCTGGGCATCAAGCTGGAGAACGTCACCGTCGACATGTTCGGCCAGGCCGAGAAGGTGGTCATCACCAAGGAGAACACCACCATCGTCCGCGGCCGCGGTGACGCCGAGAAGATCAAGGCCCGCATCAACGTCATCAAGAAGCAGATCGAGGAAACCACGTCCGACTTCGACCGCGAGAAGCTGCAGGAGCGGCTGGCCAAGCTGGCCGGCGGCGTGGCGGTCATCAAGGTCGGCGCGGCCACCGAGGTCGAGCTCAAGGAGAAGAAGTACCGCATCGAGGACGCCCTGAACGCCACCCGGGCGGCCGTGGAGGAGGGCATCGTCCCCGGCGGCGGCACGGCCCTGGTGCGCGTGCAGAAGGCGGTCCAGGAGCTGAAGGCCGACAACCCCGACATCCAGACCGGCATCCAGATCGTCGCACGGGCCCTGGAGGAGCCGGTGCGGCAGATCGCGGCCAACGCCGGCCTGGAGGGTTCGGTGGTGGTGGAGCGGGTGAAGCAGCTGCCCGACTGGGAGGGCTACGACGCCCTGGCCAACGAGTACGGCAACCTGCTGGAGCGGGGCATCGTCGACCCTGCCAAGGTCACCCGCCTGGCCCTGCAGAACGCCGCGTCGGTGGCGGCCATGGTGCTGACCACCGAGGCGCTGGTGGCCGACATCCCCGAGAAAAAGGACGATAAGTCCGGCGGCATGGGCAACATGGGCGACATGGACTTCTGAACCGCCGCCGGCGGCCGGGCGGCGCCCGCTGCGGCGGCGCCCACCCGGCCGGGCGTCGGGGAAGGCTCCCTGGGAGGCCCCCGGGACTGCGGTCCCGGGGGCCTTTTCGTCGCTTGCCGAGGCCGGAAACCCGGGAGCCCACCGCCTAAACGGGCCCGTGGGGGTGCTCGATAAACATGACTGCCACCTCGTGTTGCGGTGAACTGCCGTGAAGAATGCCGTCCGGGCCGACGACGCGGTGCATTCGGGGTGGATGGAGTTCTGGAGCCAGGCAGGTACCGGCCGGGACGGCACCCTCTTCACGGCATCCCTCTTCCTGGTGCCTCGGAGGCGGTGTGGATGACGGACCCGTCGGCTTTCACGCTCAGCGATGAGGAGCGCCGGCTCTTCCTCGAGGAAACGTCGGAGCACCTGACGGTCCTGGAAGAAGGGCTGCTGAAGATGGAGCGCCAGGGGGCGGACGCCGGCCTCCTGGCCGAGGTGTTCCGCTCGGCCCACAGCGTGAAGGGTGCTGCCGGCATTGCCGGCATCACCGCCATGGAACAACTGGCGCACCAGCTGGAGAACCTGCTCGACCAGATCCGCAGCGGCGCCCGCCCGGTAACCCCCGGTGCCGTGGATGCCATGCTCCAGGCGGTGGACTGCCTGCGCCGCATGACCGACGCCCTGGATCAGGGGCTTCCCCTGCCCGAACCCCCCGCCGGGGTGCTGGAAGCGCTGCGGGCCGGGGGGGACCAGGCGCCGGGCGACGGCGGCGGCCCGGAGGCGACGGCGGCGCCCGCCGGCGCCCTGCCCCAGGATCTGCCCGAGGGGTGGACCCACCTGGTCCGCGTGCACATCGACGAGGCCAGCCCGCTGCCGGCGGCCCGGGCGCTCCAGGCCTTCCTGGAGGCGCAGCGGCATGCCCGGATCCTCTGGTCGGACCCCCCCGAGGATGCCCTGGAGACCGGGCAGGGCGACCGCAGCCTGGTGCTGGCCGTGGAGGCGTCCGATGCCGGGGTCCTGGAGCGGGCTCTCCGTTCGGTTCCGGAAGTGGTCGGGGTGCAGGTGGAGGCGCGCCCCTCGGCCGTGGACCAGGGGGCCGGCCGGGCGCCCGCGGCCGCCGCGCCCGCCGGGACGACTGCGGGCCCCGCCGCGGAAGCCGCCGACGCCGCGCAGCCGGCGGGGGCGCCGGCGGTGGACCGGTCGGTGCGGGTCGACGTGAGCCTGCTGGACGAACTGATGAACCTGGTGGGCGAACTGGTGGTGGACCGCGGCCAACTGGACGACATCGCCGAGATCCTGCGGGCGGAGCGGCACAGCCACGAGGTGGCCGCGAGGCTCACCCGGGTCACCGAGCGCATCGGCCGGGTCACCGCCGCCCTCCAGAGCACGGTGCTCCGGGCACGGATGCTGCCGGTAGAGCGCATCTTCTCCAAGTTTCCCCGCCTGGTGCGGGACGTCAGCCGCCAGCTGGGCAAGAAGGTGGAGTTGATCATCACCGGCGAGGACACGGAACTGGACCGCCGGGTTCTCCAGCAGATCGGCGATCCGCTGATGCACCTGATCCGCAACGCCCTGGACCACGGCCTGGAAACCCCGGAAGAGCGGCAGCAGGCGGGCAAGCCGCCGGTGGGGCGCCTGCACCTGTCGGCTCACCATGCCAACAACCGCGTCATCATCACGGTGGCCGACGACGGCCGCGGCATCGACGCCCGGCGGGTGGTGGCCAAGGCGGTGGACCGGGGCCTGGTGTCTCCCCAGCGGGCCCAGGAACTGACCGAGACCGAGATTTACCAGCTGCTGTTCATGCCGGGCTTCAGCACCGCCGAGAGCGTCAGCAACCTGTCAGGCCGGGGCGTGGGCCTGGACGTGGTCCGGCGCAACATCGAGGGATTGGGCGGCCAGGTGTCGGTGCAGTCGGCGCCCGGCCAGGGCACCACCTTCAGCCTCAGCCTGCCGCTGACGCTGGCCACCATCCGGGCCCTGCTGGTGGAGGCCGGCGGGCAGGTGGTGGCGCTGCCGCTGGATGCCGTCACCGAGGCGGTGCGGGTACGGGCCGACCAGATCGAGACCCTGCGGCAGCAGCCGGTGGTCCAGGTTCGGGGCCATGTGGTCCCGCTGTACGCGCTGGAGACCTATCTCAACCCCTCCGCGGCCCGGCGGGGTGCCACGCTGGGCGACGACATCATCGTCGTGCTGGTGCCGCTGGGCTCCCGCTACGTGGGGATCGTGGTCGACCGCATCGTGGGCGACCGGGAGATCGTGGTCAAGGGCCTGGGCAAGGCGCTGGGCCAGATCCAGGGCCTCACCGGGGCCACCATCCTGGGCGACGGCACGGTGGCCGTCATCATCGATCCCGCCGCGGTGGTGGCCGCGCTGCGGGCGGAAGCGGCCGGCGCCGCGGTCCGGACCGGCGCCGCCCGGGCCGTGTGAAAGGAGGACGACGCTCCGTGGGTACGGATGCCGCCGATACCGAGGTGCAGGTGGTTGTGTTCGAACTGGCCGGGGAGGACTTCGCCCTGCCGGTGCAGCACGTCCGGGAGATCCTGACCTGGCAGCCGGTCACCGCGGTGCCCCGCACCGCGGACCACGTCCTGGGCATCACCAACATCCGCGGTCAGGTGACGCCGGTGGTGAGCCTCCGGGCCATCCTGGGCCTGGGCGAGGCCGAGATCGACCGGCGTACCCGCATCGTGGTGGTGGAACTGGGCGACGAGGTGGGCGGCCTCGTGGTGGATGCCGTCAAGGAAGTGCTGCGGGTTTCCAGCGAGAACATGACCCAGCCTTCTGACGTCGTGAGCCACGCCGAGCACCTGAAGGCCGTCATCCAGGTGGGTGAACGCCTGATCCTGCTGCTGGACGCGGCCAGCATCGTCAGGGAAGGCGGGCTTTCGGCGGCGGCGGCCGCCGCCGATACCGCCGGCACCGTGGATACCGTGGACACCGCGGCCACGGCCTGAGATTCCGCAGGACCCTGCGGCGGGCCCGCCCGGCGGGGTGGGCGCCGCCGCAGGTCGCTGGTTGCCCTGGAACACGTCCCGGCATGCCGCCACGCCCCGCGCCGAGCCCTTCATCTTCCTTCCAGGGTCCCGATATCAGAAGTGCCCTTACCGGAGAACCGGGAGGTCTGACCATGAGCTTGCGTATGAAGAACTGGAGCGTTGGTGCAAAACTCTACCTGCTGTCGGGCATCCTCATCGCCTGCATCCTGGCCGTCGGTGCCACGGGTTTCGTTGGTTTCCGGACGATCATCAACCTGGCCGACAGCCTCTATTCGGACCGGCTGCTGCCGATCCGGAGCCTGGGTGCCATCATGGACCGGGTCTGGAGCGCGCGCGAGCAGTTGATGCTTCACGTCATGACCGAGGACCCCGACAGGATGGCTGCCTACGAGAGCCAGATGGTCATGCTGGACCGCGAGATCGCCGCCCTGCTGGCCCAGTACCGCAAGACCGACATGGGGGCCGAGGAAGCCCGCTGGCTGAACGAGTTCGAGCAGGCGTGGAAGGAGTTCCAGGTTGCCCGGGAGGCGGTGCTGGCCAACAGCCGCCTCGGCTACAGCAAAGGGGCTGAGCAACTGCTCTTCGGGGGCCACATCGACGGGACCTTCCGTTCCGCCCTCCTTGCCCTGCGCCGCCTCACCGACATCAACCGGGAGGGCGGCGCCCAGCTGAACCAGCTCATCGCCCAGACCGACACCGACGTGAACCGGACCGCCATGGCGGTGTCCGGTTTGTCCCTGCTGGTGGCGGTCGTATTCAGCATGGCTATGATCCGGGCCATCACGCGGCCCCTGGGGGTGCTGGCCGAGGCCGCCCACCGGGTGGCCGACGCCGACCTGACCCGGCGGTCCTGGGAAGACGAGGAGCCGTGGAAGGACGAGGTCGGCCGCCTGTACGGCGCATTCCAGGAAACGGTGCGCAGCCTGCGCCAGGTGGTGGGCGAGGTGATCGATTCCAGCCGGCGCGTGGTGGCTTCCAGCCGCGAGATGGCGGGCATGGCGGAGCAGGCTGCGGGTGGGACGGCGCAGATTGCCAGCGCGGTGGAGCAGGTGGCCCAGGGGGCCAACGACCAGGCGCGGAGCGCCGAGGACACGGTGCGTGCCG
>PKRI01000044.1 GCA_017577485.1 Bacillota bacterium | reverse complement strand
CCCCCCACCATTTTCAAAAGGTTGGTTGTCCGCGACCGTGTAGTGTTTATAAGGGGCAGGCACCAGGGTGCGGCGCCGGTGTCTGCCGGCCGCCCTGTGGGCGGCCGGTACCATGTGGGGGGCGGCTCGCGGCGGCCCCGCCGCTCCGGCGACGGGCGAGCCGCAGGAACCCGGAGACATGCCGGAGGACCCCCCGGCCGCGGGCGACTCCCCGTCCACCGGCGGCGAGTACGGCCAGCGCGATCCCGACACCGGCGTGGCCGCGCTGCCCCCCCTGGATCCCCCTGAACCGCTGCGCATCGCCGAGGACGGGTCGCCGAGCGGCGCCGGCTTCTACATCGCCACAGAACGCGGTTACTTCGCCGAACTAGGCCTCGAGCCCGAGTTCGTTACCTTCGAGTCCAGCGCGTATATGTTCCCGGCGGTGGCCGGCGGCGACGTGGACGTGGCCGGCGGAGTCATGACGGCATCCCTCCTCAACGCCGTGGACCGCGGCCTGCCCCTCCGCATCATCGCCGACAAGGGCCGCAACCGCCCGGGCGCTTCCTACTTCGACCTGGTGCGCAGCACCCGCGTCATCGACGAGATCCAGACCCTGGAGGACATCCGCGGACGCCGCTTCGCCATCACCAGCGAGGGCAGCGTCGACCACATCTTCGCCGAGCTGGCGCTGCGGGCCGGCGGCCTGACGGAAGAAGAGGTCGAGTGGGTGGTTATCCGGGACTTCGGGCAGATGAACCCGGCCCTGGCCAACGGCAGCGTCGACGTGGCCATGCACATCGAGCCGCTGATCACCGCCGGCGAGGCGGACGGCGTCCTGGACCGGTGGATCGACGCGACGGAGTTTGCGCCCGATTTCCAGGTCGCTGTGGTCCTGGCCAGCCCTGCCTTTACCCAGGAGCGCCAGGAGGTAGCCCGGCGGTTCATGGTGGCCTACCTCAAGGGCCTGCGGGACTACTACGCCGCCTTCGTCGAGGGCGTCGACACCGATGAGATCATCGACATCATGACCCGCCACACGCCCATGAAGGACCCCGAACTGTGGCGCCGGGTCAACAAGGTCGACCTCAACCCCGACGGCTACGTCATCGCCGACAGCGTCCAGTTCCAGGTGGAGTGGTTCAAGGAAAAGGGCCTGTACGCCGGTGACGTGACCGCTGCGGACCTGATCGACCACAGCCTGGTGGACTTCGCCATCGAGTACCTGGGCGGCCCGGTCGGTCAGTAACCCGGCCGGCTGCCGCAGCATCCTGATTCAGCGTGGGAGGGGGCGAGGGCCATGGATTCGACCCTGCAGGACGAGGCCCAGGAACTGCACCGGCGGCGGTGGGACAGGGTGCTGTCCGTGGCCTCGCCCCTGCTCCTGCTGGCCCTGTGGGAAGTGCTGAGCCGCGCCGAACTCATCGACACCCGGTTCTTCTCGCGGCCGTCCTGGATCCTGACCACCTTCTGGGACCTGCTGGTGAGCGGCGAACTGGTTCGCCACGTGGTCATCAGCCTGATGCGGGTACTGGTGGGCTTCACCGTGGCCGCGGTACCGGGCGTGATCCTCGGGCTCACCATGGGGCTGTTCCGCCCGGTGCGGGCGGCGGTGGAGCCCATCATCGCGGCGCTCTACCCCATCCCCAAACTGGCGCTGCTGCCCCTGCTCCTGCTGATCTTCGGCACCGGTGAGACCTTCAAGATCATGACCATCGCCCTGGGCTGCGTCCTGCTGATCACCGTCAACACCCTGGCGGGCGTGGTCAACATCGACCCCGTCTACCTGGACGTAGCCCGCAACTTCGGCGCCGGCCGCCGCGACTTCTACCTGACCGTGGCCCTGCCGGGGGCGCTGCCTGTAATCTTCACCGGTCTGAAACTGGGCATGGGGGTCGCCCTGCTGCTGATCGTGGCCGCCGAGATGATCGGCGCCCGCAGCGGCATCGGGTACATGATCTGGACCTCGTACCAGATCTTCGACCTGGAGCAGATGTACGTGGGCCTGCTGCTGATGGCCTTTTTCGGGTACGTGTCGACGCTGTTCATCAACCTTCTGGAACGATGGATCATTCCCTGGAAACGCTCCTGACATCCCGGAATCGACTGGAGGCTGGCGATGACCGTCCCGGAGAAGATCCGCGCCGACGGCGTCCATAAGGTGTTCCGCACCCGCCGCGGCCGCATCGTCGCCCTGAAGGACGTGAACTTCAGCCTGGCGGAAGGCCGCTTCCTGGCGGTGGTGGGCCCCAGCGGCTGCGGCAAGACCACACTGTTGAGGATCCTGGCCGGGCTGGAGCGGTGTTCGGCGGGCCGGGTCCACATCCGCCACGACGACCCGGCGAAACCGGCCACGGCCATGGTCTTTCAGGAACAGTCGGTGCTGCCCTGGATGACCGTCCGCGAGAACATCGGCTACGGGCTGCGCCTGCGGCGGGCGGCACCCGACCACATCCGCCGCGTCGTCGACTACTACCTGGAGGTCATCGGCCTGGCGGACTTCGCCGACGCCTACCCGTACCAGCTGTCGGGCGGGATGAAGCAGCGGGTCAGCGTGGCCCGGGCCTTTGCCGTGGACCCCGAGGTCCTGCTCATGGATGAGCCCTTCGCCGCCCTGGACGAGCAGAACAAGATGCTGCTGCAGGAGCAGCTGCTGAAGATCTGGGAAGGGACCGGCAAGACCGTGGTCTACATCACCCACAGCATCGACGAGGCCCTGTACCTGAGCGACCAGGTGCTGATCATGACGGCGGGACCCGGCACCGTCAAAGAGGTCATCGACGTCAACCTGCCCCGGCCCCGCGACATCGGGTCCCTGCGGCGCGACCCGGTTTTCATCGCCCTGTTTGAGCGGATCTGGCTGCTGCTGAGGCAGGAGGTCCTGCGGGCGCGGCAGCAGGCGGGGGACCGCACCGGCTGACGGGACACCAGGCGCCGGCGCCGGCGGTGGGTGACCCGCCTGTGGCCCCCCGGGGCGCGCAGCCCGGCGCCGAGCCCTTGCAGCGCGGCCCCACGGCAAGCAGCGACGCGGGCGGCAACCGGCGCGGCAGGAGAGGGGGAAGGGCCGATCCGGGGGGATCGACATCGCCGGGAGCGCCCGCGTCGTCAACAAGTTATGTCGACCGAGCGGCCGGTGTGCATCCTCCGCGGCTGGGCCCGGCGTGGATCCGCCGTCGCCTGTCGAACCCCGGCAGGGATCTGCCGGGGAAGGAGGAACCTGGAAACAGCGGCATATGCCGGTGTGCCCCACCAGGCGGAGCACACCGCGGAGGGAGGCCTCCATGGGCAACACCCTGGCCCTCATCGTGGTCGGGCAGGCGCCCCGCCCTGACCTGGTCGATGAGTTCACACCGCTGCTGGGCGTCGACGTCGACGTGCTGCAGACCGGCCTTCTGGACGATCTCAACGAGGAAGAGATTCAGCAGCTGGCCCCCGACGACCCGACCCGAGCCGCCCTGGCGCTGCTGGCCGACGGCACGCCGGTGGCCATCGACGCCCGGGCTGCTGCCGGCCGCCTGGCCGATCGCATCGCCTACGTGGAGGCCCGGGGCGCCGACCTGACCGTGGTGTGCTCCACGCTGGGGTTCGAACCGGTGGCGTCGCGGCGCCCGGTGGTATACCCCTGCCGGGTCGTGCCGCGCACCGTGGACGGCCTGATCCCGAGGGGACGCGTCGGCGTGGTGATCCCCCTGCACCGGCAGGAGCAGGCGGCCATGCGGCGCTGGGAACCGCTGGGCGACCGCCTGGTCCTGGCCGTGTACCATCCCTACGACGACGGCGACCTCACCCAACTGGCCGGGCGGATGCACGAGGCCGGCGTGTCGCTGGTGGTCCTGGATTCCTTCGACTACACGGCGGAGCACTGCCGCGACGTGTCCATGGCCACGCGGCTGCCGGTGCTGTCGGCCCGCCGCTTGGTGGCGCGCATCGTGGCCGAACTGCTCAGCCGGGCCTTCTATTGAATGATTTCATGGGATGCAGCGGGGCGCGGCGGGTGATGGCGCCCGGCGCGGCTACGAAAACTTGGCGCGCAGCCGCTCCCAGTATCCGCCCAGCCCCAGGCGCAGCACCCGCACCGACCGCGGCGACTTGCGGACGCGCACGGTGATCCCCGTTTCCAGCGGCGTCTCCACGCCGTCCACCACCAGGCGGGGCAGGCGGCGGGGATTGCCCTCGATGCCGATCTCCACGACGCTGTCGCCCGGCAGGACCAGCGGGAACGCGGGCGTCAGCGTCAGTCGCGACGGGTGCGCGTTGATGGTAACGACCTGCATGACGTCGCTGTCGGGATGGACCACAGCCCCGCCCGCGGCCACGGCGTAGGCGGTGGAGCCGGACGGCGTCGCCACCAGGATGCCGTCGGCCACCACGGGGCCCAACTCCTGGCCGTCCACGTGCAGCACCAGGCGCAACGTGCGGGTGTCGGACCGCTCCACCACCACATCGTTGAAGGCCTCGGTGTCGAAGGGCTCCACGTGAAGCAGCGGCAGGCGGCTAATGGTGTACCGGCCCTGGACGATGCGGTCTACGGCGGCCACCAGGTTGTCGCTGTCGGCCTCCTGGAGAAAGCCGAGGCGCCCGGCGTTGATGCCGCAGAAGACCGGGTCCACGGCCCGGTAGCGGCGCAGGGCGTCCAGGAAGGTCCCGTCGCCGCCGAGGCTGATGACCAGGTCGTCGGGTCCCGCCGGCTCGTCCACCAGTTGCATCCCCGCCATCTCCAGCATGCGGGCCAGGCGGTCCTTGACCTGCTGCGCCCGGTCGCCCGCGTGGGCGAACAGGTGGATGCGGCCCAGCGTCCCGGACACCGCGGCAGCCTCCCTGGGGGTATGCGGCCCCGAAGTGTGGTATGCTCATTGTACCAAGTGATCGCACCGCCGCTGGGGGTGCCCGAAAGGGCTGAGAGGCGCCATGCGCCGACCCTTGGAACCTGATCCGGGTCATACCGGCGTAGGGAAAGCGGCCGTCCGCCCATGGACCACAGCGCGACGGCTGTGGTCTTTTCGTCTGCCGCCGGCTGTGCCTGGCGCCCGCTGCGGCCGGGCCGCCCGTGGCCGGGCCTCCCGCGCCCGGGCTTCCTCCCGCCGGCGGTGCGGACGGGAGGGAACCCCATGCGCAGCCTCCGCGTGCGAATCCTGGTCGAATCGGCGGTGATGATCGCCCTGGCGACGGTCCTCAGCCTGGTCAAGGTGTACTCCATGCCCCAGGGCGGGTCCGTCACCGCCGCCAGCATGCTGCCCATCATGCTCATCGGCTTCCGCTGGGGACCGCGGGCCGGCATCACCGCGGGCATCGTCTACGGCATCGTCCAGTACTTCGAGGAGCCCTTCATGGTGCACCCGGTGCAGGTGCTGCTGGACTACCCGGTGGCCTTCGGCCTGTTGGGGCTGGCCGGCTTCTTCCGCGGCCGCGAACCGGCCCGCATCGTGGCGGGGCTCACCGCCGGCGCCCTCGGCCGCTACCTGGCCCACGTGGTGTCCGGAGTGGTGTTCTTCGCCGAGTACGCGCCCGAGGGCGTGCCGCCGCTGACCTACTCGCTGGTCTACAACCTGTTCATCTTCCCCGAGCTGGTGCTGATGGTGCTGATCGGGCTGATCGTGGTCCCGCGCCTGCAGGTGGACGCCGCCCGCCAGGCGGGATCGGCGTGACCGCGCCCGGCGGGTCGCCCCCCGGCTCCAACCGCCTGGCCGCGGAGGCATCGGCGTACCTGCGGCAGCACGCCCGCAACCCGGTGGACTGGTACCCGTGGTCGCCCGAGGCCTTTGCGGCGGCCCGGGCCCTGGACCGGCCCATCTTCCTGTCCATCGGGTACTCGGCGTGCCACTGGTGCCACGTGATGGCCCACGAGTCTTTCGAGGACCGCGACATCGCCGCGTACCTGAACGAGAACTTCGTCAGCATCAAGGTGGACCGCGAGGAGCGGCCCGACGTGGACATGATCTACCAGCGGGTGGCCCAGGTGATGGGCGAACCGGGCGGCTGGCCGCTGTCGGTGTTCCTGCTGCCCGACGGGCGGCCGTTCTGGGTGGGCACGTACTTCCCGCCCGAGGACCGGTACGGGCGGCCGGGCTTTCCGCGGGTGCTGCGGGCGGTGGCGGAAGCTTTCCGGGAGCGCCGCCGGGAGCTGGAGGAACTGGCGGACCGTGTGGTGGAGGCGCTGGCGGCGGTGGAGCGGCCCGCGCGGGGCGGGAAGGCGGGTACTGCCGGGGCACCGCCGGGGCCCGCGCTGGACGCCGCCTTCCTGCACGACGCGGCCGACCGCCTGGCGCGCTTTTTCGACGACCGCCACGGCGGCTTCGGCCGCGCGCCCAAGTTTCCCAGCACCACGGCCCTGGCCCTGCTCTGGCGCGGTGGCCAGGTCGACCGGGTGCTTTTCACCCTGCGCCGGATGGCGGCCGGCGGCATCTACGACCACCTGGGCGGCGGCTTCCACCGCTACGCCGTCGACGAGGCCTGGCGCATTCCCCACTTTGAAAAGATGCTCTACGACAACGCGCTGCTGCCGCCGCTCTACCTGGACGCCTACCGCCTCACCGGCGACGAGGCCTTCGCCCGCACCGCCGCCGAGACCCTGGACTACGTGCTGGCGGAGATGCGGGACCCCGAGGGCGGGTTCTACGCCAGCCAGGACGCCGACGCCGGCGGCCGGGAGGGCGGCTCGTACGTCTGGCGTCCGGAGGAATTGCGGGCGGTGCTGGACCCGGAGGATGCCCGCCTGGCCGCCGCCCACTACGGGGTGACCGAGGAGGGCAACTTCGAAGACGGCGCCACGGTGCTGCACGTGGCCCGGTCGCCGGCCGAACTGGCCGCCGAAACCGGCCTGGCCGAGGACGAGGTGCGCGCCCGCCTGGACGCCGCCCGCCGCCGCCTGCTGGAGGCCCGCCGGCGCCGCCCGCAGCCGGGCACCGACACCAAGATCATCGCCGCCTGGAACGGCCTGATGATTGCCGCCCTGGCCGACGGGGCGTGGTGCCTGGGGGAGCGCCGCTACCTGGACGCCGCCTGCGAGGCCGCCCGCTTCATCCTGACCCGGATGCGCGATGACGGCGGCGGCCTGATGCGCACCTTCCAGGAAGGCCGCGCCCGGTTCCCGGGCTTCCTCGACGACTACGCCTTCACGATCCTGGGCCTGCTGAAGCTGCACGAGGCCAGCCTGGACCCGCATTGGGTGCGGGAGGCCCTGGAACTGGTGCCGGTCATGCTGGCCCGTTTCTGGGACGAGGCCGCGGGGTGCTTCTTCTACACGCCGTCCGGCACCGTACCCGGAACTGCCGCGCCCGCGGCCGCCGCACCTCCCGCCGCCGCCGCACGGGCCGCCGGTGACGGCGAGCCGCTGGTCCACCGGCCCCGCGACGTCCACGACACCGCAATCCCGTCGTCCCTGGCCGCAGCCGTGACGGCCCTCATCCGCCTGCTGCCCTTCGCGCCCGAAGGCCGGCGCCGGCAGTGGTCGTCCGCCGTGGAGCGCGTGCTCTCCCTTTACCGGGACGAAGCCGCCGCCAACCCCTTCGCCTTCGCCGCCCTGATCCTCGCCGCCGGCGAGTGGGCCCAGGGGCCGGTAGAGGTGACCCTGGCGGCGCCGCCGGGGGACGCCGGCGCCGTGGCTCGCCTGCGGCGCTGGCATTCCCGCCTCGGCCGCCTGGCCGTCCCCGGACTGCTGGTCACCGCCGTGCCCGGTGCCGTCACCGATGCCGTGCACAGTGCCGTCGCCGGTGCCGCCCCCGGTGCGGCTGACGCGCCCATCTGGGCGGGGCGGGAGCCCCGCGGGGCACGCGCGACCGCCTACGTGTGCCGGAACTTCACCTGCTCGCCGCCGCTCCATGCCTGGGACGAGATCGCGCGGCGGCTGGCAGTTCAGGAGGTCCAAGCCGGGCAGGGCCGCAGCCCTGCTCCGGCGGGGGCACCGGATGAGGATCAGGACTGGCGACTCAGGTAGGATGAAGCGGCCGGCAGCAGTTCCTCGGTGATGAACGCGTCCCAGCGGCGGTAGAGGGCGGCCAGCAGGCGGCGGTCCCGATCGGAGAGCGCGTTGACGACCAGGCGCCGGCCCAGGTCGCCGTAGCGGTCGATCTCGTGGTGCAGTTCCCGCCACTGAGCCTCGGTGTCCGCCAGGTCGCCCAGGCCCAGCGCCGCTTCCACCCGGCGGTTGCAGGACAGGACCACGGACCAGTAGCCCCAGTACTGGACGCCGGCCAGCCAGGCGTCCAGGGGATCCAGGCTGCGGCGGGCGGCGTCGTCGGCCAACTGGCGGCGGACCCGCTGGATGTCGTCCAGCTGCCCGCCGATCATGCCGGTCAGGAACTCTTCGCGCTGGCGCGACAGCCCCCGGCCGGCGCACAGGTCATCCAGGGCGTCCAGCGCCTGCTCCGCCCGCTCGTTGAGTTCCGCGGCGGCTTCCCGCTCGTCGTCCGCGTCGGGGTCGTAGCGCGTCACGTAGAGTACGGCGGAGAGACGGGACAGGAACAGGCCCGCCGCTGTGCGCGCCACCCAGAAACTGCGCGACCGGTACTCCTCCTCGGACAATTCCACCCGGAGGTCGTCGAACAGGCTGCGGTAATCCAAAGAGCGCGTCGCTCCTTTGACGGCGTCCGAGCCTGGCGGCCGGCGTCGTGGATGCTGTGCTTCGCCCTGGCATCAGGTTACCACGCTCTGGACGGAACGCGATGCCGGCGGCTTCGCCCACCCACACGCTTTGCGAACAGCGCGTTCTCAGCGCGCGCGGTCGAGGTGCTAGGCCTGCCGCAAATCGTCTCGGCATCGAGGATGCGTCAGGGTTCGCCCGCCCGGCCGGGGGCATCGTAACGAACGGAGGTGACGCCCGTGGCGCGAAACCGGACGCTGGCCGGCACCGACGGCCTCGACCGCTTCAAGTACGAAATTGCCAGCGAACTGGTGCCCCAGTTGCGCCAGGACCCCGCCGCCCGCGTCTCCCTGGCGCCGTCCGCCCCGGCGCCGGCGGCATCGCCCTGGGCCCCGGGCGACTTCGAACGCCTCAAGTTTGAACTGGCCCAGGAACTGGGCGTGCCCCTGCAGCCGGGCTACAACGGCGACCTGCCGGCCCGGGAAGCGGGGCGGCTGGGCGGTAAGATCGGCGGCAACATGGTCCGCCGGATGATCGCCCTGGCCGAGCAGGTGCTGGCCTCGAACTCGGTGCAGCCCTAGCGGCGCCGGGATGGCCGCCGGCGGCGGAGCAGTGCATCCATCGAACATGGACAAACCCGGGCCCTGCGCGCGGGCCCGGGTTGTCTGCCGAAGGTCGACTGCCAACCAAGTAGGTCGACTGCCGAGCTGCCTGCCTGAACCGCGTTACTGCTGGGTCGGCTGGCGGAAAGCGGCCGTCGTCGCCGCCCCGCCGGCCAACTGCTGCTCGGCGAACTGGATCATGCGGCGCACCATGTTGCCGCCGACCGCACCGTTCAGGCGGGAAGGGAGGTCGCCCAGGTAGCCCTGGTAGTTGGGGATGCCGACCTCCTGGGCGACTTCGTACTTCAGCTGGTCCAGCGCCTGACGGGCCTGCGGCACGATCACCTGGCTGCTTCGCTGGCCCTGTGCCACCAACGTCACCTCCGTTCTTTCACCCGGTACTTTGCCGCGGCCCCGCCGTTCGTTAGCCAAGCAGTCATGGGCACCGAAGGGAATCCCGGCCATTCCGCGGCGGGCAGGCCCGGCGGGGCCGCCGCAGCGCGCACAGGCGCCGCCCGCCGCTCCCCGCCGCTTCCCGCCGCTCCGCGCCGATCCCCGGCGCCCCGCGACCGGCGGAATATGGTACAAAGACGACGAAGGGGGCGAGGCTGTGTCCATCCGCCGGATTCTCGAGGCCCTGAGCAGCAACGACTACCGGGTCACCTGGCAGCGCTGGGCCGTGGCAGCCCACATCGCCCTCAAGGGCGACCAGCTGTTCACAGTGGAGGAACTCTACCAGTCGCTGAAAGCCCACTACCCCGACATCGGCCTCACCACCGTCTATCGCACGTTGGACCTGCTGGTCGACCTGGGCGTCATCACCCGTGTCCACGGTGACGACGGTGTGGCCCGCTACGGCATGCGCGTGCCGGGGGTGACCTGCGCCGTTCAACTGCGCTGCGAGGTATGCGGCGACACGCGGCCGCTGGAGATCGAGCAGCTGCAGCCCCTGCTGCAGGCGGCTGCGGCGGAGGCCGAGATGCTGCTCACCAGCTGCGAGGTCCGGCTGGACGGTATCTGCAGCCGCTGCCGCCGCGAACGCGTTTCCCTCGGCGGCGCCGCCCCCGGAACCCGCTAGCGCGGTCGCCCCGCCGCGATCCGTGCGGTCGCCCGGCCGGGACCAGCGCGGTTGCCTCGTCGGGACCGCCGCGCGGCAACGGCCGTTTCCAGCAGCATCTGTTCCTAGCAGGGACTGCCATCCGCGGGCACGAAGGTGGCTCCCAAAGACAACGGGGTGTTGGGGTTGTCCGTCGAGCTGGATCGAACCGAAGCCGGAGTCCTTCGCCTCCTGCAGGAAGACGGGCGCATGTCCTTCGTGGAGATGGCCGAGCGCCTGGGCGTGGCCGAGGCCACGGTGCGGCGCAAGTACAACCGCCTGGTTAGTGAGGGCATCGTCCGCGTGGCCGCCATCACCGACGCCGGCGCCGTGGGCTACCGCACCGCGGTTTTCATCGGCCTCAAGGTCCGGCCCAGCGCCATGGCCGACGTCGTCCGGCACCTGGAGAATCACCGCAACGTCCGCTACATCGCCGCCACCACGGGTCCCTACGACCTCATCATCGAAGCCATCTTCCGCGACAACGACGAGATGACCCAATTCGTCATGCAGGAACTGGGCACGCTGGACGGGATCCTGGACTCCAACACGTCGATGCTCCTGCGCATCTTCAAGCAGCCCCACGAGTGGCGCTACGTGTGAACCCCGGGCGGGACGTTAAGCGCCAATCTTGAGCCGTACGGCGCGGAAAACCGGGAGGGATTTCCCAGGCAGGCTGCGAACGTGACTCGACCGTAACGAACGTTCGCTAAGGGGCGAGGTGAGCCGCGTGGTCAAACTGGTGGCCCTGTATCGCCACCCCGAGGACACCGCCGACTTCGACCGCCGCTACTTTGAGGAGCACCTGCCGCTGGCCCGGAAGATGCCCGGCCTGCGCCGGGTCGAGGTGAGCCGGTCCGTCGGAGCCCCGGCAGGCGAGCCTCCCTACTACCTCATGGCCGAACTCTACTTCGACGACCGCGCCGCCCTGGACGCAGCCATGGCTTCCGAAGAGGGCCGGGCGGCCGCCAAGAACCTCATGAGTTTCGCGGGCCACCTGGTCCGCTTCCTGATTGCCGAGGTCGTTCCGTCGTGAGCTACCAGGGCTACACCCACATCCTTGCCAGCGTCGACCAGGGCGTCGGTCTCATCCGGCTGAACCGCCCCCAGGTCCTCAACGCCCTCAACGCCGAACTGATGAGCGAGCTGGTCGACGCCCTGTCGCGCATGGACGAAGACGACGACGTCCGCTGCATCGTCATCACCGGCAACGAGCGGGCTTTCGCCGCCGGGGCCGACATCGGCGAGATGGCCGAGGCCTCGCTGGTGGACATGTACACCCGCGACAACCTGTCCCGATGGGACCGGGTGCGCAGGATCAAGAAGCCCATCATCGCCGCCGTCAACGGCTACGCCCTGGGCGGCGGCTGCGAGCTGGCCATGGCCTGCGACATGATCATCGCCGGCGAGGGTGCCCGCTTCGGCCAGCCCGAGATCAACATCGGCGTGATCCCCGGCGCCGGCGGCACCCAGCGGCTGACCCGGGCCATCGGCAAGGCCAAGGCCATGGAGTGGATCCTGACCGGCCGCTTCGTGTCCGCCCACGAGGCTGAGCGGGCGGGCCTGGTGACCCGCGTCGTGCCCGACGAGGCCGTCCTCGACGAGGCCCTGGCCCTGGCCCGCGAGATCGCGTCCAAGCCGCCGCTGGCCGTCCGCCTCGCCAAGGACGCCGTGCTGGCGGCCTTCGACACCACCATCGAGACCGGTCTGGCCTACGAGCGCCACAACTTCTACATGCTGTTCGCCACCGAGGACCAGCGCGAGGGCATGCGTGCCTTCCTCGAAAAGCGCCGGGCCCAATGGCGGGGGCGCTGAGAGGGGAGACCTCCTTGGCTGACGCGCCGTCCTTTGAAACCATTCGCTACGAGCTGGACCAGGGCGTGCTGACCATCACCCTCAACAGGCCCGAGGTCCTCAACGCGCTGAACGACCAGATGGCCGAGGACCTGCTGGCCGCCCTCAAGCAGGCGGCTCGCGACCCCCAGGTGCGGTCCGTGATCATCACCGGCGCCGGGCGGGCCTTCTGCTCCGGGCAGGACCTGAAGGCCATCGGCGGCGAGGCGGGGAACCGTTCCATCGGCCAGCACCTGCGCAAGACCTGGAACCCCATCGTCCTGGGCATCCGCAACCTGGAGAAGCCGGTCATCGCCGCCGTCAACGGGGTCGCCGCCGGTGCCGGCTGCAGCCTGGCCCTGGCCTGCGACCTGCGCATGGCCGGCGAGAGCGCCCGCTTCATCGAGATCTTCGCCCGGGTCGGGCTGATCCCCGACTCCGGCAGCACCTTCCTGCTGCCGCGCCTGGTGGGGCTGGCCCGCACCTTCGAGATGGCCTTTACCACCGACCCGGTGGACGCCGTCACCGCCGAGCGCTGGGGGCTGATCAACCGGGTGGTGCCCGACGACCGGCTCCTGGATGAGGCGCGGGCGCTGGCCCTGCGCCTGGCCCAGGGGCCGACCCGGGCCTACGGGCTCACCAAGCGCGCCGTCAACCGGGGACTGGTCCTGGACTTCGCCGGCGCCCTGGAGTACGAGGCCTACCTGCAGGAAGTGGCCGGCCGGACCGCCGATCACCGGGAGGGCGTCCAGGCCTTCCTGGAAAAGCGCCAGCCCCGGTACGAGGGGAAGTAGTAAGATGGCCGCCGAGCGGCTCGCGGCGGGCATCGGCGTGGTGGGGGTCGTGGGCGCCGGCACCATGGGCGCGGGCATCGCCCAGGTGGCGGCGGCCGCCGGCTGCCGGGTGCTGCTGCACGACGTGTCCGATGCGCAACTGCAGAGGGCCGTGGACCAGATCGGCCGCCGGCTTCGCCGGGCGGTGGAGCGGGGACGCCTGGACGCCGCCCAGGCCGACGCCACCCTGGCCCGCATCCGGACCACCACCAGCCTGGACGACCTGGCGCCGTCCGACGTGGTCATCGAGGCGGCGCCTGAGGACATGGACCTCAAGCGCCGGATCCTGGGGCGCCTGGGCGAGATCTGCAGCCCCGAGGCGGTGCTGACCAGCAACACCTCGTCGCTGTCCATCACCGCCCTGGGGGCGGCGTCGGGCCGGCCTGACCGCTTCGCCGGGCTCCATTTCTTCAACCCGGCGCCGGTGATGCCGCTGGTGGAGATCATCGCCGGCCACGGCACCGCGCCGGGCACGGTGCGCCTGCTGGAGGACCTCTCCCGGCGCTTCGGCAAGACGCCGGTCATCGCCCGGGATACGCCGGGCTTCATCGTCAACCGGGTGGCGCGGCCCTTTTACGGCGAGGCGCTGCGCCTGCTGGGCGAGGGCCTGGTGGACGTGTCCACCGCCGATCGGGTGGTGCGTGCCGCCGGCTTCCGCATGGGCCCCTTCGAGTTGATGGACCTGATCGGCATCGACGTCAACTTCGCCGTGACCTGCTCGGTGTGGGAGGCGTATTTCCACGAGGCCCGCTACCGGCCGCACCCCATCCAGCGCCGCCTGGTGGAGGCCGGCGCCCTGGGCCGCAAGACGGGCCGCGGGTTTTACAGGTATGAGGAGGGGGCCGACCCCGAGCCGGTGGTGGGCCCGGCGCCCGTTGCGCCCCCCGCAGGTGTGGGGGACGGCGCGCCGGCAGGTCGCCAGCGCTGGTTCGTCACCGGCGGCGGGCCGGCGGCCGAAGCCCTGGCCGCCCGGGCGCAGGCGGCGGGGATCCAGGTGGAGCGGTCCCCCGAGCCGCGGGAGCCGGAAGAGCGTCCTGACCTGGCCCTGGACCTGGAGCCGGCATGGGGCGAGGAGCGGCTGCGGCGGGCCGGCATTCTGGATGACCTGCTGCCGCCGGGCGTGCCCCTGGCCATAGCCTGCTGGGGGGGCACCCTGCGGGAACTGCGGGCGGCCGTAGGTCCGGACCGGCCCCTGGCCGGCTTCAACCTGTGGGTGCCGCTGGCTGACGAACCGGTCATCGAGTGGGTGGTGCCGGTGCACCCTGCGGCCGGAGCGACCGGCGCGGGTGCGACCGGCGCGGGTGCGGCCGGCGCGGGTGCGGCCGGCACGGGTGCCGGCGCGGGTGCGGGCGCGGGCACGGGTACGGCGGGCGCCGCCGGCCCGTGGCTTGCCGCCCTAACCGCTTCGCGGGCCCTGGCGGCGGCCGGCTTCGCCCCGGCCTGGGTGGGCGACGCTCCCGGCGGCGTGGTGGGCCGCATCGTCAGCATGCTGGTCAACGAGGCGGCCTTCGCCGTGGCCGAGGGCGTGGCCGAACCCGCGGCCATCGACACGGCCATGAAACTGGGCACCAATTATCCCCGCGGGCCCTGGGCCTGGTACGCCGAGGCGGCGCCGCTGGTGCGGGCCGTCCTGGAAGGCCTGCACCGCCATTACCGCGAGGAGCGGTACCGCCCGGCGCCGCTGCTGGTCCAGCCTTGAGGGCTGCTGGCCCACCGGTGAGGTGAGAGGGATGCACGAAGTCGTCATCGTCGACGCATGCCGGACCCCCATCGGCCGCTACGGCGGCGCCCTGGCGGGTGTGCGCCCCGACGATATGCTGGCCCTGGTGTTCCGGGCGCTGGTGGAGCGGACCGGCATCGACCCGGCGCTGGTCGACGAGGTCTACGCCGGCTGCGCCAACCAGGCCGGCGAGGACAACCGCAACGTGGCCCGCATGGCCGTGATC
>PKRI01000043.1 GCA_017577485.1 Bacillota bacterium | reverse complement strand
CGGTGCAGGCCCCCGGCGGGCGGGGCCCCCTGCTGCAGCAGTACGGGGCCGTGGAGTTCGAGGTGGCGCCAGACCAGGAGCAGGTCAGCGTCGAAGCCGGCCTGGACCAGCCGTTCGCCGGGGATTACGTGGCCGTAGCCTGCACCGACAACGCCGCCGCCTACGTCGCCGTCACGGAACGCGGCCCGGCCACCCTGATCTTCGCCGTGGTGCGCAACCGCATCGGCGGGACCCTGAGGGGCCGCGTCACCTGGATCGCCGTCGGCCCGGCAGCCGCGGGCGGCGAGAGCGCCGGGAAGGCCGGCGACCAGGCCGCCGGCAGGGCCGCGGCGCAAGGTTGGGAGTCGGCATCGCCGGGCTCACGGCCCGGCGGGCCCGCGGAGCCGGGGGAACCTTCGGAGCCCGGGGAACCCGGCGAGCCCGGGGAGCCACCTGCCGGCGCACGCGGCCACCTGACGGCGGCACTGGCCGGCGAACCGACAGCGGAACCACCCGGACCCGCACCGGGGTCGTCCCGGGCCGACCGGCCCGCCCAGGCGGCGCCCACCCGCCGGGAAGGCCGAACCGCCCGCACCCGCGGCGGTCTCCGCGGGCGGAACGGGCGCGGACGCCGCCGCCGGGCTCTCCCGGACCCGCGGGCCCCCACGGCCGCGCGCCCGTGTGGTATGCTGGAGCCGCCAGATCAATACGGGTTGGTGCGTTGACGCCTTCGGGGCAAGGTGAGGAGCCGGCGGCGCCGAGGCCGGGCCGAGGCCCGCAGGCTCCAATTCCTGACCGGCGGTGATCCGGCCGGGAACCCGGCCGGTCAGCCCGCGAACCGGTCCCCGCGGCGGCTCCCGCCGCCACGTCCCGCCAGGGACGGGGGACGCGGCCGATCCGGTGCGAGTCCGGAGCCGACGGTATAGTCCGGATGGGAGAAGGCGGAACCGCCAGCGCGCGCTGCCGCTTTTCGCCGGCGCTCGCCGTGCGTCCGCCGCCGCATGCCCCGGAGCATGCGGTTTTTTCGCGGTGCCGTCCCGCGGCACCGCCGGCGCGGCGCACCGGCCGGCGAGGAGTGGATGAACCGTGGAAAGCAGGCGCGTAAGCCTGCGGCAGCTGGCCTGGATGGGCGTGATGACCGCCCTGGCCGCCTCCCTGATGTACCTGGAGATCCCCCTGCCCTTCCTCCCGCCCTTCCTCAAGTACGACCTGGGCGACTTCCCCGCCCTGGTGGTGGGCTTCGCCCTCGGCCCCATCCCGGGCCTGGCGGTGGAAGCCGGCAAGGAAGTCCTGTTCGCGCTGCTGCGCGGCGGCACGCCGGTGGGCCTGGCGGCCAACCTGCTGGCCGGCGGCACGTGGGTCCTGACGGCGGCGGCCATCTACTGGCGCCGCCGGACCCGCCGGGGGGCCGTGGCCTCCCTGGTCCTGGCCGGCCTGGCCGTGACCACCGTCATGGCCGTGGCCAACCGCTTCGTGTTCCTGCCCCTCTGGGGCATCCCGCCGGAAGCGGCGGGGCCCATGATCTGGTCGGCCATCATCCCCTTCAACCTGTTCAAGGTGACGGCCACCGGCGCCGTGACCTTCGTCCTCTACAAGCGGGTCAGGGTGGTCTTCCTGGAACGTTGGGGCGTGCTGGCGGAACCGGCCGCCAGCGACGGCGGCACCCCGGGCCGGCGCCGCGCCTGAGGCGGCCGGGCGGGCCCGTCACCCGCCCGGCTCCGCAACGCAGGCGTCCCCGGGGACGGTCACCAGGGTACGAACGACGTGGACTCGTCGATGCGCCGCAGCGTCTCGGCCAGCAGCACCGCGCAAGCCTCCAGGTCGGCCAGGCTGACGACCTCCACCGGCGTGTGCATGTAGCGGTTGGGCACCGAGATCAGGCCGGCGGCCACGCCCCCCCGCGCCAGCTGGATGGCGTTGGCGTCGGTGCCGGTGCCCCGGGGCTCGGCTTCCACCTGCACGCTGACGCCGGCCTCGCCGGCCGCCGTCATGATCAGATCGAACAGCCGTGGGTTGATGTTGGGCCCCCTGGCCACCACCGGCCCCCGCCCCAGGGCGATGCGGCCGCGGCGGTCCCGCTCGTCCTTCATGCCGGGATAATCGGTGGCATGAGTCACATCCACCGCCACCGCCGCCACGGGCTGGACCCGGTAGGCGCTGGTGACCGCGCCCCGCAGCCCGATCTCTTCCTGCACGGTGGCCACGGCATGGATCTCGGCCCTGGCGCCCATCCGCGCCGCCAGGCGGGCGGCTTCGATCACGACCCAGGCGCCGCAGCGGTTGTCCATGCCGCGGGCCACCGCCAGGTCCGGCCCAAGCATTTGGAATCCCTGGGCGATGACGGCACAGTCGCCCACCGCCACGCCGCGGGCCACGGCATCCTCACGGCCGGCGGCGCCGATGTCGATCCACATGTCCTCGATCTGGACGACCTTCTTGCGGGCGTCCTCCTTGAGCAGGTGGATGGCCTTCTTCCCCACCACGCCGGTGATGCGGCCCGCGGCGGTGCGGATCCATACCCGCTGCCCCTGGAGGATCTGTGGGTCCCAGCCGCCGATGGCGGTGAAGCGCAGGAACCCGTCGTCGTCGATGTGGGTGATCTGCAGGCCGATCTCGTCCATGTGGCCGGCCAGCATGACCCGCGGGCCCGCTCCCCGGTTGACCACCACGTGGACGTTGCCGTGGACGTCGACGCTGACCTCGTCGGCGAAGCGGCCCGCCTCTTCCTTGATGACCCTGGCCGCCTCGTCTTCGTAGCCCGAAGGGCTGATGGTGTCGAGAAGGCGCTGGAGAAAGGCCAGCGATGAACTTTCCATGGATGACACCCCCGCCCAATCCTACCCCATCCAGGGCCGGGGCATGGGGTGCGGCCGGCGGCGCCCGCCGGGCCTACAGCCGGCCCGAGCGGTAGATGGCCCCCAGCAGCAGGAGGACCGCCCCCGCCACCACCACGGCACCCGCATGGACCAGCAGGGACCCCAGGTTGGGGTCGGCCCGTCCCGACAGGGCCTGGGCCAGCATGACCGATCCCAGCAGGATGCTCAGGGCCAGCAGCAGGATGCTGAACGCCAACCGGTTGGCGAGGCGGCTCAGGTCCCGGTGCGGCCGGTCGTCATGGTCCAGGCTCACCCGCAGCAGGGGGCGTCCTGACCGCACGGCGGCCGACAGGTCCCGCAGCAGGCCCGGCAACTCCGCCAGCGGTGCGCCGTAGAGGTCGGTCCACTCCCGGAACTGGCGCAGCACCTCCCCCGGCCGCAGCTGGAGCCGGATCAACTCCCGGGCCACCGGCTCCGCCAGTTCGATGACCGAGGCGTCGGGGTCCAGCCTGGAAACCACGCCTTCCAGGGTGATCAGAGTCTTGCCCACAAGCGACAGGTCGGGCGGCACCCGCACCCGGTGCCGGCGCAGGATGTCGAAGCCGATGCCCACCACCTCGGCCACGTCCACGTGGCGCAGGCTGCGCCGGACCACGCGCCGGCGAGCCTCGTCCAGGTCCCGCCGCAGGGCCTGCACGTCGGTGTCGGGAGACACCTGCACCAGGCTCATCACCGCCGCCGCGGCCGCCTCGCCGTCCCGGCGGACCAGCGCCAGCACCACGCGGCGCAGGCGGGCCAGGTCCGCCTCGGACAGCGCCCCCACGATGCCGAAGTCCAGCAGGCCGATGCGCCCGTCAGGCAGCAGCAGCAGGTTGCCCGGGTGGGGGTCGGCGTGGAAGAAGCCGTGAATCAGGATCTGCTCCAGGGTACCCGCCGCCACCTGCCGGGCCACGGCCCTGCGGTCCACGGCGCCGCCCGGCTCGTCCAGCACCTGGGACAGCTTGGTGCCGTGCAGCCGTTCCAGAACCAGCAGCCGCGGCGAGCACCACTCCACCGCCACGCGGGGCACCCGCAGGTAGCGATGGCCGCTGAGCAGGTCGCCCAGGCGCTCGGCGTTCTCGGCCTCGCGCTCGTAGTCCAGCTCCGCCAGCAGGGTGCGGGCCACCTCGTCGGCCAGTTCCCGGAAGGGGTACAACCCGGCCCAGGGACCGCGCCGCTCGGCCAGCTCGGCCAGGCCGCGCAGCACCTCCAGGTCGGCCTCGATCAGGGCGCGGGCGCCGGGGCGCTGGACCTTCACCACCACCTCGCTGCCGTCCAGCAGCCGGGCGGCGTGGACCTGGCCGATGCTGGCCGCCGCCAGCGGCTCCGGGTCCAGGTGGGCGAAGACCTCCTGAATGGGCCGGCCCAGTTCCCGCTGGATCTCGGCCTCGGCTTCCGCGAAGGGGAAGGGCGCCACCTGGTCCTGCAGGCGGCTCAACTCGCGGATGATCCCCGGCGGCAGCAGGTCGGCGCGGGTGCTGAGGACCTGGCCCAGCTTGACGAACGTGGGCCCAAGGTCCTCCAGCGCCCGGCGCAGGCGCAGGCCCAGGCGGCGGGGGTCCCGGTCCAGGTCCGCCGGTTCCGCCGCGGGGCCGCCGGGCCGGGGCAGGCCGATGCCTGCGGCCACGGCGCCCAGGCCGTGCCGGGCCAGAACCCCTGCGATCTGGCGGTAACGTCGAAGCAGGTGCAGCCGCACGGCAGCCCTCCGGTTCTTATCCTTCAGATTACCGCCATCCGCCACGTACCGCGATCACGGACGGCGCCGCACACCCCGTTCCCCCTGTGCCGCCGCCCGGGACGCGGCGCGGGCGCCGTGCGTGGCCCGCACCCCTTCGGCTCCGGGCGGCGGCGTTAAACTGGTGCACGGGAGGCGTGATCATGGCGCTGGAACTTCACGGACGACCGCTGGGACCGCTGCAGGCCAACTGCTACATCCTCGTGGAGCCCGACCGCAAGCAGGCTCTGGTCATCGACCCCGGCGCTCCCGACCCCTGGCTGTGGGAGCAGATCGAGGGCCTCCAGGTCCAGGCCATCGTCCTGACCCACGCCCACTTCGACCACATCGGCGCCGTGGGCCCCCTGCGGGAGCGCACCGGGGCTCCGGTCCTGATCCACGAGGCCGAAGCGGACTGGCTGTCCGACCCCCGCCTGAACGGCTCCGCCCGCTGGGCCGAATTCGTCGGGCTGGTCACCGCCCCGCCCCCCGACGGGAACCTGGAGCCCGGCGGCAGCCTCACCTTCGCCGGGAAGCGGATCGAGATCCGTCACACCCCCGGCCACTCGCCGGGCGGGGTGAGCCTGATCCTGGACAGTCTCTGCTTTTCCGGGGACACGCTGTTTTACCGGTCCATCGGCCGCACGGACCTCCCCGGCGGCGACCACGCCTTGCTGCTGGCCAGCATCCAGCGGCAGCTGCTGACCCTGCCCGACGACATGACGGTGCTGCCGGGCCACGGCCCCAGCACCACCATTGGTGAGGAGAAGCGCTTCAATCCCTTCCTGGACGGCTGGACCCCAGACTGAACCGGCGGGCCTGGACAGCTCAATCCCTGAACTGTTTGGCCGCCAAATTGTTTCGCCGCCCTCCTGTTTACATGTGAAGCAGTGCGAAGCAGCGCGGCGCGGGGGCGCCGGCCGTTCAGCGCCCCCGCCTTCGCCACCGCTCCCGGGGTCTCAGGACTGCGGCGCTGCGGTATAGGGCTTCCCGTTGACCTCCACGGTCCAGGTGATGCGGGCGGTGTGGGCGATCATGGCGCTCACCCCGCAGTATTTCTCCATGGACAACTGGACGGCGCGGTAGGCGCGGTCAGGATCGAGACCCTGACCGTTCAACCGGTAGGTGATGTGCACCCGGCGGAAGACCCGCGGGTGCTCCTGGTCGTCCTCGCACTCCAGGTCCAGGGCGAATGACTCGAGGGGTTGGCGCATCCTGTGCAGGATCGACACCACGTCCATGCCGGTGCAGCCGCCCAGCCCCATCAGCACCAGCTCCTTGGGCGTGGCGCCCGCGTCGCCGCTGGTGGGTTCCGGCACGTCCATGGTCACCTGATGGCCCCGCCCGTTGTGGGCCGTGAAGCCCTGCCGGCCGGTCCAGACCACGTGTGCTGTGCGCATGTCGTCACCCCCGCCCATTGTCCCGCCGCCCTGCCGGGCCGGCAAGGCCGCCGGGGCAGCTCAGCATGCCCCTCGCGCGCCGCCTCGCCGTGGGCCGGCAGCACCGGCCGATGCGGCTGAAGAAGCCGGCTGCGGCACAGGTTATGCCCGGGGGTGACCGCCGTTCGCATCCGCCTGGGTTACGCCGCCATCGCCCTGGACGTTCCCGAAGGGTCGCCCAACCGCACCGTTCGCGCCCAGACCCTGGCGGCGCTGCCCGGCGACGATGCCCGGCGGCACCGTCTCCGGCAGGTGGCCGCCCAGAACCTGCACACCACCCTGCGCATCCTCCGCTACAACGCCGCCGAAGGCATACCCCTCTACCGGTTGACGTCGCGCCTCATCCCGTTCGCCACCCATCCGGAGTGGGGCTGGGACTGGGAAGCGGAACTCCAGCAGGAACTGGCCCAGATCCGGGCGTTGGTCCTTCGGCGCGGTCTGAGGCTTTCGGTCCACCTGGACCACTTCGTGGTGCTCAACTCCGCGTCGCCTGGCGTGCGGGAACGGTCGCTGGCCGAGGTCCGCCACCAGGCAAGGCTGCTGCAGGCGCTGGCGGGCCCTGGAGCCAACGCGGTGCTGGTGACCCACATCGGCGCCCGCGGTGCCGACCCGGCCCGGGCCGTGGACCGCTTCGTCGACGTCGTGACCCGCCTCGAACCCGCGGTGCGCCGGCTGCTGGCCGTCGAAAACGACGACGTGTCCTTCGACCCGGCGCACGCCCTGGAGGCCGCCCTGGCCACCTGGCCGCCGGGGCGGACGCCCAAGCTTCACCTCTCCAGCCCGGTGTCGGCCGGGTCGCCCCGGGACCACGCCGACGGCATCCGGCCCGAGGACTTCGACCGGCTGGCGGCGGCCCTTCGCCCCCTGGGGCGGGACTGCGACGTGCTCCTGGAAGCCAAGGCCAAGGACCGGGCCCTCAAGGCCCTGGCGGCACACCTGGCCGGGCGGCCCGGCTACCGCGTGCACCGGACCGGCGAGATCGAACTGGTGGACGCGGGATGAGGGCCAGGGTGTCGACGCACCGCCCTTACGGGCCGGCCCGCAGTTCCGCCACGGATACGACGCGCCCCTCCAGGCGGGACCGCTCCGCGGCCAGGGCCATCAGGTGGCTCTCCACCGTCTCGCGCAGCGAGGTCAGGGGCTCCCCCGGTCGCAGGCCCTGCCGCCGCAGCCGCAGGCGCCGGACGAAGTCCCGCATCAGCCCCTGGTCGCCCCCGCCGTGGCCGGAAGCCACCGGCACCCGGATCTCCTCCCACCCGCCGTCGCCGGCCGGCGTTTCGGCCACGCCGGGCCTGAAGGCGCGGACGTGGATCTCGCCCCGGTCCAGGTGGCCCTTGAGTTCCCCGGCGGTGCCCAGGATCCTCAGGGTCCGGGTGTTGGCGGTGGTGAAGGCGGTGACGGTCAGCGACGCCACCACCCGGTTGGCGAAGCGCAGGATGGCCGCCTGGTGGTCCACCACGTCGTTGTCGCAGCGGTAGACGCAGCGGCCGTAGGGTCCCCGGCGCAGGGCCTCCAGGCGGGCCTCCCGGTCCAGCTCGGGGGTCACCACCGACACCGGCCAACCGCTGCGGCCGTCCATGCCGTCCACGTACATGGCCACGGCGTCGAAGGGGCAGCGGCCCGCCGCCGGGCAGCCGTCGGTGCAGCGGTCCGGCGCCCCCGGCGGCGCGTTCTCCGGCCGGAAGTGGACCAGTTCGCCGAAGGACGCCACCTCGGCGCACGGCGCGCCGGCGAACCACCGCAGCAGGTCCAGGTCGTGGCAGGCCTTGGCCAGGATCATCGGCCCCACCGCCGACTGCCGCCAGTTCCCCCGCACGTAGGAGTGGGCGAAGTGCCAGTAACCGATGTTCTCCTGGTGCTCCATCAGGACCAGGCGCCCGACGGCGCCCTGGTCCAGCAGTTCCTTTATCTTTTGGAAGAAGGGCGCGTAGCGCAGCACGTGGGCCACCGTGACGGTGCCCTCGGCGTCACGGGCGGCCGATTGCAGCCGCAGGATCTCCCGGGGCTCGGCCGCGATGGGCTTTTCCAGCAGGACGTCGTATCCCCGCATCAGGGCGGCCAGGGCCGGCTCCACGTGCATCCCGTCGGGAGTGGCGATGACCACCCCGTCAGCCAGCCGCGGTTCCAAGAGCAGGGCACGCCAGTCTTCAAAGCAGCGGTGGTCCGGAATGCCGTGGGCGGCCGCCAGCCTGCGGCGCCGGTCGGGATCGGGCTCGGCCACGGCAACCACCCGGACCTGGTCGGGATGCCGAAGGGCATAGGCGGCGTACACGTCGCCGCCGCGATTGCCGGCGCCGGCCACGGCCAGGGTCACCGGGGGTTCGGGGCTCATGCCGGTCGCTCCTTCACCCGTTCAGGGCCGCCGCAGGAATTCCCTCGCCATGCCCAGGGCCACTTCCACCGCCGCTTCGATCTTGGCGTCGTCCAGGTGCTCCGCCCGGTCGCCAGGCAGGTGATAGTGGGCGTCGGGCCAGAAGATCAGCATCGCCACCGGAACGCCGCGGCGCTGGAACGGGTAGTGGTCTCCAGCCAGCGGGGGTTCCAGGATCTCCACCCGCCAGGGCAGGCTGCCGGGCAGCGCCGCCTCCAGCAGGGGCCGGGTGACGGCGTCGACCCACGGCCAGAAATACTCCCCCACGCCCACTGAGTCCAGGTTGATGACCAGCCGGATATCGGCCAGCGAGCCGTCCGCCTCCCGGCCCGCGGCATAGTACTCTGATCCCACCTGGATCAGTTCCTCGCCCCCAAAGGAGCAGAATCGCCAGCGCACGGAGCCGTAGCGTTCCGGCGCGGCAGTTACCCGCTCGGCCAGGCGCAGCATGGCCTCGACGCCGCTGCCGTTGTCGTTGGCCCCGGGGGACTCGAACATGGTGTCGTGATGGGCGGCCACCAGGATCTCACCCGGGCCGGGACCCCATGTGCCGATCACGTTGCGCACGACGGCGTTGGGGAGAAATTCGGCCTCCAGCCGCAGTTCCGCCGCCGGTCCCCTTCCTCCGCCAGCCGCGGCCGCACCGGCCGGCGCGGCGCCGCCGGCGGCCATCAAGCGCTGCATGTCGTCGGACCCGATAATGACCCCGGGCACCGGATAGACCGGTGACAGCTTACACAGGGGAACCGCCGGGCCTCCCTGCCGCCCGTAGATCTCGGCCCGCACCCGGCCGGCGTCGTCCACCAGTTCGAAACAGGGCCAGTCGTAGACGCCGATGAGCCGCCGGATGCCGGCGAACCGCAGGTGGCCCGACACCTTGACCGGGGAACTCCAGATCATGGCCCGGGCTGGGACCGGCCGGCCGTTGACGGTCAGTTCCACGGCGCGGGCTCTCCAGCCCAGGAAGGGCACCTCCTGAAAGACCGGATTCAGGCCCAGGCGGTCCATGGCCGCGAACACGGCCTCCTCGGCCGCAGTGCAGGCCGGGCTGCCCGCGGGCCGGGGCTCGTTGTCGGCCAACCAGGGACAGTGGCGCAGCATGGTTCGTCCTCCTTCAGGCGGCCTCGCGCCGGGCCGTGAGCAGCCACTGGGCCACCACCGTCAGGGTGATGGAGAACACGAAGACCAGGGCGCCCACCGCGTTGATGGTGGGGTTGATGCCGGAGCGCACCATGGTCCAGATCTGGACCGGCAGGGTCACGTCGAAACTGGTCAGAAACCAGGCCATGATGAACTCGTCGAAGGACAGCGTGAACGACAGCAGAAACGTTGCACCAGCCACGCCGCACCGCCGGCCGCACGGCCGCCTTCGCCGTGTCCCAGATCCGGGAGATGACCCGGCTGGCCGACCGCTGCCGCGCCGTCAATCTGGGCCAGGGTCTGCCGGAACTGGACCCCCCGCCCCGCTGCTTGACGCGTTGAGCCGGCTGACCTCCGGGAACGACCACCAGTACAGCTACACCTGGGGGCATCCGGCCCTGCTGCAGGTCTTGGCGGACGACGTCGCCCGCCGCTGGGGCACCCCGGTGGACCCGGAGTCCGAGGTCACCGTAACCTGCGGGGTCAGCGAAGGGTTGGTGGCGGCCATGCTGACCCTGGTGGACCCCGGCGATGAGGTCATCGTGCTGGAACCCGTCCACGAGAACTACGTACCGGGCATCGTCTTCGCCGGAGCCGTGCCGCGCTTTCTCACCCTGGAGCCGCCGGACTTCCGCATCGACCCGGAACGCCTCGAAGCCCTTATCACGCCCAGGACCCGGGCGCTGATCCTCAACACGCCCCACAACCCCACCGGCCGCGTGTTCGACGCCGGGGAACTGGAGGCGGTGCGGCGCGCCTGCCTGGATCACGACCTGGTGCTGGTGACCGACGAGATCTACGCCGACCTGGTGTACGAAGGGCAGCACACCTATCCCGCCGCTCTGCCGGGCCTGCGGGAGCGGACCGTGGCCCTCTACGGCCTGGGCAAGAGCTTTTCCGTCACCGGCTGGCGGCTGGGCTATGCCGTGGCGCCGCCCGACCTGTCGGCCGCCATCCGCAAGGTGCACGAGTACCTGGTGATCTGCGCCGCCACTCCCCTGCAGGTGGCCGCAGCCGCGGCCTGGCCCGCCATGGCCGGGTATGCCGCGGCCGCAGCCGATGCCTACCGCCGGCGGCGCGACGCCCTGGTGACCGCCCTGCGGGAAACCGGGCTCACGTGCACCCCGCCGGAAGGGGCCTACTATGTGATGGCCGACGCTTCGGTTCTGGGTGCTGCCGACGACTTCGCCGCGGCGCGCATGCTGGTGGAACAGGCCGGCGTGGCGGCGGTACCCGGCTCCAGCTTCTATCCCGGGAACCCGGACCGGGGCCGGACGCTGCTGCGGTTCGCCTTCTGCAAGCGCGAGGAGACCATCAACGAGGCCGCCCGGCGGCTGCGCGCCTTTGCCGCAAGTGTACGGCCTCGGCCGGCAGGTCGGTGATGACGGCGTCCACGTCCAGGTCCAGGACCTGCTCCAGGGCCGTGACGGTGTCGGCGCCCCAGACGACCACCGCCAGGCCGCGCCTCCGCCAGGCCTCCAGCCGGGCAGGCGTAACCTGGTCCAGGTGGGTGTGCACCCCGTGGGGGCTGCCGACGCCGGCCGACGCCACCGCCCCGACCCACCCCGGCGCCGTCAACTGGCCTCTGTAGGCGCGGGGATCCAGGCGCCTCAGCCGCGCCAGCACCAGCGGGTTGAAGGACGAAATCAGCACGCGGTCCTCGGCGCCGGCGGCCCGGACCAGGTCCAGCACGCGGCGTTCCAGGCCGCGGCCACGGGCACCGAAATCCTTGATTTCCAGGTTGAGCAGGGCCGGGGCCGGCAGGGCCTCCAGCACCCGGGCCAGGCTGGGGATCCCCCACTCCTCCAGGCGGGACGCCGGGTGGTCGGCCACCCGCCCGGGGCGGCCGGTGGTGCGCTGCAGGGTAGCGTCGTGGATCACCACGGGGACGCCGTCGGCCGCGGCCTGAACGTCGCACTCGACGCCGTCGGCGCCCAGGGCCAGGCAGGCCTTGAAGGACTCCAGGCGGTTTTCGACCCGGTCACCGGGCAGGCCGCGGTGACCCAGGATGAGGGGGCGCAGCCTGCCGGGCGTGCGCCGGGGATCACAGCGGATCCTGAGCGGGAACACAGCGCCGGCGGCGGGACCGGGCCGCGCTGCCGGGCGTTTCGACCCGGCGCCGGCGTCCAGGAACGACAGGACTCACGTCTGCTCCCGCCGGGCCCGGTACCGCCTGATCACCCCGTAGACGAAGGAATAGGGGCTGTTGGTCTCGCGGGCGATTTCCAGCACCGATTTGCCCTGGTCGTAAAGCTGCCGGAACAAGTCCGACTTGGTGCCGGGACGCAGCGGGCGGGATCCCCTGCCCCTGCCCCTGCCCCGGCGCCCGGCTTGCTGCGGGCGGGGCGGCGCACCGTCCCCCGCGGCCTCCGCCGTGCCCACCGCCGCGCCGGCATCCCCGCCGGGCGCGGCGCGCCGCAGGGCGCCCCCACTGCGGTCCTCGACGACCGGCATCGCGGGGGCCGGACCGAGGCCCTCCAGCGGGCACTGCCGGACGAAGACCTCCAGCAGGTCCACCGTGCGGTGCAGGTCGTCCAGGTCCAGCACCCCGTAGGGGGCGTGGATGTAGCGAGCCGGGATCGACACCACGCCTGCCGGCACCCCGGCGCGGCTGCGCTGGATGGCGCCGGCGTCGGTGCCCCCGGCGGCGGACGGCAGCCTGTACTGGAAGGGCACGCCGGCCTCCGACGCCGCGGCGGCCAGGGCGGCCACCACCCGGCGGTCAGCCACCAGGGAGCGGTCCACCACCGTCAGGGCGGGACCGGCCCCCATGCGGGTGGGCTGCCGCGGCGGCGGTACCCCGGGCACGTCGGCGGCCGCGGTGGTTTCCACCGCCAGGGCCAGGTCCGGCTCGATCTGGTAGGCGGCCACCTGGGCCCCCCGCATGCCTACCTCTTCGGCGGCGGCGAAGTTGACCACCACGGTCACCGGCGGCTCGCCGCCGGCGGCCAGGCGCTCCAGCAGCAGGACCAGGGCCGCGCACCCGGCCCGGTCGTCCAGGGCGCGGGCGGCCACCCGGCGACCGTCCAGTTCCACGAAGGGATAGGCGATGACCGCCGGCGACCCGATGCGGATGCCCAGGGCCGCCACCTCGGCGGCGGAGCGGGCGCCCACGTCCACGAACAGGTCCTCGAGCCGGTGGGGCTTCTTGCTGTCCTCGGGATCCAGGATGTGGGGCGGCGTGCTGCCCACCACCCCGGGCACCCGGCGGCCGTCGTCGGCCACCACCGTCACCAGGTGGGACGGGATGATCCGGGCGTCCCAACCGCCCAGGGGAGCCAGCCGCAGGAAGCCCTGGTCGTCGATGTAGGACACCACGAAGCCCACCTCGTCCATGTGGGCGTCCAGCATCAGGCGGAAGGGGCTGCGGCCCCGGCGCACGGCGATGAGGTTGCCCAGGGCGTCCACCCGGATCTGGTCGGCCAGCGGCTCCACCAGTTCCAGCAGCACCTGCCGGACCTCGTCCTCCATGCCGGGCACGCCGATGGGCCCGGTCAGCTTCCGCAGCAGGTCCAGGACTCGATGGTCTTCCACGGCGACTCCCCCTGCCAGGGCGTTACACCGGGGCATTCTCCCCGCCAACCATGGCATCCTCCCGGTGGACGCGGCCGGCCCGGTCCACCCGGTAGCGGACGCCGCGCCAGGAGACCGGCCTGCCCAGCAGCACCCGCACCGCCGCTTCCAGGAACATCCCGTCCAGCGCCAGCGCCGCCAGCACCTTACCGGCCGGGCGGCATGGTCCTGCCCACCGCCGGTGCATGTGCCACGCCACCGCCATCCGCGTGGCCACCGGCAGCAGGCCCAGCGCCGCCAGGTCCGCCCGGCCCAGCGCCAGCCCGGCGGCCGGCGTCAGCCAGTGGCCCAGGTTCAGCAGGCAGGTAAAGGCGAACAGCGGCAGGCTCATGGCCCGGCTGCCCATCAGGTAGCGGGTCAGGGTCTCGACCACTTCCCGGCGATTGGGCCGGCCCACAGGCACGTCGGCCATGGCGGCGTAGACCACCCGGCGGCCGCCCTCCCGGGCCGCGTTGGACAACTGCACGTCCTCGGTGATGAAGCGGCCCAGGGACTCGAAGCCGCCCAGGGCCTCGGCCAGGTCCCGCCGCATGGCCTGGTTGCCGGCGGCGAACTTGCCGGGCAGCTGGACGTCGGCGATGACCGCCCCGAAGCACAGGGAAAACAGGTGGGCATACACCTGCAGGGCCTGGGCGGGCAGCCCATCGGCGTCGATGTAGACGGGCAGCGTGCCCACCAGGCCCACCCTGTCGTCCGCAAGCGGCGACACCAGCCGGTGCAGGAAGTCGGGTCCGACCCGCATGTCGCTGTCGCTGATGACCAGCAGCGGGTGCCGGGCGTGGCGGTAGGCGGCGGCCACGTTGGCCATCTTGCCGGTCAGGTTCGGCCGGGGCGGGGCCAGCACCAGGCGGGCGGGCACCTCAGGGTGTTCCTCCATCAGGCGGCGCAGAAGGGGGACGGCGGGATCGTCCTCCGACTCGCAGGCGAAGATCAGTTCAAACGCGCTGGGGTAACGCTGGCGGAAGAAACTTCGGAAGTTGGCCTCGGCGCCGGGATCCAGGCCGCGGACGGGCTTGATCACCGACACCGGCGGGGCATCGGCCCACAGCGGGGGTTCCAGCGGCAGCCGCCGGGACGCCAGCACGCAGGCGACCGCATAGAGCGCGGTCACGAAGAGGGCCCATGCCGCCCAGAACATGACCCGGCGCCACCTCCCGCCCGCGTCTGATTATAGCGCCGGGGCCGACGGGAAGCCCGGCAGGCCGTCACTCCCGGTCCGGCGGCGGGGGCGGGTCGCTGGCCGGGAAGCTCTGCTGGACCACGTCGTCGTAGTCCAGGTGGATGGACCCGTCCTCCTGCCGGCGGAAGGGTCCGAAGGCGTCTTCCAGCTGGCGCAGGGCGTCCGGGGACTGGGGGAACTCGGGATCCTCCAGCACGCGCTGGACCACGTCCTCGGGCCCCCCGGTGGCCGTCTCGCTGTGCTTGTCGATCAGGCGGCGGACGACGGTCTTGACGTCGCCGGTCATGGTGTCGCCCTCCCTTCCGACACCATGGTACCCCGGCGCGGCACCCGCCAACGCGCCGCCGTTGGGGTGCCGCTCGGCAAGACCCGGAAACCACCGCAGCACCGGCCCCCGGTAACGGCCGGCGCCTGCAATCTGGGCGTTTACAGGGCTTCCAGCAGCAGGAGCACGCCCATGCCCACCACCAGGGTGACCAGCATGCTGCCGGTCCGCCGCGCCGCCAGGGCGGCCGCGGCCGCCGCCGGGATCCGCGGGTTGGTGAGCGGCGAAAGGTCCAGGGCGCCGCCGGCGGCCAGGACGCCAGGGACCACCAGCGCCGGCAGTACCGCCGCCGGCAGCAGGCTCAGGGCCCGCCGCGCCAGCGGCGGCAGGGACAGCCGTCCCTCCAGTGCGATGAAGGAGTACCTGAGCAGCAGCGAAGCCGCGGCCATGACGGCCATAGCCGCCCAGCCCAGCGTTCCGCCCGTTTCGCTCACGCGTCCCCCCGCCTCCCCACCGCCAGGCCGGCGGCGATGCCCGCCAGCGCCGCCGCCAGCATGCCCAGGTTGAGCGGCAGCCGGTGGCCCAGCAGGGCCACCACCGCCGACGTGACGGCGGCGGCCGCGGCGGGACGGTCCCGCAGGGCGGGCACCAGCAGGCTCAGGAAGATCAGCGGCGTCACGAAGTCCAGCCAGCCGCCGCCGGGAAGCCTTGCGCCGAACAGGCCGCCCGCGGCGGTGGCCGCCACCCACGCCACCCAGATGGCCGCCGACAGCCCGGCGTAATAGGCGCCCTGCAGCAGGGGCCGGCCCTGCCGCCGGTAATGGTCCACCGCCATGACGAAGGCCTGATCCGTCAGCACGTACGCGTAAAGGAGCTTCAGGCCCGCCGGCAGCGGCCGGAAGATGGGAGCGATGGCGGCGCTGTACATGACGAAGCGCAGGTTGACGACGATGGACCCGGCCACCGCCACCCACGCCGGCGCGCCGGCCGCCAGCAGCCCCAACGCCGCCGTCTGCCCCGCCCCGGCGAAGACCAGCACCGACATGGCCACCCCTTCCAGCGGGGTCAGGCCTGCCTCGATCTGCTCGCGGTACGGCTCAAGGAAGGGCGGCAGCGACAGGCGCTCGCCCAGTTCCTCCAGCGGAATGTCGCGATCCAGATGCGACGCCGTTGCCTTGTCCACCGCGGGCTTAGGCTTGTTCAACCAGCCATCAGCCCGTTGCGTCCGAATCTCAATTTCCCGCACGGAAGTCAGGTCTTGCTCCAGCCGGTCGGAATCCTGGCTGCCTAGCTTGCTGTCCAGTCGGCGAGCTTCTTCGAGG
>PKRI01000070.1 GCA_017577485.1 Bacillota bacterium | reverse complement strand
GGATATGGCGGCACGGCGGGGTATCTTAGTCGGCAGCGGGAGGGTGAACATCCTCCCGTTTTCTTATGCCTTGCGGGGGCGGTACAGCTTGCGTCCTCCGGCGTGGAGGTGAGCGCCATTGGATCTGTTTGCCGCCGCGGAAAGGCGGGCGCGGCAGGCGGCCGCGCCGCTTGCGGAACGCATGCGGCCGCGGGACTTGGACGAGGTGGTGGGCCAGGAGGAGCTCCTGGGCCCGGGACGGCCGCTTAGGGTGCTGGTGGAACGGGACCGGCTGCGTTCCATGATCCTGTATGGCCCGCCGGGCTCGGGCAAGACGACGCTGGCCCGCCTCATCGCGGCCCGTACAAAGGCTTTCTTCGCGTCCCTTAACGCCGTGACCGCCGGCGTTGCGGACGTGAGGCGGGTCATCGAGGAAGCCCGGGAGCGCCTGCGCTACCAGGGCCAGCGGACGGTGTTGTTTATCGATGAGATCCACCGTTTCACCCGCGCCCAGCAGGACGCGCTGCTGCCGGCCGTGGAGGACGGCACCATCGTGCTCATCGGGGCGACGACGCAGAATCCGTTCTTTTCCGTCAACGCCCCGCTGCTGTCCAGGGCGCCCATCTTCCGGCTGTCGGCGCTGACGGATGAGCACCTGTCGCAGATCATCAACCGGGCGCTGGCGGACCCGGAGCGGGGCCTCGGTTCGATCCCGGTCGAGCTTGAGCCCGCGGCCCGGGCGCTGCTCCTCCGGGCAGCCAACGGCGATGCCCGGGCTGTGCTCAACGGCCTGGAGCTGGCAGTGGAAATGGCGGTGGCCGGCGCCGGCCAAGGCCTGTCGCAAGGGGAAGGCGAAGCGCCTGTGCCAGGAGCCGGCGCGGGAGGAGCGGCGGTGGCTCAACCGGTGCGGGTGACGGCGGAACTGGTCGCGGCGGCGCTGCAGACGCGCACCGTGCACTATGACGGCGAGGGCGATGAGCATTACGACGTACTCTCGGCCTTCATCAAGAGCATGCGGGGGTCGGACCCGGACGCCGCCGTCTATTGGTTGGCCCGCATGCTCGAAGCAGGCGAAGACCCCCGCACCATCGCCCGGCGGCTCATCATCCACGCGGCGGAGGATGTGGGCAACGCCGATCCGCAGGCGCTGCTGGTGGCGGTGGCCGCGGCGCAGGCCGTTGAGCACGTGGGGCTGCCGGAGGGGCGTATCCCGCTGGCCCAGGCGGCCATTTACATCGCCACCGCGCCCAAGAGCAACAGCGCCTACAAGGCCATCGGGGCCGCTCTAGAGGCCGTCCGCACCGAGCGGTGGGAACCGGTGCCGATCCACCTGCGCGATGCGTCGTACCCTGGGGCCAAGCGGCTCGGACATGGGGAAGGGTATCTTTACCCCCACGACTACCCCGGCCATCACGTGGTGCAGCAATACCTGCCGGACAATCTGGTCGGGCGACGGTTTTACGAGCCGTCGGACCAGGGGTATGAGGCGGTGCTGCGGGAGCGGCTGCAGAAGTGGCGCGGCGAAGGGCAGGCCGGCTGACGGGGCGGTTCCCGGTTTCGCAGGCCGGTTAAGCGGCAATTGGCGGCGCACGGGAAGCCGCGATTGACGGGGCGGAGGCCCCGTGCTAAGATGGGGGCGCAAACCCAGGTAAACAGGTCGGATTTCCCCGGCCGCCGGGGGACAACACGGGAGGCGAAGGGCATTGCGGATCTCCACCCGGGGCGAGTACGGGCTGCGGGCCATGTTGGACCTCGCCCTCCATTACGGCCAGGGGCCCATCGCCCTTAAGCAGATCGCGGAGCGACAAGGGATTTCGGAACACTACCT
>PKRI01000042.1 GCA_017577485.1 Bacillota bacterium | reverse complement strand
GCTGTGGGAGAGGCCCGGACACGATTTCCTGGTGCGGGCCGCGGTGTGGGTCAAGGTGCGCTACACGTTTCCCGAGGGCGGCACCTTCACGGTGCAGAACATTTACGTGATCGAACGCACCGTCGACGTGCTGGCCCTGGGCAGCGACGGCCGGTGACGGGAGCGGCCGCGGGCGACCGCGAGCAGAAGCAATCCTGGAAGTGCGCGCCCGCGGCCGCCCGCCGCCGGGGTGGGCAAGCCGGGAGACCGCGGCTAGAATAGGCATGAGCGGAAGGAGGGCCGGCCTTGACCCTTCGAACCCGTCTGGCGCTGGTGGGCGGCGTGGTGGTGCTGGTGGTCGCCTACCTCATGGTCAGCGGCTTCAGCGCCGGCAAGGTTTACTACCACACCGTCGATGAATTCGCCGCACAGCAGGATGCCCTGGAAGGCCAGTTCGTCCGCGTCAGCGGCGTGGTGCTGCCCGGCACCGTGGACTGGCAACCCACCCAGGTGCGCCTGGAGTTCACCCTGGGCAGCGCCGAGGGCGGCCAGGCCGCTGTCCCCGTGGTCTACGACCGCGTGAAGCCGGACCTGCTGGCCGACGACGTGCCGGTGGTGGTCGAAGGGCGCATGGGGGCCGACGGCGTCTTCCACGCCGAGCGGGTCCTGGTCAAGTGCCCCTCCAAGTACGAGGCCGCGGCCGCCTACTGAACCATGCTGTCGGTCGAAGATGTCGCCAAGCGCCACGGCGGTCGCGTCATCTTCGACCGCGTGTCCTTCACCCTGGAACCCGGCCAACTGCTGGTCATCACCGGGCCCAACGGCGCCGGGAAGACCACCCTGCTGCGGATCCTGGCGGGGGCCAGCCGCGCCGATGCCGGGCGGGTCGTCCTCGACGGCACGGTGCTGGAGCGGTCCCGGCCCCACCTGCGCCGGGCGCTGGGGTACCTGGCCCATGAACCCTTCCTCTACCCGGAACTGACGGCCCGGGAGAACCTGCGCTTCTGGGCCCGCGTGTACGGCCTCGAGGGCCCCGTGGATGCCGCCGCTGGCCGGGCGCTGCGCGAGTGGGGGCTGGAGGACGCCGCCGACCGGCCTGTCCGCACCTTCTCCCGGGGCATGCGCCAGCGCCTGGGCCTGGCCCGGGCCATGCTGCACCGTCCCCGGCTGCTGCTGCTGGACGAGCCCCTGACCGGCCTCGACGACGACGGCCGCCGCCGTTTCGTGGACCTGCTGGACGCCCACCTGCGGCAGGGCGGCGCCGCCGTGGCGGCGACCCACGAGCCGATGCCTGAACCCGCCGGCGCGGGCGGCGCGGCCGTCGCCCGCCGCGCCCGGCTCGAGCGCGGGAGGCTGGTCCTGCAGTGAGGCGGGCCCTGCGGTGAACCGCCACTTCTGGCGGGTGGTGGCCGCCGTCATGGCCCGCGAGATCACCGCCGAACTCCGGGGCCGCGAGACGGTCACCGCCCTGGGCGCCTTCGCCCTGGTGGTCCTGGTCATCTTCGGCTTCGCCCTGAACCCCGTGGCCGTGGACCTGGAGCCGGTCTTCGCGGGCGTCTACTGGCTGGCCCTGGCTTTTGCCGCCCTGGTGGCGGTGGGGCGGTCCTTCGCCCGCGAGAAGGAGGCGGGCACCCTGGAAGCGGTGGCCGCGCTGCCCGCCGACGCCGGCGCCGTCTACGCCGCCAAAGTGGCCGTCACCACCCTGTGGCTGGCGCTGGTGGCGGCGCTGCTGACCCCGCCCTTCTTCGTGCTGCTGGACGTGGAAGCGTCACCGCCCTGGGGTGCCTGGGCCCTGACGACGCTGGCGGGCCTGGCCGGCCTGGTGTCCGCCGGCACGCTGCTGTCGGCCCTGGCGGTCCACGCCAGGGGCGCCGACCTGCTGCTGCCCCTGCTCCTGCTGCCCCTGGAGGTGCCGGTGCTGATGGCGGCGGTGCGCATCGGCGAGAGCCTGCTGGCGGGGGAGCCGCTGTCGGCGGCCGGCGGGTGGTTTCGGCTGCTGGTGGGGTATGATATCGTGTTTTTCGTGGCAGCCCTTGTCCTCTTCGACTACGTGGCGGAGGTGTGACGGTGCGCCTGCTGGGCTACGCTTCCCTGCCGGCCATCCCCGTGGCCCTCTATATGGCCCTGGTGGCCGCGCCCACCGAAGCGTTCATGGGCCATTCCCAGCGCATCATGTACATCCACGTCCCCGCCGCCATCGCGTCATATCTTTCGTTCGCCATCGTGGCGGCGGCCGGCGCCCTGTACCTGTGGCGCCGCCGGGACCACCTGGACGCCCTGGCCCATGCCGCGGCGGAAGTGGGCGTCCTGTTCACCACCATCACGCTGCTGACCGGGTCGCTCTGGGGCCGCGCCGCCTGGGGATGGTGGTGGACCTGGGATCCCCGCCTGACCACCACCCTGGTGCTCTGGCTCATCTACGTGGCCTACCTGATCATGCGGCAGGCCATCGACGACCCGGAGCGCCGCGCCCGCTTCTCGGCCATCTTCGGCATCGTCGGGTTCCTGGACGTGCCGGTGGTGCACCTGTCGGTGGTGTGGTGGCGCTCCATCCACCCGCCCAACTTCGCCGGGGGCGGGACGACGCTGGACCCTGCCATGCAGCAGGCCCTGGCGGTCTGCGCCGCGGCCTTCCTGCTCTTCAACCTCTTCCTGATCGCCCTGCGCTGGCGGGTGGAGCGGCTGGAACGGTCCGCGGCCCGCGCGCGGGCGTCCGGCCGCGGGGCGGCCGGGGACTAGGAGGGCGGCCATGGTCTACGTGTTTGCCGGCTACGCCGTGGCTTTTGTGCTGATGCTGGCGTACGTCTTGCGCCTGGCGGCGCGGGTGGCCCGGTTGGAGGCCGACCTGCGCCGGCCGGGCAACTTTGGGGACGGAGGGACCGTCGAATGAAGCGGGCGAAGATCACGGTGGTCGGCGCCGGCATGACCGGTTCGACCACGGCTCACTGGTGTGCTGCGGCCAACCTGGGTGACGTGGTGCTGATCGACGTCGACGAGGGTATCGCCAGGGGCCGTGCCCTGGACCTGGCCCAGTCCAGCCCCGTCGAGGGCTTTGACGTGGACGTGGTGGGCACCGCCGACTACGCCGACACGGCGGGGTCGGACGTCATCGTCATCACCGCCGGCTCGCCGCGCAAGCCGGGCATGTCCCGGACCGACCTGCTCAACGTCAACGCCAACATCGTCAAGACGGTCACCGAGCAGGCGCTGAAGCACTCCCCCGACGCCTACATCATCGTTCTCACCAACCCCCTGGACGCCATGACCTACGTGGCCTGGAAGGTCAGCGGCCTGCCCAAGCACCGGGTCATGGGCCAGTCCGGCATCCTGGACACGGCGCGTTTCCGTTACTTCATCGCCAAGGAACTGGGCGTGTCCGTCCGCGACGTCCAGTCCTTCGTGCTGGGCGGGCACGGCGACACCATGGTGCCGCTGGTGCGGTACACGTACGTGGGCGGCGTGCCGGTGGAGAACCTGATTCCCGCCGACCGCCTGCAGCAGCTGGTGGACCGCGCCCGCAACGGCGGCGGCGAGATTGTCCAGCTGCTGCGCACCGGCAGCGCCTACTACGCCCCGGCCCGGGCGCTGGCCGAGATGGTGGAGGCCGTGCTGCGCGACCAGAAGCGCATCCTGCCGGTGTCGGCACTGCTGGAGGGCGAGTACGGGCTGTCCGGCCTGTTCATGGGCGTGCCCGTGCTGCTGGGCGGCAGCGGCGTCGAGCGCGTCATCGAACTGGACCTCAACGACGAGGAGCGCGCGGCTTTCCAGCGGTCGGCCGACGAGGTCCGCGGCATGATCCAGGAACTGGAGGCCCTCGGCCTCTGACACCGGGCAGAGGGGCGGATGGACCATGAAGATGTTCGAGTTCATGGCCAAGGACATCTTCCGCGCAGCGGGCCTGCCGGTGCCCCGCGGCCGGGTGGCCCGGACCCCCGACGAGGCGGCCGCCGCCGCAGCGGAGATCGGTCCTGTGGCCATCAAGTCCCAGGTGCTGGCCGGCGGCCGGGGTAAGGCGGGCGGCATCAAGTTCGCCGACACGCCCGACGAGGCCCGGGCCCGGGCGGCCGAACTGCTGGGCAGCGAGATCCAGGGCTACAGGGTCGAGCAGGTCCTGGTGGAAGAGAAGCTCAAGATCGACGGTGAGCTTTACGTCAGCGTCACCGTGGACGCGGCGACCCGGCGGCCCCTGATCATGGCCAGCCGCCACGGCGGCGTCAACATCGAGGAGGTCCCCGAGCGGGACATCGTCCGCCGCCACGTGGACATTACCTGGGGCCTCTACCCCTACGCCGCCCGCGCCGTGGCCTCGCGGCTGGAACTGCCCGCCGGCCTGGCGCGGCAGTTCACCGACATCCTGGTCACCCTCTATGACCTGTTCCGCCGCTACGACGCCGAACTGGTGGAGATCAACCCCCTGGTCATCTCCGGCGACCGGCTCATCGCCGCCGACGGGCGCTTCAACGTGGACGACGACGCCCTGTTCCGCCACGAGGACCTGCCCAGGGTCAGCGAGGCCACGCCGCTGGAGCAGCGGGTGCGGGAGATCGGCCTCTCCTACGTGGAACTGGACGGCGACATCGCCGTGATGGCCAACGGCGCCGGCATCACCATGGCCACCATCGACGCCCTGGCGGCCTACGGCGGCCGGGCCATGAACTTCCTGGACGCCGGCGGCGGCGCGGCCGCCGAGCCCATGGCCCAGGCCATCGGCGTGCTGGTTTCCACCAACCCCAAGGCCATCCTGATCAACATCTTCGGCGGCATCACCCGCTGCGACGACGTGGCCCGGGCCATCCTGACGGTCAAGGAGCGGCAGGGCATCCCTGTTCCCCTGGTGGTGCGCCTGGTGGGCACCAACGAGGAAGAGGGCGTGCGCATGCTGCAGGAGGCCGGGATCCAGGCCTACCGCTCCATGGACGAGGCGGCGGCCAAGGTCGTCGAGCTGGCGAAGGGAGGGCGCTGAGCCGTGGCCATCCTCATCGACGAGAAGACCCGGGTGCTGGTGCAGGGCATCACCGGCAACCAGGGCCGGTTCCACACCCAGCAGATGCAGGCCTTCGGCACGCGCATCGTGGCGGGCGTTTCGCCGGGCCGCGAGGGCCAGGAGGTCCACGGCGTGCCGGTCTACGACACCGTTGAGAAGGCGGTGGAGCGCCACGGCGCCAACGCCGCCATCCTGTTCGTGCCGGCGCCCTTCGCCTGTGACGCCGCCTTCGAGGCCATCGACGCCGGGATCAAGCTGGTGGTGGCCATCACCGAGCACATCCCGCTGCACGACGCCATGAAGATGACGGCCTTCGCCCGGTCCCGGGGCGCCACGCTGGTGGGGCCCAACACCTTCGGCGTCATCTCGCCGGGTAAGAGCAAGATCGGCATCATGCCCAACCACATTTACAAGCCCGGTCCTGTGGGCATCGTAGCCCGCAGCGGCACCCTGTCCTACGAGATCGCTGCGGCGCTGAGCAACGCCGGCCTGGGCCAGAGCACGGTGGTGGGCATGGGCGGCGACCGGGTGGTGGGCCTGTCCTTCATCGACATCCTGGAGCAGTTCGAGCAGGATCCCGAGACCCGGGCGGTGGTCCTGGTGGGCGAGATCGGCGGCACCGCCGAGGAAGAGGCCGCCGAGTTCATCAAGGGGATGAGCAAGCCGGTGGTGGCGTACCTGGCCGGCAAGCAGGCGCCTCCCGGCAAGCGCATGGGCCATGCCGGCGCCATCATCGAGCGCGGCCGGGGTACCTACGAGAGCAAGGTCAAGGCGCTGGAGGCCGGCGGCGCCAAAGTGGCCTCCATGCCCTGGGAAGTGCCGGACCTGGTCAAGCAGGTCCTGGGCGGCTGACGTGCGGTGCACCTGGTCGTCATCGGCATGAATCACCGCACCGCGCCGGTGGAGGTGCGGGAACGCCTGGCCCTGACCGCCGATGCCCGCGAGGCCTTTGTGCGGGCCGTGGGCGGGCTGCCGCCGGTGGAGGAGCACGCGGTGCTCTCCACATGCAACCGGCTTGAGGTCTACGCGGTGGTTTCGCGGTTCCACGAGGCCATGGAGAGCCTGGTGGACCTGCTGGCCCGGCGGGCCGACATGCCCGGCGAGGGCCTGCTGGCCTACCTGTACACCTTCCATCACCACCAGGCGGCCCGTCACCTGTTCCGGGTGGCCTGCGGCCTGGACTCCATGGTGCTGGGTGAGACGCAGATCCTCGCCCAGGTGCGGGAGGCCTACCAGGCGGCCCAGCGGGACGGGACCGTGGGCACGGTGCTGCACGAGCTTTTCCAGCGGTCCCTGCGGCTGGCCAAGCGCGCCCATACCGAGACGGGGCTGAGCCGGCACGCCGCGTCCATCAGTTCGGCGGCGGTGGACCTGGCCCGGCGGCTGCTGGGCGACCTGGCCGGCCGCGCGGTGCTGGTGGTGGGCGCCGGCGACATGGCGGAACTGGCCGCCGAGATCCTGCACGGCCAGGGTGCCGCGGTGGTGGTGGCCAACCGAACGCCGCAGCGGGCGGAGGCCCTGGCGCGGCGTTTCGGGGGCACCGCCGTGCCCATGGCGGACCTGCCTCGGGTCCTGCGCGGTGCCGACATCGCCATCGTTTCCACGGCGGCGCCGGGCTACGTGCTGACCGCCGCCGACGCCGCCGAGGCCGCCGCCGGGCGCGCCTCGCCGCTGGTGCTGATCGACATCTCCGTGCCCCGCAACGTCGACCCCGAGGCCGGCCGGGTGCCGGGCGTCCGCCTGTACGACATCGACGACCTGCAGGCGGTGGTGGACGAGAACCTGCGGCAACGGCAGCAGGAGGTCCCGCGGGTCGAGGGCATGATCCAGGACGAGGTGGCGGCCTTCAGCCGCTGGCTGGAGGAGCTTTACGTCATCCCGCTGATCCGCTCGCTGCGGGGATTCGCCGAGGAGATCCGGCGGGAGGAAGTGGAGCGGCTGCTGTCGAGGCTGCCGGAACTGGGCCCGCGGGAGCGGCGCCTGGTGGAGGCGGCCACGCTGTCCATCGTCAACCGGATCCTCAACGAGCCCACCGCCCGCCTGCGGCGCTATGCCGGCGGCGGCGCCGCCGAACTGTACGTCCGGGCCCTGGGCGACCTGTTCAACCTGCCGGGGTTCGGCTCAGGGCCGGCCGAGGGCGGCACCGGGCCGCTGGGCAGGTGAGGACGGTGGCCGCCCGCACGTGGCGGGTGGGCACCCGCGGCAGCCGGCTGGCCCTGGCTCAGACCCGGTGGGTCATCGACCGCCTGCAGCAGGCGCGTCCCCAGGACCGCTTCGAGACGGTCGTCATCCGCACCACCGGCGATGCCGACCGCACCCGCGACCTGTCCCAGTTCGAAACGCCGGGGGTCTTCGTCAAGGAACTGGAGCGGGCGCTGCTGGACGGCCGCGTGGACGTGGTGGTCCACAGCGCCAAGGACGTGCCCACCACGGGTCCCGGCGACCTGGTCATCGCCGCCTTTCCCCCGCGGGCGTGGGTCCACGATGTACTGGTCTGCCGCAGGACCTGTCCCCTGGACCCCGTCACCCGTCTCCCGGCGCTGCCCCAGGGCGCCCGGATCGGCACGTCCAGCGTGCGGCGCCGCGCCCAGCTGGCGGCCTGGAGGCCCGACCTGCAGGTTGTAAGCCTCCGCGGCAACGTGGACACCCGGCTGGGCCGCGTGGCCGGGGGCGATCTGGACGGCGCCGTGCTGGCCGCGGCGGGCCTGGCGCGCCTGGGGATGCTGCCCGAAAGCCCCTCCCTGCCGGCCGGGCCGCTGCCGCTGGCGGGTTTCGAGGAGCTGTGCGCCTGGCCGCTGCCGCTGGAGCGGTTTGTGCCGGCGCCCGGCCAGGGGGCCCTGGCGCTGCAGGTCCGCGCCGGCGACGAGGCCGCGCTGGCCCTGGCCCGGCTGCTGGACGACCCGGCCACGTCGCTGGCGGTCCGGGCGGAGCGCGCGTTCCTGGCCGGCATGGGCGCATCGTGCGCGGTGCCCATCGGCGCCGCCGCCCGGGTGGACGGCGACACGATGGAACTGCTGGCCTACTACGCGGGGGCGGCGCCGGCCCACCGGCGCTGGACCGGGCCGGCCCGCCTGCCCGAAGATCTGGGCTGCCGTGCCGCCCGGGCCATGCTTCCCGGCGGCGGCGCCGCCGGCGCACGGGAGGGGCGCCCCATGGAGGGGTGCCGCGTCCTGATCCCCCGACCCGAGCACGATGCCGAAGGGTTGGCCGCCGAGATCCGCCGCCGCGGGGGCGTGCCGGTGGTCGTCCCGCTGATCGCCGTGGTGCCGCTCGCCGATCCCTCGGCTCGCGACCGCCTGGACCAGGCGCTGCGGCTCCTGGAGACCTGCGACTGGGCGGCGTTCACCAGCCGCAACGCGGTGACGGCGGTGCTGGAGCGGCTGCGGGCCCTGGGCCTGGCCTGGCCTGTGGGCCGCGTGCGGGTGGCGGCGGTGGGGCAAGGTACCGCTGAACCGCTGCAGGCGGCCGGGATCCCCGTGGACCTGATTCCCGCTGAGGCCCGCTGGCAGGGCCTGGCGGCGGAACTGCCCGCTGCCGCCGGTGCGGGATCGCGGGTGCTGCTGCCCCGCAGCGCCAGGGCCCCCGACCACCTGCCCCGGGCGCTGCGGGACGCCGGGCTGGTGGTCCACGAGGTGCCCGCTTATGACACGGTGCAGGCGCCCGACGCCGCCCGGCGGCTGGCGGCGGCCGCGGCTCAGGGCCCGCTGGATGCCGTGGTCATCACCAGCGCCTCGGCTGCCGAGGAGCTGGCGGCGGTGCTGGCCGAGACCGGCGCCGGCCTGGAATCCCTGGGCGGCGGGCGGCGCCCGCTGGTGGCCTGCATCGGTCCCAACACCGCCGCCGACGCCCGCCGGGCGGGCCTGCCGGTGGACGCGGTCCCCGCCCGCCCCGGCCTGGAGCCCATGCTGGAGGCCCTGGAGCAGGCCCTGGCCGGGCGGTGACGCGGCCCCCGAGGCGGTTGCCGTTGGGGCCGGCGTCGCCCGCGCCGGTGCCGCCCGGGGCCGGTACCACCGTGGCCCACTCCGCCGGGGCCCATGGTAGAATGCCGTCTGGAAGCCTGTCCCCTCCCATAAGCACGCGAGACCAGCCTGCGAAAGGGTGAGCGTCCTGGTGTCCGAACCCCGCCGCATCGCCGTGGTCGGTTACGGCAACGTGGGCCGCTGCGCCGTCGAAGCCGTGCTGGAAGCGCCCGACCTGGAACTGGCCGGCGTCGTCCGCCGCACCCCGGTGCGGCCTGCCGGCCTCGACCCCGACATCCCCGTCGTCGCCGACATCGCCGAACTGGGCCCGGTGGACGCGGCCCTGCTGGCCGTGCCCACCCGCGACGTGCCGCGGCAGGCGGCGGACCTGCTGGCCCGGGGCGTCAACACCGTCGACTCCTACGACATCCACGGCGCCCTGGTGGACCTGCGCCGCGACCTGGACCAGGTGGCCCGGCGCCACGGCCGGGTGGCCGTCATCTCCGCAGGCTGGGATCCGGGCACCGATTCCATCATCCGGGCGCTGCTGCAGTTCATGGCGCCCCGGGGCGTGACGTACACCAATTTTGGCCCCGGCATGAGCATGGGGCATACGGTGGCGGTGAAGGCCATCGCCGGCGTGCGCGACGCCCTGTCGGTCACCATCCCCGCCGGGCAGGGGGCCCACCGGCGCCTGGTCTATGTGGAACTGGAGCCCGGCGCCGATTTCGAGCAGGTGCGGCAGGCGGTGCTCAACGACCCTTACTTCAAGTACGACGAAACCCGGGTGGAACAGGTGGACCGGGTGGCCGACCTGGTGGACATGGGCCACGGCGTCCGCATCGAGCGCCGCGGCGTGTCGGGCCGGACCCACAACCAGCGGATGGCCTTCGAGATGTCCATCCAGAACCCGGCCCTGACCGCCCAGGTGATGGTGGCGGCGGCCCGGGCCTCGCTGCGCCAGGCACCCGGGGCTTACACCATGCTGGAGATCCCGGTGGTGGACTTCCTGCCCGGGGACCGCGAAGACTGGCTGCGCCGGTTGGTGTGAACGGAGCCCCGCGCCGTAGGGAGGGAGCACGGCCTTGACCCGTCGAGGAGACGTGACCTTCGAGCCGGTGAAGGTACAGTCCCGGTGGTCGGCGGTGATGCTGGCGCTCCTCATCCTCGTGGCGTTGTCGCTGCCGGCCCTGTATGTCTACGAGGTCTACGGGTACAGCCGGTTCGAGTACCGGGTGACGACCGAAGGGATCGAGGCCCGCTACGGCCTGGTGAACATCCGCGTGCCGGCCGGCGAGATCGCCGCCGTCTCCCTGGTGGAAGACCCCGGGAGCCTCAGCCGCACCGCGGGAACCGGCCTGCCCCAGGTGCAGCGAGGCTGGTGGACCTCGTCGACCCTGGGGAGGGTGTACCGGCTGACCACCAGCGGCCGCCTGGGTTACGTGCTGGTGGAGACCACGCCCGACGCCCGGACCGCCCGCGCCGGGACCCGCTACCTGTTCAGCCCGGCCGATCCCGAAGAGTTCGTGCGCCTGGCGGAGGCGGTGCGCCGGGGCGACGCCGGGGTCCTGGGCGGGCAGGCGGAGCGGTCCTTCCCGCCGGTGCCCACCGCCCAGGGGAGCGTCGCCTTCAGCTGGCCCATGCTGCTGCTCCTGCTGGACATCCCCTTGATTGCCGGGCTGGTGTGGTTCGTCGTGCGTGGGCGCCGGTCGCTGCTTTACCGGGTGGGGCCGCGGGGGATCAGCGTGCGGCACCTCTTCGGGTGGCATCACTTCCGCTGGGACCGCATCCGTGACATCCGCCGCCTCCAGGGGGTCCGGGCGGTGCGGGTCATCGGCGCCGCCCTGCCCGGCTATTTCGCCGGCACCTTCCACGCCCGGGGCATGGGAAGCCTGCGGGTGTACGCCACGGACCTGCACGGCGACGTGATCCTGATCGAGGGCGCCGGCGGTTCCCGGGTGGTCATCTCGCCGGCCGATGTGGACGGGTTCCTGGCGGCGGCAGCCCAGCACCGGCGGTGAGGGCCGGTCACGCCCGCCCGGTCACGCCCGTCCGGTCACGCCCGTCCGGTCACGCCCGCCCCGGGCTGCGCCCCAGCGCCAGGATGATCAGCATCATGGGCACCGCCAGCGCCGCCAGCGCCAGCATCCCCGCCGTGTATGACCCCGACGCGTCCCGCAGCGCGCCCATCGTCAGGGGGCCCAGCGAGGCCAGCAGGTAGCCCACGGTCAGCATGACTCCGGTGGCGGCGCCCACCTGGTGGGTGGGGAACAGGGCCACCGGCAGCATCATGCAGATGCTGAACAGCCCGCCCAGGCCGATGCCCACGGCCGCGCCCCACAGCCACGGGGCAGCCCCCGGCGCCAGCGCCAGGCCCGCCACGCCCACCGCGTTGATCGCCGCCGAGGCCAGCAGTAGCGGCCGGTACCGGCCGGTCCGCCCAGCCGCCAGGGGGAACAGGAAGGCCGCGGGGATCTGCACGACGGACAGCACCAGCAGCGGCACGCTGGCCGCGGCTTCGCTGAGCCCCAGTTCGCTGTAGAGCGGCGGGATCCAGGCGGCCGCGGTGAAGAAGGTGGCCGACTGCGAGGCGAACAGCAGGGCCAGCAGCCATGCGCGGCCCTGGCGCAGGACGCCGCCCCAGGTGCGGGCGAGGCTGTCGCCTCCGCCGGCCTGCGCGGCGCTGTTCCCGTCCCACCGGCTCAGGGCGGTGGGATCCGCCGCCCGGTCCACCGCCCACCACACCAGCCATGCCGCCGCCGCCAGCAGGCCCCACGACGCGAACGCGCCCCGCCAGCTTCCCCCGGCCAGGGGCAGCAGGACCGTCGCCGTCAGGCCCGAGGCCAGCAGCGCGCCCCCCGCCGTCCCGCCCGTGTAGAAGCCGGTGGCCAGGCCGGGGTCCGCGGCGAAGCGGGTGGCCGCCAGCGACGGGAAGGCGGCGGTCACCAGGCCGGCCCCCAGGCACATGACGATGGTGGCCAGCGCCAGCGACCCGGCTCCCGGGGCCAGGGCGCGGAGCAGGCCGCCGGCGGCCAGCAGCGCCATGGACCAGGTCCAGGCCCGCGAGGGCTCCAGCCGCCGGGCCAGCAGCGCGCCCGGCACTGCGGCGGCGCCCATGGCCACCGGTGGGATGGCGGTGATGAGTCCCAGGGTGCTGTTGCTGAGGGACAGGTCGGACCGGATCAGCGGGGCCACGGGACCCGTGGCCACCATGCCCGCCTGCACGTTGACGGCCACCAGGGTGAGGGCGATGAAGTCAAGGGGCCGGACACCTGCCCGGCGCCCGGCGACCCGCGTCGATGCCTGCTGCAATGCCAACGCCTCTTTTCTGCGCGATGCCTCCTGTTGCCGCGCGATGCTTGTCGAAGCGCTTCGTCACATTTCCCGGGAAATGGCCCTGCCGCCGACCGAGCCTTCAGTCGCCAGCCGCCGCCCGTCAACCGCCGGCGGGCGCGTTGCTCCCGGGTTCGGGCTTTACGAGTCCAGGTTCTCGATGGGCACCGGCTCGATTTGGTCGGCCGGCCGGAACCCCAGCACCCGCCCGTAGAAGTACAGTTCCGCCTCCAGCGACCGCTTGATGTTGGCGGCGTCGCGGAACCCGTGGTCCTCGTGCTCGAACGTCACGTAGGCCACCGGGATGCCCCGGGCCCGCAGCGCCTGCACCATGGCTTCCGCCTGGTTGGGCGGCACCACCCGGTCCTGGAGGCCCTGGAAGAAGATCACCGGGCACGACAGCCGGTCCACGTGGTGGATGGGCGAGCGGGCCCGGTACACCTCCCGGGCCTCGGGGTAGGGGCCCACCAGGCCGTCCAGGTAGCGGGACTCGAACTTGTGGGTTTCCTGGGCCAGCAGTTCCAGGTCGCTGACGCCGTAGTAACTGGCCCCGGCGCGGAACACGTCCCGGAAGGTGAGGGCGGCCAGCGTGGTGTAGCCGCCGGCGCTGCCGCCGCGGATCAGGGCGCGGCTGCCGTCCACCAGGCCGTGGTGGGCCAGGTGCCGGACCGCCGCCGCCACGTCGGCCACGTCGACCTCGCCCCACCGGCCCCTGAGCCGCTCGCGGTAGGCGCGGCCGTAGCCCGTGCTGCCGCCGTAGTTGACGTCCACCACCGCGAAACCCCGGCTGGTCCAGTACTGGATGGACAGGTTGAACACGGATTCGGCGGCGCCGGTGGGCCCGCCGTGGGTGAAGACCAGGACCGGCGGCAGTTCGTCGTCAGGGCCGCGGAAGTCGTCGTTGCGGGGCGGGTAGAAGAGGGCGTAGGCCTGGCCGCCGTCCTCGGACGGGTAGGTGATGGGCACGGGTTCCGACAGGTAGCGCGGGTCAATGCGCAGGTCGGTGGCCCTGCGGAGGACCCGCCAGGACGGGTCGCCGCCCGCGGAAGTGTCCAGGACCACGATGGACAGGGGGTGCTGGGCCGAGGCGGCGCGGAACACCACCCGCCCGGGCCCCGCCCGCAGGCCCGTGATGAAGGTGAACGGCAGCGGCACGGGGCTCAGGCGGCCGCTGCCCGGATCCAGGCGGGCCAGCCGCCAGGTCCCGTCGCGGGTGTAGGCGCAGTACAGGGTGCCGTCGGGCGTGAAGGCATAAGTGGACATGCCGAACTGCCACTGGGGCAGGCCGAATTCGGCGTCCATGGACACCAGCGGGTGGCTGCCGCCGGACGCCTCGTTCCAGCGGTAGAGGTTCCACCAGCCGCTGCGGTCCGACACGAAGTGGAGCACGCCCTCGGGGGACCATTCGGGCTGGAAGATGGACTCCGCCGGGCCGCCCGCCACCGGCCGGGCGTGGATCACGCGGCCTTCCTCGTCTAGATCGCCCACCCAAAGTTCGGTGCCGTCCCAGGGCATGTTGGGGTGGTTCCAGGTCAGCCAGGCCAGGCGGCGGCCGTCGGGGCTCAGCCGCGGCGAGGCGTAGAAGTCGTTGCCCTGCACCAGGACGGTCTCGCTGCCGTCGTCCAGGCTGACCGCGGCGATCAGGTTGACCACCTGGCCGCCGGGCAGGTGATCCTCCCGGACGCAGAGGAGACGCCGCCGCTGCCCGTCCACCACCAGGTCGGCGTAGCGCCGGTCCGGCGTGCGGGTGACGGGCTCGGGGGATGGGGCGGGGCCGCCCGCGGCGCCGGAGCCGCTGCCGGTGCCGCTGCCCGTGCCGCTTCCCGCGCCGCTGCCCGTACCTCCCCCGGGGACCAGGCGGTAGATGTTCTGGTCGACCAGGTTGACGAAGTAGACGACGCCGCCGGCCACGGTGAAGGCCCGCCGCCGTACTCGTGGACCCGGGACCGGGCGTAGTAGGGAGGAGGCAGCAGGTCCTCGATGCGGCCGCCGGGCCCCTGCCTCATGACCGTGATGCGCCCTCGCTCTTCGGGCCGTCCCTCCAGCCAGTAGACGTACTCGCCGTCCACGTGAATCGGGCCCAGCTGGCGGGCTCCGGCCACCACCAGGTCGGCGGTGATCGGTGATTTCCAGGTACCGTAGGGTGCCTGGCGAGGCTCGCTCATGGGTTCACCTCCGGCCGTGCTTCCGGGGCCGCGCGGCGGGGACGGCGGAAGGTTCCCGGCCCGCGGCCGGCAGCCGCCTAAGGGTATTCGACCGCGGCGGGCCTTTTCATTTTCGGCCTGCGCGCCCGCCCCGGTGCGGCGCCCGGGCCGCTCCGGTGATACCGGCGGCCGAGCCGGGAATCGCGGGAGGAGCCGGCGGCCGGGGTTTAAGGCGGTTGGCACCGTCTTAACGCGGCGCCCCGCCGCTGGTTGGACGCATATCGGACCTGTTTTCGGGTTGCGGCGGCGATGTCCGCAGATCAGATCTGATTCTCGTCCTACTTATGTAGCCTCGGCCCCTCGCTGGGGCCTTCTGTCAACCCCCAGGTCCGGTTTTGGACCTCGACCGCCGGCAGGCCCGTCCCGCGCCGGGAAATGGGCTGAAACCAGACCTGCGAGCAGCGCCGTCTCAGCGGCCGCCTCTCGGGGGCCACTCCTCCAGTTCCTCCAGCGTCCGCGGCCAGTCGCCCTTCAGCAGCCGGGACAGGGCGCGGTCGGCGTAGATGCGCCCGCCGGTCTGGCACCCGGGACAGTAGTTGGCCTCGTTCTCCGCATAGACGATCCGCTGGATGGGTGCGCCGCACTCCGGGCAGGGCCGGCCGTAGCGGCCGTGGACCCGCATGGACGGGTGGAAGGCCGTGACCTTTTCCGGGAACCCCGTTCCCGCCTCGGCCAACTGCACGCGGATGGCCTCCTCCAGGACCTGGACCGCCGCCGCGTGCAGCCGCGCCACCTCGTCGTCGCCGAGGGACGCCGTCTGCTTGAAGGGCGAGAGCCTTGCCCGGTACAGGATCTCGTCGGACCAGGCGTTGCCGATGCCGTCCACCACGGCGGGGTCGGTCAGGGCCCGCTTCAGCGTCCGGTTGGCGCGCCGCAGGGCCGCCGCCAGGTCCTCGGGCCCGGTGGACAGCAGGTCCACGCCGCCCCGCCGGAACCGGTCCAGCCCCTCGCGCCCCGCCACCAGGTGGAGCGAGGCCCTCCGCTTGCTGCCCTCCTCGGTCAGCAGCAGCGTGCCGGTCTCGAAGTCGAAGGCGGCCAGGCCGCGGCGCCCGGGCGGCGCGGCACCGGCCCGGCGCCAGCGCAGCCGGCCTGCGATCATCAGGTGGATGACGGCGTGGAGGTCGCCTTCGAAGGACAGGACGATGCGCTTGCCGATGCGTCCGGCATCCACCAGCACCCGCCCGGCCAGCGCGTCCGGGGGCGGGTCCACCGTCCGCAGCAGGAAGGGGTTGAAGATGCGGAGCCTCTCCAGCCTGCGGCCCGCCAGCAGGGCCCGGATGCGCTCCACGTAAACCGTGACCTCGGGCAGTTCCGGCAAGGGACTACCCCCTTTCCGGGACGCGCACGAAAGGAATGATTGAGGAGCGTACGCGCCCTGAAACCGGCTTCCCTGGCAGGTTGGGTCACCGGGGGCCGGGAATCCTACCGAG
>PKRI01000041.1 GCA_017577485.1 Bacillota bacterium | reverse complement strand
CCCCGACAGGGCGTCCATGGAGCGGCCGCGCAGGTCCAGCATCCCCACGGCCGCCATGGCCCGCTCCACCGCCTCTTCGTCTTCGCGGCTCCAGGTGCGGTACCAGGTCTGGTGGGGACGGCGGCCCAGGGCCACCACGTCCTCCACCCGCAGGTCGGCGGGGACCGCACCCTCCTGGGACAGTACCGCCAGGCGCCGCGCCAGGTCCCGGTGACGGCCCACGTGGACGGGCCGGCCGTCCAGGAGCACCGTGCCGGTCCAGGGCCGCAGCAGCCGGGCCAGGGTCTTCAGCAGCGTCGACTTGCCGCAGCCGTTGGGTCCCACGATGGCGGTGATGCGCCCGGGCGGCGGCGAGCAGGACACGTCCCGCACGACGGCCGTACCGTCGTAGCCGGCGCTCAGCCCCTCGGCCCGCAGCGCCGGCCCGCCGCCGGGAGCCGCCAGATTCGGGTCCAGCAGCCGGCTCCGCGGCAGCATCCACGGAGCCCCGCCCTGGGGAAGCCGCAGCAGGTCGCACCCCACGCTGAACACCCGCTCCAAGTGTTCGGGCCGCAGGACTTCCTCCGGCCGGCCCTGGGCCGCCACCCGCCCGTCCCGAAGGGCGATGACAAAATCGCTGATCCGCGCCGCCTGGTTCACGTCGTGGAGGACCGCCACCACCGTCCGGCCCTCCTCCCGGTTCAGCCGCCGGACCAGCGCCAGCACCTCTTCCTGGTGGGCCACGTCGAGATACGTCGTCGGCTCGTCCAGCAGCAGGACGGGGGTTTCCTGGGCCAGGACCATGGCGATCCAGGCTCGCTGGCGCTGCCCGCCCGACAACTGGTCCACCGGACGGTGGCGCAACTCCACCATCCCGGCCAGTTCCAGCGCCCGGTTTACCGCCGCCTCGTCGTCACGGCTGTAAGGGCGGAAATAACCTTGATGCGGGTAGCGGCCGCGGCGCACCAGGTCCTCCACGGTGATGGCCTCGGGGGCGAGCGCCTGCTGGGGCAGCAGGCCCAGGCGCTGCGCCACCACCCGCGTCGGCAGCCGGTGGATGGCCTGCCCGTCCAGTAGCGCCGCCCCGCCCCGGGGGGCCAGCAGCCGCGCCAGGGCCCTTAGCAGCGTGCTCTTGCCGCAGCCGTTGGGGCCGATGATGGCCGTCACGGCGCCCTCGGGAATCCGCACGTCCAGGTCTTCGATGATGGACGGCCCGGCCCCGTAAGCCAGCGTCAGGCGGTCCGTCTCCAGTCGCGCCACCCAGGACCCTCCCACCCACGCGAGCCAGGGCCGGCTAGAGGCGAACCTGGCTCCGCAGCAGCAGGTAAAGGAAATACGGAGCCCCCACCACGCCGGTCACCACGCCCACCGGCAGCGACACGGGCAGCAGGTGCTGGGCCACCATGTCGGCCCCCAGCAGCAGGATGCCGCCCATGACGCCGGTCAGGGCAAAGACTCCCGCCGTCATGGGGCCCGCCAGCATCCGGGCCAGGTGCGGCACCGCCAGGGCGATGAAGCCCACCGGTCCCGCCACCGACACCGCCGCCGCGCTGGCCGCGCACCCCACCAGGATCAGCGCCAGCCGCAGCCGCTCCACCGGGATGCCCAGCGACAGCGCCCGGTCGTCGCCCAACTGCAGCACCCGCAGCCCGCCCATCAGGGCGGTGCCCAGGGGCAGCAGCGCCAGCAGCGCCAGGACCAGCGCCCGCACGTCGTCCCAGTCGACATTGTTGATGCTGCCGGTCATCCAGACCATGGCGCGGGCCGCCTCCCAGATCCGGGCCCGGACCACCAGCAGCGTGGTGACCGCCGTCAGCAGCGAGTTGACGCCGATGCCCACCAGCACCAGCCGCGCCGGCGCGAGGCGCCCCCGCCAGCTGAGCAGGTAGACCGCCGCCGCGGCCGCCGCAGCCCCGGCGAAGGCCGCCAGCGGCTGCAGGCCCGAGGGGCCGCCGCTGACGATCCACCAGACGGCGGCGCAGGCCGCGCCGGCCTGGATGCCGATGACGTCGGGCGACACCAGGGGGTTGCGGATGAGCCCCTGGAAGATGGCGCCCGACAGGGCCAGCAGCGGCCCCACCAGGACCGCCGCCAGGATCCGCGGCAGGCGCAGGCCCGTGACGACGAACCGCTCCTCGGGGGTCCCGCCCCCCGCCAGGACCCGGACCACATCGCCCAGGCCCAGGTCGAAACTGCCCAGCGTCGAGGCCCACGCCGCCAGCAGCGCCAGTACCGCCAGGGCGGTCCCGATGAGGGCCGGCACCCGCGGGTCGAACCGGAACGAAACGGGACCCACGCGCACCGCGCGGGCGTTCACAGGTCCGCCACCCTGTGCCGGCGGGCCAGCCCGATCAGGAAGGGCGCCCCCACCAGGGCCGTGACCACGCCCACCTGCACCTCGGACGGCCGGGCCACCACCCGCCCCAGGATGTCGGCCCCCAGCAGCAGCAGGGGACCCACCACCACGCAGAACGCCAGGATCCAGCGGTAGTCGGGACCCGTCAGCACCCGGACCAGGTGGGGCACCGCCAGCCCCACGAAACCGATGGGGCCCGCCGCGGCCACCGCCGCCCCGGCCAGCAGCACCACCAGCACCGCCACCAGGCCCCGCATCAGGTCGGTGCGCATGCCCAGGGCCCGGGCCGTGTCCTCGTCCATGCTGAGCACGTTCAACTGGTGGCCGAGAAGCAGCGTCCCCACCAGCCCCACGGCCAGGAAGGGCAGCAGGCTCAGGAAGATGTTGAGGTCGCGGCCGCCCAGGGACCCGGCCAGCCAGAAGCGCACCTCGTCCAGGGTGCGCTGGTTCAGCAGCAGCAGGGCGGTCAGCCAGGAACTGAGCAGGGTGGAGACGATGACGCCGGCCAGGGCCAGCCTGACGGGCGCCGGTCCCCCGCGGCCCGCGGAGCCGATGCCGTAGACCAGGACCGCCGCCGCCAGGCCGCCGGCGAAGGCGAACCAGACGTAGTGCAGCGGCCGGCTCAACTGCCCGTAGTACACGGCGGCGGCCACCCCGAAAGCGGCGCCGCTGTTGATGCCCAGGATGGACGGATCCGCCAGGGGGTTGCGGGTGGCCGCCTGCATGGCGGCGCCGGCCACGGCCAGCGCGGCGCCCACGCCCAGCCCGATGGCCGTCCGCGGCACCCGCAGGGTCCGCACCACCGTCTGCTCGTAGGACTCGGGGTTATACCGAAAGAGGGCGTCCACCACGTCGGCGCCGCTGATCGCGATGGACCCGACGCCTAGGCTCAGCAGCACCGCGGCCAGAAGGAGCACAGTGAGAAGAAGAAGGAAAACCCAGCGGGCGCCCGCGAGGCGGGTCGAACCCGTGGTCATGAGGACCCGGCCCCTTTCCCGGCCGCCTCGGCCTCGAGGCGCTCCCGCAGTTCCCGCTCGCGGCCGGCGTCGGTGCGCAGCGGGCACGTGGCGCAGTAACCGGTGCCGTCCGGGTCGGCCCCGGGGACGATGCGGTAGTGGAGACAGCACACGCTGGCCACCGCGAACCACTCCTCGCCGCCGCTGTAGCGAACGATGAACGGCCGCGGCCGGGTGCGCAGCCTGCCGGACCCGGCCGCCAGCCGGTCCATGACCGCCGCGGCGTCGGCCCAGGTTTCGGCCCGGTCCCGCCCGGCCAGGCGCGCCAGCCACAGGGACCGGGCGGCCAAACGGTCCGCCAGCTCGCTCCAGGCCGAGGCCTCGGTGCGGCGGCAGCCGGCGGCTGCAGCCCGCAGCACCGGCTCCAGCGCCAGCAGCCGCTCCGCGAAGGCGTCCAGCAGTTCGTCCCGGGACGCCAGCACGCGGGTGCCCGGCGCCCCGGCCGCCGGGTCGCCCGGCAGCACCGCCGCTTCCCGCCCGTCCACGGCCACGGCGTCGAACCAGCCCTCGGGCCCGCGGTGGATGAAGGCCCGGTCGGGACCGGCCAGGGGCAGCCGGGAGGCAACCACCACGGGCATGAGCCAGACGTCCAGCGCCGCGGCGATGAGCCAGGCGCTGAGGTGCGCGCCGGCCACCCGGGCGTCGCCGGTCCGCCGGCTCAACTCCTGGTGCCAGCCCGGCACCAGGTCCCCCTCCGCCACCCGGGCCAGGGGGTACCAGCCCTCCCCTGTGGGCGGCTCGGCCCCGTAGCGGATGTAGGGGCTGAGGGCGTTCAGGTGCTCCGCCGTGGCCGCCAGGGGCGGTGACGGCGAGGCCGGCGCGGGCGGGGCCACCGGCGTTACTGCCCCCCGGCGCCGGCGCCGCCGGCCAGGGCCCCCGCCAGCTGCGGCACCAGGTGCTCCAGGGCGTAGGGCAGGCTCAGGACGGTGCTGAAGCTCAGGGCGCCATACACGGGGTCCTCATACCCGACGAACCATACCACCCGGCCCTGGGCCGCGGCGTCGAGCCGCTGGAACAGGGGGTCGGCCTCCAGCGCCGCCCGCTGCTCCTCGGAATCCGCCTGGAAGATCAGCACGTCGGCGTCCAGCAGGTGCAGCTGCTCGGCGCTGATGGCGGCCGAGTCCAGGTCGCCGATGACCTGGGCCAGCTCGTCGCGCATCCGGAAGCCCAGGGCGAACAGGAAGCGCAGCGGCGGAGTGTTGGGGCCCACGGCCCAGTACTGGCCGTCGCCGGCCGGCGAGGCCCAGGCGACGGTGGCGCCCTCAAACTCCGGGTGGGCCTGCCGGGCGGCGGCGATGGCCGCCTCCACCTCGTCCACCCGCTGCCGCGCCAGGTCCTCCAGGCCCAGGGCCCGGCCGATCACCAGCGTCTGCTCCTGCCAGGGAACTCCGAAGTCCGGATAGTCGCCGGGCTGGGCCAGCGTCGGCGCGATGCCCGCCAGGCGTTCATATTCCTCGGCGGTGATGCCGCTGTGGGTGGCCACGATCAGGTCGGGACGCAGGGAGGCGATGCGCTCAAAATCCAGGTCGCCGTACGGCATCTGCAGCACTTCCGGCGTTGCGTCGCCAAGCTCGTCCTGGGCCCAGGGCCAGACGGCGTAAGGATGGTCGCCGAACCAGTAGCGGACGGCGATGGGCTTGACCCCCAGGGCCAGGACCGGGTCCTGCTCCGAAAAGCCCAGGGTCAGCACCCGGGTGGGCTGGGCCGGGATCTCCACCTGCCCGAACTTGTGCGGGATGGTCACCGGGAAGGCGGCGGGCTGCGTCTCCCCCGCGCCGGCGTCCCCGGCGGCGGAGTCCCGAGGGCCGGCATCCGCCCCGGCGGGCTGGGGTTCGGCCTGACCGGAGGAGGCGGGTTGGGACCCCTGCCCGCACGCTGTAAGGATCACGGCCGTGGCCAGAACGGCGATGAGAAGCACTGCGGTGAGGGGGCGGCGTGTGCTGCGCTGCAAGGCGGTCAGCCTCCTGTGCGCTGTCCCGATGCCGCGGGGTCGCCTGCGGGCCCCCCGGACGTGCGGGCGGCGGGTCCCCGCGGCGGGCCGCGGGTGGGTTGGTAATGAAAATCATTTTCGGGGCCACTGTACCGCCCCGGCCGGGCTTCGTCAAGGTGGGGGCCCCGGAGCGGGGGCCCCGGGAACGGGCGATACCCCCGGCCCGGGCAGCAAGGCAGGGGCTGCCGCCTGCAGCCGGAATCAACCGAAGCGGCAGGTGATGGCCGTGACCCGGCGGGACTGCCGGCAGGTCGTGACGCCAGGGGCCGGACCGATCCGGTGGATCAGGGCGAAGTGGGCCACCATGGGCTCCGCGGCGCTGGCGGTCACCGTGATGCTCATATCCGCCATGCTGGCGGCCTGCACCGGCGCAGGGACCGGCCCCGCCGGCGGAGGCCCGGCGGCCCGGCTGGACCCGGCACAGCCGGCGCCGGCGGAAGCCGACGCCCCGGAAGCGGCGGGCAGCCCGGCGTGCACCGTGTCTGTCCGGACCCCGTCGGGCCAGGCCCTGCGCCTGGAGGTGGCGGCGGACCCCGTTTCCCGCGCCCGCGGCCTCGGGGGCCGGGACGGCCTCGAACCGGGGACGGCCATGGCCCTGGTCTTCCCCGAACCCACCTACGTGACCATCTGGATGAAGGACATGCGCTTTGACATCGACGTAGTCTGGATTGACGGCGAGCGGGTGGTGGACGTCTACCCGCGCATGCCGGCGCCAGCACCCGGCACCCCCGATGAGGACCTGGCCTCCCATACCGGCCGTGAGCCGGCCGACGTGGTCCTGGAACTGGAGGCGGGGACGGCCGACGACCTGGGGCTCAAGCCGGGGGCCCACGTCCAGTGGGAGCCGGGCTCCCCCGTCCACCTGTGCCGGCCGACAGCGAGGGACCGGTGGGGGTAGGGCTCGCCTGGCAGCCGGTCGTCCTCAGCCAGCCTTCCGTACACTCAGCCTTCGGGCAGGCTCTGCGGCGGTCCTCCGGGCGAATCCGCCGCCGGCCGGGCCAGCTCCCGGTCCACGGCCACCAGAACCTCTCCCGCCGTCTCCCGGATGACCAGCGCCGCCAGGTGGTCCAGAGGGGTCGGATCGCGGTTGATGATGACCAGCGCGGCCCCGTCCAGGGCGGACCGGCGCGCCACCATTTCGGGCAGGGCCGCCGCCGGGTACACCTCCAGGGAAGACCCCACCACCAGCATCAGGTCGCATCGGGCCGCCTCGGCCTCGGCCTCGGCCCAGGTGCCCGCCGGCAGGAACTCGCCGAACAGCACCACGTTGGGCCGCAGCCTCCCGCCGCACAGGCAGTGGGGATCGACCACGAAGGTTTCCGACGGGTAGACCCGGCCGCAGCGGTGACAGCGGCACGTCTGCAGGTCGCCGTGCAGGGCCAGGACGCGCCGCGATCCGGCGCGCTGGTGCAGGCCGTCGACGTTCTGGGTGATGACGGCCTTGAGAAGCCCGGCCGCCTCCCACGCGGCCAGAACCCGGTGAACCCGGTTGGGTTCCACGTCGGCCAGCGCAGCGATGCGCGCCCGGTAGAACTCGGTGAACTCGTCGAAATGCTGCTCCATGAACTCCAGGCTGGCCATGCGCTGGGGCCACCGGTTCCACAAGCCCTGGGACGAGCGGAAGTCGGGAAGGCCTGACTCCGTACTGGCGCCGGCGCCGGTGAAGGCCACCATGTGGCGTGACCGGCGTATAAGGCGGGCCAGCCGGCGGATGGGATCATCGACGGGACCGCCGCTATCCCGCGCCGCACCGCGGTGGGGTACCGGAGGGGGCTCCCCGGCAGGACCGTTCATGCCCCGTCCCCCTGGTGCAGCACGGCGCGCAGCGCCTCGGCGAACCGGCGGTTCTCTTCGGGCAGGCCGCAGGTCACGCGGATGCAGGTGGGCAGCCCGAAGGACGTGCCCGGGCGCACGATGACCCCGTGCTCCAGCAGGGCGCGGTGGACGGCCTCGGCATCCCTGCCCACGTCGATCAGCACAAAGTTGCCCTGGCTGGGATAGGCCCGGAGGCCCAGTTCCGTCGCCAACTGGGTCAGGAACTGCCGCCCCTCCCGCGCCAGTTCAACGCTGCGGGCCACGTGCTCCCGGTCGGCCAGCGCCGCCAGGCCGGCGGCCTGGGCCACCGCATTGACGCTGAAGGGATCGCGGACGGCCAGCACCGGCCGCCACACGGCCTCGGCCGCCAGACCATAACCCAGGCGCAGGCCGCCCAGGCCGTAGACCTTGGAGAAGGTCCGCGCCACCACCAGTCCCGGGCAGCGGTCCAGCCAGTCGGGCCCGTTGAAGGGCGTGTCGTCGAATTCCTTGTAGGCTTCATCCAGCACCACCAGGCAGCCTGCCGGGACCGCCTCCACGAAGCGGGCGAAGTCCTCGGCGCCGAACACGCCGCCCGTGGGGTTGTTGGGGCGGCACAGGAAGATCACCCGGGCGGGCGGGACCCCGTCGCCCCCCTGCGCCGCGGCGGCCATGGCGGGCAGATCCATGGCGCCGCCTGCGTTGAGGGGCACCTGCTGGACCCGGGCGCCCATCAACCGCGCCACGCGGCTGTACACCGAGAAGGACGGATGCGGCACCACCACCCGATCGCCGGCACGGATGTAGGTCTCGGCCAGCAGGCGCAGCAATTCGTCGGAACCGTTGGTCACCAGCACCTGCTGGGGACTCACCCCGTGATGCCTGGCCAGGGCCTCCCGCAGGTCGTCGGCCAGCACGGCCGGGTATCGGTGCAGCCCGGCCAGGACCTGGCCGGCGGCCCGCACGGCCTCGGGCGAGGGTCCCAGGGGGTTCTCGTTGGAGGCCAGTTTGACGGCCGGGCGGCCCGTCCGCCGCGTCAACTCTTCGGCGGACATGCCCGCCACGTAGGGTGTGAGGCCCTCCACCTCCGGCCGGGGCGGCACGGGTTCCGGGCCCGGCTCCCGTGCTCCGGGACCGCGCTCCACCGGGCTCACCGGTCCCGCTCCTCCTGCCCGTCCCCCGCGGGCCCCCAGTCGGCCAGCAGCGCGCCCTTGCTGCTGGGCACGTCCCGGACCCGCGGGTCCAGCTGCGTGGCCTGGTCCAGGGCCCGGGCAAAGGCTTTGAACACCGCCTCGATCACGTGGTGGGCGTTGCTGCCGTAGGGCGATTCCAGGTGCAGGGTGAGCCCCGCGTGGGCCGCCACCCCCTGGAAGAACACCTCCACCAGTTCCGTGTCGAAGGCGCCCACCTGCTCCCGCGGCAGGGTCACCCGGTACACCAGCAGCGGCCGGCCGCTGATGTCGACGGTGCACGACGCCAGGGCCTCGTCCATGGGGACCACCGCGTGGCCGTAGCGCCGGATGCCGCGGCCCTCGCCCAGCACCCGTCGCAGCGCCTGCCCGAAGACGATGCCCACGTCTTCCACCGTGTGGTGGGCGTCCACGTGCAGGTCGCCTTGGGCCTGGACCTCCAGGTCGAAGAGGCCGTGGCGGGCCACCTGCACCAGCATGTGGTCGAAGAAGCCCACCCCGGTCGCGACGGCGTGGCGGCCGGTCCCGTCCAGGTCCAGCCGGACCCGCACGTCGGTCTCGGTAGTCCGCCGCGACACCTCAGCGGCCCGCGGATTCATGCCCGTTCCACTCACTGCGGCCATCCCCCCGCCCTGCCGGGTCTTGCGCCCTCAGGGATTCTGCGTGCCCTGCGGGTTTTCCAGCCGCACCGACGCCGCGGCGGCATGGGCCGGCAGCCCCTCGCCCAGGGCCAGGCGCACCACCTCGGGACCCTGCTCGGCGAAGGCCTGCGGCGAGTACATGACCACGGCGCTGCGCTTGACGAAGGTCTCCACGTTGACCGGCGACGCGTACCGCGCCACGCCGCCGGTGGGAATCACGTTGGACGGCCCCGCCAGGTAGTCCCCCATGGACTCGGGAGTCCAGGGGCCCAGAAAGATGGAGCCTGCATGGCGGATCCGGGGCAGCAGCGCCAGCGGGTCCGCCACCAGCAGTTCCAAGTGTTCCGGCGCGATGGCGTTGACCGCGTCGGCGGCGGCTTCCAGGTCCGGCACCACCACGGCGGCGCTGCGCCGGGACAGGCTCTCCACCATCACGTCCCGGTGGACCTGTCCCTCCACCTGCCGGGCCACCTCCCGGCTCACTTCCTCCACCCGGGCGGGGTCCACCGTCACCAGCACCACGCTGCCGTGGACATGCTCCGCCTGGCTCAGCAGGTCGGCGGCCACCCACGCGGCGGGCGCCGTGCCGTCGTCCACCACCGTCAGTTCCGACGGGCCGGCCAGCATGTCGATGCCCACCCGGCCGTAGACCAGCTGCTTGGCCTTGGTGACATAGGGGTTACCGGGGCCGGCGATCAGGTCCACGGCGGGGACCGTTTCGGTGCCGTAGGCCATGGCGGCGATGGCCTGGGCGCCGCCCACCTTGAACACCCGCCGGGCGCCCGACAGCCGCGCCGCCGCCAGCAGCGCCGGGTGCAGGCTGCCGTCCCGTCCCGGCGGCGAGCAGACGATGACCTCCGGCACGCCGGCCTCCACCGCCGGCACCACGGTCATGATCAGGCACGAGTACAGGGGGGCCTGGCCCCCGGGGACGTAGACGCCCGCCCGGTCCACGGGGGTCACCTGCTGGCCGATCAGGGTCCCGTCGGGCCGGAGGTGCAGCCACGACCGGGGACGCTGCCGCCGGTGGAAGTCGCGGACGTTGGCCACGGCCAGTTCCAGCGCCGCCATCAGGTCGGCGGGCACCGCCTCCACGGCGGCGTCCCACTCCTCGGCGCTCACCTCCAGGCCCCGGGACCCAAGGTCCACGCCGTCGAAGCGCCGTGTGAACTCGTAGAGCGCGGCGTCGCCGTCGCGGCGGACGGCTTCCAGGATGGGACGGACCGCCGCCTCGACCTCCTGGTCGGCAGCCTCGCGCTGGGCGGCCAGTTCCGCCAGGTAATCGCTGAGGTTCATCGCTCGCAGCACGAATGGTCACTTCCCTAAAGGCGAAAGGCGGTGCCGGGTCACGGGCGGTGCCGGGCCGCTCCGTGGACCGGTCTCAGCGCCATGATACCCGACGCGGCCGCGGCGTGTTGTGGATGGCACGTGCCGGTGCGGCGGCCCGGGCCCGTCCGGTCGGCGGGCGAGTCCCGCACGGTAGGTACGGTACGGTGGATCAGGCCGGCACAAGGACTGGCCCCTCCCCGGCCGGAATATGGACACCAGTTCCGGAACAGGGAGTGAACCACCCATGCCCGATGTCATCGTCGTCGGCGACGGGCCGGCAGGGCTCAGCGCCGCGTTGTTCCTGGCCCGCAAGGGCAAGTCGGTGACCGTCATCGGCGCCGGCACCACCGGGGTCCGCAACGCCTACCTGTACAACGTGCTGGGCATCCCCGAGATGGACGGGCCGGACTTCCTGGAGACCGCTCGCCAGCAGGCCCGGCGCTTCGGCGCCGAACTGGTCCAGGCGCGGGTCACCGCCATCGAAAAAACCGACACCGGCTTCGCCGTCACCGACGACCAGGGCACCCGCCGTGAGGCTCGCTACGTCATCTACTGCGCGGGACGCAACCGCGACCTGGCCGTGGACCTGGGCGTCGAGACCAACCCTGACGGCAGCCTCAAGATCGACATCAACGGCCGCACCAGCGTCGAGAACTTCTACGCCGCCGGGCGGGTGGCCCGGGACCAGAAGATCCAGATCGTCATCTCGGCCGGCGACGGCGCCGCGGCCGCCCTCGACATCCTCTCCCGGGAGGCCGGGCAGGACCTGCACGACTGGGACTCCCGGCCCAAGGACTGACGGGGGTCCGGCGGTGCAGGGCCTGGTTTACCGCCTGTCGCTGCCTCGGGTGGCCGTGGCCCGCCTGCTGGGCGGCCGCGTGCCCTGGCTCCTCTACGGCCCCCTGGGGCCCGTCCGCCTGGAAACCCTGCCCGATCCCCAACTGCCAGGCGACGACTGGGCGGTGGTCCGGCCGGTGCTGGCGGGCGTGTGCGGAACCGACCTGGGGGTCATCAGCGCCCGCACCAGTCCCGCGGCCTCACCCTTCAGTTCCTTCCCGGCGGTGCTGGGGCACGAGGTGGTGGGCCGTATCGAGCGGGCAGGTCCTGGAGTGAGCCTGCCGCCGGGCACCCGGGTGGTGGTGGACCCCAGCCTGTCCTGCGAGATCCGCGGCTACGAGCCGGCCTGCGACCGCTGCGCCGAGGGCTGGCCTTACCTGTGCGCCAACGCCGCCGAGGGACGCTTCGGTCCCGCCCTGATCACCGGCTACTGCGCCGCGCTGCCGGGCGGGTGGGGTGAGCGGATGCTGGCCCACCGCAGCCAGCTTTTCACCGTGCCCGACGAGGTGGCCGACGAGCGGGCGGTGCTGGTGGAGCCGCTGGCCATCGGCCTGCACGCCGTGCTGCGGCGCCGGCCCGGCGACGGCGACCGGGTGCTGGTGATCGGCGCCGGCACCATCGGCCTGTGCCTGCTGGCCGCACTGCGCATGCTGGGCCTCCGGGCCCACGTGACCGTGGCCGCCAAGCACGGCGTCCAGGCCGACCTGGCCCGGGCCCTGGGCGCCGACCACGTGGTGCCGCCCTCCCGGCTGGCCGACGACGCCCGCCAGCGCCTGGGCGCCCGGGGCTACAAGCCCATCCTGGGACGCACCGTCTACCGGGGCGGGTACGACGTGGTCTACGACTGCGTCGGGTCGCGCCGCTCCCTGGACGACGCCCTGCGCCTGGCCCGCGAGGGCGGCGCCGTGGTGGTGGTGGGCGGCGCCGGAGAGATTCCCTGGCTGGACTGGACGTTTGTGTGGATGCGGGAACTGGACGTGATCGGCGCCGCCGGCTACGGCCTGGAGCACGTGAACGGCCGGGTGAAGCACACCTTCGCCCTGGTGCTGGAGGGCCTGGCGGCCCACCCGGACCTGCCGGTGGAGCGCATGGTGACCCACCGGTTTGCGCTGGCCCAGTACCGGCAGGCCCTGGCCGCAGCCCTGGACCGGCGCCGGTCGGGCGCGGTGAAGATCGTGTTTGCGCCGCAGGCGGGTTCCTCCGGCGATGCGGGCGCGGCAGCAGGCGGGTCCCCGCCCGGGACCGGCGGGGCGTGACCGGCGTGCCCGACCTGTCCCCCCTCGTCTTCGACATCGAAACGGTGGGCCTGGGCTGGGACACCCTGGAGCCCGACATCCAGGAGTACCTGCTGGGCCGGGCCCGCAGCGACGAGGAGCGGGCGGCCGTGCCCGAGCGGCTGGGCCTGCACCCAGGCACCGGCCGGGTGGTGGCCATCGGGCTCTGGCGTCCCGACGAGGACCGCGGCGGGGTGCTGGTGGCCGTCGACGGGGCCGGGAGCGCGGCAGCGCCTGAGTGGCGCCCCTTCGAGAACGGCGCCCTCATCTACCGCGGCACGGAGGTCCAGATCCTGCAGGAGTTCTGGCGCTACGTCAGCGAGGCGGCCGGCACCCTCATCACCTTCAACGGCCGCGGGTTCGACGGGCCCTTCCTGATGCTGCGGTCCCTCATCCTGGGCGTAACCCCCACCCGCAACCTGGTCCCCTACCGCTACAGCGCCCGGGAGCACTGCGACCTGCTGGACATCCTGACCTTTCACGGCGTCCGCCCCCGGGATTCCCTCCACTTCTGGTGCCGCCGGTTCGGCATCCCCTCGCCCAAGGGCGACATGGACGGCGCCGGGGTGGAGCAGGCCTGGCGGGAGGGCCGGCTGGACGACATCGCCCGCTACTGCCTGCAGGACGTGCGCGCCACCGCAGAACTCTACCGCCGCCTGCAGCCGCTGGTCGCCATGGTGGACCGCCGCTGACCGGCGCAGGACCCGGACCGGCGGCGTCCAAACAGGCAGGGGACGGACCCCCCGGGAGGTACGGCCGTGCCCAGTTTCGTCCACATCGCCGACGTGCACCTGGACGCCCGCCTGCGCTTTCTGGGCGAGCGCGGCGGCCAGCACCGGGCCAATATCCGGGCCGCCTTCACCCGCTGCGTGGACCTGGCGCTGGAACGCCGGGTCGACGCCCTGCTCATCGCCGGCGACCTGTTCGACAGCCAGCGTCCCGGGCGCGGCACGGTGGACTTCACCCGCCAGCAGTTGGCGCGCCTCAGCCAGGCGGGCATCGCCGTCCGCATCGTGCCGGGAACCCACGACGCCCTCACCCCCTCAGGGGTCTACAGCTGGGCCGACCTGGAATCGGCGGGCGACGTGCGGGTGTACCGGGGGGACGGGCCCGGCGGTTGGGACGTGGAGCACCTGGCCTCAGGGCTCACCATTTACGCCCGGCCCACAGTGGAGAAGGGCGGCGGCCTGCCGGCCCTGCAGGGCCTTCCGCGGGACCCCGCCGCCCGGCCCGGCTGCGAGGTGGCGCTGGTCCACGCCGCCCTCGACCTCGGCAGCAACGACGAGGAGGACTACATCATCGATCCTCGCGAGGTGGAGTCCAGCGGGCTGGCCTACATCGCCGCCGGCCACTGGCATACGCCCCGGGACTTCAGCCGCGGCCAGACCGTGGCGCGGTACCCCGGGTCGCCGGAGCCGGTGTCGCTGGACCCGCGCCGGGCAGGACAGGCCCTGGTGGTGACGTTGACGGCCGGCGGCCGGCCCCAGGTGGAGCCCGTGGAGGTCGGGCGCATCCGGGTCGACATGTACGACTTCGACGTGACCGGCCACGAGGACGAGCAGCCGCTGGAGACCGAGATCGCCCGCATGGCCGACCCTGACCTGATGCTGCGGGTGCGCCTGCGGGGAAGCCGCGGCCCCGGCTGGACCCGCACCGCCGAGGACCTGGCCGCCCAGTTCGCCCCGCGGTTCTTCCACCTGTCGGTGGAGGACAACACCACCGACGAACTGGCCGCCGCCGCAGACCTCCCGGGCCCGGACGCCGTGTCCCGCCGCGCCCACCTGCCGCCGGAACTGGCCGCGCTGCCGCCGGGCACCGCAGCCCGCCGGTGCATCGAGCGCCTGCAGCGGCGCCTGGAAGAGGCGGCGGCCCAGGGCGACGAGGCCGAACAGCGGCGGGTGGCCGAGGCGCTGCGCCTGGGCCTGGCGCTGTTTGCCGGGCGGGATCCCTGGTGATCCGCTTCCGGCGCCTCGAAATGGAGCGGTTTCGCGCCTTCTCCCGCCGCGCGCTGGAGTTCGGCGACGGCCTCAACGTGATCCTCGGCGCCAACGAGGCCGGCAAGACCACGGTCCACGAGGCGCTGCGGACGGTCCTGTTCGTCAAGCCGAACACCCGCGCCCAGGCTGTCCAGGCCAACCGCTCCTGGGACCACGACAGCATGTTCGTGCTGACCCTGGAGTTCGAGGCCGGCGGCCGGTCCTACCGCCTGGTGAAGGACTTCGAGGCCCGGCGGGCGCTTCTTGAGGACTTGGACGCCGGCGAGGCCTGGCGAGACCCCGACACGATCCAGGAGATCCTGGAGGACCGCCTGGGACTGGGTCCGCAGGCCGTGTACACGCGCCTGGCCTGGATCAACCATGATGAGATGTCCCGGCTGGCAGACGGCCCGCGCGGGGGCGCCGGCGGGCGGCGCGAGGCCGGCCGGGGCGGCGACCCGCTGCTGGAACGGCTGCAGGCGGCGGTGGTGGGTGGCGGCGGCGCCCGCAGCACCGACGAGGTGCTGGCGCTGGCCCGCCAGCGCCTGGCCGACCTGCGGAAGGGCCTGGACCGGCCGGCCAGAGACCCCGGTCCCCTGCGCCGGTATCGGGACCAGATGGCTGAGTTGGACCGCCGCCTGGCCCAACTGCAGGCGCAGGCCCAGCAGGCCGACGCGGCCCGCCGCGTGCTGGCCGAGGTGACCCAGGCCCTGGCCGACATCCAGCAGCGCCTTCCCCAACTGCAGCAGGTGCTGGACGCCAACCGCCGCCTGCACGACCTGGAGCGGCAGCGCGCCGCCCTGCAGCAGGCTTATGACGAAGAAAGCAGCCGCCTGGTCCGGGTCCGGGCGGCTGCCGCCGATCACGAAGCGGCGGCCCGGGAACTCCAGCGGCTCCAGGGCACTGAACTTCCCGACGAAGCGGAGATGCGGCGCCTCCGTTCCCTGGACGCGCAGGTGAAAGGTTTCGACGAGGCTCTCGCGGCGCGGCCCGAGGCGGCCGCCGCCGGCAGTACGGGTCCCACGGGCCGCATTCCCGCCGGAGGCGCCCCCGCCGGCGGCGGGCCGGTCCCCGGGCCCAATCCCCTGCTGCGGGCCGCGGGTTTCGTGCTGGTATTGCTGGGCGCGGCGGGCGCCGTGGCCGGTCTGGCCGGCCTGGACCTGCCCCTGCTCGGCGGGTCGCCGGGGACGTCCGGTGCGGCGGCGGCGCTGCTGGCACTGCTGGGCCTGCTGCTGGTGTGGCGGAGCACCCGGGGCGGCGCAGCTGCGCCGGTCCCGGTCCAGCCCGATCCCCTGGCCGAACTGCGCGCCCGCCGGGACGAGGCCGCCGCAGCCCTGGCCGAGGGCCTGCAGCGCTGGGGCGCGCCGTCGCTGGAGACCCTGGAAGCCGCGATCGCCCGCCTGAACGCTGCCCAATCGGCGCTGCAGGCGGCGGAGCAGCGCCTGGCCGACCTGCTGGCCGGCGGCACCGTCGAGGCGCTGGACCGCCGCATCGACGAGATCCGCCGCGACCTCCGGGACCTGGACGACCAGATCGCCCGCCTTCAGGTCTACCGCCTCGACCCCCAGGCGTTCGCCGCCGGCGAGCGCCAGGCCGCCGAGCTGGAGCGGCGCCGCGACGACCTGCAGCAGCGGGAGAGGCAGGCACAACTGGACCTGGTCCGGTCCGAAGTGGACCCCGAGGAGATGTACCCGCTGGCAGAAACCCGCCCGGTCCTGGCCGCCGCCCCCCAGCGGCCCGAGGCAAACGCCCCCCCCCGAACACGCCCGTGGGAGGAACGGTGGGCGGCCACCCGGAAACCGGTGTCCCACTGGGTCGCGCAACAGACCCACCCCC
>PKRI01000040.1 GCA_017577485.1 Bacillota bacterium | reverse complement strand
GCCGGGGGGCCTGCCCGCCGTCCAGGGCCGGCCGGGCGGGTGGTGGCCCGGCACGGAAAAGGGCGCGCCGCACCCTGGAGACATTGAAGACGGCAGCGTCGAAGCCGGCGCCGGCCACCGGTCGCCGGCGCCCGAGCAGCCGGCCGCGCCCCCGGCGCCCACCTGCACCCAGGTGACCATCAAGGCCGTGGGCGACCTGCTCATCCACCTGCCGCTGGTGCAGGCGGCGGAAACCGGCGGCGGCCACGACTTCCGGCCCATCTTCGAGCCGGTGGCTCACCTGCTGGCGGACGCCGACCTCACCATCGCCAACCTGGAAACCACGCTGGGCGGTCCGGAACGGGGCTGGAGCGGCTACCCCCGCTTCAACTCGCCGGACTCGCTGCTGGACGCCGCCCGCGAGGCCGGCATCGACGTGCTGACCACCGCCAACAACCACACCCTGGACACCGGCGCCGCCGGCCTGGTCCGGACCCTTGAGGTCATCCGCTCGGCCGGCCTGGAGGCCGCCGGCACCCGGGCGGCGCCCGAAGAGCCCGGCTTCGCCCTGGTGGAAGCCGGCGGGCTCAAGATCGCCGTCCTGGCCTACACCTACGGAACCAACGGCATCCCGGTCCCGGAGCCCCACATGGTGAACCTGCTGGACCGCGATCGGATGGCCGCCGACGTAGCGGCGGCGCGGGCGGCGGGCGCCGACCTGGTCGTCGCCGCGCCCCACTGGGGCCTGGAGTACCAGCGCCTGCCCAGCGATGAGCAGCGGGACCTGGCCCGCTACCTGGCCAGCCTGGGCGTCGACGTCATCTTCGGCGCCCATCCCCACGTGGTCCAGCCGGTGGAAATCCTGGAACCGGCCGTGCCCGGCGGCCGGCCGGTGCCGGTGTTCTACTCGATGGGCAACTTCGTGTCCAACCAGCGGGACCGCTACACCGACTGGGGAATCATCGCCGAGGTCACCTTCACCGTGGAGCGCCGGGCCGGCGACCACAGCCCGCGCATCTTCCTGAGCCGCGTGAGCCATCAACCGGTGTGGGTCCACCGCTTCCGCGACCCCGACTCGGGCCGGCGCGGCTACCGCGTGCTGCCCGTGGAACTGCCGGCGGCAGGCGGCACGGACCCTGCGGGGGCACTGGCTGAAGCCGGCGCGGGGGCCTCGCCCGGCGGGGCGTGGCCCGGCCTATCGCCCGGCGACCCGCTGCTGACGGACGAAGACCGGCGGCGCCTGGCGGCCGTGGCGGCTGAAGCCTTGGAACTGCCCGGCGCTGCCGTGGTCTACGCTTCGGGGTTGCCCGCCCCCGCCACCAGCGGTTCCGACAGCCTGAGAAACTGGTCCACGTCGGCCAGCGCGGCGTCGATGCCTTCCTGCCAGAACTCGGGACCCGTCAGGTCCACGCCCAGGTGACGGCGGGCCAGGTCTTCCACGGTCATGCGGCCCGTGTCCCGCAGCAGCGCCACGTAGCGCCCGGCGAAAGCCGGGCCCTCGGCCCGGGCCCGGGCGTAGATCCCCGAACTGAACAGGAACCCGAACGTATAAGGAAAGTTGTAGAACGGCACGTCGGTCACGTAGAAGTGCAGCTTCGACGCCCAGAAGTGGGGATGATACTGGCTGAGGCCGCCCAGATAGGCCTGCTTCTGGGCGTGCTCCATCAGCCGGTTGAGTTCGTCCACCGTCAGGGGACCCTGGGCGCGGCGCTCGTAAAAGGCCGTTTCGAACAAGAAGCGGGCGCGGATGTTCATCAGGAAGACGACCGCCTTCTGCAGCTTCTCGTCCAGCAGGGCCAGGCGCCGGCGCTCGTCGGCGGCGTGGCGGATGGCGGCGTCGGCCACGATGCTCTCGGCGAAGGTGGACGCCGTCTCAGCCAGCGTCATGGGGTAGCGCTGGGCCAGGTACGGCAGGTCCGCCAGCACGTGGCTGTGGTAGGCGTGGCCCAGCTCGTGGGCCAGCGTGGTGATGTTGCCGGTGGTGCCTCCGAAGGTCATGAAGATCCGCGACTGGCCCGACACCGGGAAGGGCGCGCAGAAACCGCCGGCCTGCTTGCCCGGCCGGTCCTCAGCTTCGATCCAGCGGCCGCGGACGGCCTGTTCCGCGAAGGCCCTCAGGTCGGGGCTGAAACGGCTGAACTGCTCCAGGATGAAGTCCACCGCGTCGTCGTAGGAGACGCGCTGGTCCGGCGCCGCCAGCGGCGCCGAGACGTCGTGCCAGGCCGGCGCGTCGACCCCCAGCAGCCGGGCCTTGCGCTGGAGGTAGGGCAGCAGGCGGTGGGCGTTGGCCTCGACCGCGGACCACATGGCGTCCAGGGTAGCCTGGGACATGCGGCTCAGGTCCAGCGGCTCCTTGAGCACGGACGCCCAGCCCCGGCGCCGGTAGGCGGCCAACCGGAAACCGCCCAGGTGGTTGAGGGCCGCAGCGCACAGGTCGGCGGCGCCGGCCCAGGCCGCCTCCCATTGCTCCCATACGGCCTGCCGCACGGCCCGGTCGGGACTCTCCAGGCGGTTGGCGGCCTGGCCTGCCGAGAGCCGCACCGTCCGGCCGTCCTCCTCCACCTCGACGGTGAAGCGCCCGGCCACGCCCTGGTACAGCAGCCCCCAGGCATGGTAGCCGTCCACCGCCAGGTCGTTGATCAACTCCTCCTGCTCCACCGGCAGGAGGTCCAGGGCCAGCCGGCGGCTGTGCTCCAGTTCGAAGGCGATGGGCGCCATGCGCGGGTCCGCCAGCAGCGCCGCGAAGGACCGGTCCGGCAGCGCCGCCAGCAGGTGGTCCACCCGCACCCGCAGGTTGCTCATGGCGGCGTGGAGGGCGGCCACCCGCGTTTCCAGCAGCCGGGCCTGCTGGTCGTGGACGTCCTGGGCCGACAGGCAGGCGACGAAGGACGCACACTCCTCCAGCCGGGCGGCGGCGTCCTGGATGTCGCTGATCAGGCCGGCCAGCGCCGGCACCGCGTCCGCCCCGTCACCGGCTGCCGGGGCCAGGGCTTCGGCGCGGCCCGCCAGGGCCGGGATCAACTGTTCCAGGACTTCGAGTTCCTGCGCCAGCTGGGGCGAGCGGCTGCCGCCCGGGAAGAACACGTCCAGGTCCCAGACCTGGGCGTAGCGGTGGGACACGGGTATCGCCTCCTGCCTGCTGGTTCCACAACAGCGGCCGTGGGCCTCCCGGCGGGACCACGGCGCGCGGAACAGGCGCCTGGCGGTTCATGCCCGCGGGCCGCCGCCGCAGGGGACTGGTGCCGGGGCGCGTAGAGGGTGGAGGGAGGTTCGGGACAGTGCGGCGAGGCACCTGGTTGATCCTGGCGGGCGCGGTGCTTTGGGGCACCACGGGCACGGCCCAGGCCCTGGCCCCCGCCGGGGCCACCCCGGCCGTGATCGGCGCCCTCCGCCTGGCCGTGGGCGCCGCAGTCCTGCTGGTGGTGGCGGCGGCCCGCCGGGACCTGGCCCGCCTGCGCGGTTGGCCCGTCCTGCCCACGGTGCTGGCGGCGGCCGGCGTGGCCGCGTACCAGCTGGCTTTCTTCGCCGGGGTGGCGGCCACCGGTGTGGCGGTGGGCACCATGGCGGCCATCGGCAGTTCCCCCGTCTTCGCGGGACTTCTGGCCTGGCTGGTGCGGGGGGAGCGGCCGGCGCCCCGCTGGTACCCGTCCACTGCCCTGGCGGTGACCGGCGCCGCGCTGCTGGCGCTGTCCGCCGGCCAGGTGGAAGCCGACGTGGTGGGCATCCTGCTGGCCCTTGGGGCCGGGGCCGCGTACGCCGCCTACGCCGTCGCCAGCAAGAACGTCCTCGACACTCGCGGTCCCGACGCCGCCATGGCGGTCATCTTCAGCGGGGCGGCGCTGCTGCTGGCGCCCCTGCTGCCCGGCGCCGACCTCTCCTGGGCGCTCAGCCCGCGGGGCGCCGGGGTAATCCTTCATCTGGGGCTGATCACCATCGCCGTTGCATACCGCCTCTATGCCCAGGGGCTGACCACGGTGCCGGTGTCCACGGCGGTGACGCTGAGCCTGGCCGAGCCCCTGACGGCGGCGCTGCTGGGCATCGCCGTGCTGGGTGAGCGCCCGACGGTCACGGAACTGCTGGGCATCGCGCTGCTGCTGGCGGGCCTGGTGGTGCTGGCGGAGGTGAAGCCTGCGTGGCCCAGGGCCTGGAGCCCTGGCGGGTCCTGGTCGAAACGGGCGCCTTCGCCCTGACCGTGGCCGCCGCCTATGCCGCCGCTTACGGGGCCGCGGCCGCCTGGTACGGCCTCGTCCTGCGCGCGCCGGCCGCCGTCCGTGAGCGCGGCCGGCTGCCGGCGGCCTGGTTCCTGTTCAACGCGTACCTGGTAGGCGGGCTGCTGGCCCACGGGGCCCTGCCCACCACTCCCCGGGCGCTGCTGGGGGCGACGGCGCTGCTGCTGGCGCTGACGCTGCCGCTCTGGGCGTGGAGCCGCTGGCGCGGCCGGCGCGGGGCGCGGCCGCCGGCGCGGGCCCTGGTGCTGGCGGCGGCCCTGCCGTGGACGGCGGCGTGGATCGCCCAGTGGATCCTGCCCTGACCCACCCGGGGGAACCACAGCCACAGGCACGACGTTCCGCAAGGATGACGATCCGCTCGCATGACGGCCCGTGCGGGCGCGCACACTGGCAGCGACGGTCGATCCCTGTCGGGGAGGTGGATCCATGGCCGGCGCCACCATCACCACCCGGGACGACGGGCCGCTGCTGGTGGAGGGGGAATTCCGGCTCCTGGACGCCCAGGGCGGGGAGTTCGTGCTGGACAGGAAGCCCATCGCCCTCTGCCGGTGCGGGGCGTCCCACAACAAGCCCTTCTGTGACGGCTCCCACAAGCGCGTCGACTTCCGGTCGCGTCCGCGGGCCGAAAGCGAGACCCGGGTGTAGAGGCGGCCGGAGGCACAGAAAGAGTCCCCCGCGGCCGCGGAGGACTCGCCCGGGCGGGACGCCGGGGCCCGCAAGCTCTCACCCGAACAGGGCCCGCCACCAGGAACGGATGGTGTCGAGCAGGCGCTGCCAGAAGCCGGGCCTGCGTTCCGCGGCCCCGCCGCCGGCACCCGCATCCTCGCCGGAGGCGGCACCTCCGTCGCCTTCGCCGGAGGTGTCGCCGGCTGACTCCAGCAGCACCGGCGGTTCGCCCGTCACCACCTCAAGCCTGGAACCGTCGAACCGCTGTCCCAGGATGGCCGCGGCTTCCCCGGCGCTGCCGGTCACCGTCACCTGCACCCGGTTGCGGATGACGTCGACCCCGACCACGGCGATCTGCACGCCCTGGCGCTCCAGGTCGGGCATGGCCATGGTGATCTCCTGCTGCAGGCGTTCCAGTTCCGCCAGGGGATAGTCCACCGTACGGAACCGCACCGGGATGCCGCCGGCCAGGTCCAGCAGAGCCTGCCGGTGCTGGTCGGAGAGGGTCCCGGCCGTGTTGATGACCAGGGTTCCCGCCCCGCCGGCATCGGCCCCCTCCAGGTAGAGCCCGGCAAAGACGCCGGCCAGGTGGGTGCGCGCGTATTCCTCGACGGCGTTGATCCCGGCGAAGGGGTCGTCGGGGGCCCCGGCGGCACCGTTCTCGCCGGCGGCCAGGGCCGGCCCCCCACCCAGCAGCACGGCCGCGCCCAGAACCGCAGCCAGGGCCGCAGCCGCCCACCGGACTGCATGCAGCCGAGCCATGCCTGCACCTCCCCTCCTGCCGGACTTCGACGCAGGACGCGGCCGCAGGTTCCCGCACCCTGCGCAGCCAGCCATCGACCATAGGAACCAGGCCCGGCGGCGCGAAGCCTTGAACGCCGGAAGCGACCTGACGGATGATGGAAGGCGGGCTTCCCGCAGTGAAACGGAGGACGGTCGAGGGGTGGTTCGTCAGCAGCGCCCGGGCATCCGGGCGACGAACCCGCGTTGGGTGAAAGCGGCCGGCGGTGCCGCCCGCCTGGTGCTGTTGCTGGCGGCCCTCACCCTGGCGGCGTCGTGCCGCAGCTCTTCGCCTCCCGACGTCCCCACGCCCGCCGAACCCACCGGGTCACCGCCGGCCCCGGCGGACCAACCGGCGAACCTGCCGCAGCCGGTCCTGGCGGTGCCCGGCGACGCCTATGGGTACGGGCCCGGCGCCCTCTACCTGCCCCGGGCGGGCGACGGCCCCCAGGAAGTGACCCTCTGGTTCGGAGCACCTCTGGCCGCCGACGCCCCGGAGCAGGTGCGGGTCGATCCCCGGGAGGCCCTGGTGGCCCTGACCCCTGCGGGCGGCAACGACCTCGACCGCATGCCCGAGGGGCTGCGCCTGTTCCTCCTGCCGCCCGGCGACGACATCCCCGTGACCATCACCGTGGACGCGGCGCTGTCGGCGGAGGATGGCCGCAGGCTGGGCCAGCCGGCGTCCTTCGAGATCCGCTTCGCCCTGCCCACGGTGGCGCGCCTGGCGCTGGGCGGCTCCACCTGGCTTCCGGCCACCGGTGAACAAAGGTTCACCGAGGAGGACACCGCCGTGCGGCTGCCCGTGCTGCGGGCGGGGACTGCGGTGCTGGAGGCCGAGTTCAGCCGGCCGGTGGACCAGGAAGCCGTGGTGGCGGCCCTTCAGCGCCAGCTGCCGGCGGAGATCCGGACCGGGGTGCCGTCCTGGAGCGGGGACGGCACCCACCTGCAGCTTCCCCTCTACCAGAACGTTACGCGGTCGCTGGAGGTGCGGCTGTCGCTGGCGCCGGGACCGGCGCGCGGGTCGGCCCGCGACGGCTTGAACATGCCGCTGTCGGCGTCGGAGACCGGCCTGGCGTGGACCGTGGCGGCGCCCGCGGCGGTGGTGGCGGCGGGCGGCGACGGCAACCCGTCCGCCGGCGCCGGGCCGGCCGGGCAGATGCCGCAACTGCCGCTGCTGGACCCGGCCGGCCCGCACGCCCTGCGGGGCGGCCGCCTGCTGGCCTGGCACCGCGACGCCGGCACCGGGGACTGCCCCGCCCGGTCCCTGACCCTCTGGGAACCGGCTGCCGGCGCCGGCATCACCCTGGCCGGCAGCGTCCACGGATGCCTGGCCTGGGCGGCCTGGACCGGCGACGATACCGCGGTGCTGGTGGGCCCCGACGGCGCGGTCCTTTACCGGATCCCGCCGGCGCTGCCCCTGTCCGGGATGCTGGACGGCCCCCAGGTGTCGGATTTCTGGAAGCCTTCCACCGGCGTCGTGGTAGGCGCGGCGCTGGCGCCCGGAGCGCCGGCGGCCCTGTTCCACGCTCCCGCTGCCGCCGCGCCGGGCAGCAGCAACTCCGGCGGGCCCGGCACCGCCGGCCTACCCGGCGGTACCGCCGCCGACCTGGGCGGCAGCGCGTCGGTGGACCTGGTCCTGATCAGCGGCACGGGCCAGGTGCTGCGCCGGATCCCCAACGTGTCGGACCTGGCCAGCCAGGAGCCGTCGTGGCGCCCGCTGCAGGCGGCGTGGTCCCCCGACGGCCGCTGGTTGGGATTCGTCACCTACCGGGCCGGCCAGGAGCGGGACCCGGCAGGGTACCCGGCGCCCGTCCGCGGCCGCCTGGCGATCCTGGACGCGGCCACCGGCAGCCTGGCGGAACATGACCTGGAGCCCCTGGCCCTGACCTGGCAGCCTGGGGCGGGCGTCCTCTGGGTGCGGGCCCGGGACGGCTGGCAGGTGGTCGATCCCGCCTCGGGCAGCGTGCGGCCGGTGGGCGCCGGCCTGCACTGGCCGCTGGCCTTCGACCCGGGCGGCCGGTACCTGCTGGGGCTGGGTCCCGACGGTCCTGCCGTCTTCGACGCAGCCACCGCCACCCTGACCGGCGTCGCCGGATTCCGCCCCCTGGGATGGGATCCCGTCGACGGCCGGGCTTACTGGCTGGAACATTGACGGGGGAAGGAGGTGACGTGGTGCCGTACATCGAGCCGGGCCAGCGGCCTGCCATCGACGAGGCCGTCGGCCGGCTGGCCGAGGCCGTGCGCAGCCAGGGCGCCGACCTCAACGCCCGGGCCGGCCTGATCAACTACGCCGTCACGCGGCTGCTGCTGGAGATCCTGGACGACGAGCCCAGGCTGCGCTACCACCACATCGCCCTGGTGACCGGTGTCGTCGAGAACGTGAAGCAGGAGTTCTACCGCCGCCTGGCCGCCCCGTACGAGGACGGGAAGGCGGCCGAGAACGGCGATGTGTACCCCGCGCATCCGTAGCGCCGGCGGCGCTGCACCGCCCCACGGCGATTCGCGTCCCGCGTGGGGAGGACCCCCGCGGCACGACGCACCCGTTACCCCGGCTTGCGGGCGATGAACACGGCCGAGATCTCCCGCCTTTCCCCCGGCTTTCGGCGCCCCCCAACCGGGCCCTACCCCCTTCCGGAAGCATCGTGATATCATTTCGATGTCACCACGATGTCATAGCGGGGAGGCTGCATGAGGATGCAGGAAATCCGTGCTCGTGCCGTACCCGGCGTCCTGGGGCTGCTTCTGATGCTGCTGCTGGCCGCCGGCGGCCCGTTCCTGTTCATCCGCGGCGTCATGTCGACCACGGGCGACGCGGTGCCGGTGACCACGCCCGTCCTCGACATCATCCTGGCCGTCCTGATGATGCTGGCCGCCGTGGCGATCGGAACCGGCCTGGTGGTGGTCCAGCCCAACGTATCGCGCTCGCTGATCTTCTTCGGCCGCTACGCGGGCACGCTGCGGGAACCGGGCTTCTGGCTGGCCCTGCCGCTGACGTCCAAGCCCGCCGTGTCCCTCAAGGTCCGCAACTTCGAAAGCGGCACGTTGAAGGTCAACGACTCCCGGGGCAACCCCATCGAGATCGGCGCCGTGGTGGTCTGGCGGGTGGTGGACGCCGCGCGGGCCCTGTTCGATGTGGACGCCTATGAGGACTTCGTCACCACCCAGAGCGAGACGTCGGTGCGCCACATCGCCAGCCAGTACCCGTACGACACCTTTGACGACGAGAACGAGCCCTCGCTGCGGGGCAACACCGACAACGTTTCCGCCGACCTTAAGGCCGAACTGCAGGAGCGCCTGGCCGTGGCCGGCGTGGAGGTGCTGGAGGCTCGGCTCGTTCACCTGGCCTACGCGCCCGAAGTGGCCAGCGCCATGCTCCAGCGGCAGCAGGCCGAGGCCGTGGTGGCCGCCCGGGCCAAGATCGTCGAGGGCGCCGTCAGCATGGTGCAGATGGCGGTGGACGAACTGCAGCGCAACGGGGTCATCGACCTGGACGACGAGCGCAAGGCGGCCATGATCAACAACCTGATGGTGGCCATCGTCAGCGAGCGGTCGGCGCAGCCTGTCCTCAATGCCGGCACGCTGTATTGAGGTTGACCGCGGCAGACGGGGGGCGGCGGGCCTTTCCGCGCCCCCAGCCCTTTGAGCGGGATGTGAAGCGCCCGTGCCGCAGAAGAAGCGGTTCCTGCTGAGGCTCGACCCGGCCATCTATGACGCCGTCCAGCGCTGGGCCGACGACGAGTGGCGCAGCGTCAACGCCCAGATCGAGTACCTGCTGCGCGACGCCCTGCGCCGGGCCGGCCGCCTGCCGGCGCGGAGCCCCGCCGGTGCGGATGCGGCCGGCCCCGGCCGTCCCCCCGGCGGGGATGAGCAGGGCCAGGAGCGGGAGTCGGCAGGCCCCTGAGCGAAGGTTCCGGCATGCGTCGCCCTGAACCGAGGAGGCCTGCCGCCGGCCGTGCTGAGCGCTCGTGACCTGGCCCTGGCCCTGCTGATCGTCACCATCTGGGGCGCCAACTTCACCGTCATCCGCCTGGGCCTCGACGGCGTGCCGCCCCTGCTGCTGGCCGCCCTGCGCTTCGCCTTCGTGGCCGTGCCCTGGGTGCTGGTGGCCCGGCGCCCCGCCATCGAAGCCCGCTACTGGGTGATCTACGGCCTGACCGCCGGCGTGGGCCAGTTCGGCTGCCTGTTTTACGCCATGCACATCGGGATGCCGGCCGGCGTGGCCTCGGTGGTCATGCAGTCCCAGGCGGTGTTTACCATCGCCCTGGCCGCCCTCTTCCTGCGGGAGCCCATCTCCCGCCGCCAGTTGCTGGGCCTGGCGGTGGCCGCGCTGGGCCTGTACCTGGTATCGGGCGGGCCGGCCGGCGGCGCGCCGGCGGCCGTCCCCCCTGCGGCCCTGCTGCTGACCATCGCGTCGGCCGCGTGGTGGGGCGTTTCCAACATCGTGGTGCGCCTGGCCACGGCCCGCGCGGCCGCCCTGGGCCTGAACCTGGATATGCTGGGCGTCACCATCTGGTCCAGCCTGGTGCCGCCGCTGCCGCTGCTGGGGCTGTCCCTGGCGCTGGACGGCCGGGACGCCGTGATACGGGCGGCGGTCCAGGCGGACCTCACCTCGGCCTTCGCCGTGGCCTTCCTGGCCTACGGCGCCACCCTCTTCGGCTTCGGCATGTGGAACCGGCTGCTGGCCCGGTATCCCACGGGCCGCATCGCCCCCATGTCGCTGCTGGTGCCGGTGACGGGAATCCTCACGGCCGCCCTGGTGCTGGACGAGCGGCTGACGTGGCTGCAGGGGCTGGGCTGCGCCCTGGTGGTGGCGGGCCTGGCGCTGACCACCCTGGCGCCGGCCGCGCCCGCCCGCGCGGCGGCCGGCAGCGCCCGGCCGCGGTAAGTGCCGGCCCGGGCGAGCAGGACAGCCTCCCCCGCAGTCGAATTGCTCACCCCGTTTGTGATCCCGCGCCACCAGGGAGCGACCTTCCCGTGCAGCACCTGCTCCTGCTCTTTGCGGCCCATTTCCTGAACGACGCAGCCCTCAGCGTGCTGCCCCCGCTGCTGCCGCTGCTGGTGGAAGGGCGGGGGCTGTCGGTGCCCCTGGCGGCCAGCCTGGTGTCCATCCAGAGCATCGTGTCGGGCCTCGCCCAGCCGGCGCTGGGCCACGTTGCCGACGTGGTGCGGAGGCCCTGGGTGCTGCCTGCGGTGCTGCTCCTGTGCGGCGCCGGTACCGCGGGCCTGGGCCTGGCGGCTACGTACCCCGCCCTGGCGGCGGCGGTGGCGGCGGCCGCGGCGGCCAGCGGGCTGTTCCACCCCCTGTCGGCCAGCCTGGTGCGGGCCCTGGCGCCCGAGCGGGCCGCCCTGGCCCAGTCGATGCACACCTTCATCGGTACCGCCGGCGTGGCCCTGGCGCCGGTGATCGCCATCGTCCTGATGAACGGCCCCTTCGCTGAGGGCCTGGGCCTGCTGGGGGGCCTGCTGGGCCTGCTGGCCGCGGCGGTGGTCCTCACCGGGACCCACCGCCTGGACCCGCAAGCGGCGGCGCCCGCAGCCGTGCGCCGGGCGCACCCCGCGGACGAGCCCGCTCCCCGGGTCGCCCGGTCCCAGGCGGTCAACCTGGCGCTGCTGGCCTCGGGACTGTTCCCCAGGGTCCAGGCGGGTGCCGCCCTGCAGGTGTTCCTGCCGCTGTATTACGCGGGCCGGCCCGAAGGCGCCGCCCTCGGCAACCTGATGCTGACCCTCTACCTGGTCGCCTCGGCCGCGGCTACCCTGCTCTTCGGCTACCTTTCCGACCGCGCCGGCCGCCGGCGCGTGACCCTGCTGACCCAGATCGCCGCGCCGCTGCCGGTGCTGGCCTTCCTGGCCGCGCCCCCGGCCTGGGCGCCGGTGTTCCTGGCGCTGGCGGCGGCGGCGCTGTCGGCCACCACCGCCGCGGGTGTCGTCTATGCCCAGGAACTGATGCCCCACCGGCCGGCCCTGGCCGCCAGCGTCATCATCGGCTTCATCCACGGCCTGGCCGGGGTGGTGGTGACCCCCCTGGGAGCCCTGGGTGAGCGGGTCGGGTTGGGCGCGGTGCTGCAGGCCCTGGCCCTGCTGCCGCTGGCGGGAGTGCCGTTCCTGCTGCGGCTGCCCGAAACCCGTCCCCCGCGGGCGGAAGTCGCGCCCCGAGCCGCGGAGTCCTGAGCAGGCCCGAGTGCCTGGTTGAGATCGACGCGGCGGCAGTGGTTCCCGCCCGGACGTGATGGTCCGGTCGGAGCGACGGCGGGCGGCCGCGCGGGCCGCGGCGCACGGGCCGAGGCGTACCGCAGCCGGTGGATTGCCCCGGCCGTTCACGCCGGCCGGAAGGTGGCCATGTGCCCGCGCAGCCGCTGCGTTTCCTTGTAAATGCACCGGTTCATGACCACGTCCAGGCCGGCCCCCGCCGCGACGGCGGCCGCCTCCTCGCTGACCACGCCTTCCTGCAGCCAGAGTACGCGCACACCCTTGGCCACGGCGCTGCGGGCCACTTCCGGCGCGTGCTCCGGGGCGCGGAAGACCACGGCCACGTCAACGGGGCCCGGGATGTCCTCCAGCCGGGCATACACCGGCTCGCCCAGGATCTCGCCGCCCCGCGGGTTGACCGGCACGATCCTGTAGCCCATGCGCTGCAGCTTGCGCGCCACCCGGTAACTGGGACGACCGGGATTGGTCGACAGGCCCACCACCGCGATGACCTGCGGGCGGGCGGCCGCCGGGCCCGCCTGTCCAGCCGCGCCCCCGTCATCCTCCACGGGGACCGTGCTGGATGCGCACACCCGCCGGATGACGTCCTCGGAATTCAGCACCAGGCGCCGGCCCCGGGCCGCCGTGCCGGACCCGTCCCCCGCCGACAGGCCCGTGGCCGCCTCCAGCGCCCGGTCCAGGTCGGCCTTCAGGTCGTCAATGCCCTCGATGCCCACCGAGAGCCGCACCAGGTCGTCGGTGACGCCGGCGGCCAGCCGCTGCTCCGGCGTCAACTGCTGGTGGGTGGTGGTGGCCGGGTGGATGATCAGCGACTTGGCGTCGCCCACGTTGGCCAGGTGCGACCACAGCGCCACGTTGTCGATCAGGCGCATGCCCGCCTCCAGCCCGCCGCGGATGCCGAAGACGACCATGCCGCCGGCGCCCCGCGGCAGGTACTTTTGCGCCAGTTCATAGGACGGGTCGCCGGGCAGGCCCGGGTAGCGCACCCACTCCACGGCCGGGTGCCGGGCCAGCCATTGGGCCAGGGTCTGGGCGTTCTGGCTGTGGCGCTCCATGCGCAGGTGCAGGGTCTCCAGGCCCTGCAGCAGCAGGAAGGCGTTGAAGGGGCTCAGGCAGGGGCCCAGGTCCCGCAGCAGGTGGACGCGGAGCTTGGTCACGTAGGCCAGGGTGCCGAAGTCGTTCCAGTACGAGATGCCGTGGTACCCGGGGTCGGGCTCCACCAGGCGGGGGAACTTGCCGCTGCCCCAGTCGAAGCGCCCGCCGTCCACGATGACGCCGCCGATGGAGTTGCCGTGGCCGCCGATCCACTTGGTGGCCGAGTGGACCACGATGTCGGCCCCCCACTCCAGCGGCCGGCACAGGTAGGGCGTGGCGAAGGTGTTGTCCACGATCAGCGGGATGCCGTGCTCGTGGGCGATGCTGGCCACGGCCTCGATGTCCAGCACGTCCAGCTTGGGGTTGCCGATGATCTCCGCGTAGATGCAGCGCGTGCGCTCGTTGATGGCCCGTCGGAAGTTGTCGGGATCCGACGGGTCCACGAAGTGGACCTTGATGCCCAGGTCGGGCAGGGTGTTGGCGAACAGGTTGACCGTGCCGCCGTAAAGGCTGGTAGCGGCCACCACTTCCTCGCCGGCCCGGGTGATGTTGGTGACGGCCAGGGTGGTGGCCGCCTGCCCGCTGGCGGTGGCCACCGCCGCCACGCCGCCCTCCAGGTAAGCCATGCGCTTCTCGAAGACCTCGGTGGTCGGGTTGCCGATGCGGGTGTAGATGTTGCCCGGCTCGTCCAGGTTGAACAGCTGCGCCGCGTGGTCGGTGTTGTGGAACACAAAGGACGTGGACTGGTAGATGGGCACCGCCCGGGCGCCGGTGGCGGGGTCGGGCGCCTGCCCGGCGTGGACCGCCAGGGTTTCGATCTGGTACTGGCGGAACGGATCCCGCGGCTCGCTCACAGGGATTCCCTCCTGACCGCACGGCCCGCGCGCCCGACCCGCGTTCCGAAGGGGGGCACAGCGGCGCCGGCGGGGATGTGGTCATCATGTCGATCATCGCCAATCCGGCTCGAGGGCCTCGCCTCCCCGACCGGCGCCGCGGCCGACGCCGCCGGCCGGTCGTAGGCTTGGGCCAACAGCGCCAGCAGCCGCGCCCGCAGCGCCGCCAGGCGCGGGTCACCGCGGTCGCGGGGACGGGGCACGTCCACGGTCACCTGGTGCCGGACGGCCGCCGGGCACCCGGCCAGCACGTAGATCCGGTCGGCCAGGTACGCGGCCTCGTCCACGTCGTGGGTGACCAGCACGGCGCTGAAACCGTGCCGGGCCCACACCGCCAGCAGGTGGTCCTGCAGGTGCATGCGGGTCAGCGCGTCCACGGCGCTGAAGGGTTCGTCCAGCAGCAGCAGGTCCGGCCGGCGCACCAGCGCCCGGGCCAGCGCGGCCCGCTGGGCCATGCCGCCCGACAGTTCCCGCGGCCAGGCCTGGGCCCGGTCGGCCAGCCCCACCGCCTCCAGCGCCTCCTGCACGCGGCGCTCCCGCTCGGGCTCCGGCAGGGCGGTGCCGGTAAGGCCGAAGGCCACGTTGCCGGCCACCCGCAGCCAGGGCAGCAGCCGCGGCTCCTGGAACATGACGGCCACCCGTGCCTGGCGGCCGCTGACGGCGGCCCGCAGTTCCACCTGCCCGCCGGCGGCCGGCACCAGGCCGGCCAGGGCCCGCAGCAGCGTGCTCTTGCCGGTGCCGCTGGGCCCCACCAGCGCCACCACCTGCCCCGGCTCCACGTCGCAACTGAGCTCCTGCAGGATGCACTGCCCTCCGAGGCGCACGGTCAGGTCGCGGACCCGCACCCACGCTCCCCGGCACGCTTCCCGTCGGCTCACGCTCAACCCTCCCCGCCGCCCGGGCTGGTGGCCAGGGCGTCGCGCCAGCGCAGCAGGCTGCGCTCCACGCCGTGCAGGATCCCGTCGCTGAGGCGCCCCAGCAGGCCGAAGGCCAGCAGGCTGACCACCACCTGGTCCGGCCGGGCGGTGTACTGCCCGTCCACCAGCAGGAAGCCCAGGCCCTCGCTGGAGGCGATCAACTCCGCCGCCACCACGAACATCCAGGCCAGGCTCAGGCCGGACCTCAGGCCGGTGAGCACCGACGGCAGCGCGCCCGGCAGGATCACCCGCCAGGCCAGGCGGGCCGGGCCCAGCCCGTGGACCCGGCCCACCTCCACCAGTTTCCGGTCGACGTTCTCGACGCCGGCAACGACGTTGAGGTAAACGGGCAGGAAGGCGCCCAGGGCGATGAGCAGGATGCGCGCCCGGTCGCCGATGCCGAACCAGAGCAAGAACAGCGGCACCCAGGCCAGCGAGGGGATGGCCCGCAGCGCCTGGATGGTGGGGTCAAGGGCCCGGCGCAGGGCGGGTACCAGGCCGGCGGCCACCCCCAGGACCACCCCAGGCAGCGCACCCAGGGCGAAGCCCGCCAGGAGCCGCGCCACCGTGGCGCCGATGTGCCTGGCCAGATCCCCGCCGGCGGCCAGGGTGACCAGCGTGGTCAGGACCCGGCGGGGCGGCGGCAGCTGGTAGGGCTCCACCCAGCGGAGCCGCACGGCCAGCCACCACAACACCAGCACCAGCGCAGGGAGCAGCAGGGAGAGCGCCAGGGTGCCTCCGGCTCGCCGGTCCGGCCTCACTGCGCCTCAGCCTCCAGGTCCTGGAGGGCGCGCTGCGCGAAGGACGGCTCCAGCAGGCCGGCCAGGGTCTCCTCCAGGTCCACGTCGGCGGGCACCAGTTCCTCCTTGCGCAGGATGGACAGGATGCCGCGCAGCGCTTCCTCCTGCTCCTCACCCGGGACCGGCGAGGGGAAAGCATAGCGCTCCTCCAGCACCCGCCGGGCCACCTCGGGGGTCACCCCCGAGGCCTCGCTGAGGATGCGGATGGTGTCCTCGGGATGCTCCAGCACCCAGCGGCGGCCGCGCTCGTAGACCCGCAGCACGCGCTCAACCACGTGGGGATACTGCTGGGCGTAGGATTCCAGCACATTCAGGAACCCGTAGGTATTCCACGCATGGCGCCGGTAGAACAGGCGCGCCCCGGCGTCCAGTTCGGCCTGGGCCATGTGGGGATCGAGCCCCGCCCAGGCGTCCACCTGCCCGGCGGTCAGGGCGGTCATGCCGTCGGGGTGCTGCAGGTGGACGATCTCCACGTCATCCTGGCTGAGGCCGGCGGCGTCCAGGGAGCGCAGCAGGAAGAAGTAGGGGTCGGTGCCGCGGGTGGCGGCGATGCGCCGCCCGCGCAGGTCAGCTACCTCGTCGATGTCGGACCCCGCGGCCGCTACCAGCGCCGTCCATTCCGGCTGGCCGTAGATGAAGACCGTCTGCAGCGGCACGCCGTTGGCGCGGGCCATGAGGGCGGCGCTGCCCGCCGTCGAGGCGAAGTCCACCGTGTGGCTGGCCAGGTGCTCGTTGGCCTTGTTGCTGCCCAGGCTCAGCACCCATTCGACCTCGACGCCGTCCCGGGCGAACGCTTCTTCCATCCAGCCCAGTTCCCGCAGGACCAGGCTGATGGGGGAGTAGTAGGCGTAGTCGAGGCGGACGACCTCGGGCAGGGCTTCGCCGCTCCCGGCCGCGTTCTGACCGGTGCCGGCGGCGGCGCCCCCGGCGGGCGGGGACGAGCCCCCGCAGGAGGCCAGGATCAACGCCAGCAGCACCAGCAGGAGGGCGGGCATGAAGACCGGCCGCATTCGGCGCATCACCGGCCTTGCCTGCAGGGCGGGCATGCCGGGCATCACCCGCATCCTCGCCATCATGGGTACCCCGGGCTTCGCGGGCATCGAGCCCATGCTCACCAGGGTCCTCCCCGGGGATTGGCGTCGGCAGCGGTACGGCATGATGGATCCGCTCCTTTCCCGGTGGCCGTGCGGCCGTCAAAACGAAGCGGCCTCTTCTCCCGAATGAGAAGAGGCCGCAGTGACGACGCGTACGGTCTCCTCTCATCTCTCGGCGTCTTCCCTCGACCTTTCGGCCGGCGGGAGACCCGCGGGAGTTGGCACCATTCCGGCCCAGCCTCACGGACCGGCGGTTGCCGCGACGTCATTGGGCCCGTCCCTCGGTCGCTCTCGATGAAAGGCATGTTGATTCAGTTGTGATTCAAGAACCAAGTATGGGAGGTGATTCCGCCGCCGTCAAGACGGGTAAACGGTCAGTCCCAGATTCCTCAGGGAACCGCTCAACGACGCGGCAGCACCGCAAGGACTTCCTGATTGCCCAGGTTCTCGGCAATATCCGCTGCAGTTTCCCCGGCTGCATTCCGCAGAAACGGATCTGCACCGGCTTCAAGCAGTAAAGATGCAATACGCGGATCATTGTTGGCGGCGGCCAGCATCAACGGGCTGTTCCCCCGATCGTCCTGAGTAGCGTCCGATACGCTGTGTAAAAGTGAGGTGGCCTGGGAGCAAACAGGATAGGCCACCGTCCCTCCGAACGGGTTGAGGTAGCCACCAACACACCCGGAGGAGGAGATACGATGGCCCAGTTCCAG
>PKRI01000003.1:72500-87525 GCA_017577485.1 Bacillota bacterium | reverse complement strand
TGTGGCGGCTCTCCCAACTGGCCGCCGCCGAGGTTGATTACCTGGAGGAACGGGCGGCACGGCTGTTCCGGGAGGCGCGGCTGCACCTGCCGGGCGGCATCTGGCTGGATGCCGCCGCGCTGCGGGAGGCGCCGGTGCCGCTCCGGCGCCGCGCCATCCGGCGGGCGTACTGGCAGGCGGCGGCCGGGCCGGGGGAAGCCGCCGGTGACGCCGGTGTTCCCGAGGCTGCCGGCGCCGGCGGTGAACCCGACCGCGCCGCGGGCGGCCGCGCGCTGGGCCTGCGGCACGTGGAGGCGGTGGAAGCGCTGCTGGACCGGACCTCCGGGGCGGTGGACCTGCCGGGAGGCGTCCGCGCGGCCCACCAGCAGGGGCGGCTGCTGTTCCGGCCCGCGGCGCCGCGCGCGGCGACGCGCACGGGCGCGGCAGGCAGCGGCGCGGGTCCGGCAGGCAGCAGCGCGGAACCGGCCGCCGGCGGCGCCCCCGGCCCCGAACCCCGGCCGCTGCCTGTGCCGGGGCGCATCGACTGGGAACAACCCTGGGGCGGCATCGGCGCCGAGGTGCTGGAGGGCGGCGCGGCGGCCCCCGGCGATCTGCGCCGCCCGGGGCACGCTTACCTGGATTATGAGAAGATGGGATCGCCGGCCGCATTGTGGGTGCGGGCGTGGCGGCCGGGCGACCGCATGCGCCCGCTGGGCGCACCCGGATCCCGCAAGCTGCAGGACCTGTTCGTGGACCGCCGGGTGCCCAGGGACCTGCGGGGGCGCGTGCCGCTGGTCACCCTGGGGGACACCATCCTCTGGGTGCCCGGCGTGGCCGTGGCCCACGACTTCCGGGTCACCGGCGGCAGCCGGCGGCTGCTGCACCTGTTCCTGACAGAGGCGGAACCCGGGGTGTTGCGGTAGGCTGAGGGTGAACGATAGAATGGGTTAGTCTGCGCGGCCGGGAGGCCTTGGTAGCAGTGAGATTCAACCGGGTCTTCAGAAATTTTGGGTTTTACATCATCGTCCTGCTGGTCATCCTGTGGCTGGCAACGATGTTCTCCCACCAGGGGGACCGGCCCCAGGAACTGACCTACAGCGAGTTCCTGGAGCGGGTGGAAGCCGGCCAGGTGGATTCGGTGACCATCATCGAGACCCGGGCGGTGGGCCGCCTGGCCGACGGCACCACCTTCCAGACCATCGTGCCGCCCGACACCAACGAACTGGCCGAGTACCTGCGGGCCAACAACGTCCAGGTGAACTTCCAGGAGCCGCCGCAGACGTCGGTCTGGGTCAGCCTGCTGTCGACGCTGCTGCCGGTGCTGCTGGTGGTGGGCGTGTTCTTCTTCCTCATGCAGCAGACCCAGGGCGGCGGCAACCGGGTCATGCAGTTCGGCAAGAGCCGGGCCCGCCTGCACCAGCCCGACGACAAGAAGCGCATCACCTTCGATGACGTGGCGGGCTACGAGGAAGTCAAGGAGGAACTGCAGGAGATCGTCGACTTCCTCAAGCACCCCAAGCGCTACCTGGAATTGGGCGCCCGCATCCCCAAGGGCGTGCTGCTCTACGGGCCGCCGGGCACCGGCAAGACGTACCTGGCCCGGGCCGTGGCCGGCGAGGCCGGCGTTCCCTTCTATTACATCTCGGGTTCCGATTTCGTGGAGATGTTCGTGGGCGTCGGCGCCTCGCGGGTGCGCGACCTGTTCGAGCAGGCCAAGCGCAATGCGCCGGCCATCGTGTTCATCGACGAGATCGACGCCGTGGGCCGCCAGCGCGGCGCCGGGTACGGCGGCGGCCACGACGAGCGCGAGCAGACCCTGAACCAGCTGCTGGTGGAGATGGACGGCTTCGGCACCAACGAGGGCATCATCGTCATGGCCGCCACCAACCGGCCCGACGTGCTGGACCCGGCGCTGCTGAGGCCGGGACGCTTCGACCGGCAGATCGTCATCGACCGGCCCGACGTGCGGGCCCGGGAGGCCATCCTCAAGGTCCACACCCGCAACAAGCCGCTGGACGACGACGTGGACCTGAACGTGCTGGCGCGCCGCACGCCGGGGTTCACCGGCGCCGACCTGGAGAACCTGGTCAACGAGGCGGCGCTGCTGGCGGCCCGCAAGCGCAAGCAGAAGATCTCCATGGCCGACCTGGAAGAGGCCATCGACCGCATCATCGCCGGCGGGCCCGAGAAGAAGGTCCGGGTGATGAGCGAGAAGGAGAAGCAGCGGGTCGCCTACCACGAGGCCGGGCACGCCCTGGTGGGCCGCCTGCTGCCCAACCTGGACCCGGTCCACAAGATCTCCATCATCCCGCGGGGCGGCGCCCTGGGTTATGTGCTGCAGCTGCCCATCGAGGACCGCTACCTGGTGACCCGCAGCGAGATCGTGGACCGCGTCACCATGGCGCTGGCGGGCCGGGCCGCGGAGGAACTGGTCTTCGGCGAGCCCAGCACCGGTGCCCACGACGACCTGGAAAAGGTGACCAGCATGGTCCGCCGCATGGTCACCGAGTTCGGCATGAGCGAGGAACTGGCGCCGCGCACCTTCGGCGACAAGGTGGACGCGCCGTTCCTGGGCCGCGACATCGCCCGCAACCGCAACTACAGCGAGAAGATCGCGTCGTTGATCGACGAGGAGATCAACCAGACGGTTTCGGAGTGCTACGAGCGGGCCAAGCGGATCCTGATGGAGAACCGCGACAAGCTTGACCTGATCGCCCAGACGCTGCTGGAGAAGGAAACCATCGACGCCGAGGAACTGGACCAGTTGCTGGGCCTCAAGCCGGCCGCCGGGGAAGAGGGCGAGAGCGCCGCAGAAGGCGCCGGGCCCGGGCAGAACAGCGCCGCCTCAGCTGACGGGGAGGTCCAGCCCCGCGAGGGCGTCTCCTCCGACGGGGGCGGCGCGGTGGTCGAGGCCGCCGCCGGCGGCGCTTCCGGAGCGTCCGGCGAGGCCGAAGCAGAAGAAGCAGAAAGGGTTTCCTGATCGGCGCCATGAAGGCCAGACGGCTGCCTCTCCCCGGCGGCGAGCGGCGGCGGGTCCGGCCCATCGGCCTGCGGGCCGCGCTGCTTTCTTTCCCGACCGTCACCGACCGGCTGATCCCTTCCGGCGTGCGCCGGGTCCTGCTGGGCCTGGCCCGGGCCGGGCATCAGGCCTGCCTGGTGGGCGGCTGCGTCCGGGACCTGCTGCTGGGCCGCCCGCCGTCGGACTGGGACGTGGCTACCGACGCCCGCCCCGAGCGGGTTCAGGCTCTCTTTGACCGCACCCGGCCCACGGGCATCGCCCACGGCACCGTCACCGTGCTGGTGGGCCGGCGGCCGGTGGAGGTCACCACCTTCCGAACCGAGGGCACCTACAGCGACCGGCGGCGCCCGGACTGGGTGGAGTTCACCGGCCGCCTGGAACTGGACCTGGCCCGGCGCGACTTCACCATCAACGCCATGGCCCTTGACCACCGCGGCCGGCTGCACGACCCCTTCGGCGGCCTCCGCGACCTGGAAGCCGGCGTGATCCGCACCGTGGGCGACCCCGGCGCCCGCTTCCAGGAGGATGCCCTGCGCATGTTGCGGGCGGTCCGGTTCGCCGCCCAGCTGGAGTTCCGCATCGAGCCGGAAGTCCTGGAGGCGATCCGGGAGCACGCGGCGCTGCTGGGCCACGTGTCGGCCGAGCGCATCCGCGACGAGTTCAGCAAGATCCTGCTGGCGCCCAGGCCGGCGCCGGCCCTGGAGACCCTGCGGGAAACGGGGCTGCTGGAACGCTTCCTGCCCGAACTGCTGGAGGGCGTGGGCGTGGCCCAAAACGTCCACCACGCCTTCACCGTATGGGAGCACAACGTGCTGGCCTGCCAGCACGCCAGGCCGGACCTGGTCCTGCGGCTGGCGGCGCTGCTGCACGACGTGGCCAAGCCCCGCTGCCTGACCGTGGACCCCGACGGCAGCCGCCACTTTTACCACCATGAGGTGGTGGGGGCGCAGATGGCCGACGCCATCCTGCGGCGGCTGCGCTTCGACAACGCCACCCGCGAGAAGGTGGTGCACCTGATCCGCCACCACCTGGCGCTCCACCATTACCCCGACATGAGCGACGCGGCGGTGCGGAGGCTGATCCGGCGCATCGGCCTGGAACACCTGGACGACCTCATCGCCCTGCGCATCGCCGACCGCAAGGCCTCCGGCACCAAGCGTTCGGAACTGTCGCGGGGCACGCGGCTGCTGCTCCGGCGCATCGAGCAGGTGCTGGCCGAGGACGCGGCCTTCGGCCTCAAGGACCTCAAGGTGGACGGCCACGACGTGATGCGGGTGCTGGGCATCCCGCCTGGACCCCTGGTGGGCCGCATCCTCAACGCACTGCTCGAGGCGGTCCTGGAGGACCCCAGCCTCAACGAGCCCGAAACCCTGGAGCGGCTGATCCGGGAGAAGGCCCAGGAACTGGCGGCCGGGCCTGCAGGACGGTCCTGAAGCCGCCGCCGGCCGCATAGGCTTCTTGCGGCCGCCGGCAGAGGCGGCCGCAGGGAGGCCCGGCCATGCCCGTACTGCACCTGCGCAGCCCGCTGACCGTGGCGGCCGCGCTGCTGGCGGCGGCCCTGCTGGCCCTTTGGGCGGCCTATGACGTGGAGACCGTGGTGGAGGTGCGGCGGGCGTCGTCCTTCACCCTGCCCTGGGGCGACGGTCCCGGGCAGGTGGGACGCGTGGAGGCGGGCGGCCGCGCTTTCGGGCCCCGCAGTTTTGCCGTGGCTGGGGACCGGGTGGTGGTGGCCGACACCTTCAACGGCCGGCTGCTGGTGGTGGACCGCCAGGGCCGGCCGCTGGATCACCTGGCTCTCCGGGTCGCGGCCGGCGCGGGCGGCGAGGCGGCCCACGCCGCCGGTGGGCCCGCCGGCGTCGTCCCCGCCGCCGGTGACGCTGCGGCGCCCTGGATCAACGATGTGGCCGTGGGTCCCGACGGCCGGTACTATGCGGCGGACGCCGCAGCGCCCCGGGTACTGGTGCTGGATCCCGACGGCAGCCGGGTCGATGTCGTCGACATCTCGCCCGCCGCGCCCCGCGAGGACCCGGCCGGCGACGCCGTGTTCCTGCTGGAGCGCATCGCCGTTGACGAGGGCGGCCTGCTGTACCTGACCCACGCCTACCTCAGCGACGCCCTGCTGGCCCGCCGCGTCACCCAGACCGACGGCGCCGGGAGCAAGTTCGCCCAGTTGTCGGCCGCCAGCCTCCGCGAAGGGGGCGCGGTGGTCGATGAAGAAGCACTGCTCCCGGCCCCGGCCAACAGCTTCGCCGTCGGCCTGGACGGGCGCCTGTACGTGGAAGCGGCCGGGCCCAGCCTGTTCACCCGGATGGTCCGGTCCTACGACCGCGACGCCGCGCCCGTGTCCTCCTGGGAGATCACCCGCCGCGAGCCGGTCATCACCGCCGAGGTGGTGGGGGCGTCGACGGACGGCTGGGTGTACGTGGCGCTGAACCCGGGACGGCCCCAGGGGCGGGTGCTGATCCTGACCGGCGGGGACGGCGGGGATTCCCGCTATGAAGTGGACCCGGGCTGGAGCGGCGGCGTAGAGGCCAACGTGCACGCGCGGCTGGCCGGGGACGGGCTGTTTACGGCTGCGGCCGGCGAGGCCGGCTGGCGCCTGGACCACTGGCTGGTGGAACGCCGGGTGCTGCTGCGGCCTGCCTGGGGCCGGTGATCCCTGCGGCAGGTGAGGCTGCGGGGCCGCCGAGCCGCGGGCCGCTGAGGGGGAAGCCGTTGCTGAGTGACGACGTCTACACCATCGAACTGCGCGGGCTCACCTACCGGGGCCGCCACGGCGTCTTTCCCGAGGAACGCCGCCGGGGACAAGCCTTCCGCGTGGACCTGCGCCTGGTGTACGAGCCGGGAACGCTGGGCGACGACCTCGCGCGGGCCGTGGACTACGCCCGGGTGGAGCGCCTGGCGGCGGCCCACCTGGAGGGCGAACCCGTCAACCTGCTGGAAACCCTGGCCGACCGGCTGGCCGCGGCGCTGCTGGAGGAGTTCCCGCCGCTGCTGCGGGTGGAGGTGGCCGTCCACAAGCCCGAGGCGCCGCTAGAGGGCACCTTCGACGACGTCGTCGTGACCCGCACCCGCCGCCGCGTGGTGACGGCCTACCTGGGCCTGGGCTCCAACCTGGGCGACCGCCGGGCCCTGCTCCGGCAGGCCCTGCGCCGCCTGGGCAGCGGGCCGGGCCTGCGCCTTGCGGCCGTGTCGCCGCTGTACGAAACGGCTCCCGTGGGCCTCGAGGACCAGCCTCCCTTTCTCAACGCCGTGGCGGCGGTGGAAACCACCCTGTTCCCTTCGCGCCTGCTGGTCGCGTGCAAGCAGGCCGAGGCGGCGGCGGGGCGAATGCCTGGCGTGCGCTGGGGGCCCCGTCCCCTGGACGTGGACATCCTGCTTTACGGTGACCTCACCCTGCGCAGCGCCCACCTGGAGATTCCCCACCCCCGGCTGACCGAGCGGGCTTTCGCGCTGCGCCCGCTGCTGGACCTGGCTCCCGACGCCGCCCTGCCGGGCGGGCAGCCGCTGGCCCCGCTGCTGGAGGGCCTGCGGGACCAGGAGCTGCGGCGGGTGGCCGGGCCCGAGTGGGCGGCGCCTGAGCCAGGGATCGGCCCCGGAGCGGGGCCGGGTGCCGGTGGGGAGGAGGCGCCGTGATCACCGATGTGCCCGGCGTACGGCTCGGCCACGCCGGCGACCCCGAGGCCCTGACGGGCTGCACCGTGGTCCTGCTGGATGAGCCTGCCGTGGGCGCCGTGGACGTCCGCGGCGGCGCTCCCGGGACCCGGGAAACGGACCTGCTGGTGCCCGGGCGCCTGGTGGGCCGCGTGGACGCGGTGCTGCTGACCGGCGGCAGCGCCTTCGGCCTCGACGCCGCCGCCGGCGTGATGCGCTGGCTGGAGGCCCAGGGGCGCGGTTACGACACCGGCATCGCCCGGGTGCCCATCGTGCCGGCGGCGGTCATCTTCGACCTGGGCGTGGGCCGCTCCGACGTGCGGCCCGACGCCGCCATGGGCTTTGAGGCCTGCCGGGCGGCCGCCGAAGGCGGGGGAGGGCCCGCCGAGGGCAGCGTCGGCGCCGGCCTGGGCGCCACGGTGGGCAAGGTCTTCGGCATGGCGGGCGCCATGCGGGGCGGCGTGGGCAGCGCCAGCCGCCGCCTGCCCGGCGGCGTCACGGTAGGGGCCGTGGCCGTGGTCAACTGCCTGGGCGACGTCTACGATCCCGACACCGGCCGCCGCCTGGCCGGAGCCAGGGACCCGCACACCGGCGCCCCGGTGGACACCGCGGAGGTGCTGCTGTCCGGCGCCCTGCCGGGCCGTGCCGGTGCGGTGCCGCCCCACAACACCACCATCGCCGTGGTGGCCACCGACGCGGTCCTGGACGGGGCCGGGGCTCGCCGCCTGGCCGAGATGGCCCACGTGGGCATGGCCCGGGCCATCCGCCCGGTCCACACCCAGTTCGACGGCGACACCATCTTCGCCGTGGCCACCGGCCGGCGGCCGGCGGACCTGACGCTGCTGGGCATCGCCGCCGCCGACGTGGTGGGGCGGGCCATCGCCCGGGCGGTGATGACGGCCCGACCCGCCGGCGGCATCCCCGCCTGGGCCGATGTGGCCGGCTGTGAGGGCACCGGCGGCGAAGACGGGGTTCCGGGCACCGGGCACTGACAAGCCGCGCGGCCGGCCCGCATCAACCGGGGTGCCCTGAACCGGGCCCCCGCGGGAGGAGGAGGCACCGTGCTGCTGGCAGCCGACGTGGGCAACACCAACATCACGTGGGGCCTCTTCGACGGGCAGCACCTGGCGTGCCACTGGCGGGTCCGGACCGACCGGCAGCGGACGGCCGACGAGTACGCCGTGCTGCTGGACGGTCTCTTCCGCGTGTCGGGCCAGTCCCTGGCGGCCGTCACGGGCCTGGCGGTGGCCACGGTGGTGCCGCCGCTGCGGGCGGTTTTCAGCGAGCTGGCCGCCCGCCACCTGAACTGCCCGGTGCTGTTCGTGGGGCCCGACCAGACCGGCGGCCTGCGTCTGGATGTGGACGAGCCGGGCCAGGTGGGCGCCGACCGCATCGCCAACGCCGTGGCGGCCTGGGAGCGCTACCGCCGCGCCGCCATCGTGGTGGACTTCGGTACGGCCACCAACTTCGACGTGATCTCGGCCGACGGGGCCTTCATCGGCGGCGCCATCGCGCCGGGGGTGCTGGTGTCCCTGGAGGCCCTGTTCCAGCGGGCGGCTGCGCTGCCCCGCATCGACCTGGTACGGCCCCCGTCGCCCATCGGGCGCAACACGGTCACCAACATGCAGTCGGGCACCGTCTTCGGGTTGGCTGCCATGGTGGACGGGATGATCCACCGGATCCGGGCGGCGCTGGGCGATCCCCGGGCGCCGGCGGTGGCCACGGGCGGGCTGGCGCCGCTGCTGGCCCGTGAGGCTGCGGCCGTCGACGAGGTGGACCCCCTGCTGACGCTGCAGGGTATCCGCATCATCTACGAACGGGCCGCCGCCGGCATATGCTGACGGTGGGACCCACCCGCAACTTTTACCGGCAGGAATGGTCTTGCCGGTCCACGAATAGCGGAGAAACACGCAGGCCGGGGCTGCAGCGCCCCACCGGCCCGCGGCAACCGCTCAAACGCAGTCCTTCGCCCGCCGCCGGCCGGGCGGTTTTTCGTCAGGGAGGGGAGGCAGGGCCGTGATCGAGATGAAGGTCGTCAGCGTGGGCACCGTCGGCGAAGACGGTGGCAACGTGGTCGTGCTCAAGGAGAAAGACGGCAAGCGCGTCCTCGTCATCGCCATCGGTCCCGCCGAGGCCACGGCGATCGCCCTGCCGCTGGAGGGTATGACGCCTTCGCGACCGCTTACCCACGACCTGGCCATGGCCATCATCCAGCGGCTCCAGGCCCGGGTGCACCGGGTGGTGATCCACGACCTGCGCAACGACACCTACATCGGGCAGCTGGATCTGGAGACCGAGCGGGGCATCATGGAGATCGACGCCCGTTCCAGCGACGCCATCGCCCTGGCCGTGCGGGCCCGGGCGCCCATCTACGCCACTGAGTCGGTCCTGGAGGCCGGCGCCATCATCGAAGAAGAAGACCGCTGGGTGCGCTGACCAGCTGCGTTCAGATGGTCCACTTGCTCCGCCGCCGGGCCACCAGGGTGATGGCGCCGGCGAGGACGGCCAGCGCGCCGCCCAGGGCATGGTAAGACTCGGCAGGATCGGCCTCGCCGGCATCCAGCGCCGGCGGGGTCGTCCCCTGGGGTGACGCTTCCGGAGCGGGCGCCCGGCCATCACCCGGCAAGCCGCCCGGTCCTCGCGATGCGGGGGCGTCCTCCGGGATGGCCGAGGGGATCTTGCCGGCCAACTGTTCTCTCACGTTTTCGATGCGGCGCTCCACAAAGTCAGGCAGGCTCATGGCGCTCCCGTCCAGGGGGGCCGCGTTGCGCCCGCCGGTGACCACCGCGGTTCCGGAAATGTCGACATCAAACCCGGCCGCCCTGAGGAATCGCTGGTTAAAGCCTCGCCTTCTCCTTGCAGCCGAGGTTCCCGCGCTTGATCTTCCTCTCCAGGTAAATGACCCCGCTGTCCCTGCCGTACGTGCGGAGGCGGAACTTTTCCCGGTAAAGCTGGCCGGTGAGCTTTTGCAGCAGCGCCGTGTCCCTGTCGTCGTCGAAATAGATGCTGCGGACCGTGTAGGTCCCGCCGGGCCCCGAATGCGGGTCCCGGGGAAGGACCTTGCTGAGCCGGCTCGAGAGCACCGCCCTGTCCAGCGCGTTGATGGACAGCTTCAGTTCATGGCGGTACACGGCACCGCATCGCCACCTTTCCGGCCACCTGCGGCTCCGGCCGCTGGCGGCGGGTCACAGGGCCAGCAGGGCCGCAGCGGCAACGGCTAACTGGGTCAGCACTCCCCACGGCAGCGGCGCCGCCGGGTGCGGCAGCCGCCCGGTGTGGGACGGGTAGAAGAGGCGCCAGGGCCAGCGCCCCAGCGCCTTCAGGGCCACCTCCACGTCGGGCAGCACGGCCCCCACGGCGCCGGCGATCACCGGGGCCGGGTCGGCAGCCTGGGCGGCCGCGGCACCCACCGCCACCGCCCCCACCAGCACGTCCACCACCGCCGCCGGTACCGTTCGGTAGTCCCAGTGGGGGATGGCGTCCAGCACCGCGTGGGACGCCAGGCCCACGGCGAAAGCGCTCACCGGCCCCCCGGCCAGGGATCCCAGGGCCGCGCCGGCCAGGGCGTGGGTGGTCTCAAACATGCAGGGACTGGCCGGGTTCCAGGATTTCCACCCTGATGCCGGATTCGCTCTCCACCCGCCGCTTGAAGGCCCCGGCGTCCACCTCGATCAGCGGGAACGTGTTGTAGTGCATGGGGATCACGATGCGCGGGTTGATCCACTGAGCGGCCACCGCGGCGTCCTCGGGCCCCATGGTGTAGTTGTCGCCGATGGGCAGCGCCGCCACGTCCACCGTGTCGACGATGCCGTTCAGCAGTTTCATGTCGCTGAACAGGCAGGTGTCGCCGGCGTGGTAGAAGGTCTTGCCGCCCAGGCGCAGCACGTAGCCGGCCGCGTGCCCGCCGGCGATGCCGGACCCGTGGAAGGCCGGGAAGCACCGGGCGTAACCGTCGCCCAGCGGGGTCTTGCCGCCCAGGTGCATGCCGTGGGCCTTGACGCCCTGCTCCTGCAGCCAGACGGCGATCTCGTTGGTGGTGATGACGGTGGCGTCGTTGGCCCGGGCGATGGGGATCACGTCGCCCTTGTGGTCGTCGTGGGCGTGGGTCAGCACGATGTAGTCGACCTTGAGATCCTCGGCCTTCACGGCGGCCCTGGGATTGCCGGTCAGCCACGGATCGACGGCCACGCGGACGCCGCCGCCCTCCACGTAGAAGGACGCATGGCCCAGGTAGGTGATGCGCATGGGCATCCACTCCTTCCAGGAATTCCTGTGGCTCCTTTGGCCGGGGGCGGTGCCGGTCCCTGCGAGGACACAGGGAAAGGCCCCGGGAAATCCGAATCAAGCATGCCCGGAGGTGGCGGTATGTCCCAGGTCCGTCCAGTTCACATCGTCGGCGTCAGCATCGGCTCATCCCGCCGTGACCACCGCGTCGAGATCGAATTGCTGGGCCGGCCGTTCATCATCGAGCGCCGGGGCACCGACGGCGACATCGACCGCGCCATCGCGCTCATCCGCGAACTGGACGGCAAGGTGGACGCTTTCGGCATGGGCGGCCTTGACCTCTACGTGGTGGCGGGCCAGCGGCGGTACGTGCTGCGGGACGCGCTGCGCATCGCCCGGGCCGCGACGAAGACGCCCATCGTGGATGGAAGCGGCCTGAAGAACACGCTGGAGCGCCGCGTCATCCGCTACCTGCGGGAGAACGGTGTGGTGGACTTCGCCGGCAAGAAGGTGCTGATGGTCTCGGCGGTGGACCGCTTCGGCATGGCCGAGGAACTGGCCCGGTCGGGGTGCGACCTGGTCCTGGGCGACCTGATGTTCATCCTGGGCCTGCCGATCCCGCTGCGCTCGCTGCGGGCCCTGGACTACGCGGCCCGCGTCATCGGCCCCATCGCCTGCCGCCTCCCCATCCACATGCTCTACCCCACGGGCAAGAAGCAGGAGATCAATACCCCCCGCCACAGCCGCTACTTCCACGAGGCCCACATCGTCACCGGCGATTTCCACTTCATCCGGCGCTACATGCCGGAGCGGCTGGACGGCAAGATCGTCATCACCAACACCGTGACCCGCGACGACCTGGAACTGATGCGGGAGCGGGGCGTCGCCACCCTGATCACCACCACCCCCGAACTGGAAGGCCGGTCCTTCGGCACCAACATCATGGAGGCGGTGCTGGTGGCGGCGTCGGGGCGGCGGCCCGAGGATCTGACCCCGGCCGACTACGAGCGGTGGCTGGACCGTCTCGATTTCAGACCCCGCATCGAGCGGCTGCGGTGATATACTTTCTGCGATGCTGCCAGGCGGGGGGACACCATGCCAGGGCAATTCGGCTTCATTATCCATCCGCTGGAGATTCGCGACGTCGCCCGCAAGTTCGGCTTCACGCGACACCTGCCCGAAAGCTGGCTCGAGTTTGCAACCCGCTGGGCGCCGCCGGTGAAGGCGTCCCACATCACCGGCATCCAGTCCGACTACAACTCCGCCGAGGGCTGGTTCGTGGCCTGCCCGCTGTCGTCGCGGCAGATGGTGACGCTGCCCGAAGACCTGGTGTTGAAGAAGATCATCGCCGCCGGCCGCATGGCCGAGCGGTTGGGCGCGAAGATTATCGGCCTGGGCGCCTTCACCTCGGTGGTGGGCGACGCCGGCATCACCATCGCCAAAGCGCTGGACGCGGCCGTCACCACCGGAAACGCCTACACGGTGGCCACGGCGCTGGAGAGCGCGCTGCTGGGCGCCCGGATCATGGGCCACGACATCAAGACGGCCGAGTTCGCCGTGCTGGGCGCCACGGGGTCCATCGGCCAGGCCTGCGCGCGGATCCTGGCCCGGGACGTGCGGCACCTGACGCTGATCGGCCGCAGCCAGCCCCGCCTGGAAGCGCTGGCCGCCCGGCTGCGGGAAGAGACGGGCCTGGTGGCCGACGTCAGCACCGACCTGGATGCCGCCCTGCCGCGGGCCGACGTGATCGTGGCCGTGTCCAGCGCGGTGGAGGCGCTGATCCAGCCCCATCATTTGAAGGTGGGGGCCGTGGTCTGCGACGTGGCCCGTCCCCGCGACGTCTCCCGCCAGGTGGCGGAGCAGCGCGACGACGTGCTGGTCCTGGAGGGCGGCGTGGTGGAAGTGCCGGGGCCCGTGGAGTTCAACTTCGACTTCGGCTTCCCGCCCAGGACCTGCATGGCCTGCATGGCCGAAACCATGATCCTGGCGCTGGAAGAGCGCTACGAGGACTACACGCTGGGGCGCGATCTGACCGTGGAGCGCATCGACGAGATCAGCGCCCTGGCTCGTAAACATGGCTTCAAGGTGGCGGGCCTGCGCAGCTTCGAGCGCGGCCTCACCGACCAGGAGATTGAAGCGGTCAAGCGGCGGGCCCAGGAGAAGCGGCAGGCGGCCTCGCCGGGGCGCGAGCGCCTGCAGATCGGGTAGGCCGCCTGTGCAGCCCGCCGCGCCGGCGCGGAGCGGCGGCGCCGGCCGCCGCGCCGGCGGAGAACGAGGAGCGGATGGCTATGGCGGACGAGGTGCTGCTTACGCCGGAAGGCCTGGCGAAGCTGGAAAGCGAGCTGAATCACCTCAAGACCGTGAAGCGCAAGGAGATCGCCGAGCGCATCAAGGCTGCCCGGGACTTCGGCGACCTTTCGGAGAATTCCGAGTACGACGATGCCAAGAACGAGCAGGCCTTCGTGGAAGGCCAGATCCTGCGCATCGAGCAGATGCTGCGCAACGCCCGCATCGTGACCAGCGAGGAACTTGACCCCGAGGTGGTCAACCTGGGGTCGACGGTGACGGTCCGCGACGAGGACACCGGCACCGTGTCCACCTACGTCATCGTCGGTTCCCACGAGGGCGACCCGCCCAGCGGGCGCATCTCCTACCAGTCGCCGGTGGGCCAGGCCCTGTACCGGCGCCGCGCCGGCGACCGCGTTGAGGTGCAGACCCCCAGCGGCAGCCGCCGGGTGCTGGAGATCCTGGAAGTGCGGCAGCCCCAGGCCGGCGGCCGGTGAGCGGGGCGGGACCGTTGAGCCGGGAAGAAGTCAGCCAGGACGAAGTCCAGGAAGTCCAGGACCTGATCGCCGTCCGCCGCCGAAAGCTGGATCGCTGGCGGGAGCGGGGCATCGATCCCTTCGGGCAGCGCTATGAGCGCACCCACACGGCGGCCGAGATCGTTGACGGCTTCGAAAGGCTGGAGGGGACCGAGGTCCGGGTCGCCGGCCGGCTGATGGGCATGCGCTCCCACGGCAAGGCCGCCTTCGCCGACCTGCAGGACCGATCGGGCCGCATCCAGCTTTACGCCCGCTTCGACGACCTGGGGGCCGAAAGCTATGAGGCTTTCGGCGAGCTGGACCTGGGCGACATCGTGGGTGTCCGGGGCCGGGTGATGCGCACCCGCAAGGGTGAGATCAGCGTCCAGGTGACCCAGTGGACGCTGCTGGCCAAGTCGCTGCGGCCCCTGCCCACCCGGTGGTACGGCCTCAAGGACGTGGAACTGCGCTACCGCCGGCGGTACGTGGACCTGATCGTCAACGAAGACAGCCGCCGGCGGGCCCTGGCCCGCAGCCGCATCGTCGCCACGATCCGCCGTTGCCTGGACGAGCGCGGCTTCATCGAAGTGGAGACGCCGGTGCTGCAGGCCGTGTACGGTGGAGCGGCCGCGCGCCCCTTCATCACCCACCACAACGCGCTGGACATGGACCTGTACCTGCGCATCGCCCTGGAACTGCACCTGAAACGGCTGATCGTGGGCGGCCTGGAGCGGGTCTACGAGATCGGCCGGGTCTTCCGCAACGAGGGCATCTCCACGCGGCACAACCCCGAGTTCACCATGCTGGAACTGTACCAGGCCTACGCCGATTACACCGACATGATGGCCCTGACCGAGGAACTGGTGGCCGAAGCCGCCCGCGCCGTCACCGGCGGGACGCGGGTTTCCTATCAGGGCCGGATGCTGGACCTGGCGCCGCCGTGGCGCCGGCTGCGCCTGCCCGACGCCCTGCGGGAAGCCGCCGGCGTGGACTATGAAGAGGTCGCCGACGAGGACGGGGCGCGCCGCGTGGCGGCCCGGCTCAACCTGGAGATGGACAAGCCGCCGACACCCGCCGCCGTCTTCGACGCGCTGATCGACAAGTACATCCAGCCGGAACTGGTCCAGCCCACGTTCCTGTACGACTACCCCGTGGCGATGTCGCCGCTGGCCAAAAAGATGCCGGACCAGCCGCTGCTGACCTACCGGTTTGAGGCCATCGTGGCAGGCAGTGAGCTGGCCAACGCCTTTTCCGAGTTGAACGACCCCGACGACCAGCGGGAGCGGTTCCAGCAGCAGTTGGAGGAGCGGCGCCGGGGCGACGACGAGGCCCATCCCCTGGACGAAGA